>JAVKCL010000017.1:0-9690 GCA_040222775.1 Pseudomonadales bacterium
GCCACCGAAGCTTACATGGATGTGCTTGCAGCGGTCCGCGGGATTGAAAAATTCTCCCGGCCCAACTTTCTGGCTGTTTCCCTCCTGCGCTCAGCGCTGCGTTTTTATGCCCCGAAAAATTAATTTCAGCCGGACTCCGGACCTGCCGAGTTCGCGACCGCAGACCGACCATGCAATCGCGCCGCTTCGACAGTATACTGCCGGCCGTTTTTGCTAGCGGATAACTCAGTCAATGGCTCAGTACGTTTACACCATGCAGGGTGTGACAAAGGTGGTACCCCCCAAACGCACCATCCTGGAGAACATTCATCTATCTTTTTTCCCCGGCGCCAAGATCGGCGTGCTGGGTCTGAACGGTTCGGGTAAGTCGAGCCTGCTGCGCATTATGGCCGGTGAGGACACCGAGATTGAGGGTGAGGCGCGGGCGCAGAAGGACATCAAGGTGGGCTATCTGCCGCAGGAGCCGCAGCTGGATGAAGATCTCACGGTGCGTGGCAATGTGGAGCAGGGCGTCGGCGAGATCATGGCGATGCTCAACGAGTACAACGAGATTTCGGATAAGTTCGCCGAGCCGATGGATGATGATCAGATGTCCGAGCTGCTGGAGCGGCAGGGCGACCTGGCCACCGCCATTGATGCGGTAGACGGCTGGGAAATCGATCGCACCCTGGATATCGCTGCCGATGCACTGCGTCTGCCGGAGTGGGATACGCCGGTGAATGTCTTGTCCGGTGGTGAGCGCCGGCGGGTGGCCTTGTGTGCGCTGCTGCTGTCCAAGCCGGATATGCTGTTGCTGGATGAGCCGACCAACCACCTGGACGCTGAGAGCGTGGCGTGGCTGGAACGATTCCTGGATGAATACCCGGGCACCGTCGTGGCAGTGACTCACGATCGCTACTTTCTCGACAATGTGGCCGGCTGGATTCTGGAGCTGGACCGCGGTCGCGGCATTCCGTTTGAGGGCAACTATTCCAACTGGCTGGAAAATAAAGAAGCCCGCCTGGCACAGGAAGCGTCGCAGGAAAAGGCGCGCCAGCGAACCATTAAATCTGAACTCGAATGGGTGCGCTCCAATCCCAAGGCACGCCAGTCCAAAAGCCGTTCGCGCCTGGAACGGTTTGACGAACTGGTGAGTCAGGAACAGGAAGCGCGGCAGGAAACCACGGATCTCTTTATCCCCACCGGCGAACGGCTGGGTGAAAAAGTCATCGAGCTGAAAGACCTGAGTAAAGGATTCGGCGATCGTCTCTTGATCGATGGGCTCAGCGCCAACATTCCCCGCGGCGCCATCGTCGGCATCATCGGCGGCAACGGCGCCGGTAAATCGACCTTGTTCAAAATGCTTACAGAACAGGAGACCCCGGACAGCGGCACGGTAGAACTGGGCAGTACGGTGGACATCGCCTATGTGGACCAGAGCCGGGACGAGCTCAAGGCGGACAAAACCGTGTGGGAAGAGGTGTCTGACGGACAGGACGTGATCCGCATCGGTAAGCATGAGTTGCACAGTCGCGCCTATGTGGGGCGATTTAACTTCAAAGGCAGCGATCAGCAGAAGCGGGTCGGCGATCTCTCCGGTGGTGAACGCAACCGGGTACATCTGGCCAAGCTCCTACGGCGTGGCGCCAATGTACTGTTGCTGGACGAACCGACCAACGATCTGGACGTGGAGACCCTGCGTGCGCTGGAAGAAGCGCTGTTGAGCTTTGCCGGCACGGCACTGGTGATCTCGCACGATCGCTGGTTTCTGGACCGCGTGGCCACCCATATCCTGGCTTTTGAAGGCGACAGCCACGTGGAATGGTTTGAGGGTAATTTCTCGGACTACGAGGCTGATCGCAAACGGCGGCTCGGCGATGCTCAGCCGACACGGGTTAAGTACAAGCCCATCCATCGCTAATCGGATCAACTCGCAGACTACAGTTCAGACCTGGAAGTGAGAAGTGCGGGATTGGCGTAGGAGCCTGGCTGAATTAGATGTTCTAGACTTGCACGAATAAATGCTGATCAGAAGTTAGTCAGGACTTCGAGGGCACTGGCAAGGGTTTTGACCCCATGTACGGTCATGTTGGGCAGCTTTTCCTGAGGGCGGTTGCCGTAGGGAACGATGGCCTGCTTGAAGCCATGTTTGGCTGCCTCGCGCAAGCGCTCCTGACCGTTGGCGACGGCGCGCACTTCACCAGTAAGGCCGAGTTCGCCGAAAACGATCAGGTCTCTGGGCAGTATGCGGTCACGGAATGAGGACAGCACCGCCAGCAGCAGCGCGAGATCGGCGCCGGTTTCCTGGATACGTACACCGCCGACCACATTGGCGAACACATCCTGATCACTCAAGGTAATACCGCAATGTCGGTGCAGTACCGCAAGGTGCATGGCCAGGCGTTGCTGGTCCAGACCCACGGCCACGCGTTTGGGATAGCCGGCGGCCACTTCGTCCACCAGCGCCTGAATTTCGACCAGCAGCGGGCGGGTGCCTTCCCAGGTAACAGTGGCCATGCTGCCCGGTGAATCCACATCACCCCGTTGCAGGAAAATGGCTGATGGGTTGGCCACTTCGCGCATGCCTTTGTCGGTCATGGCAAAAACGCCCAGTTCGTTGACTGCGCCGAAGCGGTTCTTGTGACCGCGCAGGGTGCGATAGCGGGAACCGGCGGGGCTGTCGAGCATCATGAAACAGTCGATCATGTGTTCCAGGACTTTAGGACCGGCCAGACCCCCTTCTTTGGTGATGTGGCCCACCAGCACTATGACAGTACCGGTCTGTTTGGCCAGGCGGGTGAAATAAGCCGCGGTTTCACGTACCTGGGTCACGGAGCCTGGCGTGGAGTCGATGGCATCCATCTGCATGACCTGAATGGAATCCAGAATCACTACCTGGGGCTTATGCGCCTCGATGTGTCCGGCCACCACCTCCGCACGGGTTTCGGCAGCGACATCCAGATTGTCCAGCGGCAGATCCAGACGTTTGGCGCGCATGGCCAGCTGCTGCAGCGATTCTTCACCGGTGACGTAGAGCACGCCACACTGACTGGCGAGTTGCGTACACACCTGCAGCAGCAGGGTACTTTTGCCGGCACCCGGGTCACCGCCCATCAGCACCACCGAGCCCGGTACCAGACCGCCACCCAGGACGCGATCAAATTCTTTCAACGTGGTGCTGATGCGCGCACTTTCCTGGGCATCAACCTGACTGAGTTTTTTGATCTGTGCGCTGGCGCCGGCGAAGCCGACGCGTGCTTCCCTGACCGGCCCGATGTTGACCCGGGACAGGGTGTTCCACTCGGAGCAGGTATGACACTGGCCCTGCCACTTGGCGTGTTCAGCACCACAGTCGCCACACACATAGGCGGTTTTTACTTTGCTTTTTGCCACAGCTGTGCGCGATCCGCCTTAATTGAAGTCGTTGTAAATATCTGGGGCCAGATTGTCGAACTTAGTCAGGTTGCCCTGGAAGGACAGGCGCACTTTGCCGATCGGCCCGTTACGCTGTTTACCGATGATGATCTCAGCCACGCCCTTGTCTTCAGTCTCTTCGTTGTAGACCTCATCGCGGTAGATGAACAGAATCACGTCGGCGTCCTGCTCGATGGCGCCTGATTCGCGCAGGTCTGACATCATCGGGCGTTTATCCGGACGTTGCTCCAGCGCACGGTTGAGCTGCGAAAGCGCCACCACCGGACAACGCATCTCTTTGGCCAGCGCTTTCAGCGAGCGCGAAATTTCAGAGATCTCACCGGCTCTGGATTCCGACTTGTCCGCTGTGCGCATGAGCTGCAGATAGTCCACCACGATCATGTCCAGCCCACCGGATTCGCGGGCCACACGGCGCGCCCGGGAGCGTACATCGCCAGGGGTCAACGCCGGTGTGTCGTCAATGTAGAGCTTTTTATCTTTCAGCTGGGAGACTGCACCGGTAAAGCGGGTCCAGTCATCGTCATGCAGCTCACCAGTACGCAGGCGAGTCTGGTCGATGCGCCCGAGGCTGGACAGAATACGCATGACGATCTGTTCCGACGGCATCTCCATGCTGAACAGCAGCACCGACTTGCTCGACATGACCGCATGCTCCACCATGTTGACCGAAAACGCGGTCTTACCCATGGACGGGCGGGCGGCCACGATCACCAGATCAGAAGGCTGCAAGCCTGCGGTTTTTTTGTCCAGGTCGGTGAAGCCGGTGGCGATCCCGGTGATGGCGCCTTTGTTGCTGAACAGAAATTCCAGCTTTTCCACGGCCTTGGCCAGCAGGGGGGCGACTTTTTCCGGGCCACCATCTTTGCTGCGATTTTCTGCAATCTCAAATACGGACTGCTCGGCCATCTCCACCAGCGCATTGCTGTCTTTGCCGTCTGGTGAAAATGCTGCGTCTGCAATCTTGTTAGCAGCGCCGATCAGCTGACGCATAATCGAGCGCTCACGCACGATCTTGGCATAGGCCAGCACATTGCTGGCGCCCGGTGTGGTTTCCGCCAGCTCAGCCAGATAAACCACATCGCCAGCCTTTTCCAGGAGCCCCTGGGAACGCAGTTTTTCTGACACGGTGACCGCGTCCAGAGGTTCGTCGCCGTTGGCCAGGGCCATCATGGCTTCGAAAATAATCTGATGCTGGGTGCGGTAAAAGTCCCGCGCCAGCACGATTTCCACCAGGTCGAACCAGGCTTCGTTGTTGAGCATCAAACCACCCAGCACCGACTGTTCCGCCTCGATGGAATGGGGCGGCACTTTAAGATTTATGGGTGCAGGCGGCTCAGACAGATACTCAGACATGACGCAGGCGGGTTAGCAACGGGGCCAGTTAGAGTGGCCCCGGGCACAAACATTTGCAAGTGCAATGCTGTGTATAAGCTCTGGAAAAGTCGTTTTTTTTCGTAAGCCACGCCACCGGGCGGCGGCGTGTTCAACTGAACGGGCTTACTGGCGCTACTCGGCGACCACTGCCACGGTGATTTCGACGCTGACGTCGGCGTGGAACTGCAGGCTGACTTCATGCTCACCAGCCACGCGAATCACACCTTCCGGCATCTGCACTTCGCTGCGCTGTACGTCAAAGCCTTCGGCTTCCAACGCAGTGGCGATGTCCTGGGTACCTACTGAGCCATACAGCTTACCTTCTTCACCGACGCGGGCGAGGATGGTGAGGGTGTGGCCTTCCAGCTTGGTCGCTCTGGCCTGGGCTTCGCCCAGCTTGTCCTGCGCTGCTGCTTCCAGTTCGGCACGGCGTTCTTCGAACACGGCGCGATTGCTTTCGTTGGCCTGTACGGCCTTGCCCTGAGGAATCAGGAAATTGCGCGCAAAACCACCTTTGACCGTGACCTCATCGCCGAGCTCACCGAGGTTATTTACCGTTTCCAGTAGAATGACATTCATATTGTGCTCCTACTATTTGTGCTGGTCGGTATACGGCAGCAGGGCCAGATAGCGTGCACGCTTGATTTCCTGCGCCAGGCGACGTTGAAAACGTGCCGAGGTGCCGGTAATGCGGCTGGGAACGATCTTACCTGTCTCACCAATGAACTGACGCAAGGTGTCGAGATCTTTGTAATCGATGTCAGACTCTTGCTGGGCTTGTTGCATACGACGGCGGCTCATTCGCTGTCCTCCTCTGTGGCGGCATCGGCGGTAGCAGGTGCCTCATCATCATCGCTGTCTGCTTCAGCTTTCGCTTCGGCACGCTGGGCGTACTCCTCTTCGCGGCGACGCTCACGCTCTTTGTCTTTTTCCTGTTCCTTCAACTCTTCTTCGTAGATCTTGGAGTTGCCGGTCACCGGGCCGTCCTTACGAATGATCATGCTGCGGATGACCGCGTCGTTGAATCGAAAAGCACTTTCCAGCTCGTCGAGGACGGTCTGGTTCACTTCGATGTTCAACAGGATGTAGTGGGCCTTGTGGATCTTGGCGATGGGGAAGGTCAACTGGCGACGCCCCCAGTCTTCGGTACGATGGACCACGCCTTCACCGCGCTCAATCATGGCGTGGTAGCGTTCGATCATGCCGGGTACCTGGTCAGATTGGTCCGGATGGACCAGAAATACGATCTCGTAATGTCGCATGACATCTCCTTGTGGTGCTCAGGACTATGGTCCTGATCGCTTCCGGGGAATTACGTTCTGCGGTGCAGAACAACCTGACGTGAAGCAAGGTTTAAAGTCCCAGCCGCTGCCGACTGGTGTCCGGTGTGTACACCGGGCCGATCTACTCAGATCGGGCGCGCATTGTACCTGGAATCTACCATGACGCAATGGTCTGTCTGGTCAGGGGGACTGGCGCTGACGGTTGGCTTCAAACAGCAGAATGCCACAGGCCACAGACACGTTGAGGCTGGCCACACTGCCCTGCATGGGAATGGACACCAGGTAATCACACAGCTCGCGGGTCAGCCGGCGCAGGCCGCTGCCTTCGCTGCCCATGACCACCGCAATGGCACCGCTGAGGTCCGGCGTGGTGTAGGCTTGCTGTGCTTCACCATCGGCGCCGACCAGCCACACACCCTGCTCTTTCAGCGCTTTCAAAGCACGCGCCAGGTTGGTGACCTCAGCAATAAAGAGGTCCTCCGCACCGCCCTGGGCGGTTTTCAGCGCCACGGCATTGAGTGGTGCCGACTGCCGCTTGGGTAGCACCACAGCATCTACACCTGCGGCATTGGCACTACGCAGACAGGCACCTAAGTTGCGCGGGTCGGTGATGCCATCCAGTACCAGCAGCAGCGCCGGGGTAGACAACTGCGCCACATGAGCCAGCAGTTCTTTCTCAGAATGGGTGGTGAGTTCCCGGCATTCCAACAACACACCCTGGTGTGCCGCGTCACTTTCATCAGCCAGGCGACGGCCGAAGAAGCCCGCCTGGACTGTCTGATAACGCACGCCAGCGCTGCGGGCCAGACCGATAAGCTCGTTAATCCTTGCATCGCGCCGACCCTGCAGGATATGCAGGCAGCGACCACGCTCGGGGGTTTCCCGGAGCACTGCGCGTACGGCCTGAATTCCGATGACATCACTCATATCGTTGTGTTCACCGCCTGGCGCTTATCCCTGGTCAGGTTTTTTTCTGGCGCGTTTCTTACGCGGTTTGCGGTTGGCAGATTTTTTGCCGCCTGCCTCCGAGCTGGCGGGTTTATTACCGCCGTCGTCTTGACCTTTACTCGTGCCCTGCTTGTCCTTGCTCCGCTTGTCCTTGCTTTGCTTGTCTTTATTCTGCTTGTCTTTACTCTGCTTGCCCGAACTCTGCCTGTCCTTACTCTGCCTGTCCTTACTTTGCTTGCCCGAACTGCGCTTCTTGTTGTCTTCGCCCGCCTCTGCCAGCACCAGATCGATCTGACCCTGGGCTGGTTCAATGTGTTTGATCTTCACCTTGATCTGATCACCCATACTGAAGCGTCGGCCATTGCGTTCACCCACCAGACTCTGACTACGCGCGTTGAACACGAAGTAATCACCGCCCAGGTTGGAGATGTGCAACAGGCCCTGGGCAAAAGTACCATCCAGCTCCACAAACAGGCCGAAGTCTGTGGCGGTGGCGATGATGCCGGTAAAGGTCTCATCCATGTGATCCAGCAGATAGTCACACTTCAACCAGCTGTCCACCATCCAGCCGGCGCTTTCCGCGCGGCGTTCGTTGTTGGAGCAGGTTTCACCAAGCCATTGTATTTCGTCGGGATTGGGGATCGGGGGCAGTTTTTTATGCTGATGACGTTTGGCCACCTGGTGTTTGATCAGCCGGTGCACCACCAGATCCGGGTAGCGGCGGATGGGTGAGGTGAAGTGCATGTAGCGTTCCAGTGCCAGGCCGTAATGCCCGACATTGTTCGGCGTGTAGATGGCCTGTTGCATGGTGCGCAGGGCCAGCTGGCCGAATAACCAGCTGTTGGCGGTATCGGGTAAATTGCTCAATGCATCCTGCAATTGGGCCGGTGCAATCTCGCCGGGTGCCAGGCGCACTCCGGCGTAGGCCAGTGCCTGACGTAACTCTTCAAGCTTGCCCGCTTCCGGCGGCTCATGCACCCGGTAAAGCCCACCCAGACCGCACGCCTCCAGATAGCGCGCGGCACACACATTGGCAGCAATCATGGCTTCTTCGATCAATTGATGGGCGGCCAGACGGGTAACCGGCGTGATCTTTGACACCCGTCCATGCTTGATCTGAATGGCACCTTCGTGGGTGGGGAAGTCCAGCGCGCCGCGCTTTTCGCGTGCCTTGCTGAATGCCTGGAAGAGCTGCGCCAGGGACTTCACCGACTGATTAACATCGGCGCGGTAGTCAGCGGCCACCGGCAGTTCGGTACCGTTATCGAGAAAAGCCTGGACCTGGGTATAGGTCAGCCGGGCGTGGGAAAAGATCACCGCCTCAAAAAAGTCGTGTTCGACCACCTCACCGCGGCGGTTGACCTGCATGTCACAGACCAGCGCCAGCCGCGCGACCTCGGGCTTCAGCGAACACAGCCCGTTGGAAATAGCTTCGGGCAACATCGGCACCACCCGCTCGGGGAAATACACTGATGTACCGCGGATGACGGCCTCGTCGTCCAGTGGCGAATCCGGCTTCACATAGTGCGCCACATCGGCAATGGCCACCACCAGCCGCCAGCCGCCCTTATGCTGTTCTGCGTACACCGCGTCATCGAAATCTTTGGCAGTCTCGCCATCGATGGTGACCAGCGGCATGTCTGTTATCTTGCGCCGCTTAGGGAAGTCGTCAGGATGTACCGAATTGGGCAGACGGTCAGCGGCATCGGTTACTGCCTGCGGCCATTCGTGTGGAATCTGGTGGGCAATCAAGGCCGTGGAGATGGCTTCGTCCAGCACGTTGTCGCGCTCCATGCGCTCGATCACACGCCCCACCACACCGCGTCGGTCGCGGCCGGTGATCTGTACGCTGACGGTGTCGCCATGGCTGGCGTCCGGATCTTCCGGCAGGCCGATGCGCCCCCGCAGGCCGCCAATGGCCTCCACATAGGGGTAGCGCCCCTCCCACTGCAGCACGCCGGCAATGGGATCAGGGTTAAAGGCCACCACATCCTGAATGCGTACTTCATCTGCCACCAGCGTATAGGCCACCTTATCGCCAACACGCAAGGGTAGGTTCTGCCCGCTGGCGATGGGGTACCCAGCCACGGTCAACTTTCTGCCTCGCCCCTCGACCATACCCACTTCGGATTCTACGGCCGCTGCGATGATGTAACTGCCATCCGGGGCCTTGGTCAGCTCGCCATTGCGTTCCAGGCCGCGCAGCAGCTGGCGCAGCTGGGTGATCTCGCGTGGCGTGACGGCACCGGCCTGGTCAACCAGTTGACGCCAGCTGACCGGTTGCGGCAGCTCGGCGATCATTTTCAGCACATCGGGTGCCTTCAGACGTGTGGATTTCATATTGTTGTCATCGATTGACACCTGGTCATAGATTTAAGTAAAGTGCGCGACCTCCAAAGACCGCAATGCCCAGGTGGTGAAATTGGTAGACACGCTAGCTTCAGGTGCTAGTGGGAGTAACCCCGTGGATGTTCAAGTCCTCTCCTGGGCACCAGTCGGTTTTTGTTGCGGCCATTGGCCGCAACAAAAACCTTAGCGAGTTTTCGCTTACAGCGAAAACGTCGTTTCACAATTGAACATCGTCCGTGCGACCTTGGTCGCAACAAAAACCTTAGCGAGTTGATCTCGCGCTTCGCGCGAGCTCTGTCGGGTTTCCGCCTACGGCGGAAAC
>JAVKCL010000018.1:0-117940 GCA_040222775.1 Pseudomonadales bacterium
GGTGTCGCCGACGAAAACAGCATCATCGATCTTCCAGGACATGTGTGCCGACGTGTGGCCAGGCGTGTAAATCGCCTCCACTACCATTGAGCCAACCTCAAGCTGCTCACCTTCGTCAATCAGAACATCGAACTGACTCCCATCCACGCGGAAATCCGTGCCTAGGTTGTAGACGTCGCGAAAGCGTGCCTGTACCTCACCCGTTCGTGCGCCTGTTACGGTTGCTGAGAAAAAATGCTCCTTGAAATACGGTAATCCGGTTATGTGATCAGCGTGTACATGCGTATCGATTACGTAAGGGACGGTAAGGTTGTGTGTGCGCAGATAAGTTGCGATCGTCTCACAAGACTTCCATGAGGTGCGTGCACTGGCCGCGTCGTAATCGCGCACTGGATCTATCACGAGCGCAGTTGTGGCATCATGCACAACGTAAGAGAGGGTGGATGTCTGTTCGTGGAAGAAGTGCTGAACTCTCATTAGTCTGCCTCCTGTGCAGCTGCAGAAAGGTCTTCGAAACTGCCATCAACTGCGGTGACATCGCGGTAACCCATATCGACCATAGTTTTAGCTGCAAGCACGGCTCGACCGCCAGAAGCGCAATGCACAGTGATTGACGCATCAACATCCGAACATACGCTCGAAATCTTCCACTCCAGTACTCCTCGGGGCACGTTTATAGATCCCTTGATGTGTTGCTTTTCGTACTCATCCGGTTCTCGTACATCCACCACAATGTGTTGTCGGCTGGCCTTTACGCGTTTGATCGCCTCCTCAGGTGTACAGGCACGAACGAACTCTTTAGTTTCGGAAACGATTTGTGCTGCGGTTTTCATGCTGGTTCCTCTTGCTCTAAGTCACTATTTTTTCGCACGATGTTCGGTTGCCCGTTCTTCGTGAATGTCCTGATGGGACGGGTGCGATCTCGATCTCGATCTCGTTCCACTGGCCCGTATTCGGATCACGCCGTTTTCTTCCCCGACTTGCAACATGCTGTTCTCCTCTCAGGTTGTCTATGTGTATTCTCGAGCCGATGATGTGTCGCCGGCCGCGAACAAATCAGCGTTAACCAATCAAACTATCAGCCGATCCCACTGACCGTAATGCTCCGCACTACGTCGGCCACGTGGCAGGCTCAGGCCGATCAACAGTAACCCCACAACTGACGTGGAGACACTGCCGCCAAGTTGACCGCCCGTAAGCAACCACGGTGCAAAGACCAGCCAAGCACCGAACAGCACGTTGATAAATCGCACCGCTCTTGCCACTTCGGCCATCGCGATCACCGCGACAGTGATAACCAAAGCGCCGATCAGATGATCGCTGTCGGCCATACTTCCGGACGTTTCGAATACCAGGCGGCTGAACATCAACCAAGTACCTAACACCGCACTCAGGAACAGCGTCCAGGGGACGTTGATGCCTCGCACCGCCGAGAAGTACGCTTGTCGTACAGAGTCAGAAAATCCTGGGCGATCGTCTTCGGTACCCCCCGGCAACGCGTCCCCCTTGAAGAAGGCACGCCAGAAAGGCCGTCCGCGGCGCGTGTTCAATAACAAAAATTGGCCCATGGCTACGATTTCGTCTAACGCAAACGGGATCATGATGAGCATGCCGAGGGCTGTGATGAGGCATAACGTACAATAGGTACCGATCACGATCGGCTGGATGATGATGAAATAGATGCTGATCACGCCCAGTGGCACGACGGCGATACCGAACAGCACCACCATCCAGGGCATGGTTCGCCATCGCGCGCGCCCACCCATAATGCCCATCAGCACCTCGAACATATAGGTGACTGCGCCTAAACCGCCATCGGCGACAGGCCATGCTTTGGACACATCAGAGGTGATAATCAACTCTGACCCATTGCGCCCGGCATCACCAGCAAAGAAGGGCTCCCATACCCATCCAACGTGTCCAAGCTGGTACGCAGCAAGGATTCGCGCGAGCACAAAACCGATGAGTCCCAGCGCGATCATCGGAATGCGCTGCAGGTAGGTGGACGGTGAGTAGGTCCAGCCTGGCGGTACATCCGATGGATCCATCATGCCTTCTGCACTCATGCCCGGCATCATGGGGATCAGAATCGTAAATGCGATGGCCAGGGCACCGACGATCGTGTCATTCAAATAGACGGCAGCGCTGGGCGTCCAGAACACAATAGGAGCGAACAACAACCACACACCCAGACACGCATTCGCCCACTGCGCCAGCCCGCCGCGTCGAGACAATGACAAGGCGGCAAAAACCATCATCAGGCCGCCGACAATCACGTTGTTCCAAGCCGTCAACAGATTTCGAAATTCCGGCTCCCACAGGCCGCGGTCGATGGTCACCTGCTGAACCAGATCACTGAACTCGGTCGCCGTGAAGGTACCGAGCGCAAAAGGCGACGATGCGAGCCACAGCCCCAGCATCATCGTGGCAAAATGCACCCAGAGCATGCTGAAATGCATTTTTGTCATTGATTTCTCGTGTTCGCGCTCCTCCTTGCGCGCTTGCACTGGCTTCGCCGCAGAATCAGCCTTGTCTCCGTCGGCACCTGTGGCCTTGTCGTGCGCCACCCTCGCGGCGTTCAATCCATTGATCCGGTACCAGGAATACGGGTCATCCTTGAGCTTTTGTGTGATGACCGGCAGGACATCGCTCAGGCGGTGTTGCGGAGACCAATCGATAAGTTGCTTCGCGCGACTCGTATCAACCTCGTAGTGGTCATTGGCGATAGATACCATCCAGGGTTTTTGAAACGGGTCTTCATCCAGTACGGCATCTTGTGTCCAGGTGCCTGCGTAAGCCAGAGCTGGCGGAATTGAGACCGTGATCCACTCTTCGTCGTGCAACAACTGGCCGATATTCCGTTGTAGTTCACCGTATCCAAGAACCTCCGCTTCAGCCAGTAACATTACCGTCTCGGGAGTCAAGTCGGCGCGATTCTGAATGGACCGGTGAATCGCATCCGTTAGGTCTGACAGATGCAGGTAGGGCTGCCCAACGCTTAGTTCGCCAGGATAAAAGTGGGCGATGAGCCGCTGCTCGTAAATGCCTGCGATTTGTTGCGCCAGAAACGCAGAGTGGCCCTCGTCGTCATAGACGCCCGCTGGCCGCAGAATCACGGTGGGGATACCGCTGGCCTGCTCTTTGACGATCTGCTCGGTAAGCGCTTTGGATTCCCGATACGGTAGCTTGGGATCGATAGGAGAACTTTCCGTGATCGGCTCACCCGGCTCGGTCGGCGCATGCACGAGCATGGTGCTGACGAAAATGAACTGTTCGACCTCGAATGGCTGCAGGCATTCGAGCAGGCGGTGAGTACCGCACTGCGTGACGTGCTCATACGCCGGGTTCGGTTCTCCACTGAGATCGAAATAGGACGCCAGGTGGACGACGGAGGCAATGACGTTACCGTGCGCGGTTTCCACACGCTCGAAGGCTGTCGCCAGGCTTTCTTCATCTGTCAGGTCGATGCAAACGCATTCGGCATTGGCCGGGGGGTGCGGTGCCACCTCTCGATCGAATCCAATTAGCTGGTAATCGCTGGCCAACGCTTCGATCACGGTGGAACCGATGTAACCGCTACTCCCGGTCACGATGACGAGTGGCTTCTCGTTCGATGTACTCACGTAGATTTATCCACAATATACCTGACTTAAAGAAAGCAAAAACTGTGCCATAGGTGATATGCGACGTATTATCAGTCCAAGCTAACCTCTGCCCCTCTAACTTGACGTCGAACGAAGAACAGAATCACCGCCGGAAGTAGCACCCACTGTAAGAGCGGTAGCATGCCGGTTCCCACAACCGGCAGTCTTGGCATCGATATTGCGTATTGCCAGCGATCAAGTGGTCCCGTGGCCAGCCATTCCATGACAACGGTGATCACAATGCCTACTGTCCAGTAGATCAGAGCGGAAATCGTAGTCAGCGACAGATACCATCGACGCGATCGCACCACCGCGGCTGCGCTCCAGAAGGCCAGCAAACTAATCACGCCATCCCCGATACTTGCCTGGGTACAGATACGCACCGCGCTCATGTGATCCATCGCAGATAGCCCTTGATAGAACGGTACCTGCCACATTTCCCACACAAAGTTCACCAGGAAAGAAAACAGCAGTAAATTTGCTTCCGGACTTGCCGATAAGCGTCTGAGGCTACTCATGCTTGTTGTGCGACTTGTTCGTACGCAGATATTTCCACAGGGCTGCCACCGACAGGATCAACACGGTCACAACCAGTAGCCAAATCAATCCCATGCCGATCATCATTCCGGTATTCATCATATCTCCCATAATTCAGTTCCTCCTTAGAGTTTCGTATTCCGCAAGCGTAAAGCGTTACCAATCTCCGACACGGAGGGCAGGTTCATTAGCTCGGTGATCAGCAGGAGCGGGGCTGGCTCCTGGTAACGCGCTACGCCTGATTCTCCCCCGTGTTTGCATTTTCACTGGACCCCCGCTGTTGCTGCAGAAAAAACCGTTCGAAGCCGAACACAACGACGATACCGACAATCGCGATGACCACGATCGTGGGGTCGGCGCTGCCTTTGATCCACAAAAAGGCGCCCAACGCGGCAAGATCCATCGCGATGGCGCTGATGAGGACGCCCGGGTGCGCGCCGACGTCGTCACGCAGATGCCGCAGCACCCCCCAATGAATGATGATGTCCATCACCAAATAGAAAATCGCGCCCAACGATGCGATGCGTGACAGGTCAAAGAAAGCCGCCAATAGCCCGGCGGCGATCACGGTATAGACCAAGGTATGTTTCTGAATACCGCCCGGCATCCTAAAATGGCGATGCGGGATAAGCTCCATGTCGGTGAGCATGGCGAGCATGCGAGACACGGCAAAAACGCTGGCCAGCAAACCTGACGAGGTCGCGATGATGGCGATGGCGACGGTAAACCACACGCCGTATTCCCCTACCGCCGGTCGTGCCGCCTCGGCGAGCGCGTAGTCTTTTGCGGCGACGATTTCGTCGATCGACAGCGTAGAGCCAACGGCAAAACACACCATCAGGTAGACCACGACGCAGATGGCCAGAGAAGCGACAATGGCACGCCCGACATTCCTCTCTGGATGCTCAACTTCTCCGCCGCTGTTGGTGATCGTCGTAAACCCTTTGTAGGCCAGGATGGCCAATGCCACACCGGCCAGGAACCCGCCGGCCGAGGTTTGTTCGCCGACGCTGCCGGTGGCGGGCTTAAATGCGAAACCAGCGGCCCACAACGCGACGAGCGAAAATACCAGGATCCCACCGACTTTGAGGATCGCGGTGACCTTGGAGAGATTGCCGATGACTTTGTTGCCTGAGATGTTGACGATGAACGCGAACACAATCAGGGCGACGGCCAGTACTGGTACCCACATCGTGTTGTCGTCGACATCGAAGAGCTGCAGAGTGTAGGTGCCGAAGGTTCGTGCAACGAGGCTCTCGTTGATTATCATCGAGAACGCCATGAGCAGTGCGGCCGCGCCGGTCACCGTAGCCGGCCCGTAGGCTTTCTTCAGGATCATCGCGATGCCGCCGGCCGACGGGTATTTGTTCGAAACCTTGATGTAGCTGTAGGCACTGAAGCCGCTGATGATGGCAGCCACAACAAAAGCCAACGGAAACAAAGACCCCGCGTACTCGGCCACCTGGCCGGTCAGAGCGAAGATCCCGGCACCGATCATCACACCGGTACCCATGGCAATAGTGCCGGCGAGCGTTAGGCTGCCGGACTCGTAATTGCTGTGTTCTGAACTCAAGATGGTTTCCCTTCGATTACAGGTGTTGGCTTCGCAGGCGGAGCGCGTTGGCGATCACAGACACCGAGGACAGGCTCATAGCAGCAGCGGCGATCATCGGGCTCAAGAGCAGTCCGAAAACCGGGTACAAGACGCCCGCGGCGACTGGCACGCCGAGCGTGTTGTAGACAAAGGCGAAGAACAGGTTCTGGCGGATGTTGCGCATGGTCAGGCGGCTGAGCCGACGCGCCTTGGCAATACCCAGCATGTCGCCTTTCACCAGCGTCACGGCAGCACTCTCTATAGCAACGTCCGTACCCGTGCCCATCGCCAGACCAACATCCGCCTGGGCCAGTGCTGGCGCATCGTTTATCCCATCGCCGGCCATTGCGACCACGTGCCCCTGTGCCTGCAGATCAATGACGATGCGGTGTTTATCCTCGGGTGAAACATCCGCGTGTACCCGATCGATGCCGATCTGTTTTGCCACAGCATTAGCGGTCGCCTCGCTGTCGCCAGTGAGCATAACCACCGTTAGATCCTCTGCATGCAGACGCTCGATTGCTTCTGGCGTGGTCTCTTTTATCGGATCTGTAACACCGATCAAGCCGGCGGATTGACCGTCGATGGCGATGAACATCACCGTCTGTCCTTGCTGTCGATAGTGGTCTGCTGCCTCGCTCAGCGTTGCGTCATAACCACCGATCCGTTTCATCAATTTGGCGTTACCAATCGCGACCGCGTGGCCGTCCACTCGACCACTGGCGCCTTCTCCAGTGAATGACTCGAACGCCTCAGCCGCAGCATACGAGATATCCCGTTCCCGGGCACCGCGGACAATTGCCTCAGCCAATGGGTGCTCACTGACGCTTTCGACCGCCGCTACGGCCGCCAGCAGAGAGGTTTCAGTGAACTGAGCCGCCGGCTCAATGGTAACCAACGAAGGTCTGCCCTCTGTCAGAGTGCCGGTTTTATCCACAATCACAGTGTCGACCTTCTCCAATCGCTCGAGCGCTTCCGCGTTTTTGATCAGGATGCCGTTGCTGGCGCCTTTGCCGGTGCCCACCATGATTGACATCGGCGTCGCCAGTCCCAGGGCGCAGGGGCAGGCGATAATGAGTACTGCCACCGCGTTGACGATCGCATAGGCCATTGCCGGTGCCGGGCCCAACCAGGACCACAGGACAAAGGTGAGGATGGCTACCAGCACCACAATCGGCACGAACCAACCGGCAACGACATCCACAAGACGCTGTATCGGAGCGCGCGATCGCTGCGCTTCAGCGACCATACGCACGATCTGTGAGAGGGTCGTGTCATCGCCAACGCGCGTCGCTGAGATGAGCAGCGTGCCAGTGCCGTTTACCGTGCCACCTGTAACCGCATCGCCGTCGGCTTTTTCGACCGGAATGGGTTCGCCGGTAATCATCGACTCGTCGACGCTTGAGCGTCCTTCAAGAACCGTCCCATCGACCGGCACTTTCTCACCCGGGCGAACCCGTAGCCGATCGTCAGCGGACAGGTTTTCGAGAGAGACTTCCTCTTCCTCCCCGTCTTTCGTGAGTCGTCGCGCCGTCGGCGGTGCCAGTTCTAACAACGCCCGTATGGCGCCCGAGGTAGCGCTGCGGGCTTTAAGCTCCAGCACCTGCCCCAACAGCACCAACGTGGTGATCACCGCTGCGGCCTCGAAATACAGCGCCACCTGGCCCTGTTCGTTGCGAAACCCAGCCGGGAAGATGCCTGGCAGGAACGCTGCAATGATCGAGTAAAGAAATGCCACGCCAACACCCAAGGCGATCAGCGTGAACATGTTCAGGTTCAACGTGCGTACGGACTGGTAACCGCGCACGAAGAATGGCCAGCCACCCCAGATGACCACTGGCGTGGTGAGCAGTAGCTGAAACCATTGTGCGCCGGGAGGCGAGAAGAGCGAGTCAAACGGTCGTCCCGGAATCAGATCGCCCATCGCATAGACGAATACCGGTAGAGTCAAAAGCGCGCTGACCCAAAACCGTCGCGACATGCTGTCCAGTTCGTGCGTGTCCTCTGGTACATTGGCCTGCAACGTCTCGGGTTCCAATGCCATACCGCAGATCGGGCAGCCACTATCCTTTGTGTCTCGTACCTGCGGATGCATTGGGCAAGTGAAGACGGTACCCTCATATTTCTCTGGAACAAGGTCATATCGACTATCGCTTTCCACGACTGCTTCTGCCGCATGGCATTGTGATTCATGAGCGGGAGAATTTTTTCTATCGTTCATTACCTGCATACCTCCAGTAGCCGGCGATTCGCTCGCCAAGTTCGATGCCACTCTGGATTAAAACCAGAAACGGATTCCGAATACGAGCGATGTGGTCGAACTCGGTTCACCTTCCGATCGCGCGATGTCTTTGGTCTCGCCATAGAGCTGTTTCCACCCTATGCCGATATACGGCGCAACCTCTCGCCGAAAGTGATAGCGAAGGCGCAAGCCCAGTTCAGTGCTGGTTATTCCGCTACCCATGCCAATTTCACGATCTGATGAAAAAGCACCATTGACCTCCAGGCGGGGCTGCAGAATCCAACGCTGTGTGAGATTGAAGTCGTATTCTGTTTCGATTCGTGCACTGACATCGCCTTCCTCACTGACAAATAACGCGCTGTCCCATTCAAATTCATAGGGCACGAGACCCTGCAAGCCAACAACGAAGTGCGTGCGATTTGGACTTGGCTCGAAATCCTGCCGGATGCCTATCTGCCAATCCCAGAATGGTGCGATGAGGCGGCTATAGAGTATTTGCAGTTCCGCATCTTCCGGCGACTCGCCCTGTTGACCTTCGCCTTCAGACTTTAACCAGAGACGAGTTCTGCCGTTGCCGTACCAGGCCTGTGCATCCCATACATAGGTGTCACCTTCATCCGCAAAACCGGTTTCTAATCGATCTGCCAATAGCATTCCGTAGGATTTTGGGGGTGGCATAGGCGGGTCCCAGTCAGGGGGCGTACCGGCAGGTTCGTAAGCCTGCAAACTGCTTGAACTGAACCCCATGACCAGGAGCAATGATGTAATAAGGGCTTTCATAGTGTTTCCTTAACTGACTCGAACGACACGGAACATCCCCATGTCCATGTGGTAAAGCAGATGACAGTGAAATGCCCAACGTCCCGGTGCATCCACCGTAATCAATGCCGAAGTACGAGCTGCCGGCATCATATTGATCGTGTGTTTCCGTGGAATTTGCGCGCCGTGTCCGTTGTCCAGTTCCATCCACATGCCGTGCAGGTGGATTGGATGATTCATCATCGTGTCGTTAACCATAGTCAGGCGCAGCCGTTCGCCATAGTTAAATTCAATGGGGCCATCAACCTCGTGAAACTGCTGGCCATCGAACGACCACATATATCGCTCCATGTGCCCAGTCAGATGGAGTTCGATTTCGCGTTCAACAGGGCGGTCATCGAAATCGTCCGAGAGCCGCTTAAGGTCGGTGTAGACAAGCACCCGGTGATCGACGTCGGTCAATCCAAGCCCCCGCTCCGCAAGTCGGTCGCGCTGGACACTGGCCACACTGATATTGCCTGGCCCATGATGATCTTGTCCGTGGCGGGCGATGATTGGACTGGCTTGGCTCATGTTACCCATGTCGTGTCCAGTACCGGTTCTCATACCTGCATCGCGGGCGCCATGGTCCATTCGAGAATGATCCATGGCCGGTTGATTCCTGCTCGATTGATTCATGCTTGAGTGGTTCATCTCAGTCTGGCTACCCGAAGGTGATTGCGCCGGCTCGGCATCAGTCATCCCACCCGTGCTCATCGCCGACATATCCATACCCATGTCGACCATAGTCAGCAGCGGACGCCGCCTCAATTCTGGAATCGCTGCGGACAGCCCGGTCCTCGTGGCCAGCGTGCCGGCGGCATATCCGCTGCGGTCCATGGCTTCGGCCATGATGGTGTAAGCGTTATCGTCCTTCGGCTCAACAATCACGTCGTAGGTTTCCGCCACGCCAAACTGGAATTCATCCGTCTCAACGGGTTGAACATTTTGGCCATCCGCTGCGATCACCGTCATGGCCAGCCCTGGGATGCGGACATTAAAATAGGACATGGCGGAGCCGTTGATGAAGCGCAGCCGAATCTTCTCCCCCGGACGGAACAGTCCGGTCCAGTTACCTTCGGGGTGGAGCCCATTCATCAGATACGTATAGGTTGCACCGGTCACATCAAGGATGTCTGTGGCCATCATTCGCATCCGATCCCAGGCAAATTTTGTTTTCAGCGCCTCTGCTGTACTCATCTCATCGGTGCCGTAAAGCTCCTTGAGGGAGAATTGTTGATAGTTGTAGTAGTCGCTCATCTTCTTCAGATTAGCCATCACCTGGTGTGGATCTTCGAAAGTCCAATCCGACAGCATGACAACGTAGTCTCTGTCATAGCGCACAGGCTCTGGATCGCGGGCGTGGACAATCAGCGGTCCGTAGACTCCTGACTGTTCTTGCAATCCGGAATGACTGTGATACCAATAGGTACCACTCTGTTTTAATGGAAACCGGTATTGAAAGGTCGTTGCAGGTTTGATGCCTCGAAAGGTGACACCGGGCACGCCGTCCATTTCGAACGGGAGCAGAATGCCATGCCAGTGAATCGAGGTATCCGCCGCCATTTTATTCTCTACGTTTAGTACAACTTCTCGTCCTTCATACCATTCCAATAAGGGCCCCGGTATCGAGTTATTGATCGTCATACCGTGACCTCGTCCGCCGGCGATGTCGATTTCGTGTTCGCGAATGGCGAGATCAAACACCATCGGCTCTGCTTGATTGAACTGGTTAGGGTCGCGAACAACCTGCAGAGTGCGAGCCCAGGCAGGCACAAACGCGTTGAGCATCGTGAACACGCCGGCTCCGGCAACTGTTTTCAAAAAACTGCGGCGTCTGGAGTTACTTAGGTTCATATTTTCTACCAACGTATTAATTGCTTTCAGTCTTGGGGTGAGTCCACGTCCAAACAGGTACACTGCTATCGTTCGGTATGTGGGATTCGTAATCCCCGCGGCAAGTGCGGCTGCACTTTGCCTCGGCGAAGTGCTAACGAACCGTACCTACTTCAGAGCGCGATCGAATCGACGTACGGGAGTGTCTGAAATGCTCGCAGTTAGATTCGCAAGCAGAACGATAGTCGGAGGCGGCTCAGTCGCGATTGGCGGCAGGAGAAGAATGTTTGACGAAGCGTCATCGATATCTGGAGGGGGCTGCTCCGACATTCGATTGGTGGTAAGAAGCGTCTCGGCACCAGCAGATGAAGCATCCAACACACCGCAACTGTCGCCGCAATCCGCGAGTGTGCAGTGATCAGACGAGTTTGAATCTGCTGCCTGATGCCTGGCCTGCTCGCACGGCGGGTTCTTTGAATGAAGTCCATCCTCAACCACGGCATCACCCTGATGATGCCTTATACTGTCTAACCCATCGCTGCCTACAGGTCCGCACGCGCACGCGACGCCAGCTGAGGTCAGACACACGGCTAAGAGCGTAGCGAGTGATTTTTGCATAATCATCAAGTAGAATAGGGTATACCCCCTTACGGTATAGATCAATACCTATGGCTGAACAGCTTTCCCCACGACAATCGATCCGACGGCGTCTCAGTCGAATCGAAGGGCAGACCCGCGCGATTGGTCGAATGCTGGATGAGGAGCGATACTGCATCGACATTCTTCACCAGATTCAAGCAGCGAAAGCCGCATTGACCAAAGCTGAAACGGAACTCTTGCGTATTCACGCGGGGGAATGCGTCGATGAGGCATTAGCCGATGGGACGATTGACGATCAACGCAAGAAAATTCTTGAGCTTGTCTCTCTGTTTGAGCGCGTTCGCTAAGTTTAATCCAAAAACAGGATCGGCACTGTAAGCATACATCCGTAGCTTTAATCAAACTACTTTACCGCATCATCAGATTCTTGCTGTGCTTCGCTCTGCGCTGGATCGTCCGCTGAACGTTTAACGAACCCACGCCACTTGCTGAAGCGCGGAACAAACATGGGGGTTTGACGCTGATATTCGGCGTATGCTTTGCCAAATGTACCCAACAGTTGCCGCTCTTCGCGCCGTGCTAACCGGTAATATGCGTAGACGATGATGGGGAACAGACCGATCGAAAACAGTGTAGGCCAATGCACCACACCCTCTCCGAATAAGGCAATGAACAGCCCGGTATACTGTGGATGTCTGACGAAACGATAGAGCCCGCTTGTTACCAAAGCTTGCTCGGCCTTGGACTGGTACACTTGGCGCCACCCTCGGGCGAACAGGCCAATACCTACAAACAACAGCCCGTATCCGATAATCATTGAAATCAGCATGCCAGCCTCGCCAACACCCAAAAGTGTCGACCAGAGATTGGCGCTGATATAGTCACGATCAAGCTCCGTAAATCTGGCGAGTAAATAGATCGTCAACGGAAATCCGTACATCTCCGCGTACAACGCAATGACGAACGCTTGAATCAAACCCGCACCTGCCCATTCGCGCCAACTTCGAGGTGCGAAGTAGCGATAGAAAACCCATGAAGCTAAAACGATCATGATGAGCGCTATCGCCCAGCTTCCCGAATGTCCGTCAAACATCGTGTTTCTCCTTGTGATCCGTGGTTGAAGACGATTGTTTTTGCTCATCCGGCTCGCTAGATCGGTCCGTTTCATCGCGAAGTACAGAGCGTGGCGATCTGTCGCTGGGCGGACGCCTCATCATCATGCGCATCATCATTCCGCAACAAACGACCATAAACAGGACCAATGCGCCCCATAAAAGTGTGTTGAAATCCATCGTCAAATTCCTCTCAAGTAAACAGTTACCGTTGCCAAATCAAGGGGGCGAATTGGCACCCTCTCGTTCGGCGTAGCGGTCAATTTGTCCTTTCGGCGTTACCCGCATGACCTCATAAGTCTGCGCGTTGGGTCCCTCCATCCCTGGTGAGCCAATGGGCATACCGGCGACCGCCAGGCCGCGCACGTCTCCCAGGTCCTCATTGATCAACCGGTAGATGAGGTCCGCCGGCACATGACCCTCGACCCAACTGTCGCCGACCGTTGCCGTGTGGCAGGCCCGCAGCTCGTCGGGAACGCCAAGGGCCTGCTGTATCTCTCGGGTGTTGCGAACGTTCTGCACACTCACGACAAGCCCACTGTCTTGCAAGTGCGAAACCCATTTGTTGCAACACGAGCAACTGGCGCGTTTGTAAACCACAACGTCGGCTTGCGCCGGGCTCACCGGGGGGTTCGACCACCAGATCGCAGCACCGGCGATCAAGAGTAAACCGGCGCCAATCACCGTTGCGATGGTCCAAGTGCTTCGCCTGGACCGCGTGGACTTTCGATGTTTCTTCGGTTTCGACATAACCGTATCTCCTTGCCAGAGCGCCCGGGACTTCCCGGGCGCTCGGTTAACTTCTACCGCCGGTATCCCGGCAACTTCCTGGGTGGTCCGCGACGCCGACGCTCATCACCGGAGCGCAGAACCGCCTGGTGATCCTTCGAGGGGTGACTCCAGCTTCGGAATCGTTTACTCGGTGGCCCATAGCGTCGCGGGGTTGCGGATCTCTGCTCGACCTCTGTCGATGTCATGTGTGAATGGGTGTGATAAAAGCCCTTGCTCGGTGGCCCGTGCCGATGCCATTCGCCACGATCTGCTTTGTCCTGCACGGTCGTTTGTGAGTCGGCCGCGGCTATGCCAGGAGCAGTGCCAAGTACCAGACTTGCACCCAGCAGCAAAAGCACCCGCTTCGGCGTTTGTAGTTTGCTAGTTTTGAGTTGCAGCATAAGTTCCTCCGTTCGGTCCTAAGACCCGTTGAATCCGCGACACACTTCCGCATAAGCCCCTCATGATTGGGGGCTCTCGTCGGAACGCGATACGCGGTGCTCTTCCGGCGGCGGTGCCAGAACCGGCAGGCGCCTGCCACGCCAGAATGAAAAAATGGCAGGGAAGACAATCAGCACCAGAATGAGCGCAGAACCTACCCCGCCAAGCATCGGGGCGGCGATGCGTTTCATGACATCAGCACCACTGCCGGCGCTGTACATGATCGGTACCAGCCCCATAAAAAGGGCCAGCCCCGTCATCAGCATCGGACGAATACGTTGACTGGCGCCTTCCGTGATCGCACTCGTTAAGTCCTGTTGAGATTTGAGGGAATTGTCTTCAGCGTGACGACGCCAAGCGAGATCGAGATACAACATCATCAACAGACCCAGTTCGACGGCCAGCCCCGCTACCGCGATCATGCCCACGGCGACGGCAACACTCAGGTTGTAATCGAGTGCCGCCAGCAGCCAGATACTGCCAATCAGCGAGAACGGCAGGGCGGTCATCACCACCAGCGTCTCGATCATGGATTTGCGGTGCATATAGAGCATGAAAAAGATGACAAAGATCGTCAGCGGCACGAGAATCGTGAGACGAGCCTTGGCGCGTTCGAAATAGGTGAACTGCCCGGCCCAATCGAGGCGATAACCGGGCGTGATCTCAACCTTGTCGGCGACCACCTGCCGGGCCAGATTGACGTAGTCAGCGATACCGATATCATCGTTAACGTCAACGAACACGAAGCTCACCAGCTGCCCGTCTTCATTGCGCAGCGCCGGTGGACCCGTACGAAACTGGATGTCGGCGACTTGCGTGATGGGAATCTGCGCACCTGTCGACGTGGTCACGAACACGCGCTCGAGCGCCTCGATGTTGTCGCGGTATTCACGGGCGTACCGCACGAGGATGCCGTAGCGCTCGCGGCCTTCGACGGTTTCGCTCACCTTGACGCCGCCCATGGCGGCTTCAATGACGCTTTGCACGTCGTTGACATTCAACCCAAACCGCGCGGCCGCTTGCCGATCGATATCGAAATCCAGAAAGTAGCCACCCGTTGCCCGTTCGGCGAAGGCGCTGCGGGTATAGGGTGCGGTGCGCTCATCGTCCAGCAAGGCGCGCTCGATATCGACCCCGGTGCGCTCGATGACACCAAGCTCGGGCCCGAAAATTTTGATGCCGAGTGACGAGCGTATTCCGGTGGCCAGCATTTCGGTGCGGGTTTGGATCGGCATCCACCAGATGTTCGGCATGCCGGGAAACCGCATGGCGCCATCCATCTCACCGATCAATTTGTCCCAGGTCATGCCGTCACGCCATTCACTCTGTGGCTTCAGCATGATGTTGGTCTCGATCATCGACAGCGGCGCCGGATCGGTGGGACTGGTACTGCGACCGACTTTACCGAAAACGCGCTCGACCTCCGGAAATTTCTTCAGCTCTCGATCCATGGTTTGCATGACCCGCGTGGCCTCTTCAATCGAGATGCCCGGAAGGGCTGTCGGCATGTAGAGAATGCTGCCTTCGTTCAACGGCGGCATGAACTCGTTACCCAAGGTCCGATAAACGGGCACTGTCGCCACCAGCGCAACCACTGCCGCGATCACGACCGGCCAGCGCCAACGCACGGCAAACTTGACCACCGGTGCATATCCTGCCTGCAGCGTCCTGTTGAGACGGCTGTCCTCGCCGCGAATCTTGCCTTTGATCAGCAACACGGCCAAAGCCGGGATCAGGGTCACCGACAACAGTGCGGCGAAGAACATCGAGTAGGTCTTGGTGAACGCCAATGGTTTGAACAAGCGTCCCTCGGTGCCTTCCAGCGCGAACACCGGCACGAACGACACGGTTATGATCAACAGCGAGAAGAAGATGCTGGGCCCCACCTCCTGCATGGCTTCGATGATCACGCGGGTGCGCGATTCTCCCTCTAGCGTTTGCCCGTGCAAGCGCTTGTGGACATTGTCGATGATGACTATGGCGGCATCGACCATGGCGCCGATCGCCACGGCTATACCGCCCAGGGACATGATGTTGGCAGTAAGACCCTGGTAGGACATGGGAATAAACGACAGCAGAATCGCAATGGGCAGCGTCAGGATGGCCACAAAGGCCGATCGTACGTGCAACAGGAAAAGACCGATCACCAGGGAGACAATCAGCATCTCTTCGATCAATGTGTTGCGTAAAGTCTCGATCGCTCGTTCGATCAGGCTCGAGCGGTCATAGACGGGCACGATCTCGACGCCATCCGGCAGGCTCTCCCGCAGTACATTGAGCCGCGCCTTGACCCGATCGATCACATCGAGCGCGTTTTCACCGTAACGCATGACGACGATACCGCCGACCGCGATCCCTTCACCGTCGAGATCGGCCTGGCCACGTTGTAGTGCGGGGCCGAGACTGACGCTCGCCACGTCGGCGACGCGGATCGGAATGCCGCCTTCGGCGACCCCGATGACGACTTCTTTCAGATCGTCCACGGATTTGACGTAGCCGCGGCCGCGAATAAACTGCTCATGGCCCGCAATTTCCAGCACGCGGCCCCCGACATCGTTGTTGGAGGCGCGCACGGCCATGGTCACTTTGTGCAGCGGGATGCCATAGGAGGCCAGCTTGTTGGGGTCGACATTGATCTGGTATTCCTTGACGAAGCCGCCCACCGACGCCACTTCAGCCACCCCCTTGACGGCTTCAAGCGCGTAGCGAAGGTTAAAATCCTGCAGACTGCGCAGATCAGCGAGGCTCTGGTTACCGCTCTTATCCGTCAGCGCATATTGATAGACCCAACCGACCCCTGTGGCGTCCGGCCCTAACGTTGGCCGAACATTGTCCGGAAGTTTGGGGGCTGCTGAATTCAGGTACTCAAGCACACGTGACCGCGCCCAATACATGTCAGTACCGTCTTCGAAAATGACGTAGACGAACGACAAACCCATGAAGCTTTGCCCGCGGACGAAGCGCACTTCAGGTGCGGCGAGCAACGTCGTCGTCAATGGATAGGTGATTTGATCTTCCACTAAGTCGGGACTGCGCCCTGGCCAATTGGTAAAGACGATCACCTGCACATCGGATAGATCGGGAATAGCGTCAAGGGGTGCTGTGCTCAGCGACCGATAGCCCCAGAAGGCGCCGACCAATACCAGCATCAATGTCAGCAACCAGTTGCGTGCCGAAAAATTGATCAGCTTTTCGAGCGGCCCGTGGTTCGGACCGTTGTCCTGAGGGTTTACCATTGGTCGATCCCCGTTTTGAGCCGGGTTTCCGCGGCGATGAGAAAGTTGCCCGAGGTCACGACCGTGTCACCGAGTGACAGTCCGTCCAGCACCTCAATGAATCCTTGTGCTGTTCGTCCGGTCTGAATGCGGACGGGTTTCAAGCGCCCGGCACCGAGATCGACAAACACCACGCGACTTTTGCCCGCCACAATGACCGCTTCTTCGGGCACACTGAGCCGATGCCCGAGATCTGCCAGCAGCGACACTTCGGCGTACATGTCGGGTTTCAACTCGCCCTCGGGATTCTCCAGAGACAATCGAACTCGCCCGGTGCGGCTCTGGCCATGCAGGTACGGGTAGACGTACTCAATCGTGGCGGGATAGGTGCGACCCGGTAGATACGGCAACGTGACGTCAGCGTTCATGCCGACACTGACCAACTCGAGGTCGGCCTCAAAGACTTCCGCTTCAATCCAGATGCGCGACAAGTCAGCGATCGTAAGCAGGGTTTGGCCCATCTTTGCAGCACTGCCATCGGCGATGTTGCGTTCGATCAGCGTACCGCTACGTGGCGCATAAATGGCCACGTAGTCCTGCGGTGCGCCGCGCTCTTCAAGGGCTCGAATTTCGGCGTCGCTCATGTCCCATAGTGCAAGTCGTTGACGAGCAGCGCGCACCAGTCCGTTTTGAGCGCTGGCGCGGCGTTGCAACGTTTCCAGATACTCCTGTTGCGCGGACAGCAACTCCGGACTGTATACCGTGAACAGCACCTGGTTCCTGGTGACCTCCGTACCGACGTAGTCGGCTTTGAGATCACCGATGTAGCCATCGAATTTCAGGGTAATGTTCGATAACAGACGCTCATCGAATGTGACTTCCCCGACCGCACGGATCGACTTCACCAGGTCTCGATGGGTGGTCTCACCGGTCTCAAGGCCGATCATCTGCCGGCGCCGGTTGTCGATGGTGATGGTATTGCCGTCGTCGTCGCTTGCTATGCCGCTGGTCATACCACCGACGCGAGAGGCACCGGCTGCAATCGCCAGCCCCTCCCGATCTGTGGCCAGATCGAACTGCAGCCGTTTGTCGCCACGCATCGGGTCCTTGATTTTCACGGTAAGCGGCCACTCTCCCCGCATGGACAAATCCATGGCGCCTTCATAACGACCCGGGGAAGTTTCCTTAAGATCAGCAGGTGCCCGCATTGCCGGCATGGCACCCATCGCCGGCATCTCAGCAAAGGCGTCGATCGCAGTCGACACCGGTTTGCCTTCAGCATCCCGCACTTCGACGATGAGTCGGTTATCACCGACGCGGGGTGTCTCCGGATCGGTGACAATACCAATTTCGAAGTCACCGGCTCGATACTTTGGCATATTGTCGGCAGCGACCGGCGCATCGCCTTCGCCGGGGGAGATCAATAGGTAGCCCGTGCCAAATGCCGCAACGACAAAGAGTAGGCCGACGACCCATCGAGTATATTTTGAAAGATTCATTGCTGTTCTCCAGAAGTTAGGCGTGCTGCTGCATCAAGGGGACCACCAACCCAGCGTTCAAGCTCGGCTAGGCGTCGCGCGTAGTCAGCACGTGCGCGGGCCAACGCCAATTCGGTGCTCAGTGCACGTTGCTCGGCGGTAATGACGTTGAGAAATGAGCCACTGCCGCTCTGATAGTCGGTGATCGCCGCTTCCAGGTACTCGGTCGATAGCGGCAACAGTTGATCGCGAAGCAGGTCAACCGACGATTGCGCTTCCACCACCTCGGCGCGAGCTTGCGTAAGATCGGCCAGTAACTCCGCTCGTCGTTCAATCAGGATCCACTCGGCCCGTCTCTTCTCGGCTTGCGCACGACCGAGGTCGGAGCGGCGTTTGCTGCGATCCAGAGGAACGTTGATCGAGATTCCAAAGATGGGCCGCTTGTCCACGTTATCCCAAAGGCTGTTGTAACCAACACCAACCTGAAAATCCGGATAGAACGCCTTCTCCGCCAGCGTGATACGATTAACGGAGGCGGAAATCCGGGCGTCGAGTTGGGCAAGCTCCGGGTGCCGTGACAGCGCCAGACCTTGCATGCTTTCAAATGCGGGCAGATCGATCGCTTTGGGAATCACGTCTGCCGGCGGCAACGGCGCATTCGGTGATTGATTCAGCAGCGCGTTGATGCGCGCCTGTATGGTGGCTTTGAGCCGAAGCAAGCGCAGCAAATGGTTATCCAGATCCGTGCGTTCCACTTCGGCCTGCAGCACATCCTGCTTAAGGGCTCGTCCGGCTGCGTATCGCGTCTCAGCCGTCGCGATCAACTCGTCAAGCAGAGCCTGCGTGGCATCGTGGATCTTCAGCGCGGCGTGGACAAAATACCACTCGGCATAGGCAGCTTTCGCTTGAGCGATCACACGCAAACGCCGCGCATCCACATCCCGCTCTGCCGCCAGCGCGTCATATCGGGCTGCACTTTCGCGCGCCGCCAGGGTGCCCGGCCAGGGGATTTTCTGATTGAAGTCGATGCGCTGATTGATGCTCCGGTCGTCACCAGCCGTTAGCGGTGCTACGCCGTAACTCAGCATGGGGTCATCGAGTGATCCGGCCGGATCGACCCGAAATGCCGCAGCTTCGGCCGCCGCCTCGATTGCAACCAACCCGGGATTGGCCTCGAGAACCCGGGCCGCTAGGCCCTCGGCGGTCAAACGTTCGGCCGGTTCAGCCGTCTTATTCTGATTGGCAGATTCCGCTAGTGCGGCACTGCCTGTGATAATCAACGCGGCGATTATGGCCACGCTTCGAAATAGTCGGGTACGCAAAACCCTTCTCCTTATCCTTAGTTACAACGAACAAAATGCAACAGGCCTGGGCTCGGGACGTGCCCGAGGCCAAGCTTGGATAGGAAAGGTTTAGATCCGCAGTCGCTGGGTTATGAGATAAGTATCAGCGCGGGAATAGCAGAGGTCTGGCGGGGAGAAATTAACGCGGAGGGCCACGCGTCGTGGCGGTGAAAAGAATTCAGTATTGGCGGCCACGATAGCCACCGGTGGATCCACATCCGAGCGCACCTCAACCGGCTTGACTATTGGTGTATCCTGCCTCGCCTCTTCATCGATGCTGATTGTTACCGAACGCTCACAACACAGATCGGTGTTGGCATCGACTGCCACATCGAAATCTTCATCGGTCTTGTGCCCGACACAACAACACTCGTGCATGACTTCATCCATCATTGCGCAAGCGAATACGCTCTGCGCCTGCAGCGGCCCAACGATCAGGATCGCCAGAACCAGCAGGACGCGTGGCAATGATGGATTTCCACTTATCATTAAAAAATCATAGTCAATTCAAGACACTTGCGCAAACAGCACGCTGACGAGTATGGCACGCATAGGCGACATACCTTTGTTCGTGACGTTAGCATTCGACACTGTGAATTCGATTGCGTTCAACGGTGGAGTCAAAACCAGGTGATCCCGGCCTGAGCAGCGCCCGTATCGAGACCGAAGAACTGCGAAAGGCAAACCCGATAAAGGGTGCAGTGACAGCGAAAGCGATGTAGACAGGAACTGCCTGCCCGATGACGGACGCGGCGGGACCAAGCAGCGGCCCCACGGCACCGATCACGATGACGAGGAGGAGTGCCGTCATCGGCGCCGGCAGACACCCGAGCATCTGGGTAACACGTCCGACGGGGGCATTCCGGCTTGCCAGAAACTGAGTCAGCACCGCCAGTGCAAAGGGCACAGCGATAAACCAGAGAAAAGCACGGGCAAACGGTTCGGGCTGGACGATCTCGGCGGCAGACGAGCCAAGGAAGAGGCCGGGGTAAACTGGCAGAAGCTCAGTCCTGCTGAGCCCAGATCTTATGCTTGTCCAGTGCAGCGTCGTGAATCAGGCTCGCATCCAGGCTGGTTCTGTCGGAACCGACCACTTTGTACAGCGCTTCGTAGCTGTTGATGTCAGCATCGAGTGTGCGCATCTGCTCGCTTATCTGAAGCGTTGTTTCGTACGAAGCCAGCGCTTCCGCGATATAAGTCAGCCCCGCGTCTCGGGTACCGGCTGCAACCACAATCTGGTTGCCTGAGCCCGGGCCGGGAAATGTCGTCAGCAGGGCAAAATCCTGATAGGTCTTGCGGTCGGGAATGCCGGCGTTGCTGAAGTAGTACTCACCGCTGTCTCGATGCACGAGTTCATCATAGGTGGTGCCCAGTTCCAGCTTCGAGGCGGTAAAGACATAGGACTCCAGTATGCCCAGGCCACTCAGATAACCCAGGTACAGAATGTCGTTGGACTTGAGATCTGACGTTCTCAGTTTTGAGGCCGGGATAATCGTGGCACGCTTATCGCGTGCATGTACGACTGACAGTACGTCGTTTAATGCGAATGCCATCGATTGGGGTAGATAAGACAGGTTGAGATTCATGTAGGTCACTGCATCTGCAGCCTGGCCTTGCTGGAGTTCCGCCAGATCATCGGCTGAGTTCACATTGAATTCTCGAACCATGCGCGAGACCCGCCCGTAGGCATCGAGTTCGCCGAAGATGAAGTAGTCGCCAACCACAACCAGCAGCGGTCGATCAGAAGTCAGTATGGGTGCCCAGATCTGGCTGTCTGCCACCGCACTCTTTTCACTTTGCTCGTCGTAGAGCAACGCTGAGATCACCACCAGATTGCAGACCAGCAGCGCGCCGAGGGCGTAGAGCACGTAATTTCTCCGGGGGGTTGCGCCTCTTTAACGGCGTCCGGCGTCGCAACAGTGCCGAAATCCAGTCGGTATGCGCCTTTAGGAATAGAGATGCGACTGGTCTTAGCGGAATTTTCCTCGTAGAAACGATCCAGTCGCTGTCTCAGATTGTGCACATAGACCCGTACTGAAGAATCCTGGTTGGAATCAAACTCACCGCCCTTACGGAACACATCTGTGGCGATATCGAACTCACTTGCGCTCCGCTGTTCTGTCGTTGCTGCGGCGAGATAGCGCAGCAGGCGAGGATAAACCGCTGATCGTCCGAGCATGCCGCTCGCGATGATTGAGTCGACTTCGCGGTCGATCGCGCTTGAATCGCCTGACATGCGGCACTGCATCCAAAACCAAGTTTGACTTGCTAGATTATCGAATCGTTAACGGTTAATAAACCACACTTAACTGCTTGTTTTATGTAGAAAAAGGTAGGGTGGTGCGTCTTGTGCGCAAAGGAAGCCATGTGTTGCCCCGACTCTGCCTCATAGCCGGTATCTGCATTGTTGGCTACGCCCAACTCGGCTACGCCGAAGAAACAGAAAAGTTTGTCGAAGAAATCGTCGTGGTGGGTGAAGTGATCGACCAGCTTGAGCTCCTGCAGCCGTCCGATGCGGGCAGTCGGCTGGGTTTGTCGTTACTCGAAACCCCAGCTACCGTCGAAATCATCGATGGCTCGACCATGCAGGCGCGCGGCTACAAGCAGGTAACCGACGCTGTGCAGAGCCTGCCTGGGGTCGTGTCCGGAGAATCCCCGGCCGCGCCTTCCACCTTTTCCATGCGTGGTTTCACCCGCTCACAGATAACGATTTTACGTGATGGTCTGTGGGTGGGTCCGGCAAATATGGTCATGCGACCGCAGAATACCTTTAACCTTGATCGCATCGAGGTTCTGCGTGGCCCAAACTCTGTGTTGCATGGGCAGGGTGCCGTGGCCGGTACGGTGAATGTGGTGCCGAAGAGCGCCAGAGTGGGTGAGCCTGACACGCTTGATGTGTTGGCATCGCTGGGTCGATATGACACCTACCAGTTAGGGCTTGGTGCAGGCGGTGGTCTGAGCGATTCGGCCTGGTACCGTTTTGACATCAGCCAGAGAGGCTCTGAGGGGTATGTCGATCGTATGGACTCTGGCTCACTTAACGCCACAGGCAGCCTGTTGTGGCAAGCGAGCGATACGGTCGAAGTGGCGCTGAGCTTTGATTTACTCGACGACGAACTGGCAGATTACTGGGGAACGCCCCTGATCCCAACGTCTGCTGCACGTCGCCCGATGCGGGATGTGATCTCGACCACAACGGGAGAAACCATCGACCGGGACACGCGTTTCCGAAACTACAATGTCAGCGACAGCCAGGCTGAGTCAGATCAACTGTTTGTCCGGGCGGATCTTTCGTGGTCGCCCACAGAAAGCCTCTCCATCAAAAACACCATGTATCAATTCAGTGCAGACAGGGACTGGCAGAACGCCGAAGGTTATGTGTTCTGCACCCAGGTGGTGGATGTCTGTACCCAGACTGGAGAGATTCAACGCTACTACGGCTACTTTTTTGTTACCCACGACCAGGACCTGTTCGGTAATCGCTTTACGGCGCAATATGATTTCGATCTGGGTGGCATGAAAAACCGACTGCTGGGCGGATTTGAATTTACGTCTTTAGATTTTGAACGCTCGCGAGGATTTCGTCTCGCCATACCATTGGCACCGGGCGACTCAGTGGATCCGTATGCGCCGGTGCCGGGCCGCTATGGTCCCAGAGAGCTACGCGGCGTCAGCCCGACCGATATCGAAACACGTGCGGTCTTTCTGGAAGATGTCCTCGCTATCAATGAACACCTGTCGCTGGTTGCTGCCTTCCGCTATGAAGAACTGGATCTGGAGCGTGAAAATTTCAACGCCGCGGGTGTGCGTGAAGGTTCCAGCTTCGAACGCGAATTTGACTGGACCAGTTGGCGTGTTGGCGTGGTACTGAAACTCACGCAAGACGTGGCCGCCTATGCGCAATACAGTGATGCGAAAGATCCAATCAACGCCAACATCTTTCTGGTCAACAGCGGCGAAGACCTGGATCTGACCGACGCAGAACAGTGGGAGGTGGGCGTAAAGGCGATTCTTGCTGACGGCAAGGTTGAGGCGACGGTGGCGTACTTTGATATCGAGCGTGAAGATGTCCTTGAGCAGATCGGGTTGGACAGCGCCACCAATGTCGGCGGGCGAGAGTCGCAGGGTGTTGAGGTCTCGGCCACCTGGGTGGTGAGCGAACAACTGAAGTTAGGCGCGAATGCCGCCCATACAGAAGCTGAGTTTTCACGCTCGACCAACTTTCAGAACTTTGCCGGTAACACACCCCCCAATGTGCCCGAGCGTACCGCCAACCTGTGGACCAGCTACGAGTTCGCCGCCGTACCCATTACATTGGGTGCTGCGTTCAGGTATGTCGATGACCGTTTTGCTGACAACGCCAACAACGTGACCTTGAAGTCATACTCACTCATGGATGTCTTCGCCACCTGGAAACACCGCAACATCACACTGAGTGCGCGGGTCAACAATGCGACGGATGAAGAATATGTGTCATGGTCAGATGTGTTCTATCTGGGACAGCACGATCCAAGCTTCATCTACGCCAATCAGGTTTTACTTGGCGCGCCGAGGACCTACGAGGTGAGTATCGCTGCATCGTTCTAACGGGTCCGCATTGATGAAACTTCTGACCTTCCTGCACCGCTGGCTGGGCATCGTGCTCGGTCTGTTTTTCGCGATGTGGTTTTTTACCGGCATGGTGATGATGTATGTACCGTTCCCATCCCTGGCCGATGGCGATCGTCTTGCGTATCTGGCAACCGTCGACACTGCAGCAATTGTGCGCTCACCCGCTGAAGCCATAGACATTTGTGGATCCGAACAGACGGTTGGGCTGCGTGTGATCTCTATTCAGAGTCGACCCGCATACGTCTGTAAGCGTGAGAACGCACCGATGCTCGGTGTGTATGCGGACACCGGAGCGCCAGTGCAGCCGTTGGAAGAAGACACGCTAACGAATCTCCTGCCGCGCGCTACCTCAGCGCCCATCGAATTCACGACCAGGGTGGCGTATGACCAATGGACGGTGCATCAACGATTCGATCCATTCAGGCCGTTCTATCGAATTGAGCTACAGGATGAATCGGGTACGCATCTCTATGTATCTGCGTTGACCGGAGAGTTTGTGCAACGAACGACAACCTCCCAGCGAGTTTGGAATTACCTGGGTGCAGTAACCCACTGGATCTACCCCACCGTATTGCGCAAACACTGGGCGCTATGGGATTCGCTGGTCTGGTGGCTTGCCGGGTTTGGCATCGTGTGCGTGACTATTGGGATCTACCTGGGTGTCTCCCATTGGGTGGCGGTTCGACGCCGCGGGGAAGAGGTATTCAGTCCGTTTCGTGGGTGGATGAAGTGGCATCATGTGCTGGGTCTGTTCTCAGGCCTGATTGTCTTGAGTTGGATCTTCAGTGGCTGGCTGTCTATGGACCATGGCCGGCTCTTTTCTGTGCCGGATCCAACTGTAGAGCAGGTGCGGGCTATCCAGGGAGGGCGTTTTGCTGAGGTTGCAGCTGGAGTCAGCGTCGATCGGCTACAGCAGTATCAAGCGGCGCGTGAGCTGACAATCCACGCGTTCAATCACAAAGCGCGCATAGTCGCAAAAAACCCGCTGGGTTCGTTTGACACCCCATCGCTCGAGCCAAGGTATGTTGCAGAAGTCGTTAACGCTGCGTTTCCCGAGGCCGATATCGATCGCTACAACATCGTTGCCGATGGCGACACCTATACACATCTGCGTGAAGGAAACTTACCACCGGGTACGATCAGAGTAGAGCTGTCAGATGCGCAGCAGAGCTGGGTCCATGTACACCATCAATCCGGAGAAGTACTCTCGATACTGGACAACAGTCGCAGAGCCTACCGTTGGCTTTACAACGGGTTGCATAGTCTCGATTTCCCCGGCCTGGTGGACAAAAGACCGCTGTGGGACGTGGTTATGTTTATACTGCTTTTGACTGGATTCGTCGCCAGCTCTACCGGTGTCGTAATCGGGTTGAAGCGACTTTTTCGCACCCTTCGCAGATAATCTGTCAGGTATCTGTGAGAGGTGGTATGAGTGGTGGTATGTTAGAGAAAAACAAGGTCTGCGCTATTGAACCAGGGCATTAGCGAGCAATTAGCCGCCGTCTGGCGCGATGTCTCCCCGAAAGAACTGGCCAATCAACTCGCCGCGCCGCTGTTTGGCACCCCGGGCGAATGGGATTTACCCCAGGATGTGGTGCCGCAAAGGGAACTGCTCTATCTCGCCGTAGGCATTCCAGATACTGAGAGCCTCCCTAAACAGGCGTTAGCCGAAGCAGCAGCCAGGGTTCTGAACAAACCTGGCGATGTGGCACTGCGCTATGGCTTTGGCCAGGGTCCGGAAGGCATGCGTGACTGGCTCGCGCAACACCGCACCTCAGTGGAAGGGTTTGAGGTGACACCTGACTGGTTTCAAATGACCAATGGATCATCTGGTGCCATTGATCTGGTGGTCAGGTCGCTGATCGATCCCGGTGATGTGATCATTGCAGAAAACCCGACCTATATGGGGACGCTGCATAATTTCCGCGGCGTGGGTGCCGAGATCAGGTATGTACCGATAGACGATGAGGGGCTGAATACAGACGCGCTTGCAGAGCTGCTCAAGCAACTGCAGAAGGAAGGCAAGAGAGTAAAGCTGATCTACACCATATCGGCATTTCAGAACCCCTCCGGCGTGGTGCTTTCTGCAGACCGACGAGAAAAACTCTTACAGCTGGCGGCGCAATACAACGTACTGATTCTCGACGACGAAGCCTATCGTGAATTGTGGTTTGAACACCCGACACCAATAGCGCTGTCAGCGACCGCTGAGGGCTGGGGTGTCATCACGGTGGGATCGTTTTCCAAGACGGTGGCCACGGGCATTCGTGTCGGCTACATACATGCGCGCCCGGAGCTGTTGGCGCTGTTTGGACGCATGCGCTTCGCCATGGGTCAGAATCAGTTTGGCTTGCGTACTTTTGGCGAGTTTCTTGCTGCAGGGCATTACCCGGGCCATGTGGCAACCATGCGCAGCATCTACCAGCACAAGCGCGACCTGCTCAACCAGGCCATGGAACAGGTGGGGTTGCGCCAGTATCTGGACTGGCAACTGCCGTCAGGTGGATTCTATATCTGGGCCAGACTGAAGCCGGAACTGGACCGGGAGTCGCTGTGGCGCACGGCCATCCATGAAGGCATCGCGGTGAACAATGGGCGTGGTTTTGCGCCTGCTGGTGAGTCAGAGCATTTGCGTATCGCTTATCCCTGGACCCAGGAGCGTGATTTTCCGGAAGCTGCACATCGTCTGCGCATCGCCTGTGAGCGGGTTGCGGCTGGCGACAGTGCGTAGCAACTAGAACAACGCCCAACTGGCCTGTTTTCGGCTCACTTGTAGCCTGGCGCATTCAGGTACGCGCCCGGACAGTCCGGGTAACCACCCACTTATGCTTGCCGATCTGCCGTGATCGCTCGAAGCCCAGTCGTTCGAAGGTAGACAGCGCACCATTGAACAGAAAGGCGGGCGAGGCTTTCCTCCCTTCGGTGTTGTCCGGGTAGCCCTCAATGCGTCCGCCACCCAGTTGTCTGATCTGTTCGATTGCGCCTTGCAGCGCGACTGCTGCCACGCCGTTGCCACGATGTCCCTTACCCGCAAAGAAGCAGGTGATCCGCCAGTCAGGCAGTACTGGATCGGTGGCCAGATAGGCGCGTTGATTGTGGATCCGCGGCAGTTCTTCGGCTGACCCGAACTGACACCAGCCGACACAGTCAGGACCATCGAACACCAGTGAGGCATGGGCCCGTCCTTCCCGAACGCGGCACTCCTTGGCCTGCCTGCGTGATGCGTGGGTGTCGTGCGCACTATCGCCTTTGCTGTGATACCACATACACCAGCAGCCATCCCACACGCCATTGTGCGCCTCGGCCAGCCGTGCAAAGTCTGGCCAGGTGTGGGTATCCAGCGTTTTAGCTTCGTATTTTTTCATTCCAACGCTCCCCAAGCATCACGGCCAGAGTAGCGCAAACTGCCTAGGCCAGGGCAAACATTTTCAGCAGGAACAGCCCGATGCTGCAGGTCAGGATGGAGACCAGAGTGGTGGTCATGACCAGATTGGCCGCCAGACGGTCGTTGGCGCCGATGGCCTTAACCATGGCATAGGACGCGCTGGCGGTGGGACTGACAAACAACAGGAACAGCACGCCGAGGTACATTCCCTCAATCCCGGCAAGCAACGCCATAAGCACCACCACGCCGGGCAGTAGACAGGTTTTCAGGATGATCACCACCGAGGTGGCGCCGGTTGAATTGCGCAGGGTTTTCATACTCATGCTGGCGCCGGTGCCCAGCAGTGCCAGCGGCAGGGCCATGGCCCCGATGTAGTCACCCGCGCTGGTCAAGATCGGTGGCACAGGCACCTTCAGACCCGCGACGATCACGGCCAGCACGATGGCCACGATCAGGGGGTTGCGTAGGATATCCAGCAGCACCCGCCGCCACTGGAAATCCTGGTTACTGTAGAAACTTAAGATGAACACACTGAGAATGTTGTACGACACGGTCAGACTGGCCATCAACAGCGAGGCCAGCGCCAGACCCGGCGCGCCATATGCGTTGGCGCACAAGGCCAGGCCGATCACGCCCAGGTTGCTGCGGAAGGCTCCCTGTACGATCACCCCACGATCCTGTGCGGGCTGCATGAACAACGCGGCGAGCCAGCTGATGGCGAAAGTCACCACAGTGGCCAGCAGGCTGAAGTTGATGGTGCTGACATCCACGGCTGTGGACAGGTCGATCTTGACGATGGTGCTGAACAGCAGCACCGGTAGACAGATCGAGAACACCAGCCGGGCGGCCACCTGATTGAAATGATCATCCAGGAAGCCGATTCTGGCCAGTAGTAGGCCAATGACCACGATCAGGAAGATCGGTCCTGTTACCGCCAGGGTTGCAATGAATATGAGGTACATTTTGCCCCTTGAACCAATCCGCCATTGTCTCATGTGGTGGGTGTGAGTGTTATGGTATCCACTTACAGATCATGTTCGTGTGGAGCGAATGTTGCGCAACCATAAGGCAGCTTGTTACCGGGTGATCGAACCCACCCTGGACCGGTCTCGGCGCGTCGTCGGGCGGGAGCTCGACCGGTGATTGTGGTGCTGTGGGGTGTCAGCGGCTGCGGTAAAACCACCGTCGGTCGCCTGCTGGCGCGAGCGCTCGACTGTGACTTTCACGATGCCGATGACTTTCATCCCCAGGCCAACATCGACAAGATGCGTGCCGGCACTCCGTTGACCGACGACGACCGCTGGCCCTGGCTGGAAGAGCTTGCCGAAACCCTGCGCCATACGCTGGGGCAGGGCGGACGTGCGGTACTCGCCTGCTCGGCGTTGAAACAGGCCTATCGGGACAGATTGCAGGTTGACCCTGCGCGGGTGCGTTTTGTGCATCTGGCGGGCAGCTTCGCAACCATTGCCGCGCGCCTGGGTTCGCGACAGCATGAATTCATGAGCGACAGTCTGTTGCAGAGTCAGTTTGATACCCTTGAGCCCTGTGCCGTGAGTTGGACTCTGGACATCGCTGCCAGTCCGACAGAACTCTGCCAGCAGGTGATCACGCTGCTGGAACAGGACGCTGAGGGCAACGCACAACAGCGGGCTGGACGGCAGGAGCCAACATGACGCTGTATTTTGCCAAGGGCTCAGCACAGACCGCTATTTCCGATGTCGAGCTGGCACAACATCTGACCGAGGTCTATGCGCAGCTGGGTGCGCGCCAGCGGGTGCTGGTGGTGCCGCCGGACTATACCCGTTATCACAGCCGTGCCGGTATCCTGACGCGGACCACGTATGATCACTATGGCGCCAGCCTGGCCGATGTGCTGCCGGCGCTGGGCACGCATCAGCCCATGAGCTCCGCGCAGATTGCTGACATGTATGCCGGTGTGCCTGTGGATCTCTTTCGCGAACATCGCTGGCGCGACGATGTAGTCACGGTAGGTGAAGTACCGCAGGCCTTTGTGCAGTCCGTTACCGAAGGCGTGTGGCGTAAACCCTGGCCGGTGCAGATGAATAAACTGCTGTGGGAGGGTGGGCACGACCTGATCGTGTCTATCGGTCAGGTGGTGCCCCATGAAGTGATGGGCATGGCCAATTACAACAAGAATATTTTTATCGGTACCGGCGGCAAAACCGGCATCAACGAGAGCCATTTCATCGGCGCAGCCTATGGCATGGAACGCATGATGGGTAAGGCCAACACGCCGCTGCGCCAGATACTCAATGAAGGCGAGCGCCTGTATTGCCAGCACCTGCCCCTGTTGTATGTCCTTACCGTCATCGGTGCGGATGAAACCGGTGCGCTGGTGACCCGCGGACTGTTTATCGGCGACGATCCGGAGTGCTTCGAAGCGGCAGCCGCTCTGTCGGTGGAAGTAAATTTTGCCGTGGTACCCGAACCCCTCGAAAAAATCGTTGTCTATCTGCCGCCTGATGAGTTTCACAGTACCTGGCTCGGTAACAAAGCCATTTATCGCACGCGTATGGCCATTGCAGATGGCGGTGAACTGATCGTACTGGCGCCGGGTGTGGCCAGCTTTGGGGAAGACGCAACCATCGATACACTGATCAGAAAATATGGCTATCGCACTACCCCCGAGGTGATGTCGGCGGTGGAAGCCAATGCCGACCTGCAGGACAACCTCTCCGCCGCCGCCCACCTGATTCATGGCAGCACCGAAGGCCGCTTCAGGGTGACCTACTGTCCCGGTGGCTTAACCCGGGATGAAATCGAAGGCGTGGGTTACGGCTACGCTGATCTGCAGGCCATGCTGGAGCGTTATCCGCCAGATCGCCTGCGGGATGGCTGGCAGTCGCCGGGTGATGAGCCGTTTTTCTATATCAGCAATCCGGCGCTCGGCCTGTGGGCCAGCGCTGACCGGTTGGACTAGCCGCATCATGCAGACCACCTGTTGCATCGTGGGTGGCGGCCCGGCGGGTATCATGTTGGGTTTGCTGCTGGCGCGCGCCGGCGTTGAAGTGGTGGTGCTGGAAAAGCATGCAGACTTTCTGCGTGACTTTCGCGGTGACACCATTCATCCCTCCACATTGCAGGTGCTGGAGGAGATTGGTCTCAAGGCGGCGTTCGAAGCCTTGCCCCACCAGGTGGTGCGGCAGTTGGGCCTGACCATCAATGGTGAGTATCAGAACTTTGTCGACTTTCGCTCCCTCAAGCCCTATGACTATATGGCCATGGCGCCGCAATGGGATCTGCTTGACATGTTAGCCAACGAGGCCCGACAAGCAGAGGGATTTACACTGCGTATGCAGCATGAAGCGGTGGGTCTTTTGCGCGAAGGTGAACTTATCACGGGTGTGGAAGTCGATTCCCCTGATGGGCGCTATACCCTCGAGGCTAAGCTGGTGCTGGGCTGTGATGGCCGCAGTTCCATACTGCGTGCGCAGACGGATCTGCCGCTGGTGGAGTTCGGCGCACCCATGGACGCGCTGTGGTTTCGCCTGCCACGCCAGCCCGCTCAGGCCGATGACACCTTCGCCACCCTGGGCCAGGGTCATATGCTGGTTCTGCTGAATCGCGACAGCTATTGGCAGGCAGCCTATGTGGTGCCGAAAGGGGCCGATGCCCGCCTGCGGACCGAGCCGGTGACAGAACTCCACCGCCGCCTGGTTGAACTGCTGCCACGACTGGAAGACGCGGCGGCCGCCATCACCAGCTGGGATGACGTGAAAACCCTGAACGTACAGGTTAATCGGCTGACCCGCTGGTATCAGCCAGGGCTCCTGCTGATCGGCGATGCCGCCCATGCCATGTCGCCGATCGGCGGGGTGGGTATTAATCTCGCTATTCAGGATGCGGTAGCCACGGCCAATGAACTGGCTGCAACCCTGGCAGCGGGTAAGCGACCTGAGATCTCCCAGCTGCAGGCCATTCAGCAGCGGCGTATGTTACCCACGCGTCTGACCCAGGCTGTGCAACGCGCCCTGCAGCGGCGCGTCATCGCCCGCACCCTGGATGAAGATGCACCCCCGGTGCAGCTGCCTGCGTTGTTGCGCTGGTTGCTGCAGTTTCAGTGGTTCCGGCGCATTCCTGCGCGCTTGATCGGTTATGGCTTCCGACCCGAACACGTCCGCCTGCCTGTCTCGCCACCGTGAAAAAATTCGCCCTGATTCTGCTGTCGCTATTGGTGCTCCTCCTGCTGCTGCTTGGTCTGACCTACGCCAGCCTGCCGTGGCTGGCGCAGGAGTACGCTACCCGCAATGCGCACCGGTTCGGTCTCGAACAGCTGGAGGTGGTGGTGGGCTATCCAGACCTGCAACGCATCGACGTGCAACGGGTAACGGCGCGTGCTGAGGGTTTCGCCCTGGAGGTGCGCGACGGACAGGTGAGCTACTCCTGGGCAGCCATCCAGGGCGGTATGCTCGATGAGATTGCCTTTGCCGAGGCTGACGTCACGGTCCTGCAGCCACCGACAGATGAGACTGGGGCGACTACCTCACCGCCCTCGCTGGAATCGGCTTTCGGTATTGTGCCTGCGCAGCGGCTAGCCATTGCGGCATTGAGTCTGGATGTCCCCCACCTGGACTTTCGTGGCCTGGGCCAGTTGGACATCTCTCCTGACACCCTGACGGTGGTGTTGGATGGTCTGTCACCGGAGGAGGCCGAGCGTTACCGACTGGACGCCATGATTTCGGCTGAGGGACAACTGGCACTCAATTTCGTCGATCGCAAGACCACCTCCACAGAGCCCTTTATTGTCCTGACCGGTCAGCTGGAGCAGGACAGTCTGGCGCTGAACGGATCCGCTCAGCTCGGCGACTTCCCCTTGCGGCTGATCACTGCCGCTTTCGGACTACCTGAAGGCACCGGCCAGTTGCAGGCAGAGCTCGCGCTGCAAACAGCGTGGCCGATGGATGCTGCCCGGCTGGTGGAGACCACTGAGCTGGAGCTGTCGCGCTTTGCCCTGGACTGGCAGGGATCCGATGGGGTGCGGCTCAATGGCTTGCAGGGCGAGGCTCAAATCAGTCAGGGTCGGGTGGAGGCTGACGTTGCCGGCTCTGCAGAAGTGGCGACCGAGGCTGGAAAAATATCAATACAGCTGCCCAGGGCCTACGCGCTGCGTTACGACGGCAGTGTGCTGACCGGCACAGGGGAGGCGGGATTTTCCGCCCGGCTGAGCGATTACAACGTCAGCGGTACCCTGGGCAAGTTTGTGCTCAGGGACCTGCAGGTTGCGGAATTTGACGGGGATTTCGTCGTGGCAAACGATGCACCGCTGGCTGGAGGTGATCTGACCGGGACTGTAAATCTGCTGAGTTCCACTCCCCTGACACTCAAAAGCGATCTGCGTTTTAAAGGCTGGGTGGGTGCTGATCGCGACCAGGCAGACGTGGTTGGCACGCTGGCGTTGGCAGATGACAAAGTGCAGGCCAGCGGCAAGCTCGATACCGCCTTTTTCAAAGGCGCCGATTTCAAACTGGCCCACAATCTGACCTCCAGTCGAGGCGAGTTGAGCGGCAATTTCCGTATGGAGGTTAAATCACCCCTGTTCAAAGCCTTGTTTGCTGACTGGGATGAACCCTACGAGGTGATAGGTGGGGTTGGGGTGAGCGATGTAACCCTGGGCTGGACGTCCGATGCGGTGACCGCCCAAGCAAACCTGGCATTGCAGAACATTGCCGGCCGCTATGATGACTACACCTTTGTGGGGCTCGGCGGGCAATTTAAACTCAACTCATCAAGTGCTTCCGACTTCAGTCAGTGGTCGTTTGGCCCAACGCCAGTCGTCATAGCGGAAATTGATGTGGGTTTTCCCCTACGGGAGACAACGTTGACGCTGGCCATGAACGGCGATTTGATTGAGGTGCAGGATCTCAGGCTGAAACTGCTGGGCGGTACAGCGACCATTAGCCCGTTCAGCTACGAATTGAATGAAGGCGCCACCACGTTCGATATTTTGTTGGACAATGTAGATCTGGCGGAGGTGCTGGCGCTGGAGGGTGGGGACATCACGGGTACCGGGCAGCTGCAGGGTCGATTGCCGGTAGTCATGGAGGGGGGTGAGGCTGCCGTGGTTGATGGTCTGGTCAAGGCGGCAGGCGGTGGCACTCTCATGCTGAGTGAAAGCCTGGCTCAGCCTACCGGGCAGCCCAATCTTGATTTTGCGCTGACGGCCCTGCAGAACTTTGCCTACTCAGAACTTAATGCTGCAGTGAACTACAGCCGCAATGGCGATCTGTTGCTGGGGGTAACGCTGAAAGGTCGCAATCCGGCCGTCGAGAAGGGCCGGCCCATCCACTACAACCTGAACATCAGCGAAAATATCCCTGTGCTGCTGGAGTCGCTGCGTATGCAGGATCAGGTCACCGAACGTGTCGAACGACAGATAAAAAAATAGTGCGTCCTGACTGCTTTCCGTTATGCTCATTTTTTTGCCTGGAAACAGTGAAGTGAAAAACTCCATCGGCAACATCATGTTGTCAGCGAGTGTGCTGCTGCTCATCGGCTGCACCCCGACTCTGAAAGTCGCGACCGATGAGCCCATCACCATTAATTTGAATGTGAACATCAAGCACGAGATTCTGGTCAAAGTGGACAAAGAGCTCGACAGTTTGTTCAGTAAAGAAGGAGACCTGTTTTGAGAACTCTCAGCTTCTATCTGGGTGTGCCATTACTGCTGATGCTGCTGAGTGGTGTGGCGCTTGGTGCAGACCTTGATCAGGCCAAGCGCGATGGCCTGGTGGGCGAGCGCGCCGACGGCCTGCTTGGCGTGGTGGTTGATAACTCTTCCGCTGACATTGTTGCCCTGGTCAAAGACATTAATGAGCGGCGTGAGGCGGAATATGTCCGCATTGCAGAAGCCAACAACCTGAGTATGAATCAGGTTCGGGCGTTGGCAGGCAAGAAAACCATTGAGAAAACCCGCAGCGGTGACTGGATATTCATGAACGGCGGCTGGAAACCTAAGGAATAGCCGTCCAATCCGTCCCAAGCGGGAACCGAATGCCATTGCTCCGTTACCTTGCTGCCCCAGCTCTGTTGGCAATAGGTCTGTCCGCTTGGGCTCAGGAGTCTGACCCCGTCCAGCAGACGGACCCCGTCCAGCAGACGGACCCTGTCCAGGAGACGGACCCCGTCCAACAGACGGACCCCGACCCTGTGTCGGAACCCGACTCTGTGTCAGACCCCGACCCTGATATGGCTTCAGATCCTGTTGCTGAAGAACTGTCTGATATTGAACTGCTCAGCGAAGATGACATTGCCAAGCTGGCAGGAGAGCGTGTGCTGCAATTTGCCGGGGTGACGGTACCACCGGGCACCCGCACACACTTTCAACTTCGCTCCAGCGAAGACTTTCTGACCGGCGAAATAACCACCTGGGGAGAAGTGCTGCATGGCGCTGAACCGGGTCCGGTGCTGTGTCTGACGGCGGGGATCCACGGTGATGAGCTGAACGGTATTGAGATTGTGCGGCGTGTGCTGGAAAACACCGACGTCAAAAGGCTGCGTGGGGTGCTGGTCGGCGTCCCAATCGTCAATGCCTTCGGCTTTGTCAATCAGAGTCGTTATCTGCCTGATCGGCGTGATCTGAACCGCTACTTTCCCGGACGTGTGACCGGTTCTATGGCCTCGCGCATCGCCTGGGAGCTGTGGTCTAACGTGATTGTGCACTGTACCCACCTGATCGACCTCCACACCGGCTCTCAGAACCGCACCAATCTGCCTCAGATCCGAGGCGACATTAACGTCGAAGCAGTGAAAGACATGGCGCGGGCCTTTGATGCACCGCTGGTCATCCACAACCCAGGTGTCGGCGGTACGCTGCGCAGTGCGGCAACGCGTCGCGGCATACCCGCGATTCTCTATGAAGCAGGCGAAACTCTCCGTTTTCAGGCGGACGAGATTGAGCGTGGGGCGTTGGGTATCCGCAATGTGATGGGCGCTCTGGGCATGCGTCGGGGTCGGGCTGCCAACCTGGGGGCGCAACAGGTCTACACGCGGACGCGCTGGTTGCGGGCTGACCGTGGCGGGATCCTTCATCTCAAGCTGAAACTCGGCGATACGGTTAAAGCTGGCGAGCGCATTGGTGAGATTTCAGATCCCTTGCGACGGACTCGAGCAGAGTTTTTCAGTTCACATGAGGGGTGGGTTATCGGCCTCTCGTTGTTGCCCATGGTAACGCCCGGCATGGCGGTGGTGCATCTGGGTGTGTCCGGCCGCATGTTCGATGCCACCCAGGATCCCGCGGACATCGAAGAAGAAATGGACCCGGATCGTCCGGAATGAGAGCTGGCTTAAGTCATCTGTCTGGGGTCCAGCAGTTGGCGTAGTTCCTCTTCTGCTATGTCCGTCTGTTCCACTGCGACTTCCAGAATGGTTCGCCCCGAACGATAAGCAAGCTTGGCGATCTCTGCCGCCTGGTCGTAACCGATGCGTTGATTCAGCGCGGTTACCAGAATAGGATTTTTGTGCAGCGCCTGTTCCACGTGGTCTTTGTTCACCGTGAGCCCGGCAATGGCTTTTTCAGCCAGCGCGTTGGCACTGTGTGCCAGCAGGCTGATACTGGCCAGCAGGTTGTCACCAATCAGTGGCAGCATCACATTCAGTTCAAAGTTACCGGATTGTCCCGCCAGGGCGACGGCGTGGTCGTTGCCCATGACCTGGGCGCTGGCCATGAGCACGGCTTCGGGAATCACTGGATTAACTTTACCCGGCATGATGCTGCTGCCCGGCTGCAGGGCCGGTAAGGTGATTTCGCCCAGTCCAGCTAACGGACCGCTGCTCATCCAGCGCAGGTCGTTGGCAACCTTGGTCATCACGACCGCGCAGGTGCGCAGGGCGGCGGAAAGCGTCACCAGCGTATCCTGAGCGGAGATGTCCGCCACTTTGTCACTGCTTTCTTTGAATGTGGTGCCGCTGAGCTCGCTGATGCGAGCAACAAAGGCCGCCGCAAACCCGTCCGGTGCATTCAGGCCGGTGCCAATGGCTGTACCGCCCTGAGGTAAGTTGTGGCATTCGACCAGGGCATGTTGCACCGCTTCACTGGCGCGTGACAGTTGTGTCTGCCAGGCGCTGAACACCTGGCCCATGGATATGGGTAAGGCGTCCATCAAATGGGTTCGGCCGGTCTTGATTACCTCGCCGCATTCGTCGGACTTTTTATCGATGGCAGTGATGAGCCCGCGCAGCGCAGGCAGCAGATCATTTTCAGCAGCCAGTACCGTTGCGACCCGAATGGCAGTGGGAATCACGTCGTTGCTGCTCTGACTCATATTGACGTGGTCGTTGGCGTGCACCGGTTCGTCCAGTTCGCGCGACGCCAGCGTCGCCAGCACTTCGTTGACGTTCATGTTGGTGCTGGTGCCGGAGCCGGTTTGCATGACATCCACTGAAAACTGGTCGTGCAGGTGCTGATCGCGCGCTGTCTCGCAGGCCGCTTGAATGGCTTGTGCCTGTTGACTGGAGAGCAGCTCCAGCTCGTGGTTGGCGTGAGCGGCTGAGGCTTTGATCAACAGTACGGCTTCAATGAATGCGCTGGGCATGGCTCGACCGCTGATATCAAAGTTGTTGATCGCGCGTTGGGTCTGAGCCCCCCACAGGGCCCCCTCAGGGACCGTCACGGTGCCCATCGAGTCTGTCTTTTCTCTATCTTTCTCTTTATCGCTTTCTTTATCGCTCACCCGTTCTGCTCCGATAGGACAGACGAAGTCCACGGCTCAGGTTAATCCGAGCCGTGGACGCGAGCGACTACTGTAGTAGACCGTTGTACTAAAAGCGATCCAGCTCCATCACTTTGGCCCAGGCGGCAACGAAGTCGTTGACGAACTTCTGCTCGGCATCGGCGCTGGCGTAGACTTCGGCCAGCGCGCGCAGTTCTGAGTTGGAGCCGAAGATCAGGTCCACCCGGGAAGCGGTCCACTTCACTTCTCCCGACGCGCGATCCACACCCTCAAAGGTCTGCTCGTCCGCGTCAGCAGGTCGCCACTCGGTCGCCATATCCAGCAGGTTGACGAAAAAGTCATTGCTTAACGTCTCCTCACGATCGGTGAACACACCGTGCGCACTGCCACCGGTGTTGGTGTTCAGCACCCGCATGCCACCGATCAGGGCGGTCATTTCCGGCGCAGTCAACGTCAGCAGTTGCGCCCGATCAACGAGCAGGGCTTCTGCGGGTACGCTGTACATGGCCTTGGCGTAGTTGCGGAAGCCATCGGCTTTCGGTTCCAGCGGCGCAAATGCCTCAACATCGGTCTGCTCCTCGCTGGCATCCATCCTGCCCGGCGTGAAAGGCACGGTGATGTCATAGCCCGCATTCTTAGCCGCCTGTTCAATACCGGCACAACCGGCCAGCACGATCAGATCTGCCATAGACACGGTCTTGTCAGACTGCTGACGGATCTCCTCCAGTTGCGCGAGTACTCTGGCCAGTTGTTCCGGCTCGTTTACCGCCCAGTCTTTCTGCGGCGCCAACCGCAGGCGGGCACCATTGGCGCCACCACGCATGTCCGAGCCTCTGAAGGTGGATGCGGAAGCCCATGCCGTTTTAACCAGATCGGCCACTGACAGATTGGTGGCTGAAATCTGCGCTTTCAGGGTGGTCGCGTCATCTGCGTTGATCGGGGTGTGATCCAATGCTGGAATCGGATCCTGCCACAAGAGATCCTCGGCAGGGACTTCCGGTCCCAGGTAGCGACTCTTGGGCCCGAGGTCGCGGTGGGTCAGCTTGAACCAGGCGCGGGCGAAGGCGTCAGCAAACTGATCCGGGTTTTCATAGAAGCGTCGTGAGATCTTGGCGTATTCCGGATCTTCACGCAGGGACAGGTCGGTGGTGAGCATGGTTGGGCGATGCTTGCTGGCGCCATCAAAGGCATCCGGTACGGTTTCGTCGGCATCTTTAGCCACCCACTGGTGCGCACCTGCCGGTGACTTGCTCAGCTCCCATTCGTAGCCGAACAGGTTCTCGAAGAAGTTGTTGCTCCATTGGGTTGGCGTTGTGGTCCAGGTGACCTCAATACCACTGGTGATGGTGTCTTTACCTTTCCCGGTGCCGTGGGCGTTATGCCAGCCAAAGCCCTGTTGTTCGATGCTGGCTGCTTCCGGGTCAGCGCCGACATTGGATTCAGGTGCCGCGCCGTGGGTTTTACCGAAGGTGTGACCACCGGCAATCAACGCGACGGTTTCTTCATCGTTCATCGCCATGCGGGCGAAGGTTTCACGAATATCAACCGCCGCCAGCTTGGGATCCGGGTTGCCATTAGGGCCCTGGGGATTGACGTAGATCAGCCCCATCTGCACTGCAGCCAGGGGGTCTTCCAGGTCTCGGTCGCCGGTGTAGCGTTCATCTTCCAGCCACTCTGTTTCAGCGCCCCAGTAGACGTCTTTTTCCGGCTCCCAGATGTCTTCGCGACCACCAGCGAAACCGAACGTCTCAAAGCCCATGGATTCCAGCGCCACATTGCCGGTCAGGATCATCAGGTCTGCCCAGGAGATTTTCTGCCCGTACTTCTGCTTGATGGGCCACAACAGACGCCGTGCTTTATCCAGGTTGACGTTGTCCGGCCAGCTGTTGAGGGGCGCAAAGCGCTGGGCGCCTGTGCCTGCCCCGCCGCGACCGTCGCCGATGCGGTAGGTGCCGGCGCTGTGCCAGGCCATACGAATAAACAGAGGACCATAGTGTCCGAAGTCTGCCGGCCACCAGTCCTGTGAGTCGGTCATGAGGTCGTGCAGATCCTGCTTGATGGCAGCCAGATCCAGGCTGGCAAAGGCTTCGGCGTAGTCGAAGTCGTCATCCAGCGGATCGGACTTGCTGGAGTGCTGGCGCAGAATATCGACGCGCAGTTGGTTCGGCCACCAGTCGTTGTTGGTCGTACCACCACCGGCGGCGTGATTGAAAGGACATTTGCTGTCGGACATAAGTATTCTCCTTTAGAAGAACGTGCGGTTCAGTTCCCATGAAACGCCAAATATGTCCGGCTTACCAATCGTTTAAACCTAACACTACGATAGAGGCAAACTATTATATATTGGTAAACAATTCCTATATACTATCGAGGTTGTCGTGCGCCTGGCTCAGCCAGCGTACGCGACGGTCTGCTGCAGGCGGGTCAGATGCTGTCGACTCGATTCCAGCTCATCCAGCAGCACGGGTAGTGAGCGTTTCAACTCGGCCCGTTCCTCCACCAGAGCTTCCACTTTGGCAACCAGAGCAATGCGCTCCCGTGCGGTCAGATCGGGTGCGAGTTGCGCGGTGCTGGCACCGATAATTTCCTGCTTGATGTCGACGATACGATTTTCGTTGTAGCTCAGCTGATTTTCCAGGCGGCGCACGTCCTGCCGGGCCAGGTACAACTCGCGGCCAGCCGCGTAGGCGTCGAGAAATTCATCGTCGCTACAGACGCTGCTTTGCCGGCCACCGCGTTGCCCGATCATGAAACCGTTATCTGTGGTGCAGTATTGGGCGACCCCTTGCTGCCAGCCGGCCAGGTAGGTCTGGCGGTCGGGCACGATACCGTATGCACCGCAGGCTTCCTGGTGTTGCAGTAACTGGGTGCTGGGCATACCACCGGCACCATCCCGTACACCTACGGTCTGCCAGTCGCCAGCGCGACATTGAAACTCGGTGATGGAAGGCTTACTGGCGCAACCCGCCGTTAACATCACGCCGGATACCAGCATCCCTGTCAGTAAAGAAATACGCATCATTTTCCCGGAGCATCACATACAGACCCCGGAGGCTACGCCAGCGCAGTGGCTCAAAGGGTGACTGGGGTCTCAAATTGCGCCATCTGACGCTCAGCCGACCTGTTTGGGCGGAAACACTGATCGCTTGCGCACCACCATGTTCAGTGTTTCGACAAAGGCGGCAAAGCCGATGGCGGCATAGATATACCCTTTCGGAATGTGACGGCCAAAGCCTTCGGCGATCAGAATCAGGCCGATGGACAGCAGAAATGCCAGCGCCAGCATGATGATGGTCGGATTGTGGTGCACAAAGCGGGCCAGCGGATCGGCGGCGAGGAACATCGCGGCCACAGCAATGATCACCGCGGTAATCATGATAGGCAGATGTTCGGTCATGCCGATGGCGGTGAGGATGCTGTCCACCGAAAACACAATGTCCAGCAGAATGATCTGCACGATGATCATGGCGAAATGCCTGGCGGCATCTCTGGGCTTGAATACTGAAGCCACGGGCTCCGGGTCGACGATGTTGTGAATCTCGGTGGTGGCTTTCCATACCAGGAAGGCACCCCCTGCCAGCAGGATCAGATCGCGCCAGGAGAAGGCTGTGTCAAATGATGGCACGCCGTCCAGACCAGGCTCTCCGCTTATACCTAGATCGAAAACTGTGCTGGTCAGCCCAGACAGCCAGACCAGGGTAGTGAGCAGCAGCAACCTGAAAATAAGCGCCAGACCGATACCCAGGCGGCGTGCAAACTGGCGTTGGGCTTCCGGTAGTTTGTCAGTGACGATGGAGATGAACAGCAGATTGTCGATGCCGAGCACCACCTCCATCATCACCAGAGCGAACAACGCTGCCCACGCCTGGGGTTGGAAAAGCAGTTCCATAGGCACACCTACTGTAGCCCGGGCTGATTTGCCCGGTTAGTTGTCGAAACCCGAGTTGATCCCCTGCAGTCGTCGCAGCCGTTCCAATTCGGCGCGTGCTTCTTCCAGCTGTTCCAGCAGTTCTATGGCCAGTGAAGCGCCAGCCAAGTTTACCCCAAGGTCTCGTGTCAGTCGCACCGCTTTGCGCGATCGATCCAGTGCCTGTTTGGAAAATCGCCAGCTGGCCGCATAGCGAATGGTGGCGCGGGTGTTCACGGGTTCGATCACACCCTGTTTAACCAGCGCTTCGATAAATTCAGCATGTGCGCCGATGTGGTCACACAGCTCAGCCAGGGTGAGCTGGCTGCTGGTGGTCAGCCATTCCGTTTTCTGCTCAGCCATTGACCTTCTCCTCGCTGGTGTGCGCGCCGTGCAGACGGGCCAGCTGCTCATACAGCTGCCGTTCTTCGGCAGACTTCGGTTTAGGCACCTTGACTGTAAAGTGCACGTACTGATCTCCCGGCGGCTTATCCGGCATCCCGCGGCCCTTGAGTCGAACTTTGTTTGCCCCTTCAGGGATGGTGACTTTGACGGTGCCGCCCAGGGTGCGTACGTTAACCTTGTGGCCCAGGGCCACCTGCCAGGGTGTCACTTCCACAGTGACATGAATGTCTTTGCCTTCGGTCACGAAGTAGGGGTGCGGTGCGATAGCGACCTGCACATATAGATCACCGCTGGCTGCGCCGCCGCTGCCGGGTTTGCCCTGACCTTTCAAGCGGATTTCCTGACCGTCCAGGATGCCGGCAGGAATTTTCACTTTGAGCTTTTTGCGCTTCTGCGTCAGCCGGCCGTTGACGATCTCCGGTTGATTGATTTCCACCACCTGTTCGGTGCCGGTGAATGCTTCTTCCAGGGTAATGGCCAGTCGCGTCTGCAAGTGGCGGCCGCGGCTGGCACTGGACCAGCTATGGCTTCGTTGTCGGGCTTCACCCTGACCGAAGATATCGCGAAAGAAATCACTGAATCCCGCCGCATCTGCATCAGTAAAGCCACCGCCGGAAAAGTGCCATTCGCCGTTCTGGAACGGCTCGCGACCGCCGTTGGCTTTGACCTGATCATAGTGGGCGCGTTTTTCCGGGTCTTTCAGCACTTCATAGGCTTCACCGACGTCTTTGAAGCGTGCTTCTGCGTCCGCCTCTTTACTGACATCGGGATGGTATTTGCGGGCAAGTTTGCGATAGGCGCGCTTAATCTCGTCAGCGTCTGCCTGCTCGTCTACGCCTAGAATCTCGTAGTAGTCTTTGAAATCCATTTTGTCGTCAACAAGTGTTCTGCTGGGGGTTTAATGGGGCCGGAATGGCGAACTTCAAGTGGTCGGGCCAGGTGTGAACCAATCCGTACTGGCAGAATCTATTCCACCAGGGTAGCGAAAACAGCAAAGCGTTCAGGTGCGCTACCGACAAAATAGAATGGGTAACAGGTGATCAGTGTCAGGGTGGCGCTTGCAGTCGGCTCCAGCACGTAGACATCATCGGGATCGATGGTGGCAGTGCCGGTAACCCGGTAAGTTTTCACACCGGTCACGGTCTGGGTGGTAATGGTATCGCCCAGTGAAATGTTTTTAAGATTGCGAAAAAAGCCGTCGCGGTGAGCCGCCAGGCCAACATTGCCGTTAGCGCCCAGGGGCCTGGTAGCGGGTATCCAACCCACGCCACGATCCAGAATCGAGTCACTGGTGCCGGCAAAGACCGGGGCTTCGATATCCACTGCTGGGATGTGGACGACACCGATCGCTTGTTCGCTGGTGGCTTGCGCCTGCTGAAAAGCGTCGATGCGTTCCTGCGACCATGCGCTGGTGTCAGGATTTTCTACCGCAAAGTTCTGCGCTGTAATCTGCAAGGTGTCGATGGCCTCGATCGCGTGCACCCGCGGGGTTATATAACCGAACGCGAAAACACTTAAGGCGATGAGGCCAGCGACAAAACAACTGTGCTCAATAACGCGCAGTATGTTCATACCTTTGTTGTCAGCCTGGCCGGGTTAACTCAGGCGACGACGCAATCGCAGCAAGGTGCCGCCCAGCAACAGACCGAACCCAGCCAGCAGATAGCCAAACAGCGGACTGGCTGTCTTTGGCAGTTCAACGGGTGCTTCCTGCACGGCTTCTGCAACGGACTCTGGCTCAGGTGAACGACCCGTGACCAGCATCAGACCTGCGTCTGTTACGCGATAGCGCGCCATCAGGTGGTCGCCCGGTTGGATCGACCCCAGTCGGATGGCTTCACCATTGCGCGTAACAGGGGCCTCTTCTGGCACTGTCAGCGTACGGCGGGTGCGGGTTTCGTCTTCGCGAATGGTAATGGTTCGCTTGCTCGGGCGTACCCCAGTGACAGTACCGCTGATACGGCGTGGCTCAGTTGAGGCCACCGCAGGTACATCGGTTACGCTTGCCGGGTCAGGTACGTTAAAGCTGACGATTTCGCGACCGCGGTCGGTTGAGCGATAGCTGATGCTGACTTCGTGGCCGCGTCTGATTCGATTCAGCTCAATAGGCTGACCTCTGGCGCTCAGACGTGTGTCTGCAGAAAGGAAATAGGTTCGACGTTCCAGAGTCGCATCGTTGCGAATCGTGATGGTCTGATTGGTGCTGCTGACGTTGGTGACTACACCCGTCACCGTCTGGCTCTCTGCCGCGTGCAGGTTGGCGCTCAGGCTCAATAACACGAGGATCAAAGAACCGTAATAAGTACGCAAGGAAATCTCCAAAAATTTAAGGTGCCCGGTAATCGAGCGGTGCGCGATTCTATGGACAAACTTCAGACACTGCTAGACTGATTTGGTCTAATGAAATCGTTTATTCATTCGAAATAGATACACGCGATTAGACAACCGAGCCGCTGGTCGATCTTGTCTCGAGCCTTAAGAAGCCTGCTGCTGCAACCTGTTTTCAGACAGTCGGGGGGTTGGGCTCTTCCACCTTTGTCGCCGGCGGTAGTTTGCCTGTTGCCCCCAGTTTTTGTTGTGGATTGATGATGACCACCCGACCCAGCAACAGGTTGTTCGGGTAGATCATCAGTTCGTCATCCACCGTCGTCAGTTTCACGCTGAGTGGCGTCAATTCGCTGATATACCCCTCAGAAAAATTGTCAGCTTCGATAATGCGGATAAATTCTCCCCTGCGTATCGAGGGATGTACCAGCAGTACAAAGTAAGCGGTGACATTGCTCAGAAACGACCAGCTCGCAAACAACGCGACCCCCAGCAGCGTAATGGTTGAGCCGGCGAATATGATCAGCGAGCCGAAGTCGATGCCCCAGATTAAAACAAGCGTCAACACGCTGAATATGCCGATAATGAGGCGTGCGCTGTTGATGGCTTTCCTTGCCACACTGTGGTCGAAATCACCTTTGTTGGCTCCCGCCTCGAGCTTCGGAACACCATAGCGATCGATGGCCAGGTAGACGACAATCACAGCCAGCGTGATGGCGATCTGGATGGTGTTGTCGTTTAACCAGTTCAGCAGCGAGGTGGTGAGCGGTGTAGTATCCATAGCGCGTGTTGTCGACAAATTGGCCGCTAGTTTACACAAAGGGCGGCTACTTCCCCTGTGAGTTTTACCGGAGCGTACAGATGGCGCATCTGATGATTAAGTTTGTCCTGGCAGCGTGCCTGACTGTGACGATAGGCAGCGGGACCGCCCTGGTCCATGCCAGTACCCAACCGCTGCTGCGTGCCTACCTTGAAGGTCTTGACGCAGGCGATACCCCACAGATCGCCGGACGCCGCCTGGAACACGCAGCCATTCTGGCTGAAGTCTATCGTGCGCGAGCCCTGCAGCCGCTATGGACGGATCGCGGCGAACTGGCTGAGCAAGCCGAGGTGGTCATGGTCGCTATCAGCGAGTCTGTCGGGCATGGCTTTGTTGCTGAGCGCTATCACCGCACCACGCTTGAGCAACTGCTGGGTAATGCTCGCGATACTTCCGGATTGGCTCTGGAGTTACTGCTGACGGACGCGTTTCTGGGGCAGGCGCTGCATCGTGCCCGGGGTGTCATTTTTCCACCCAATCTGGATTCGGAGTGGCAGGTGCCCCAGGCGGATATCGATGCTGGACAGTTTTTGCAATCCGTTGCCTTGGAAAAGCGCTCGGTAGCCGAAGCACTCAAATCGTTGTGGCCGCAAGTGCCTGAATACAATCAGCTGCTGCGCCGACGTACTGAGATTGCCGCACAAGGTGATGTCGTCGCCGTGCAGGTGGCACAAGGTCCGTTGCTCAAGCCAGGGCAGAGCAACGACCGAGTGGTGATGTTAAAGGAACGCCTGCTGGGTCCCGGTAGTTACGAACCGCTGTTTGATGAACAGTTGCGGCAGGAGGTGATGGCCTTTCAACGCTCTTCCGGATTAGAGCCTGACGGCATTGTCGGCGAGGCAACGTTGGAAGTGCTGAATGCCACACCGGTGGCCTGGATAGATCGCATTGATGCCAACCTGGAGCGATGGCGTTGGCTGCCGCGTCAGACCCCGGAAACTTATCTGCGGGTCAACATTGCAGCCTACACGCTGCGCGCGATTGATAAGGGCGAGACCGCGCTGGCGATGAACGTGATCGTCGGGCAACCGTATCGCAGGACGCCGGTGTTTACCGAGACGATCAAGTATCTGGTGCTGAATCCGTCCTGGAACGTGCCGTTCTCCATCGCTACCAAGGACAAATTGCCGTTGTTACAGGCCAATGCCGCCGAACTGGCGGCAACAGGTTACGAGGCCAAGGCCAGCGGCAGTGACACTTTTGTCTCAGTAGACGCGATCGATTGGCGGGGTGTGACGCGCAGAAACTTCAACTTTCTGCTGCGCCAGCGCCCAGGCCCCGAAAATGCGCTGGGTCGGGTGAAGTTCATGCTGCCCAATCCATTTGCCGTGTATCTGCACGACACGCCGAGCCGGGAATTGTTTGCCAAACAGGAGCGCAGCTTCAGCTCGGGCTGTGTGCGGCTTGAGCAGCCACTGGAGCTGGCGGCGTGGCTGCTGGCCAGGGAGGGTCACCCGGATGCCGGCCGTTTACAGCAGCGTCTGGCAGATGGCACCACACAGACCATCTATCTGAAGCAGCCCATGCCCACCTATATTGTGTACTTTACCGCCTTCACCACCGACGATGGTGACGTTGCATTCCGGCGGGATATTTACGACCGGGATAAAATCCTGATTCAGAGTCTGAGGAACAGCAGTTGATCAATCTAACTAAGCTTGCAGCGCTCATGCTGCTTGGCGCGGTCAGCATCGCCCATGCCTGGGATGACCGTCGTGCATCGATCCCCGTGATTGTTAACGAGCGGACCATTCCGTTCTATGAATTTGCCATCTATGTGATGCCCAACAGCCCGATTCAGGTGGCATTTATCGATGCCACTGATGGGGGGAGTGTGACCTTTCTGGGTCAAACGCTGGATCTGGCTGATGCCGAGTTAACAGCACCTGCGCAGCCAGGCCTGGAACGCCTGGTGATCAGGAATTTGAGTTCTGACGAAGAGATCATCATCAATGTCTTCACACTCACACCCGCTAAGCTGGTGGATCGAGAGCAGAAGCTCAACGGCTACAGAATCGGTCGCTATCCGTCGACGCCGCGCAATGGCCAGGACATCTATCTGCCGCCCAAAGGGTTTGTGGAAGTCACTCAGGGAAACAAGGATGTGAAAGTTTCGCCCAACTTTACCCTGGGTCAATTTGTCGCCAAGCAGGCATCAGGCTATCCAAAGTATGTGGTGCTGCGCAGCAACCTGTTACTCAAGCTGGAAAACATCCTGGCCACCCTGAACCGGGCCGGGCATCCCGTTGCGGGCTTCACCATCATGAGTGGGTATCGAACGCCTTTTTATAATCGCGCCATTGGTAACGTACAGTACAGCCGACATGTCTGGGGTGGGGCGGCAGACTTTTTCATCGATGATTCACCTAAAGATGGGCGCATGGACGACCTTAACAAGGACGGCAAAGTTGACCGAGCCGACGCCCGCTGGCTGTCGCAGTTCATCGAAAGCATGTCCCAACGCGGGGAGTTTGGCCGGCGCATCGGCGGCATTGGTGTGTATGGCAGTAACAGTGCTCATGGTCCCTTTGTGCACGTGGATGTGCGGGGCTCGCGCGCACGCTGGTGAACTAAGAACTAAGAACTAAGAACTAAGATCTAGAACTTAAAACTTAAAACTTAAAACTTAAAACTTAGAACTAAGAAGTTAGAACTTAGAGGGAAAGGTTTTCAGGAATTCGGTTTCGCCCGCGGGCGTGCCGATCAACACAATTTCCCCGCCTTCGATCAGTTCTGAATCCGGCCGCGGGTTGGTAATGGTCTTGTCTTTACCGCTGTCGTTGCGGTCGATGCCGATGACGCTGCAGCCGGTCAGATGACGAATGTTCGCTTCTTCCAGTGTTTTACCTACCAGTGATTCGGGGACCGGAACCTTGAAAATGTCCAGGCCTTCCGCTACCAGCAGGATATCGCTGCGATGCAACAGGTTGAACAACGCATTCGCACCCATGGATGAATAAGACATGACGATGTCGCAGCCTGCGCGATGCAGCGGCGTGACATTACGTTCCAGCGTGGCGCGGCTGATGATCTGTATGTCGTCGCGCAGTAACCGGCAGAAGATGGTCAGATAGATATTGGTTTCGTCATCCCGGGTAGTAATGATGACCGCCGCCGCGTCTTCAATACCCGCGCGCTCGAGTACGGTCTTGTCTGCCGCATTGCCATGCACATAGTTTTCACCGGGAATGATCCGCTCTGCCAGTTGCTCGACGATGCAGGAATCAATCCCCCTGCGTTTCAGCGCCGCCGCCGTTGCACGTCCAACACGACCGCCGCCGATGACGATGACTGGATGTTCTTCCGTATCCGTATCTTCGGCCTGATAGCGGTTATCGAACTCCCGCAGCTGGTGGCGCGTACCTGCCATGACCAGCACGGTATTGGGTTCAATGGTGCTTTCAGGTTCGCCCACCTCGAACTCGCCACGGGCCCAGAAACCGACGATGCTGACGCTGGTGGCCCATTGCGCCTGCTGATAACCCATGCCTACCAGGGTGGTTCGATTGGCCTCCACCTCGGCAACCACCATGTCGTCGATCTTGCCGACAATGTGCGTGAACTGACGCCCGCCCACCGTGCGCCTGGCCAGTGCTTCGGCGATCAGCAGGGTCAGGTCAAGCACTCGTGTGCAGCCCGCCAGTTCCAGTACATCCACTGACGCGCTGTCCCGGGCGGTGGCAATCACCGGCGGTTTGTCGGTAATGCCGCGTACAGTGAACACCACGGTGGTATTGATGATGTCCGTGCGCGTGGTGGCGACCATTGCGGCTTGCTCAACACGCGCGTTGATGTAAGAGCGCGGGTCGTCCAGGTCCCCATAGATGACGTTGACCCCGGCCTCAGTCAGTCGTGACACCTCATCTATCTCCGGCAGAATCACCACATAGGGATAATTGAAATGCTCCAGCTTGGCGATCAGCGCGCTGGCCACCGGGCCGTAAAATGTCAGGATGACGTGGCCTTCCAGGGTGTCGGGCACCCGGCGGGGAATCTGGCTGGCTGCGCGGGCTTCCATCCAGGGGTTATAGAACAGCTCAATGAAGGTAAAGGGCAGCAACACCAGCATGAAAATCATGCCGGAGAGCAGTACGACAATAGAAAACAGACGCCCCGGGTCAGTCACGAAGCTGATATCGCCATAGCCCAGAGTAGACATGGTGGACAGGGTCCAGTAGAAGCCCGTGACCAGTGAATGTTGCTGGCCCTCGTAGGCCATCAGCACCTGAAAGATCAGTGAATAGGCGGTAACCAGACCGGCGAGAATGCCCAGAAAGCGCAGCAGGGGTGGGGTGTTACGGTGGGTGGCCAACGCTTTGAGCCGATCCGACACATCCTCTACAAAGTTCGACGAGGGACCATCTTCAACCTTGCTTGATGGTTCTTTATTTTCCACTGTTCAACAACTACGCGCCCGGGAATGAAGGATGATACAGCATCGAGGGAGTGCCGCTAATCTCGTTCTTGTTGTTTGTCGTTGAAGGTTTCCAGCAGGCTGACGGGGGCGACGATCAATGGGTCGTAACCCGTCAACGCCTTGTCTTTCTCGCTGTAATCAAATTGCGCAAGCACGTAACGCATGGCTTCCAATCGGCCCCGCATCTTATCTTCAGACTTGACGATCACCCAGGGCGCCTGGGGTGAATCCGTCTGCGCAAAGATCGCCTCCTTTGCTTCGGTATAGCTGTCCCAGCGCAGCTGAGCTTCCTGATCAATGGGCGACAGTTTCCATTGCTTCAGCGGGTTGGTTTTGCGTTCGTTAAAGCGGCGCTTCTGTTCCTTGCGACTGACAGACAGATAAAACTTAATGATATGAATGCCGTCATCGGCCAGCATTTTTTCAAAGTTGGGCACCTGTCTGACAAAGGTGTCGTACTGTTGCTCGGTGCAGAAGTTCATCACCCGTTCCACACCGGCGCGGTTGTACCAGGAGCGATCGAAAAACACGATCTCCCCCGCGGTGGGCAGAAATCGGGAGTAGCGTTGGAAATACCATTGGCCGCGTTCTTCTGCCGTCGGCACCGACAAAGCGACCACGTGGGCCACCCGCGGGTTCAGGTGCTCCATGAAACGTTTAATGGTGCTGCCTTTACCGGCGGCGTCTCTGCCTTCGAAAATGATCACCAGTTTCTTACCGGTTTCGACCACCCAGTTCTGTAACTTGACCAGTTCGATCTGCAACGCGTGTTTTTCGCGGAAGTAATCTCTGACCGACATGCGCTCAGTGTATGGATACAGATTTCTGGCGAAATAGTGGCGAATGAGCTCCGTGGTGATGGCTTCGTCGGCATTGCGTGGGCGTGCCTTATGCAGCGGGCCTGTGGATTCCTGAACCTGAAGGGAATCAAGAACGAAGTCGGTCCAATGTTGTTCTTCCTGCATGTGCTTGCAGCCACGCCTTAGAGATAGGGTTGCTGGATTGTAGCGGCAAGCCCGGATGCTGCCCACTTCGCCTGTATAGTTATCTGCGGTTGCTTGCTAACATCGAGCCACAATGACTCACAGGCAGACAGAATGAGAGACTGGCTGAGCAACAACCCGGAACTGCTGGCGTTGCTGATTCTGATTGTTGGCTGGGTCGCGGCCTTGTGTGTCCGCTATGCGGCTACCTACGGCGCTAACTTGGCCAACCGGGCTGCGGCCGGCCTGGGTCAGAGTACAGAACCCCTGATCAGTCAGAAAATGCTGCTTATCATTCAGCGGGTCGGCTTCTGGCTGGTGCTGCTGTCTGCCGTCGCCCTGGCGCTTGAAACCCTGGGCGTGGCGCAGATGGCCGATGGCCTGGATTCGCTGGTGGGCTTCGTGCCCAGCCTGCTGGTGGCCCTGGCGATACTGACGGTCGGCCACGTAATCGGCCTGTTGGGACGCGAGCTGGTGGCCGGGCTCGACTATTCCCAGCATACCGCAAACCTGGCGAAGATCGTTTACGGCTTTGTCATGCTCATCGCCGCTGTTATGGCGTTGCAACAGATCGGCCTGGATGTTTCCTTTCTTTCCGAGCTGTCGATCATCTTCACTGCCTTTGTGCTCGGCTCCCTGGGTCTGGCATTTGCTATCGGCGCACGTCAACTGGTGGCCAACCTCACAGCACAAGGCGAGCTGCAACGCTATAAAGTGGGCGACCGTATCCGCGTTGATGATCTGCAAGGTGTAGTAGTCGAGGTGCATCGCACCGGTCTGACCATCGCCACCCAAGCCGGTGTGGTCAATCTGCCTGCACACCTGTTTGCCAGTCGCCCCGTCGTGCGTGAGGCAGAGGAAGTTGACCTTGAGCGTTAGCGAACTGGGCCTGCGCTTTGCGCAGATCGACCCGGAGCGGGTGGCCAGGTTGCTGGAAAAGGCAGCCGATCCCCAGGAGGCGGTCGAATTTCTGACCCAGTTGCCAGAGCATGTGGCAGTTGAGGTGGTGGCCAGGCTGGCTGTGGCGCGCGCGGATCGCATCGTTAATCTGATACCGCACGCGCAGCTTGGGGCCTGGCTGAATGTGGCGCATACCGATACTGCCATCAGGGTGGTCACCCGGCTTTCCACCATTCAGGCCACAGAAGCCATCAATGCCATGGCCAGCAGCGAGCAACAGCGATTGCTCCGCCGCACTCTGGCCTACGCGACGGACAGTGTCGGCATGGTGCTCAACACAGACGTATGGGCTATTCATGAAAATGTCACGGTGAATGAAGTGATAGCCGAACTGCGCCGCCGCCCCGCCAACGGCAGTCCACTGTTTTCGCTGAATAACGAAGATGAGGTTGTGGGCGTCATCCAGTTGGAACAGCTGATCCAGGACGAAACTGGGGCTGGTCTGGCCCGCGATTACAGTGTGCCAGTTAATCCGGTGCTGGTGGAGAGTCCGATGCATGCCGTGCTTGAGCGGCTGACCCAGAGCGATCAGCATGCACTGCCTGTGGTGGATCATAAGGGACGCCTGCAGGGCTATGTCACCCGCAGTACGCTGGTGAATGCCTGTGCAGATCAAGGCGAAGTGGCGGGCGGTGTAGCAGTGCTGATTGATCTGGCCGTACATCTGATCAGCGTGCTCAGCGAAATGCTGACGGTTCTGTTTGCTCGGGACCGCACCTCATGAGTCTGGTACAGACCCTGCACGATGAATTTCTGCGCACCTACCCGAACCACGCCGCCAGGACACTGACTTCGATACCCACAGCCGACTTCAGTGCAGATCTGCAAACGCTGTCGACAGATGGTGTGATTCTCACCCTGGACAGTGCGTCCCCAGTGCAGGCTGGAGAGATATTCCGTCATCTGACGCCCGCACAGCAGACTGCAGTATTGCTGCAGGCCTCGCCCCGTCTGGCGGTAGTCATTCTTGCGCAACTGCCGGAGGCTGAACGGGCAGCGGTGTTTGCCGCACTACCGCCTGAGCTGGCTGCAGGGCTCGAGCGCCAGCTCAGTTTTCCGGAAAATACCGCAGGCCGCCTGATGGATGGTGTGTTTACCACCTGCACCAGAGACATGACAGTGGCAGAGGCATTGGCGCAGCTCAAACAATCAGCCGTGCAGCGCGCCCGGTCACTTTATCTGGTGGACGGGGATAACCGTCTGGCGGGACGTGTCGATATTCAGGACCTGGCGTTGGAAGAACCAGACACACTGTTGCAGACCATCGCCCACGATGTAGCCCAGCCGCTCAACATAATGGCACCCCGTGAACAGATCGTGGCTGTCTTGAACGACCATCGCCTGGACTCTGTACCGGTGGTCGACCTCGACAACAAGCTGATGGGGGTCGTGCGCTATGCCAGTCTGTTTCAGGCCATTGAAGATGTAGCCACAGCCGGCATGCAGAAAATGGTGGGTAATGCGGATGAGCGGGCATTGTCGACACCCACTTTTGCGGTCAGAAAGCGCCTGCCCTGGCTGCACATCAACCTGCTGACGGCCTTTCTGGCGGCGGCCGTAGTCGGACTTTTTGAGAGCACCATTGCTCAGTTCACCGCCCTGGCCATTCTGCTGCCGGTGGTGGCAGGTCAATCTGGTAATGCTGGTGCGCAAGCGCTGGCAGTGACCATGCGCGGTCTGGCGCTGCATGAAATCAGCATTCGTGACTGGCGTCGGGTATTGCGAAAGGAAGTGCTGGTCGGCTTTGCCGATGGAGTGGCGCTGGCCATCACCTGTGGCGCGGGCGTGCTGGTGTGGAGTGGCTCTCTAGGACTGGCCGCCGTTATCGCGGTAGCCATGGTGCTCTCCATGCTGGCGGCGGGCATCTCCGGCGCGCTGGTGCCGATGATTCTCACCCGTCTGGGGCAGGATCCTGCCACAGCTTCCTCCATCATTCTGACCACGGTGACCGATGTGGCGGGCTTCATTTCCTTCCTGGGCACTGCGACCCTGATGTCTGCATGGTTATGATAGCCATGGCTGGATTCGTGTAGAATAGCGCATGGACGTGTATATCTGGCTGGGCATCCTCTTCTGCCTTACTCAATCGGCGATGTTCTCCGGCCTCAATCTGGCCGTGTTTCGGCTGTCACGACTGCAGCTCGAAGTCGAAGCGGAAACCAATCCGCGCGCTGCCGGTGTGCTCGCCATGCGCGAGGATTCCAATTTTCTGCTGACCACCATTCTGTGGGGTAACGTCGGCATCAACGTGTTGCTGACACTGCTTTCCAACTCGGTCATGGCAGGCGTAGCCGCGTTCCTGTTTTCTACCATCGCCATTACCTTTCTCGGCGAGATATTCCCCCAGGCCTACTTTTCCCGCCATGCCTTGCGTATGGCGTCGATCTTCCTGCCGGTGCTGCGGCTGTATCAGTTTCTGTTGTATCCATTTGCCAAACCAACCGCATCACTGCTGGATGCCTGGCTCGGCAAGGAATCGGCTGAATACTTCCATGAACATGTCATCAAAGACATTCTGATCAGGCATGTCGAGAATCACGACAGCGATGTGGGTGACGTGGAAGGCATCGGCGCACTTAATTTTCTCGAGATTGACGACATATCCGTCATCGAGGAAGGTACGCCCGTAGATCCGGACAGCATCCTCAAGCTGGAGACGGATGTAGATCTACCCCGCCTGCCTGAGTTTCAACCCCACAACACTGATCCACTGCTGGAACTCCTGCACGCGTCGCGGCGTAAGTGGGTCATTCTGGCTGACCTTGAAGGCGAGCCACAACTGTTGCTGGATGCGGATGGTTTTTTACGCGATGTCCTGCTCGAGAAACAGGCCGTCGATGTGTACAAGTACTGCCATCGACCTATTATCGTGCGCAATCACAAGACCGATCTGGGCTATGTGATCCGTATGCTGCGCAAGAGCAAAACCAGTAATCGGGGTGTAATCGAAAACGATGTGGTGCTGGTCTGGACCGATCAGAAACGCATCATTACCGGCGCAGACCTGTTTGACAGGTTGTTGCATGGCATTAAGTAACTTGAGAAGGAAATAATGATGCGTTTTATGCAAACAGGACTGGTTGCATTGCTGATAGTGGTCTGCAGTCCACAACTGCTGGCGGCTGACGAACTACGTGAGAATCTGCGTTCGTCGGTGTTTGCCGGGGCCTCAGATGCGCTGAAACACGCTAACGATCAGTCTGCCAGCGTGCTCGCGCCAGAGACTTATCGTGCTGCTGCTAATCAATACCGTAAAGCGGAAAAAGCTTTCGAGGATGGCGAAGACACGGTCAAAGTGCGCGCCTTGCTGGCAGGCGCCATTGGCCAGTTCACCGAGGCTGCCGTGCGCGCAGAAGGGGTTGGACTGGTGGTTAAGGATGCCTTTGAAGCCCGCGCCGATGCGCTGGCCGCAGATGCCAGAACCCGTGCGCCTGATTTGTGGAGAAAGGCGGATGTCGCACTGTACGAGGCGGCTTCGCGCGCCGAGGTAGGCCGCCAGTCACGCGTGGAAAATTACGCTACCCGGGCTGAAAGGTTTTTTCGTGATGCAGAGCTGTCTGCCATCGAAGTGGCACTCTTTACCGAAATTGAGGCAGCCATCGCCGCGGCCAAACGCCTGGATGCAGATGACTGGGCGCCGATTTCCTACGGCAAGGCAGTCGAGCTTCTGGCTCAGGCCAGATCTGAGTTGAGCAGCAACCGTTATGACACCGACCGCCCGCGCACGCTGGCGACCCAGTCACTGCACCATGCCCGCCACGCCGCCTATGTGGCGAAACTGGCCGACGACATAGATGACAACGACAACTCGCTGGAGGAAGTGCTGCTGGCGTGGGAGAAAGAAATAGAACGCTTTGCCGCGACACAGAATCTGCCGGTCTATTTTGATGAAGGCCCGACCCAGGCGATCGATGCGTTCATTGCCCTGCATGCAGAGCTCAAACAACGTCTGGCTTTGAGCGAGCAGGCGTTGAACAGCAGTCACCAGCGGGCGCTGATTCTGGAAGAAGAGTTGTCCATGGTACAGGCCGATCTGGAAGGCCAGGAGCTGGCTCAGGCGCGACTGAACAAACGTATGGCGGAACAACAGGCGCGGGAAGACAAAATCACTCAGATCGAGACCATGTTTGGCCCCTCTGAAGCGCTGGTGTTGCGCGCGCAGAATCAGTTGATCATCCGTCTCATCGGGCTGGGCTTCGCCAGCGGCAGCGCCAGCATTGAACCCCATCACGAACCCCTGCTGGAGCGGGTACAACAGGCCTTAGCTGCGTTCCCGGACGCGCCGATTACCATTGAGGGGCATACGGATTCGCACGGAGTAGATGATAAAAATTTGACGCTGTCCATTGCGCGGGCAGAGGCGGTGGTCAACTATCTGCTCGAAAACACCGAGATTTCAGCGCTGCAGCTTTCTGCTGTGGGTCATGGCGAGACCAAACCCATCGCCAATAATGAAACCAACGAAGGCCGTTTACGCAACCGGCGTATTGATATCGTTATCTATCCTTAAGCTCAGTTAACCTGGCGCTGGGACTGGCGGATCACCAGTACGTCGCAATTGACACCGTGCAGTACGTTGTGGGTAGTTGAGCCGATCATCCAGCCCGAACCATGACGGCTGCCAGACCCCATGATGACGAGATCGGCTTCCATTTCGGTGGCGAACTGCTTGAGCTGAGCCGAAGGTTTGCCGGAACGGGTCTGCAGTTGCAGACCTGCCAGTGGGCTGGCGTCGATCTGCTGCTGAATTTTACCAATCATGGCGCGTTCCAGGTCGCCAGTCATATTGGATATCTGCGCTGCGCTCCAGTCAATTTGTTCCAGCTGGTAATCCAGAATCAGTGGCCGCAGGATCGTCACTACCTGACGGTTTTTGTTCTGATCAGCAACGCTGGCCGCTTTATCGAGAATGGCTGCGGTCTGTTCGCCGCCATCCACGGCCACGACCACTGTCTGGTACGGGTGAATGTTGTTCTTGTCACGGATTCCCAGCACATCGCAATGAGCACGATAAAGCACGGCCGATGCCGTAGTCCCCAGAAAATACTCGAGACCATGTCGGTCATGGGCGCCGACAATAATCAGATCACAATCGTGGCTGGCGGCGTAGCTGGTGATCGAAGTTTCGGGTGAGCCAGCGAAGGCGCGAATCTCGGTACGCCCTTCCAGCGATTGGGGCAGACGCTGTTTGAGATAGGATTTCAACTGCCACAGGCCGTCCCGGGTGATCGAGTGCACGATCTCTTTGCTGTGCAACAGCTCCATGCCGGAAAGGAAGGAGTCCACCTGCGGTAACACGGATATTATCGCAAGGCGGGCCCCGTGCTGTTCTGTCATTTCGATGGCGCGACTCAGCACAGTGTCGCTGGGTTCTTCCAGATTGATCGCCACCAGTATGTGTTTGTAGGCCATGCTCGCTCTCTTGTAGATGCGCGATAGTAACGCCAAATAACGCCACCGCACGCAATTTTTTATCGGCGGACATAGAGCTTTCTGGACTGTCACGCTGAAGCCTTGGCAGCGGGGGGCTTTAGGGGGTAGGGTGTGCGCTTAGCAGCATCTGGCAGGTTCGTGAAAATACAAGTTAAGCATCCGCTGGTGGTTCTACACGGCGATGAAATGGCCCAGGTTGCGTTCGAGATGATTCTGCAACGCTTCATCCATGCGCGGATAGACATTCCTCTGGAAGAAATTGACCTCTCCGCCGAACAGCGACTGGTGTCTAACGGGATGGTTGTGCGGGATGCCATCAGCGCTCTGCGACTGCACGGTGTCGGTATCAAAAACGCCGGCATGACCGTCAATCGGGAACAGCTCGATGAACTGCTCGCCGCGCACCCTGAACTGAAAGAATCGGAATTGGATCCACTCGCCACCAAATCACCCAATGGCGCCATCCGCAAAGGTATTGGCGGCAACATCACCCGCGAAGACATTCAATTCAAGAATCTGGTGGTGCAGACCCCGGAGTGGATTGACCGCGATATCGCGGTGGAGACCATGGAAAGCGGCGGTATGAAAGACAGTTTCTCAGAGCTGTCCTCAGCCACCGGTATTCTCAAACTGGTGTTTGTGGGCGAGAGCGGTGACCCGGTCGAACTGCATCGCCGGCGGGTCAATATCGGCGATCCCTGGTTGTTGGCAACCAATCAGATCAGTGCGGTACGCGCCTGGGCCCATCGTTTTTTCCAGCGCGCGCTGGACGAGCAGCGGGATGCCTATCTGGGTCTGAAGGATACCGTTATCCCTGGCTATGACGGGGTCATGCGCAGTGCCATAGAAAGCATCTTCAACAGCGACTATAAGGCACAGTTTGCCGCAGCAGGATTGTCCTACCATTATGAGTTGATCGATGCCCAGGCGGCACGCCTTGTGGCGAACCCGCCGGCAAGAGCGCTGTGGGGTGTGCCTGACAACACCACTGGCCGCAAGCTGTACAAACTGGTGAACGAACTGCGGGAATTCGGCGTGGCGGACCGACACTGTCACGTGTCGATCTCGCGTATGAGCGCGGGTGGCGGTGACCAGTACGGCAGTTTCAACCTGCCGGTGCCCAGTGATGGCATCATCAAGGTGATCGTTGACGGCCACGAAAAACATGCGCTGGATGTTGCCGAGGGTGATCCCATTCTGCTCATGTCCAATGACCGGGTGGCCATCAAAGACTGGGTGAAACAGGTTTTCCGCGACGCCTCGCGGAAAAACAAAGAAGTCTATTTCGGCCTCAAGCGGGAATACATGCAGTACGACGATGTATTCTCCAGGGTTATCGCCGAAGTGCGCCGCGAATTGGCCCAGGCGGATACGCCGCCACCGTCGTTCATGATCATGCGGCCCAGCAGTCAGCTGAAAAAGATGATCGCCGACCCGCCGCGCAATGCCCTCTATCCGGCGCAGAACCTGGATGGCGATATCTTCTCGGACATTTCCGCAGCGCTGGGCGGCAGTCTGGCCACGGCCAGTTCCATCATCGAGAGTAAAGACGGCACCATGCTGTTCGAAGCGCCCCACGGCACTGCGCATGACCTCTATGAGCGTTACCTGGCTTCGGACGGTAAGGAACTGATCTTTAACCCCTCGGCACTGTTGTTCGCGGTAGCCAACGCGCTGGTTGAGGTGGCTCAGCGGGAAGACAATCCGGCCCTGGGTTCGTATGCCAGCCGCCTCAAAGCCGCGCTGATCTCGACCGTGGACAGTGGTGTAATCACCGGGGACCTGCGCGGTAAAACCGCGCACCCTGAGCAGGAACAGATCGTCGATCTGCCTGGTTTTCTTGATGCTGTAGAACAGGCGCTGGAAACCAGTCAGTCCACCGGCGCCGCCATCACCGAGGTTTCAAGCGTTTGAAACACCACAGCCGGTAAGCTGCAGCAGTGAGACTGACTTTGCCAGGCTAGGAGCCAGATGCCCAGACCTCGGCAACGCGCTTGTCTCTGCCACAGCTGGCGCGATAGAACTTGTAGCGCAGCGGGTTCTTCTTGTAATAGTCCTGATGATAGTCCTCAGCGATCCAGAATTGATCAAGTGCTAAGACCGAGGTGACGACATCCTGCCCCAGCTCGATTTCAGCTCTGCGAATCGCTGCTTCCGCCGCATCACGTTCGTCTGCATTCGAGAAAAATATCGCTGTAGTGTAGCTGTGTCCTCGATCGCAGAACTGTCCACCCGCGTCCAGCGGGTCAATGTGGCGCAAAAAATAGTCGACTAACTCGGTATAGCTGTGTTTTTCGGAGTCGTACGGAATACGTACGACTTCAAGATGCTCCGCATGGTTTTGATAAGTCGGGTTAGTGGTGTCGCCACCCGCGTAGCCAGACAGTACGTCGCCGATGCCATCGAGCTTCTCGAAGTCGGACTCAACACACCAGAAGCAACCACCCGCTACCACCAGAGCAGCATCGTAATCTGTGTCAGTCGCCGCTTCTGCATTGTTCGAGCGCTTGTCCGCCATATTGGCACCCGCGTTTGATTCCTGCACACAGGCAGTAAGCACGAGCAGGCTACCCAGCAATGCCATCCAATTTTTACTAACGCTAGATGCCAAGTTCAGATCCTCTGTCTATGTTGTTTTTTTGGTTGTTCTTTAGTCCGTGTCGTTCTTTTGACCCGCTGGTGTTGTGTTAGTTCGTTAACGCTCAATAACAGCGGATGCAACCTGCGGTACCACATGCATGCCGGCATGATACGCGCTGTATCGATGGTCGATGAGGCGAAGGTTGATCTGCTACTTACAGATATTTTCCCGCCCCCACTGTTCCTCCGGCCTCAACAACGAGGCAATACCTCCTGCGAGAATTGTTGCAACGAACCTGAGTCGTTGAACATCAGAAACAACGTATTGACACCGGCTGCTTCGAGTTGGGAGATAGACTGCACCAGCGAATCTGCTGCGCCGACAAGCCCCGGATGTCCGTACACAGCCGGTGCGCCGGCAGATTGCCAGGCTTGCTGAGCCTGGCTGTCGGAATCACCGATAAACACTCGGTCCAGTACGGTAATTTCGATTTCAGTCAGCGGTCTTGCAGCAGATGCCAGAATCTCAGTGAGCCTCTGCATCAATAACTTCAGGTCACTCAGGTTTGTGAAGGCGAAATTACTCGCCGATGCTTTGTCCGCCACAAGCCGCAGAATGGGTTTGCTTTTACCGGCGATCAGCAGTCGAGGCCTGGCCTGTGGTTGCGGCGCACTGACAAGTTCTCCTACCGGGTAGTATGGCCCGTGAGTGGTCGTTTCCTTGCCGTGCCAGAGCAGTTCCAGCACATCAATGCATTCCGCAAGCTGTTCGTAGCGGACCTGAAAGGCGCGTGCGCCGCTACTGATTGCGGCATCATCTGCCTGGTATCCGCCTGCCCCTAAACCTACCATCGTCCGCCCCTCGCTGATGACGTCCAGAGTAGCCACCTGTTTGGCCAGTCGCGCCGGGTGTGTGTTTGGTGCGTTTGTCACCAGCGTGAGCAAGGTTACCTTGCTGGTTATACCCGCGAAGGTGGCGAGCAGTTGCCATGGGTCAAACAAAGTCAGATCTGATGATCTGTGATTGGGGAAAGGGACGAGATGGTCAACCACACTGACGTAGTCAAATCCGGCGGCGTCCGCGGTTCGGACCATTGCCAGCCAACTCGACAACAGCGCGGTGGCGTCTCGACTGTTGGCGTTATCCAGGTGCAGTCCAAACTTCACGGTTGCATCAGTGCCCGATGGAAAGAGGTAGCAGGCAATAATACGGACGTTCCTTAACAGTGAACAGTCATGAGGGTTGGATGTGGTCTCCCCCCGCTGCTGGTAGACAATGGTATCGCCAGTCGTTACCATGCCGCCGCCTCGTCCCCGCCACTTTAAACTCTGGTATTGGCGAGCTTCCTCTGCCCCCACTTGTTCATTCACCCCAGTGACATGAGGTCTTGTGCTTAGGCGCGAGTGATCTACATCACTGGCGCGTGGCTTTGTGTGTTTTTTTAACTGAACTATGTGGATTTCATCATCAAAGAGACTTATCTCAACATTTTTGCGCTGGCGCAGAAAGTTAACTACAAAAACGAAGTACTTTCCGGTACCACGGTTGCCCTGGCCCTGATACCTGAAGCTGTGGCGTTCGCAATGATCGCCGGTCTTTCGCCATTAACTGGGTTGTACGCCGCCTTTGTCATGGGCCTGGTTGCCAGTATCCTCGGTGGCCGTCCAGGAATGATCTCCGGTGCAACCGGTGCTATTGCTGTGGTTATCGCTTCGCTTGCGCTCACCCATGGTGTTGAGTATGTCTTCGCCACGGTAATACTCGCCGGTATCCTCCAGGTTCTGGCCGGCGTACTTCGTCTCGGCAAGGTAATGCGCCTGGTACCACACCCGGTGATCTTCGGCTTTGTAAACGGCCTGGCGATCATCATCTTCATGAGCCAGATCGATCAATTCAGGGCGGGTGACGGCAGCTGGATGGTGGGTAAGGACCTTGCGACCTTTGGTGGTCTGGTGCTGGTTGCGATGCTGGTGATCTGGCTTCTGCCCAAACTGACCAAGGCTGTACCGGCCTCGTTGGTGGCCATTCTTCTGGTCTTCGGCCTGGTGGCATTGCTGGGGATCGACACCCGCACGGTCGGTGATATCACATCCATTCAGGGTGAGTTTCCCCCTTTTCACATACCCATGGTTGAACTCTCCATGGCGACACTTTTTCTGATTTTCCCCTATGCGGTCATTGTGGCCAGTGTTGGTCTGATTGAGAGCTTGTTAACCCTGAATATTATTGACGAGATTACCGAAACCCGTGGTCGCAGCAACAAGGAATGCGTGGCGCAGGGCACTGCCAATGTGTTGTCGGGATTTTTCTCCGGCATGGGTGGCTGCGCCATGCTGGGGCAGAGTCTTATCAACATTTCCTCAGGCGCTCGCGCCCGGTTGTCCGGGATTGTCGCCGCCCTGATGCTGCTGGTTTTTATCATGTACGGTGCCCCGGTTATCGAATTGTTACCGATGGCTGCGCTCACCGGAGTGATGATCATGGTTGCCATCGGCACCTTCGAGTGGGCAAGTTTGAGGGTGTTTCAGCGTATGCCTCGCTCTGACATTCTGGTGATGATCCTTGTTACTCTGGTAACAGCGGTGTTACACAATCTGGCGGTTGCCGTGGTCGTCGGAGTGATTATCTCGGCGCTGGTTTTTGCGTGGGACAGCGCTGTACGTATTCGGGCGCGTAAATACATAGACCACCAGGGTTGGAAACACTACGAGATATACGGTCCGCTGTTTTTCGGCTCCACAGCGCACTTTGCAGAGAAGTTCAACGTGCTGGACGATCCTGAACATGTAGTCATCGATTTTGCAGAAAGCCGGGTTGCTGATATGTCAGCGATCGAAGCGCTCAACAAAATTACCGAGCGATATGCCAGGGTGGGTAAAAAAGTTCACCTGCGGCATTTATCGAAAGATTGTCGGGTGTTACTGGCCAATGCGGCAGCCCTGATCGAAGTAAACTATTACGAAGATCCGAATTACAAGGTGCTCGGCCTGGCCGAGTAAACAAACGAAACTTCGCCAAAATCTGCGGGCTATCGCGCTCAGCCCCAGACCCCGCCGTACTCGCTCTGCAATTGAGAGTCCGTTCTCAGGTGTATGGGCCGTCTGTTCAGACAGAGCTCGAGCGGAACTCAGCTGGATTAACCCGCTGTTGTTCGAATATGAAACGCGCGGCTGAGTAAGGCCACAGGGTAAAATTGTGATCGTTGCTGTCGGTATACCAGGCATCGCACCCGCCAGAGAACACCATCTTTTTCATATCACGCTGCAGCCGGTGGTTGTATTGCGCCACCACTTGCGGATCCGGGTCCAGGTGTTTCAGACCGTTGGCGTTCATGAGTTCCAGACACTTGATCACATAGTTGACGGTTGATTCGATCATGATCAGCGCCGACGTATGCCCTGTGGCACTGTTAGGCCCCAGCATCATGAAGAAATTCGGAAACCCGGGCACCATCATGGTACGGAAGGAATCTACCCGCTCGCGCCACACGTCACGCAGGCTTTGACCATCGCGCCCGGTGATCTGCACGTACTCGGTGATATCGAACGGTTTAAATCCCGTGGCTTCGATCAGCACATCCACTTCGTGCAGGTTACCCAGCGTGTCGCGCAAGCCATTGGCCTCGATGCGTTCGATGCCGTCGGTGACCAGCGCTACGTTGTCGCGATTGAACATGGTCAGGTAGTCGTCAGCGATGACCCTGCGTTTACAGCCCGCGGCGTAGTCCGGCGTCAGCTTGGCGCGGATCTCGGGGTCAGAGACGGATTCGGCCAGATGATCCAGCGCCGTTTGCTTGAGTCGTTTGGAGAGCGGGCCGTTGCGCCGCAGGGAAAGGATGCCCAACACGTCCATCTGCAGCCAGATGAACCAGCGGTACAGGCGCATCAGCCAGGGGTACTTGTTGAACAATTCACGGCGTTGGTCGGAGATTTCCGCGGACATGCGTGGGAACACCCAGGCTGCCTTGCGCTGAAAGACGGTCACCTGTTTGGCAATGGGCGCAATGCCGGGCAGGGCCTGGGCCGCGCTGGCGCCGGTTCCGATCAGCGCAACGCGCTTGTCACTCAGATCGTAGTCGTCGTCCCATAGTGCGGTATGGAATCGACGACCGTTGAATTCTTCGATGCCCGGTGCTTTGAGTCGATTGGGCAGGTGCAGCCCGCCCAGACCAGAGACCACCACTTCAGCCTGCAGTACGCTGCCGTCGCGGGTTTCAATGGACCACAGGTCATCCGCAAAGGTGGCCGACGTCACCTCCTGCCCGAAATGGATAAACTCATTCAGCCCGTACTTGTTCACACACCGTTCGCAGTAAGCCAGGATTTCCGCGCCGCCGCTGTAGGAGTGACTCCAGTTGGGGTTCAACTCGAAAGAAAACGAATACACATGTGAGGGCACATCACAGGCAATGTTGGGGTAGCGGTTTTCGCGCCAGGTACCACCCACATTGTCGGCTTTTTCCAGCACTACAAAATCGTTGATGCCTTTCTTGCGCAGCTGCATCGCCATGCACAAGCCAGACATGCCGGCACCCAGAATGGCCACGCGGGTTTTCTTTGGAATCATGTCGGCCCCCACCATTGATTGACTTCGATGGTACCGTAAGTGCGTAGGGCAAAGGTAGGCTGCAGGTCGTGGTTGGCCTCAATCCGGCGCAGATTTGCGTTATATTGGGCGCGTATGAGCTCGGGAGATGTCATGAGCGAAGCCAGTGATCTCGAACAGGCGTTCGAAGCCAAAATTGCCGCAGAAGAAAAGATCGAACCCAAGGACTGGATGCCGGAGGCCTATCGTAAGAATCTGATCCGGCAGATGTCACAACATGCCCATTCAGAAGTGATTGGCATGCAACCGGAAGGCAACTGGCTGACCCGGGCACCGACACTGGAGCGCAAATCGGTACTGCTGGCAAAAATCCAGGATGAAGCCGGTCACGGGTTGTACCTTTACAGCGCAACCGAAACGCTGGGTATCACCCGCGAAGAACTGATTCAGGCGCTGCATGATGGCAGTGCCAAGTATGCGTCCATCTTCAATTATCCCTCGCTGACCTGGGCGGATATCGGCGCTATCGGCTGGCTGGTGGACGGTGCCGCCATCGTTAACCAGGTTTCGCTGCAACGTACTTCTTATGGGCCCTATGCGCGGGCCATGGTGCGCATCTGCAAGGAAGAGAGTTTTCATCAACGTCAGGGTTATCAGATCATGGCCAGGCTCAGCGCCGGCAGCGCCGAACAGCAGGCTATGGCTCAGGATGCCCTGAACCGCTGGTGGTGGCCGTCGCTGATGATGTTCGGCCCGCACGATGCTGAATCGGCGCACAGCGCACAGTCCATGCTGTGGAAGATCAAACGGCAGAGCAACGATTCACTGCGCCAGGCCTTTGTTGATCAGACTGTGGCGCAAGCGGAATTGATCAAGCTGACCATTCCCGACCCGGACCTGCGCTGGAATGAAGACCGTGGCCACTACGACTTCGGCGAGATTGACTGGGATGAGTTTATGCGCGTAGTCAGTGGCAACGGGCCGTGCAACCGGCAACGGCTGGCCATGCACAAACGCGCCCACGCAGAAGGCGAGTGGGTGCGCGAAGCGGTTGCGGCCTATGCCGCGCGCCAGCAGGCAGGAGACAGCACCGATGAGTGAGCATGCACCCTTGTGGGAAGTTTTCATTCGCGGTCGGCGCGGCCTGGACCATATCCATGTCGGTTCGCTGCATGCCCATGATGCGGAACAGGCCTTGGAGTATGCGCGGGAAACGTACATAAGGCGGGGTGAGGGCGCCAGTATCTGGGTGGTGGAATCGAAGCATATTCATGCCTCCCAGGAATCTGACGTCGCGTCTTTCTACGACCCTATGGATGACAAACCTTACCGCCACGCAACCCACTACAAGTTGCCGGATGGCGTGGAGAATATGTAGTGGTGGTCGCACCTGCGGAACAGGCAGTGGCGCAATATGCGCTGCGCCTGGGCGACGACGCGTTGGTGCTCGGCCAGCGTCTGTGTGAATGGTGTGCTTGTGCTCCTATCCTGGAAGAAGACATCGCTATTGCCAATGTCGGCTTGGACTATTTCGGCCGGGCGCGTATGGCCCTGCAGTATGCCGGCAGCCTGTTGGGTAAAAGCGAAGATGAACTGGCCTTTCTGCGTGATGCCAATGCGTTTACTAACCTGTTAATGGTCGAGCTACCCATTGGCGACTTTGCCTTCAGTATGGTACGTCACTATCTGCTGGATGAATTCGAAACGCTGTTTTTTGCGCAACTTGCCCGCTCTGAAGATGCGACCCTGGCGGCGATTGCAGCCAAGTCGAATAAAGAAGTGGCCTATCACTTAAGACGCAGTCGCGAGTGGATGCGTCGCCTGGCGTTAGGCACCGGGGAAAGCAGACAGAGAACGCAGCGGGCGGTAGATGAGCTCTGGGGTTACGTCGATGAGTTGTTTGCCATGGACGAACTCGAGCAATCGCTGGCTGCGCAGGGCATCGCAGTGGACCGCGCGACGCTTAAAGCTTCCTGGCACCAACAGGTGACTGAACTGTTCGCTGAACTTGCAATCGAGCTGCCCGGGCAGGACTGGCAGGTGAGCGGTGGTCGCCAGGGCGTGCACACCGAACACCTGGGCAGAATGCTCAGCGAGATGCAGTTTCTGCAGCGCGCCTATCCCGGTCTCGAGTGGTGAGCAGGCGGTGATGGCAGCACAGGATCTGCTGGCGGTAATTCCCCAGGCGCGTTACGAGCTGGATCGCCGACGACGGCAATCTGCAAACGCTGAACTGTGGCAACTGCTGGATCAGGTCAAAGACCCGGAGGTGCCGGTATTGAGCATCTGGGAACTGGGTGTATTACAGGATGTGGCGGTCACCGACAACGGCACTGTGCAGGTCACACTGACGCCCACCTACTCCGGCTGCCCGGCTTTGACCATGATGGCGGAAACGGTGACTGAGACGCTGCGCGCTAACGGGCATCCGCAGGTAGAGGTGGTGACCCAACTCGCTCCAGCCTGGACCACGGACTGGCTGACAGCCGATGCCCGCGAAAAACTGCGTGGCTATGGCGTGGCGCCGCCAGGCGCCGTGCGTTGCCCCCAGTGCAACAGCACCGATGTCCAGTTGATCAGTGAATTCGGTTCCACCGCCTGTAAGGCGCTGTATCGATGTGGCGCGTGTCTGGAACCTTTCGATCACTTTAAGGCGCTGTAATTGGCTGACTTCTACACCCTGACCATCAGTCGTACCCGGGCTGAAGCCAATCAGACCCTATGGGTGGAATTCGATGTGCCAGCGGAGCTCGCTGAGCAGTTTGCCTTCCAGCCAGGCCAGTATCTGACCTTTGCGGTGGATGTGGACGGGCTGGAAGTTCGGCGCAGCTATTCAATCTGTTCCATCCCCGGCGAGCCGCTGGCGGTAGCCATCAAACTGATCGATGGCGGTGCGTTTTCTGCCTACGCCCATCAACACTTTGCCCCAGGCATGCAGATCAAAGTGCAGCCGCCGGCCGGCGAGTTTCGCATTGACTGTGACCAACTGGCCGGTGACAAGATCCTGTGTATTGCGGCAGGCAGCGGTATTACGCCCGTGATCTCTATTGTCAGAGCCGTGCTGCAGGCAGATCCCCTGACGCGGGTGACCCTGATTTACGGTAATCGACGGGCAGCGGACATAATCTTTCGCGAACAGCTGCTGTGGTTGAAAAACCGCTATCTTGAGCGCTTCCAGTGGATCAATATTTTCAGTCGCGAACAGCAGCGCGCGGCCGTATTGAACGGTCGCATCGATAACCGCAAAGGTGCCGAACTGAATCGCTGTCTGATCGATATTCAGAGCTACGATGCGTTCTATCTGTGCGGTCCGGAAGGCATGATTTCCGAAGTGACCCGAGGCCTGCGCGGTGTAGGCATCGAGCCGGGTCAGATTCACTATGAGCTGTTTTTTGCCTCAGCTGAAGATGCCGCCCTGGCACGCGCCAGGCATCAGGCCAGAGCGTTGGAATATGCGGATTTAAGTACCCAGGTCAGAGTGCGCTCCGGCGGCCGGGAAGTGTCATTCGAGCTGACTGCGGATGGTGAGAACATTCTGGATGGGGCGCTGTCGGTCGGTCTGGATCTGCCGTTTTCCTGTAAGGGCGGGGTCTGTGCAACCTGCAAAGCCAGAGTGGTAGAGGGTGAGGTGGATATGGATCTGAACCATGCGCTGTCGCCGGCAGAACTGGCGGCGGGGTTTGTGTTGACCTGTCAGTCACACCCCATCACTGATGAAGTGGTGGTGGATTTCGACGTTATCTAGCTAACCGCCGGGGATACGGGGTAACAGGAACACCTCGGCATCGGCAGGGATTTCCTGCCCCCAGTTGTCACGGAAAATCTGGCCGTTGATGGAAACAGCGACTTCATCGGCTAATGAAGCCGCCATTTTCGGGTAACGCTCTTCGATCTTGCGCATGAGTTCGCGGATGGTTTTTGCTTCCAGCTCAATTGAGCTGGCCCCACCCGCGGCGTCACGCAGTGTTCCGGAGAGCTGAACCTCCACTAGCCTGCTGAGACCTGCTTTTCAGCGGCCTGCGCTTCGCGCAATGCCTTGAGAATGCGCGGTGGCGACATCGGCACATGGTTCATGCGTACGCCGACCGCATTGGAAACGGCGTTGCCGATGGCAGCCAGTGGCGGCACGATGGAAGTTTCACCCACCCCGCGTACCCCGTACGGGTGCGATGGGTTGGGGATTTCCATGATTTCTGTATCGATGAACGGCAGATCTGAACAGACCGGTACTCGATAGTCGAGGAAGCCGGGGTTCTGCAGGCGGCCATCTTTGCCGTAGATATACTCTTCGTTCAGCGCCCAACCGATGCCCTGGGCAGCAGCGCCCTGCATCTGACCTTCGACATAAGTCGGGTGCACGGCTTTACCGGCATCCTGTACCACTGTGTAGCGCAGGATTTTGGTGGCACCGGTTTCCGGATCGACTTCCACATCACAGATGTGGCTGGCGAAGGACACGCCTGCGCCATCTGCGGTCACTTCATTGTGTCCGGCGATGGGTCCGCCGGTCTGGGGCGACTTTCTGGCAATTTCCTTGAGGGTCAGGCTGCCGAGATTACTGTTGTGTTTACCCACAGCAACCGCTGCACCGTTCTCCCAGGCCACTTCTTCGACCGGAATTTCCCACATTGCCGCAGCGCGTTTCTTCATCTCATCGATGGCGTCACGGGCGGCGAAAATCGTGGCCATGCCGGACGAGAAGGTACCGCGACTGCCTTCAGTGGTGTCGTTATGACCCAGCGAGGCGGTATCACCAATGGTGCACTTCACATCTTCATAGGGAATGCCCAGTTCTTCGGCCGCGATCAGGGACATGGAAGCGCGCGCGCCGCCGACGTCGATGGTACCTATGGTCAGATTGACCGTGCCGTCCACGCCGATGTTCAGATCAGAACAGGTCTGCCCGCCAATGTTGAACCAGAAGCCACAGGCCATGCCGCGGCCCTGGTTTTTGCCCAGGCGTGCGCGCATGTGTGGGTGTCTTTTCACCGCTTCCAGCGTGGCTTTAATACCGATTGGACCATAGACCGGGCCATAGGCGGCCTTGGTGCCTTCATCCGCTGCATTCATCAGGCGGAAGTCGACCGGATCTATGCCCAGTTCTGCAGCCAGGATATCCATGGTGCTTTCCACCCCGAAGGCAGCCATGGGTGCAGACGGTGCGCGATAGGCGGCCACCTTGGGTCGGTTGACCAGCACGTCGTAACACAATGCCTGGCAGTTCTTCAGGTCATAACAGGCGAATGCGGTCATCGCACCCAGCATGCCCCAGATGCCTGGAAAGGCACCATCCTGATAGCGGATGGTGGCCTGTGCTGCGGTAATGCGCCCATCTTTGGTCGCGCCGATCTTGATGTCCGACGAGGTGGAGCAGGTGGGGCCAGAGGCGCGGAACACTTCTTCGCGGGTCATCACCAGCTTAACCGGTCGGTTAGCCTTGCGGGACAGGGCCAGAGCTACCGGCTCCATCCACACGTGGGTTTTACCGCCGAAGCCGCCGCCGATCTCAGATGAGGTCACCTTGAGTTTGGCGATGTCCAGGCCCAGCAGGGTGGCGCACACATTGCGATAGGTGAAGTGACCCTGGGTGGTGACCCACAGTTCACCCTGTCCGTCTGGTCCCATGCTGGCCAGGCAGGCGTGGGGTTCAATGTAGCCCTGGTGGGTCTGCTCAGTTTTATAACTGCGCTCGACGATCACATCAGCCTGGGCGAAACCCTCATCCAGGTCGCCGTGACCCATGGGTACGATGCCGCACACATTGGTGGGCTTGCCGGTTTCCTTGTCTTTGATGCGCGGTTGCACGATGGGGGCGTTAGGCTTCATGGCCTCGTCCACATCGGTCACATGAGGCAGCTTCTTATACTGCACCTTGATCAGTTTGAGCGCTTTTTTCGCAGTCTGTGCATCGACGGCGGCGACCGCAGCCACGGCGTGCCCATCGTATAAAGCACGTTCCCGGGCCATGCAGTTTTCCAGAATGTCGTACATGCCCGCATCACCGCCGGTCAGGTCCGGCAGGTCTTTTGAGGTCAGCACGGCTTTAACGCCAGGTAGTTTTTCTGCTTTGGAGGTATCAATCTTCTTGATCTGAGCATGTGCGTGGGGTGAGCGCAGAATCAGTCCCACCAGTTGACCCGGTGCGGAGGCATCGGCGCCATAACGCGCGCGGCCGGTAACCTTGTCCACGCCGTCGGGGCGCTCGGGGCGTGTACCGACAACCTGGAAATCCTGACCTGTGTAACTATTATCGTGTGCCACTGTTAATCTCCTTCAAGCTACCGCTTTTTACTTTTGGACTTGTTTTGCTTCCGCATCTCTTTGCCCGCATCGAGCACCGCGCGAACAATCTTGTCGTAACCGGTACAGCGACACAGATTGCCGGCCAGCGCATAGCGCACTTCTTCAACGGTGGGATTGGGGTTGCGTTGCAGGAGGGCATCAGCCGCAACCAGAAAGCCTGGCGTGCAGATGCCGCACTGCAGTGCGGCGTGTTCGATGAACTTTTTCTGCAGTACGTGCAGTTCGCCGTCCTGGGCCATGCCTTCTACGGTGTTCACCGTGCGGCCGTTGGCTTCGACGCCCAGCACCAGACAGGAACAGACCAACTGGTCGTCCAGGGTGACACTGCAGGCGCCGCAGTCGCCGGTACCGCAGCCTTCTTTAGCGCCGGTCAGGCCGACGCGATCGCGCAGTGAATCCAGCAGCGTCTCGCCGACTGGACAGACATATTCAACGGCGTCGCCGTTGATGGTGGTTGAAACATGTACGCTCGACATTACTTACCTCCTGCGCGTTCGTATGCAATTCGGGCAGCGCGTTTCGCGAGTACGCCAGCCACTTCGGTTCTGAATTCTATGGTGCCGCGTTTGTCATCAATGGGGGCACACACCTTTTCGACTTCTTTGGCCAGCTTTTCCAATGCTTCGTCATCGAGCTTGGTGCCGACAATGGCACGCGCGGCTTTCGGCGCCAGTACCACGGTGGGTGCCACCGCGCCAATGGCGATGCGTGCCGTCTTGATCACACCACGTGCGCCCAGGGTCAGGCATACGCCGGCGCTGCACACGGCGATGTCCATTTCGGTACGTGGGGTAAAGCGCAGATAGGCGTCCCCGGTTTTGGCCGAACCGTTGGGTAAGGTGATGGCTTCGATGATCTCGCCCTTTTTCAGCGAGGTGCTGCCCGGACCTGTGGGTATCTTTTCCACCGGCACCGTGCGTTTGCCCTTGGGACCAACCACGACGGCTTTCGCTTTGGCTGCCACCAGTGCCGGCACACTGTCTGCTGCAGGTGATGCGTTACACAGGTTGCCGGCCATGGTGCAGCGACCCTGCACCTGATCGGAACCGATCAGGTTGGTGGCTTCCACCACGCCGGGCCAGGCTTTGTTTAACGCCTTGTGGTCGCGCATGCGAGCACCGGATACCGAGGCACCCACTTTAAAACCACTCTTGGTCTTGGTGATTTCCTGGGTTGTCTTGATGTGTTTAATGTCGACGATCACGTCAGGTTCGACCAGACCGCTTTTAAGTTGAACTAACAGATCTGTGCCACCTGCCAGAATGGCAGCTTTGCCTTTGGCTTTGGCCAGCAGTCCGACCGCATCCTTCATGGATGTAGGCGCTTCGTATCTCATGTATTCCCCTAAGATTCGCTATGCGTTGCTTTTCGATGTGGACGCTTAACTCGCCCGCCCCAGATACCAACGTTACCTAAAGTGAGCGCGCGAATCACTAGCGAATGCGGGTATTTTGCTGCACCGCTGCAAGCTGCACCAACTTCGAGCCTTGCCTGTTTTGGCGTTTGCTTCAGAAAAACTCGTCTATAGTTTTATGTGCAGGGTGTTGTTCAGCGCTGGAATGGCGTGATTGCTGCCTTTGCCGATTGCCACATGGATGTAGGACCGAGCCGGTGTATTCGAGTTATTTTGACGATCAGTTGCAGATCTTTCACGCCACCTTGACGGAGTTTGTTGAAGTCAATGAAGTGGCGTTGGGTGTCAATGAGTGTTTTGCTGCCAACTACGCAGGGGAACTGCGCGCGCTATGGAACATCACTGAAATGCAGGTGGGTTTTGCCTTAAACGAAGTGGAACAGGTGGTGCAGGTGCTGCGCGCCGGCAATGTGCCCAGCGGCAAGATGGCGTTTGTTATTGGTGAAAAGGAATTCTTACGCGGTGTGGTGCAGAGCGTCCGCTCAGTGCGCGATGACTGGTTTACTCAATGGCGCGTCTTCCCCCGTGAGGAAGACGCGATTGCCTGGCTGACAGATTAGATCAGTTGCCTCCGGAGGCACCCTCGAGCACATCGTTTTCCAGAATACGTGCCCCGCGCATGATGTTACCCAGCGCATAGTTGCCTTCATGGCAGGCGTATTCGTAGACCTTATCGTCACTTCTGCGCCACACGTATTCGCCCGTCCAGGGGCTGGTCCAATGGCTGTCGTCCGTCACCGTAAAACGGTAGAGCAGGTCGCCGTTCTCCATGGGCGTCAGGCGTTCCTGCACGTGGGTTGCATCCGAACCGCCCAGAAAGCCCAGGGTCTTTTCGCTGAAGTTGGTGGTGTCAATCACCAGCGTATCGCCTTCCCACCAGCCGATCGAGTCGCCCAGCCATTTTTTCACGTGTTTGCCGGGATGTTCACTGTTGAGCCGCACGACACGGGCGTCGTGCACCATCTCGATCATGATCATGACGTGGTCTTCAGTCTGTACCACGCGCTTGAAGTTGTTGTACAGACTCGGTATCGAAGGCACAGCACCACTGAAGCTCAACAGGCAACGCTCTGCGTTGTTGCGCTGTTCCATGTTGTCGTAGGGTCCCGGGCCTTCCTGTTCCAGCCACCAGGCCACGCCTTCATTTTTACGTCGCACGCCACCGAACAGCTTGGCCATGCGCATCTGGCCAGCCTTGGTCAGCGGTGGGAATTGTCCATTTTCGGGTTCGACAATCACCGAGGTGCGGAACTTGCCGTCCACTGCCATGGCGTCATCACCACGGTCGATCCAGAACGCGTTGTAGCCGCCTACATTACCGGCAGCGCCCTCGGAGCCGTCGCCACCCGCGGGTGGTGCCTCGCGATTGGGATCACTGGCAGAATTGGCCTTTGCCAGATTTGCCTTTTCCTCGGCTGAGAGCTTTTCCGCCTGTTCCTTGGTGAGATACAGGTTGTCGCCGAATTCCGGCGGGCGGGTCAGCGGCGTGAGCGTTGCGCCATTGTAGGTGCCGGTCAGGTCGGGTTTGCCGGATGCGGTACGCTCAATGTCCGCGCTGACGGTCTGTACGGCGCCAATCGTCAAAGCAATCAGGCCGCACGCCAGCTTAACTGTGCTGGTTATCCTTGCCTGAAAGGTTTGTTTGTCTTTCTTCCACTGTTTCTTCCTCAACTGCATCGCATGTCTCCTTCGCCCTCAATGAGAGTCATCTTATGCCTGGCGCGAGACCTCGTCTAGGGAAGCTCTGAGATTTTGCGACGAGATCAGAGCTTCCCCAGCGCTGGCAACATTACCTGAGTACGTCGGGCCAGTTTTTGTCTGCAGCCTCGATGTAGCTGTCGCGTTGCTCGAGCCATCTGGCTTGTATCTTGGCGTTGTAGTTCAGATAGAGTTTGCCATCCACAATCGAGAACTGGTCTGGCTCGATGCCCGCCGTGTCGTTCTGTGCCACAGCGTAGGCGCAATAACCACCGTATTGAGGCGCGTATTTTTGTGGATCGGCTTTGAACAGGGACAGATTCTCGGCCGAACTGAAGCGCCATTTAGCGTCTTTCCAGACAAATTCATGGTCCTTGCTACCGGCGACGGCTTTGTTCTCGGTGAAATAGGCCACCGGGTCATAGCCTTCAATTGCCAGGTTGCCAAAAAAGGTGGTGTTGATTTCATCTGCGGCCCACAGGTTGGCGCTGAACATGGTGGCGGAGGTCAGAATGAGCCAGAGGGTCAATGTGCGTGTCATGGACTTTCTTTTGTTGGAGGGGTGTAAGTAGTTAGACGCCGCACGCGGGCGAAGTTCAATCCCGACCCGAACCGGCGGGTCTGCGGCGGTTCTGCGGTGGGACAGTGGGAGACGCGGGCAGGTGAAGTGTGGAAAAATGGTTCTACAACACGAGGGGAATTGCATGTCTATCAGATTCAGTCACTTGTTGAGCGGTCTGTGTTTTGTTGGCCTGCTAGGTGGCTGCGGCGCAGACGAGTCGCAGCCATCTCCACAGGACATTGCCGCCGAAGTGGTCGCCAGTCCAGCATCGGTGCACGCCGATGTGCTGGTGCTGGATGCCCATGCGGATATTGAGATTCCTGGCAAGCCGTCGCGCTATGCGGGCGATGATGGTCGCTCCCAGGTGGCACCGGACAAAATGCGCGCCGGAGGTATGGACGCGGTGGTGCTGGCGGTGGCGGTCGGACCCGGTCCCAGAGATGCCGCTGGCTTCGCTGAAGCTGCCGCCATTGCGGAAGAAAAGCTGGCTGCGGTGCTGACCCTGACCGGCGACCCGAATGACGACGTGGTGCTGGCGCGCACTGCCGATGAGGTCATTGCGGCACATGAAAACGGACAGTTGGCGATTATTCTCGGTTTTCAGAATGCCCGTATCCTGGGTACCGACGTTGCGGCGCTGGATCGGTTTTATGAGGCCGGTGTGCGGGTTTTTGCACTGACTCATATGGGTCACAACGATTTTGCTGACTCGTCGCGACCGGTTTACATCGGCGAACTGCAACGCCACGAACCCGAGGCAGAGCATGGTGGCCTGTCGGCGCTGGGAAGGGCGGCCATTGCGCGTATCAACGCGCTGGGTGGCATTGTCGATGTCTCTCAGTTGTCACGTCAGGCGACCTTGCAGGTGCTGGAGATGAGCACGGCACCGGTGATTGCCAGCCATTCCAATGTGCAGGCGCTGTCGGATGTGAACCGCAATCTGTCCGACGAAGAGATCGACCGCATCGGTGCCAATGGCGGGGTCATCCATGTCTCTGCTTTCAAAGGCTACCTGTTTGACTCTAACGATGAAGCGCTGGATCAGGCTATCCGCGCTGCGCGGCGGGTGGCGAACATTGAGGAAGACTACGATTACCCCTTCGAACTGTACTGGGAAATTGATGACAGCGAAGTGCAGACGACATTTATCAACACAGTCAGCGAACTGTTGGGGCCGGGCAGCGTCGAAGATATGATGAATCACATTGACTACATCGTGAATCGCATCGGCGTTGATCATGTGGGTATTGGTAACGACTTTAATCATGGCAGCGGCATCGAAGGCTTCGCCGATGCCAGTGAAGCCATGAATGTAACGGCGGCCCTGTTGGCGAGAGGCTACAGCGCGGCAGACGTAGAGAAGATCTGGAGTGGTAATTTCCTGCGGGTCATGCGTCAGGCCCAGGGAGAGTAACGATGGTGCAGGTCAGACCCAGTGGACAGGCGTGTGGCGCAGAAGTGACCGGGGTGGACTTCAGCCGTGAGGTTGATGCCGATACCATTGCCGAGATCCGTGCGATCTGGCTGGAGCATCATGTACTCGCTTTTCCAGAGCAGCAGCTGAGCGACGATGATCTGGTCCGGTTTACCCGCTACTTCGGCTCGGTGGGTGATGATCCGTTTTTCGCGCCCATGGACAGCAATGAGCATGTGGTCGCCCTGACCCGTCGCGCCGATGAGCAGGCGCCGGTGTTTGCCGAAACCTGGCACAGCGACTGGAGTTTTAAATCAGATCCTCCTATCGGCACCTGTCTGTACAGTCTGATCGTTCCCCCTGTCGGCGGTAACACCAGCTTCGCCAACCAACAGCTGGCGCTGGCCGAAATGCCAGCTGACCTGCGCGGCCGGATCGAAGGTAAGGTTGCTCTGCACAGTGCTGCCGGGGCCTATGCGCCGGATGGGTTTTACGGTGATCAACCCAGTGAAGCAGATCGCAGTATGCGCATCGTGACCAATGACTCTGCGCGCGAAGTCTATCCGCATCCATTTATTGTCGAACACCCGGAGTCAGGGCGGGAAACGCTGTTCAGTACCATGGGCTACATCATCGGCGTGCAAGGTATGGATCCGGCGCCTGCCCAGGCGCTGATTCAGGAACTGCATCAATGGCAGACTCGTGAGGCTTTCTGTTATGAGCACCAGTGGCAACCGCAGATGCTGGTGTTGTGGGATAACCGCTCGGTGCTGCATAAGGCCAATGGCGGATACGATGGTTACGCGCGTGAACTGCACCGCACCACCATCGCTGGCGCGCCGGGCACCTACGTCAGCTGATCAACCAACGGCGGCGGTTGATGGCGGCTCGCTCACCCAGGCGGGTGCCGCTGGATAGTCGCGGAAAATTTTTATTTCGGCTTGCACATCGTTCGAGTAGGACAACCACATATTGCCCAGTCCCAGGCCGAGATCGCTGTCCAGCACCACGGCCAGCCGCGCGGTCTGCCATTGTGCGGCATTGTTGCGCGTGATTTCCGCTGTTTCTTTTATCAGATTAACGTCAAACAGCGAGAAATCCATTTCACGAAAGTCGAACAACACCGGCGTACCAGGCTGCCAGCCTGCATGTTCGAAGAGCCGCGCACACAACTCAGTGAAATCGTCGGGGCGCGTTCTGCCTTTGGCTGTGACCTCGAAGTACCCTGGTTTTTGTTGAATCGTATATTCCATTATTCTGCCTCCAACAATGTTGCTATGTTAGCCCTTGTGAGGCTCGGACACCATCACAGGTTGTCCAGTTTTTCGACATGTGGTTTTACGGCGGCACGATCCGCTTGCGGTACATCCTTGAAGGTATCCATGACCTGATTGGCGGAACCCATCACCTCAAGCAACATCTTTTTCTGCGCTTCGGTGAGGCCGCTGTTTTCGAGCTGCTTTCTGGCCTGCGCCATCTGTTCATTGACGTCGGGTGCTTCGCTGGCCAGTTTGATCGCGCCGTAGGCGCGCATGACCCGGTCACCGAATGCAGCCCATTGATTGATATCACCGAAACCGCTGCTTTCGATGATGGTGACCACCTCGTCGTAACCGGCGTAGCTCTGCAACTCAGGTATAGACGAAGAGAACGGTGCCTGGGCGCGAGCCATGCTCTGTTTGATGTCCATACCATCGCCCCCGAGACTGTCAGGATGACCGTACTTGTCAGAGACCTTCTGGACTTCACTCAGGCTGCTGATGAACTTGCCCACATTGCTGGTATTGAAGGAGACTTCGGACCATGCTGTTGATGTGAGCAGGACCAGCAGAAAAAATAGCGCGCGCATGTATGTTTGACCTCGTTAAAATTAGCGGCGCTACTTTATCATCATCTGTCGGCAGATGATGCTGACTGACAGGTTCAGTCGCGTCCTGGTGTGAGACTGAAATTGCCGGAACGGCAGGCGGAGGCATTATGAATCTACAACGATTGAGGACAGCGGAACTGACGTTCCTGGAACGTTATCCGGGCGGATTCGGGCATCCGGAAATGCTGGAGATCGGTAAGAAGCACCGTATTGGTGCGCTTTCAGAACAGACGCGTACGACGCTTGCCAGGGATAGATTCAGACAGCAGGGCCAGGTGCTGGATGACATCATTAAAGTGGTGACCCGCTCCTCCATGGTGTCCATGTTCGAAAAGCCGAAATTCCGTGACTATGTAAACGGTCTGAGCCGCGACGATCGTGAGTATCTGGCGACCGGGTTTAAGGAGATGCTGCACCATAAAAATCAGGCGCGTGGCTTCAACAAAGTGTTGGATGTGCTGGTAGAGGGTAAAATGGCGCGCTGGAGCCTGATGACAGTTTGCCTGTTTTACATGCAGCCCACTACTGAAGTCTTCGTCAAACCCACAACCACTAAAAAGATCATCAGCTTTCTTGAACTCGACGAGCTGCAATATCGCCCCCGCCCGAGTTGGGAGTTTTATGCCAGCTATCGGGACATCATCAATACGGCCAAAACCAAAGTGGATTCCTCGCTCGGGCCAGACAACGCGGCCTTCACTGGCTTTCTGATGGTCACGCTGGGGCAGGCATGAAGATCGGGGCGGTGTTTCCTCACCAGGAGATTGGCGACGATCCATTCGTCATCCGGGATTGGGCGCAGGCGGTGGAGGAGCTGGGCTATTCGCATATTCTGGCCTATGACCATGTCATCGGCGCGGTGCATGCCGATCGCGAGCCGAAGTTGTGGGGGCCGTATACCGAGCAGGATGCCTTTCATGAGCCGTTTGTGTTGTTTGGCTACCTGGCCGCCATAACGCAACGGATCGAGCTGGCGACGGGTATTTTGATTCTGCCGCAACGGCAGACTGTGCTGGTGGCCAAGCAGGCGGCGCAGATCGATATCCTCTCCCATGGGCGCCTGCGCCTCGGGGTGGGAACCGGCTGGAACTATGTGGAATACGACAGTTTGAATGAAAACTTCGCCGATCGAGGTGCGCGTCAGGAGGAGCAGATAGCACTCATGCGCAAACTCTGGTCGGAACCGGTGGTGGAATTCAGCGGCGCGCATCATCGGATCGATAGAGCGGGGCTTAAACCCCTGCCCCGGCGACAGATCCCCATCTGGTTTGGCGGTTTTGCACCGGTGGCTTTTCGGCGTGCGGCACGCCTCGGTGATGGCTTTATCTTCGGCAGCGGACAGGAGCAGAACCTGCAGGCGCTGGTCGCCGTGCGCAATGAACTGGATCAAGCCGGGCGTGAGCACGACAGTTTTGGCATCGAAGCACTGTTAAACTATCAGTCCGGGCCAGACAACTGGTGTCGTGAGATTGAAGCATGGCAGCGGGAAGGCGCAGACTACGTGGCCATGCGGGCTATGGCTTTGCGCGGACAGGGTGACGGGCTGGCCTCACCCCAGGCACACATCGACGCCCTGCAGACGTACTGGCAAGTGGTCGGCGATCTGGCAGACTGAGGGGGTCTGGGGCGATGTTGCTCGGGCAAATTGAAATTTTATGGAAGGGGAAGAAAGAATGAGCGAAGCATTGGTAGAAGTCAGAGATTACACCATCGAAGCAGAGTCGTTTGAGCGCTACAAAGAGTGGGCGCTGGAACTGGCAGCACCCTGGTTGAAGGCCAACCTGGACGTGATCGACTTCTGGCTGGATATGGGGCTTGAAGCAGAAGTGGGCGGCAGTGCACCCGAGGTGCCCCGTAATGGCCAGCCCAATGTCTGCTGGATCATTCGCTGGGAGAGCCAGGCGGCGCGTGAGGAAGGATTCAAGAATTTTGTCTCGCACCCTGAATGGCAGGAGATCTGGGCAAAACACCCCTGTCCCAATGCTTATCTGCAGATGAATGCACGGTTCATGCAGGCCGCATGAACCGCGCACAGCCGGGTTGGACGTAAAGCCGACCTGGGTAATCTTTGAGACTGAAGCAGGGCTTGCCTAAGGCGTAAATTGCCAGCCCAGCGTCACCTGCCAGTCATTACTCATCTGCGGGCCATCCAGGTCCTGGCGCACAGGCCGACCGGCTTCCAGCGCCAGGCGGTGTCTGTGACCGGGTAGCAGGAAGTTCGCCCCCAGCAGCAGGTCGATACGTTCGGCGGCTTGTCGTTGTGGGTCAGCCGTCTGCACGGGTAGTGCAATCTGTGGGTCGCCACCTTCGATGTTACGTCGCTTATGGTAGGCCAGTCGGGTCGACACGCTCACCTGATCCGACAAGCGATAGCTCAGCCAACCCTGCAGGTCCACGGTGTCTCCCAGCGTATAGTCTTCGTCGTTTTCACTGAGTCGAAACCGGCTTTGCCACTGTGCCCCCCAACCCCAACGCGCGTGACTGCCGTTGTAAGTCAGCCCGGCAAGCAGGTCGTGTGTGCCGGACCCAAGTTGCATTGGGTAGGGCAGTCGCACGGTTGGCCGAGTGTTCATCGGGGTCAGGATGTCATCTTCCTCGTCGATTGACCCGGTGGGCAGCGACAGGCCGAGGTGGATATGCCAGCGATGTCGGGCGGACGAATTGAGTTTAATCAGGGCCGCCAGCGTGGTATCTCCAACGCCGCTGCTGCGTGTGGTGAAGGTGCCCAGTGGCGTACCACCCGCCATGCCCATGTAAGTGGTGTGATCCATCTCTTTCTTTACGTAGTTCAGCATGCCCATCAGCGTGATGGTGTCGTTGGGCGCGTACATCAGGCCGAACATGTGCATGTCCATGGTCATTTCTGTGGGCACAACCCGCAGCGTGGGTGGCATGCCGAAGGTGTTGGGAATGGCAATCACCTCCTGGTCAGACAGGTCCGAGGTGCCGGACAGGTTGTCGTCCATGCGCATATGCATGTAACGATAGGAAAACATGAGTTCTCCCTGTTTGTGAGTGTGATCCCCCATGACACCGATAGGGGCGTGACTGTCAGCCCGGCTGGTGGCGTTGACCGTGGCATGAGATAACAAGCCTGCGAGCACAACAGCCACGCAGGCGATAGGTTTGAAGTTCAAATCCTTCTCCTTGAATTCTGGTTAAAGCTTGTGAGTTACGCGAAAATGTCGGAGGGTGGCGCGCGTGCAGGCTTTTGTTGCCAGGGAGAAGAGTGATAGGGCAGAGAGTCAAATTCAGGTCTGACGATCAATGCGCGGAAATCCGCTGTTGCAGGGGTGCTGATCGGTAGAGTGATCTCCTGCAGTGCAGGGCCGCTCAGATCACACTGCGCACTGAGCTCGTTATCGGGCTGATGGTGATGGGCATGTTCGTCGCCGAACACTGCGGCGACACGGGCCGGCATGCCATCGGGACAGATTTTGAGGAACCAGCCATCCTGGTTCGGCATCAGGCCAGCCGGGATGGCCACCCGCATGAGCAGCACCGTCAGCAGCGCGAAGGCGGTCAGCCGCTGCCTGGTCTGCTGCTGTAGTGGGGGTGGTTTCAAGCAGCGCCGTCCAGCCAGTTGGTAAAACCGGCCGGTGTATACGGACCGATGACGATCTGTTCCAGTACCCCTAAGCCTTGCCGCTGTCCGTCGCTGGCTTTGACGATCTGCTGTACATGAATATTTTCCGGCCGCAGCAGATCCAACTCCTGTGGGTCAAATGACTCAAAACCTATGGCCAGTTCGTCATGCCAGGCGCCCTGCTTCCACACCGGGTGGCCGTAACCGAGGCCCTTGAACTGAAAACGCAGGGTCGGCTCCAGCACGATGGTGCGACGCTCGCCTGACAGATCGATCAGATCGATCTCCGCACGTCTGGCCAGGCGGGTGTCCGGGTGGTATTCCACCCGATGGGCGGTGGCCATATGTTGTACGCGACCATCATCTACGCCCGGGACATCGGCCTCGCTGGCGTACAGCGGCGCAGTCAGTCCCTCGCGCACCAGCGCTTGACCTTCACGCCCGTCGAAAAAAATGGCGTGGGTAATGTGGTCTTCCCAGAACAGCGGCGCCCACAGGAAAAAGAAACTACCGGGTTCGCGCGGCGCACCATCGGTAACCGGTTCACCCACCGCACGGATACCCCAGGAACGGTCCTTGGTTGCCTGGCAGGCGTCTGGTTCGACCTGTATATCGCCTTCTGGGGTATGCACGACGCCCTCCCAGACACCGAACTGATCGAAACGCGTGGCATCCATGGCACGCTGCGCGCCGCTCCACAGCGTTTGTCGTTGTTCCTGGATGCAGGCTGAGCGGGCCGAAAACGTCAGATCGCATGCCAGTCCGCTTTCGTTGTCTTCGAGGATGACGCGTGACCGCAGCATGGGTTCAATCACCTCGATGCGCATGGGGCCGACGCTCATGTCCGTGCGTTCTACCGGTGCCCGGCGTGAAGCATAGAAACAATGCTGCAGGCCGCCGGGACGAACGACGCTGAAGGCTGCATCGAGCACATGGCGGTGCGGGTAAATGGCCATGCCGATGCCGAAGTAGTAAGAACTGTCTTTGGCGTACCCGTTGAACCAGGTGCGATCGTAGACGTTGCGGTCACTGGTCGCCGGGTGCGCAATGGGCTCCGGCGTCTGGTGGATGGGATAGTCGTCAAGCTTGTTCAGCATGGTGGTTCCTCTGATCAGCCGATCATGTTAACAACTCTGGTGCGAGCTCGGAATGGCTGCCAGGCACCAGTTCGGTGAGCTGGACCCGGTCGATGCCCCAGTCGGCAAGCTCTGCCAGTGCCTGGCTGACGGTGGCGGCCGGGCCGACGAAGTCTGCCAGATAAGAATCGCCCAGCATGTCCTTCAGGCCGGTGACCGCAGCACTTTCACCCACGCCCACCAGCAGAAAAATGCCGATCGGCACATCGGCGCGCACCGCTTTAACCCGTTCGACGTTAGCCCGTACCTCCTCCCGGGTGACGGTGCGCATGATGTCGAAGTCCAGGTGGCCGACGCGGGTTGCGCGGGCGCTGGCTTTGATTTCTATGCGGTCTACCAGCGGTGTCACTTCGCGCAGGGCTCTGGGTCCGCCCGCTGAGCCGATCAGTGGTGGCGGCGTGCTACCGATTGCCAGCGCATTGTCACCCTCGATCTGCACCTGATAGTAATCGCCGCTGAAGCAGCATTGGCCATCGACCAGGAGTTGCTGCACAACTTTGAGCGCCTCGACGTAACGACTGACCCGCTCACCCGGTGGCGGATAGCTGTGCCCGATGGCCTCAATCTCGTCCTGTGCCCAACCGGCGCCCAGCCCAGCCTCAAAACGCCCGTTAGAAGCCATCTGCAGCGACCAGGCTGCCTGTGCGAATTCCACTGGTGAGCGGAACAGGTTGTTGCAGAACGATGTGGTGATCCGCGTGGTGGTCGTGGCACAGGCCATCTGCGTGGCGGCCACAAAGACATGAGGGTAACGGGTGGTGCCCACCCAGAAATGATCGCTGGCGCAGATACCGTGCCAGCCTTCGTCTTGTTTGGCGCGTGCCCATTCGTCAGCGGCCAATGGACCACCCGCGGGGAAATTGGGGAAATATTCCATAGCTCAGGTCTCGTCGCTTAGAAAGTCCAGCACGGCGCGGTCGAAATCGTCGGCAGCTTCGATATTTACCGAATGGCCACCGTCCAGGTTTGCCACGTTCAGTGCGGGATATTTTTCCTGTAGTCGTGCCATATCTTGTTGAAACGCTTTTTCGTACCTTCCGTTGGTGATCAATAACGGCTGGGCCAGCTGACCGAGCACATCAGCGCAGTACAGATCCTCACCCAATCGCCCGCCCAGACGTATCGCCTCGGCGCAAATGTTATCCGCGCTGGCTACCAGCGCGTCCTTGATGTGTTGCGGAAAACGCCGTGCATGGATGGGGTGAAAGGGTAGTGCACGTGGATCGAAAGGCCGCTCGGCGGCGGCTGTCTGACCGTCTGCACGGGCACGCTCCGGGGTCAGTCGGCCGAACGCAGAACGTGAATTGGTCACCACGACCTTGCCGCAGGCCTGGGGGCAGGTCAGCGCATAGCGGATCATGATGCCAGCGCCGTAGGATTGCCCGAGCAGGTGCCACTGGGGGATATCAAGTTCGGCACGCAGGGCTTCAAACTGTTCGCTGTAGGCTGCCACTGAGTACTGATCCGCATCGGTTGGGGTGGGCGAATCACCATGCCCCCAGAGTTCGACCATGACCAGATAGTAGTGCTGGCTCAGCGCGGGTATGTTGGCCAGCCATTGAGCATTGCAGGACATGAAGCCGTGCAGCATGAGCAGGGCCGGCTGCTGTGCGTCACCGACCGTGGCATAGGCCAGCCGGCAGCGTTCATCGAGCACGTAGTTGCCACCGTTTTTTTAACTCATGGAGCAAGTTCATCTGCTACCTCAGCGTCCAGCCACTTTCGCCCTTCAGTTTGACCGATTACCATGTATCCGTCATCCAGCGGAAAATTAGCCATGAACTTTTTGTCTCCCGTGCTGCTGGTCGCGTCATTACTGGTTTTGAGCAGTAGTGTCACGGCACAGAAAACCGTGCGCCTGTCAGAACCCGTTGCCAGCGACGCCAGCAGCGAGACCTTTGGTACGGTATGGGACGCGACGCTTGAGCCAAAACCCCTGGCTGAGGTGCTCGCGGATGTTGATGCCCATGCTGGCAAACCGCTGCTGGTGCGCACCACCATTGCCAGGGTCTGTCAGAAAAAAGGCTGTTTCTTCATTGCCCAGGACGGGGTTCAGGCAGTGCGCGTCTCTTTTCGGGACTACGGCTTTTTTATTCCTACCGATGCAGGTGGCAAGGACGTGTTACTGGCGGGTGAATTGGTCCGCAAGCACGTGCCCGAACAGCAGGCTGAACACTTCCGCGCGGATCTGGGCGATGCCGCAGCGCCCGTCGCTGCCGGTGATGTAGTGGAACTCATTGCCGATGGCATTCGCATCCCACGTTGACGCGGCGTGGCTGAAGCGGCGGCAATGCTATATGCAGTACAACGATTGTTGCTGGCCGTCCCCTGTCTGTATCTGAGTTATGCCCTGGTCAACGTCTGGCTCGATCCCATGGCCTGGGATCAGGGCCGCTGGGTGCCCTATGCAGTGGGTATTCTGCTGGTGGAATTTCTTGTTATTCACGCCGGTGTGCTGATCACCAATATGGCGGCGACCCAGACCGGGTTTGCCAGAAAAATGAAACTGTTTGTCGGTCTGGCGGCCATGTATCTGCTGATGGGTCTGGGCTTTGCCCTGAGTACCGACAGTATGAGTCTATTGCTCATTCTGGTGGGGGTGATGGTGAGCCGCTTTCTGGCTGCGCTGAATGCCGACCCGGCAGGCCGCAAGCGCCAGCAGGCACGTTCCGGTTTCGCTGCAGTCATCTATCTGGGGGCGGTTTTTGCAACCCTGTTTCTACCCATTCCGGAGTTCGGCATCACCAATACCGTGCTGGCCGAGGTGTATCCGCAGCGGGGTGGCGGCGTTTGGGAGCGAGAGCCGGAGCGGGCTATTGCCGCCGGCGCCTGCTATTTTGGCGTGCTCGGAATAGCGGAGCTTTGCTGGCCGCAGAAAGACAAGGACCAGCGTCCGGCTATAGTCGATAACCCGAACGGATGAAGGCGGAAGAAAGCGAAAGAAAGCGAATAAAGGCTGATATCAGGAGGCAGGTGTGACAGATAAGAATCCCCAGGCGCTACCGGTGGCGATGATCATCGGGGCCACGTCCAAGTGGCAGGCCGATGGCCGCAATACGCTTTTGGCCCACGGCCAGAGTGTTTCCGATGCAGACCTGCCGCTGGCGGCCAGATGGGGTGTGGGAGGTGCCATCGCGCAGAAGTTTGCTGGTGAAGGCTTCTTCACCGTGCTGACCACCCGCAAGGCCAGCAACGCACAGGGCTTGCTCGAGGCCATTGAAGCACAGGATGGAGTAGGCATGATCGTTGAACTGGATCTGAGTTCCGCCGAGTCGATCCAGCAGGCTTTTGCGCAGGTACGCAGCGTTGCTGGAGATCCTCAGGTGGTGGTCCTCAATGCCGGCTATCTGGAGGGCAGAGATCTACCGCCGGAGCAGGAACTGCTGGAGCATATTCCGGTGGAGATGTTTGACGTGGCGCAACATATTGCCAGCCGCGGGCCCTTTCTGGTGGCCAAGGAAGCGTTGCCGGCCATGCGTAAACGCGGCAGCGGCTCTTTTCTGATCACCAACAATGCAGCTTCCCTGCGTGGTCGCAAGCGCTATACCGGACAATCGCTGTATTACCCCCGCGTGATGATGCGCACGTTAGCTCAGGTGTTAACCGAAGAGTATTCTGAGTTTGGTGTGCATGTGGCAAATATCGTAGTGGACGGTCTGATCGATTCGCCAGGCACCCGCGCGCTGAAACTGGCGCAGAAGAAGCCCGAACTGATCATGAACCCGGCCAGTATTGCCGATGCGTTTTATTATCTGCATTGTCAGGATAAATCCTGCTGGACCCACGAATTGCAATTGACCCCTTATCCCACCAAACCAAGTTATTGAGTCTGGATATGCGCATCAGAACCCTGCTCATCCGTCCCGGCCTCGCGCTCTGTGCACTGGCGATGCTGTTTGCCTGCGCCGATGAGAATCCGGTAACCCCGCCGCCCCAACAGCTCCCCGTTGCGGATATGGTGCTGATCAACGGCAATGTCATCACCGTGGATCCGAGCCTGGGTCAGCAGCAGGCAGTGGCGATATCCGGTCATCTGATTCAGGCGGTAGGCAGTACCGCAGAGATTGAACGACGCATCGCGACGGAAACGACGGTCATCGATCTGGCGGGTCGTACGGTTATACCCGGGCTGATCGAAGGCCATGGACACTTTCTGAGTCTCGGCCGCGCGCGGCAGATTCTGGACCTTTCCACCGCCAGCAGTTACCAGGAGATTCTCAATCAGGTGGGTGCTGCGGTAGACGCAGCAGCACCCGGCGAGTGGATTTTCGGGCGTGGCTGGCATCAGGATAAGTGGCAGGATGAGCCCACTCCGGCGGTGGACGGGGTACCCACTAACGCCAGTCTGAGCGCCTTGTCGCCGGACAATCCGGTGTTTCTGGGTCATGCCAGCGGACATGCGTCCTTCGCCAATGAAGCGGCTTTAGCCGCTTCCGGTATCACCGATGCAACCGAAGATCCGCCTGGCGGGACGCTGGTAAGAGATGCGCAAGGACACCTGACCGGGTTGCTTCGAGAAACCGCCCAACGGCTGGTGGAAAAGGCTGTCGATGCCGAACAGGCCAAACTCAGCGATGCTCAGCGCAGAGCGGAGCTGCTCGAGCGGATACAACTGGCGGGTGAGGCAGCGCTCAAGTATGGCGTGACTTCATTTCAGGATGCGGGTGCCGATGTTGCTGAGATGGAAATGCTGCGTGATGTGGCGGCCGAAGGCGGACTGCCCATTCGTCTGTATGTGATGGCGCGGGATACCAACGAGGCACTTGAGCGGAAGCTGGCAGATCTGTACCAGCCCTACCAGGACAACAGTTTTCTGACCATACGCGCCATTAAAAAGCAGATCGACGGTGCGCTGGGCGCACACGGCGCCTGGTTGCTGGAACCCTACGTCGATCTTCCCGAGACCTCCGGACTGGTCCTGGAACCGGTGGAGGAGATAGAAGCCACCGCGCGTCTGGCTGTGGCGCTGGGATATCAGGTCAACACCCATGCCATTGGCACCCGCGCCAATCGCGAAGTTCTAGATCTGTATGAGCGTATCTGGCGCGAGCTGGAAGTCGATGGTGCCGATCTACGCTGGCGGGTGGAGCATGCGCAGCATATTCACCCTGACGATATTCCGCGTTTCGGTCAGCTGGGTGTGATTGCCTCGGTGCAGGGGGTGCACTGTACTTCCGATGGGCCGTGGATTCCCAGCCGACTGGGTACAGAACGCACCGAAGCAACCTCCTATCGCTGGCGTGACCTGCTGGACAGCGGCGCGGTGGTCAACAACGGCACCGATGTGCCGGTGGAGTCCATTGACCCGTTTGCCTCGCTGGTCGCCTCGGTGGCGCGAGTGATGAACAACGGAGAGGCGTTTTACCCGGAGCAGGGCATGACCCGGGAAGAAGCCCTGTACAGCTATACCATGGCCAATGCCTACGCGGCCTTTGAGGAAGACGTGAAAGGTTCTGTTACCCCCGGCAAACTGGCCGATCTGGTGGTGATCGATCAGGACTTCCTGGCCGCACCGCTGGACGCCATCCGCAACACTGAAGTGGCCTACACCATCATCGGCGGAGAAATCCGCTATCAGCAGTAAGACTGAACAAGAGCAGGGATCGAGCCCCAATAGCGATCGAGCTGAGCCAACTTGAATTACTGAATCAGGAGGTTAGCCAGGAAGCCCGCTCGGGAATGTCCGAGCGCCTAACCTGAGCGGTGGCGGAGCGCGCCCCGCAGGGGCAACCGAGGATTGTCTGAGTCCCGGTTTTTTTGGTGCGTCAGCGCCAAAAAAGAGGTCGAGTTCCGCAGGTTAGTTCCGCCACCGCTCAGGTTGCGAGCTTTCCCGAGTGAGCTTCCTGGTTAACCTCCGTGCGGCAGAGAAGTCAAAATCTAACTGGTACCCAGCGACAACAAATTATCTAACGGCTGATAAAGCGCCTCCAGATAAGCCATATCCTCTGCTGCTATTTCAAGCTGTGCCGCCTCCACCAGACTCTCGACCTGGGCCACCTTGGAAACACCCACCACCGGTGCGGTAATGGCAGGTTTGTTGAGTAACCAGGCGACCGCAATCTGGGCAGGATGTTTGCCGTACTTCTGTGCGACCTCACCCACCCGTTCGGCAATAGCAAAATCCATCTCGCCTTTGTACAGGCTTTCGGTTCGCTGTCGGTCCTGACCCTGGCTGCGTTCGGTGGAACCTTTGTCAAAGCCACCTTTGTAGGCGCCAGCAAGAATGCCACGGGCCAGGGGTGACCATGGTGTCACCGCTACACCAGTGTGGTGGCAGTAGGGGATCATCTCGCGCTCTTCTTCGCGATAGATCAGGTTGTAGTGATTCTGCATGCTGATAAATTCGGTCCAGCCATTGGCCTGGGCGGTCATCTGCAGCTCCACGAACTGCCAGGCGAACATGGAAGATGCACCCAGGTACAGGGCTTTGCCGGCTTTGACCACGTCGTGCAGGGCCTCCATGGTTTCTTCAATGGGTGGGTTGGGCTGGCCCGGAATGCCATGGGGATGGCGGTGAATAATGAGCTGATCCACATAGTCGACCCCCATCCGGCTTAGAGAAGCATCAATACTTTCGAAGATGTGCTTGCGATTCAGACCACCCTGGGTGGGCTTACGGCCCATGGGAAAAGAAACTTTGGTAGTGAGCAGATATTCATCCCGAGGCAGCAGTTTGCGCAGCAATCCGCCCACAACTTCCTCGCAGGCGCCGATGCCGTACACATTAGCGCAATCAAAATAATTGATGCCGTGCTCGATGGCGGCCTTGAAAATGGGCTCGGCATCATCCGGCCCCAGCGTCCAGTCGCCCTGGTGTCCTTTGCCGGGGACGCCAAAGTTCATTGTCCCCAGGCACAGCGGCGAGACATTCAGGCCAGATTTTGAACCAAGTGGTACGGGGGTCAGCATGTTTGTTCCCTTAATAAAGATCGACGGTTGGGGAGGCGGAATATATCACTTCGCAGTGGCCTGAAACTCGATGTGCAGTTCCTTGAGAATGCGCAGGCTGTAGTTAGGCAGATGCCGCAGGTTATTTTTCCCCGGAGTCAGCCAGAAATCATCCACGCGGTCGATAAAGGCGCGAAACGCCCAGTACAACTCCCGCCTGGCCAGCGGCGCACCCAGGCAATAGTGCGTACCGGAGCTGAAGCCCAGATGAGCACCTGCGTTTTTGCGTTCCAGGTCGATTTCGTCCGGGTTGCTGAACACCTCCGGGTCGCGATTACCCGAGGCATAGCGCAGGTCCACCTGCGCGCCCTTGGGAATGGTGACGCCGTGCAGTTCATAGTCATGTTTCGCGGTGCGGGTCATGGCCTGGGCCGGGCTCTCCAGGCGTACCACTTCGTCGCAGAATGTTTTCAGGTACCGCTCCGGGTCGCTCTTCAGCTGCTGCCAGGCAGCCTTGTCCCGGGCGAGTAACATGAGACCGGCCGAAATGGCGTTGGTGGTAGTCTCAGAGCCGCCGACAAAGGTGTCCTGCATCATCTCTGCATGCAGTTCGTTGTCGCTCAGCGTGCGCCCCCAGCCGGGTACTTCGGTATTGACCAGGTCGCTCAGCAGCGACCCGTCGGGTGTTTCGCGCAGCCTTTCGAAGATGGCCTGAAAGTAGTGCTGCGCCTGAATTTCCATGTCGGTGTATTTAAGCAGTTCCTCCTCGGTCAGACCAAAGCCGACGCTGCGTATCCAGGCATCCGTCCATTGCTTGATCTGCCATACATCTTCGTCTCTTGCACCCATCTGCTGACAGATGATGATGAGCGGCAACGGCACGGCGTATTGGGCGACGATTTCACACTGTCCATCAGCCACGAAATCGTCCATCAATCGATAGGCCAGCGCCTCAACATCGCCGTCGATGCCGTTGATGCGCTTGGGTCGGAACGCGTGCTCAAAGATGGAGCGCATCTGTTTGTGCTCAGGGTCATCCCGGGCAGCCAGAGATTCGCCCGGTACCCAGCCTTTTTCCAGGAAGCGCTGGTAGGCCTTGCGCGCGGCACCCTGCAGGTTGGCATGGTCGTTACTCGGGCGGAAATTGCTGAAGTTTTCATAATCCAGCGCAATTCTGCGCTGGTCCTCGTAGCGGGTGATGACATAGATGCCCGTTACCGGATCAAGAAATACCGGTGCCTGTTCGCGTAACAGCTTGTAGGTCGGATAGGGACACTCCAGCACTTCAGTGTCTGCCAGTGTGGCTTCTGTCACCGAGGCTGGGCAGACCGGGTTGTCCATGCGGTTGATTTCGTTCATCACTTCCAGTGCTGTCGGAACAGGCCGGGTTGGGCATTGTAACTGACCTCCGCCGGGCATTTCACGACTGGAGTCCTGGTGACTTGTATAGCAGAATACCGGCCGGTCCCAAGCCTGTCGCAGATCAGGTCACGCGAAGAATCAATTTTTTAATCTATAGAGTGGAGAGGCTCAATGATGAGTAAACAAAAGCGCAGCGGCATAAAAACCGCGCTCAGCGCCGGGTTGCTGATGGTGGCACCTGGCGTCTGGGCGGCTGAAGACGAAGAAACGGTCATGGAAGAAGTGGTCGTAACCGGTACCCAGATCAAGGGTGCGCAGATTTCCGGCGCGCTGCCCGTGACAGTGCTGGATGCAGAAGACCTGGAAGCCATCGGCGTGAGCTCCGGTGATGAGTTACTGGAGCACCTGACCGAGCAGGGGAACAACTTCCTCAGTGAGTCTGAAAACATCAGTGGGGGCATCAATTCAGCCCGTGGCGATATTGGTGCGTACAACCTGCGCAACGTGGGTACCGGTAATACGCTGGTGCTGATCAATGGTCGCCGGGTGGTCAATTCGGCGGGTTATCAGACCGAATTTGTCGGCGGCAGCTTTGTGCCGGTAAATACGGCCAACTCCCAGGTCATTCCGGTAACCGGTCTGCGACGGGTGGAAGTGCTGAAAGACGGCGCGTCCGCCATTTACGGTGCGGATGCGGTAGCGGGTGTGATCAACTATGTGTTGCGTGATGACTTCGAAGGCTTCCGCATCACTGGTCGGGCTGACACCTTTGAAAGTCTGCCCCGCAATGATCGCCGTATTGGCCTGGAATGGGGCAAACACTTCAACGATGGTGCCACCCGGTTCGGCGTATTTGTAAATCACTACAATCGCGATCGGGTGAACTCCCAGGACGATCCCCGCTGGGCAGATTCAGACTTCCGCAGTCGTCTGAACCCGAATTCACCCTGGGCCTCCACCACGCAGTTCCGCAATGACTCCGCCAACAGCCGCTTTGGTCAGTTTGATCTGCTGGGAGACAGCCAGTCCGGTGTAACCGACGGCAGTGGTGAGTTTGAAACCTTTCCCACCGGCCACCCGAACTGTGTCTATCAGATCAATGCAGATCTGTGTGGTGCACCGGACGGTAATGGTACCTTTCGCTATAACCTGAATGAAAATCGGGATTTGTATTCCGATCTGGATCGCACCAACGTCCATGGTTACCTGAATCATGATTTTGCAAATGGTCTGGAGAGCTTTACCGAATTCAGCTATTACGAATCTGACAGCAACACCATCCGCCACCCCTCTACCCGCTTGAGTGCGGTTGAAAAGCATACGGTGGCTGCGGATAACTATTACAACCCGTTCGGTCCCTGTGGCTCTCCCAACCGGCTGGATGCGGCGTTGATTCCCGACATTCCCTGTACCGGCGTTGCCCTGGAACTGGATAACTACCGGTTTACTCAGGTGCCCCGCATCGTGGATGTCGAACGCTCTGCTTTTCGTGTCATGACCGGTCTTCGCGGTACCTGGGATAAGTGGGATTGGGAGGCCGCGGTCACCTATTCAGAAGCCCATTCTGAGGACGTGACGCACAACCGCATCTCCAACACGCTGTTGCAGGAAGGTCTGGACGATCCAACCGAAGCGGGTATCAATGTCTTCGCCGATTTTGCCGGTGCCAATCTGCAGCGCGCGTTGGTCGACGTAAAACGTGAAAACGAAACAGATCTGTTTATGGTCGATTTCAAAGTCGGCACTTCTGAGCTGTTTGAGCTGCCTACAGGTCCGGTAGGCGCAGTCTTCGGCCTGGAATATCGCGAAGAGTCCTTTGATGACGACCGCGATCCGCGGCTGGACGGCACCATCAACTTTACCGATCGGGATGGCGTGACCTACCCCTTTATTTCCGACGTGGTCAATTCCAGCCCGACGGCGGACAGCGACGGTGAGCGTGATGTGACCTCTGCTTTTGTCGAATTTCAGGTGCCCCTGGGTGACACCATCGATGTGCAGCTGGCCATGCGCTACGAGGACTTCTCAGATGTAGGCTCAACCACTGTAGGTAAGGCCGCCTTTGGCTGGCAGCCGATCCCGCAGGTAATGTTGCGCGGCTCCTGGTCGGAAGCTTTTCGTGCGCCTAACCTGATCACCATTAACGAAAGTGCTGTGGCGCGCAGCAATACGCTGGATGACTACGTCTGTCTGTTTGCCGACCCCGGCGAGACTTTGCTGGATTGCAACTATGGTATTCAACGCACGGCCCAGGGCAGCAGTGACCTTGAGCCGGAAGAGTCCACCAACACCAATATCGGTCTGGTCCTGACGCCGCTGGATAATCTGACGCTGACGGTGGATTACTGGGAGATCGAGAAGGAAGACACCATTGGTCTGTTTGGCGAAGAAAATCACATCGCCCTGGAACTTCTGAACCTGATCAATGCCGGTACCGGCAGTTGCGGTACCACCACAGGCAGCCCCAACGTTGAACGAGATGTGACCGGTGATCCGGCCGTAGATGCGCTTTATCTGGCGGCAGGTATCTGTCCTCAGGGCGAGGCCATTCGGGTTAACGACCGCTATGCGAATCTGGATACCCGCACCATCAAAGGTCATGACATCGGTGTCTACTACGATTTCGAAACACCCATCGGCATGTTCAATATGAAATTTGTCGGTTCGTTTCTGGATGAATACGAGCAGGAACCTTCCGGTAACTCTTCGGTACTGTTAGCGGCACAGAGTGCAGGCATTCTGCCCGCCAGCGTGCCGGTCTCGGGCTTTGCAGATCTGGTTCGCCAGGACGGCAACATCGAAGAAAAACTGACCGCACGGGTGCGCTGGAGCAAGGGCGCATGGGGGGCTTCTGCCTCTGCGCTGCACTATGGTGACTTCGTCCAGACTTCGCTGACGCTGAACGATGGCACCGAGTATGTTGTCGACGACATGACCACGGTCAATGTATCTGTGGACTACGCCTTCGAGATCAGCGACAGCATCCGCAATCGTGTCCGTTTCGGGGTCAACAACATCGAGGACAAGCGCGCGCCGCTGGCGGATCGATTCTTTGGTTACTTTGGTGATCAGCACAACGATCTGGGCCGTTACTACTATCTCGATTGGCAGGTCTCATTCGAGTAAAACTTAAAGGCGGCGCAAGCCGCCTTTTTTTTCACTTACGCTGCACGCAGGGAGATATGCATGCGTTACATTCTGCTCGCTCTGACCATCGTTGCCTGGGCAGTCAGCGCCAGTGCTGCAGATACAGAGCTGATTAAACCCGCGCGGACAGCGCTGCAGCAGCCGGACCCGGAGGGGGTGCTGTTTGTCGGCAACAGCTATTTCTACTACAACGACAGCCTGCACAATCATGTGCGCCGGATACTGGCAGAATTGCGCCCGGGCATGCATACACGCTACAAGTCGTCCACCATCGGCGGTGCCCGCTTGCGCCACCACAATCTGAACTATCTGCTGACCCCCGGACAGATTGGCATCGACAAGCCCTTTCAGCTGGTGGTGCTTGCTGCTGCCAGCTCTGAGCCACTGAGGACTGACACGGTGCAGCGGTTCCATGCCGATGTGGACCTGGCAGCCCGGCAGGTGCGTCAGGCGGGTGCTGAACTGGCGCTGTACATGACCCACGCCTATGTCGAGCCGCATCCGAACGTGCACGTGGATAACTTTGTCAAAACCTACCAGGCCTATGTTGCCGCCGGCAATCGGGTTGGCGCGCTGGTGATTCCGGTGGGCCTGGCATTCGAACACGCGTATCAGGAGCGCCCGGACATCGGCTTACATGAATTTTTTGACGGCACTCATCCCAGTGTACGGGGTACATATCTGGCGGCCTGTGTGGTGGTCGCCAGTGTTTACGGAATATCGCCCCAAGGTGCAGAGTATGATGCCTATGGTGAGGTCAGCGCGGCGGATGCCGGTTTTCTGCAGACTATCGCCTGGACCACGGTGAGAGAATTTTATGCGCAATGATATGGCCCGGGTTGCCGCCCATCACGGCCGATGGGCTGGCTTGTCTATCCTGTTGCTGGTGTCGGTGCTGGGCTGCAGCTGGTCTGCCGGCTCAGGTGAACCCTGTGCCACTGCAGATTTTAACCTGCGCGCTGATTTTGCGGGCGGTGCCCTGGGTGAGTGTGCGGTCACCGGGCGAACCAGCGTCCGCCTGGCGCTGACGCCGGAAAACGAACCGATCAACCCCAGCCCCTGGTACAGCTTTGTGGTCGAGGGCAACGGCACGCTGGATGTCGCCATTACCTATGGTGAGCATGATCATCGATATCAGCCCAAGATCAGCGAGGATGGCGTGCAGTGGCGGCCACTTGAACCACAGGCATTTACGGTAGCGGCAGATAAAAAGCAACTGAGCATGACCCTGCAGGTTAAGCAGCAGCTGTACGTATCTGCACAGGAAAACCTCAATGGAGCCGTTTATGATGCCTGGCTCGATGCACTGGTGGCGCGCTATGCGGGACTTGAGCGTTTTACCATCGGCAGCAGTGTGGCGGGTCGGCCGATCTGGGCCGCCCAGACCAACCCCGCTGCTGACAACGTGCTGGTATTTGTGGGTCGACAGCATCCGCCGGAAGTCACCGGCGCCATTGCCATGCTGGCTTTCATTGAACGACTGCTGGAGTATCACCCTGACAGCTGTAGTGAGCAGCCTCACTGTCAGTTCTACACCGATACCAACATTGTGTTTGTGCCTTTGTTGAACCCCGACGGCGTGGCGGCGGGACACTGGCGTCACAACCTGAATGGCGTGGACATCAACCGCGACTGGCGGGCCGGCTCGCAACCGGAGGTTCAGGCTGTGCTCCAACTCATCGATCAGCTCAGTAGCACAGCTTCGCTGCGGCTGCTGTTTGATTTTCATTCCACCTATCGCGATGTCTTTTATACCCAGGGGCCAGGCTACAAAACCAGTCCAGCGGATTTTGCCCAGCGCTGGTTGGACCGGGCGGCTGAGTACGGCACCTATCCGCTGGAAAACGCCCAGCGGCGCACCACGTTGCTGGGTACATCGAAAAACTATATTCATCGCAGATTTGGTGTTCCCGGTATCACCTATGAACTGGGTGATGAAACGCCGCGCCAGGATATTCGACGCTCAGCCCGATCGCTGGCGCGTGCCATGGTCGAGGAAATCTATCCCTATCAACCGGATCTGGATCTGTTGATCCGCGATGGCACACTCATCGACGGGACCGGTCGGGACGGCTACGTCGCCAATGTTGGCGTGCACGGCGACCGCATCGTCTACCTGGGCACGGAGACACCTGCGGCCAGGCGCGTGATCGATGCCACGGGTCTCTATGTCACGCCGGGTTTCATCGACCCACGTACCCACACAATAAGAGATCTGCGCAATCCACAGACGGCTTTAAATGCGGCCTATCTGAGTCAGGGTGTGACCACCGTATTTACCGGTAACGATGGCGATGGCCGTGATTTCAACGAGGAAGTTGCACGACTCGGTGCGCATGGTATCGGCACCAATGTGGGGCTGTGGCGCGGCCACAATGCGTTGCGCAAGGAAATCGTCGGGCGTGAGGACAGAACGGCGACCGAGACCGAACTGGTGGCCATGGAGCAAGCGCTCGAACGGGACATGCGGGCAGGTGCACTGGGCTTATCCACCGGCCTGTTCTACGCGCCCGGTAGCTATGCGCCGACCCGGGAAGTGGTTCGTCTGGCCCGGGTCGCTGCCCGCCACGGCGGATACTACGACTCCCATATTCGCGATGAAAGTACCTATAGCGTAGGTTTGTTGGCGGCCATTGATGAGGTGATCGAAATCGGCAGCAAGGCGGACCTGCCGGCCCATATTGCGCACATCAAGGCGTTGGGACCGGCGGTGGCAGGCCAGGCAGAGGCGGTTATCGCGCGCATTAAAGCCGCCCGCGCTGCCGGGGTCGAGCTGACCGCGGACCAGTACCCGTGGCTGGCTTCGGGTACCCGTTTATCGAATGCGCTGGTGCCACACTGGGCACAGTCCGGCGGGCGTCAGGCCATGCTCGAGCGGTTGGCAGATGACGCTCTGGCACCTGGCTTGCTGGCTGAGATGGCAGAAAACCTGCAGCGCCGTGGGCAGGCTGACAAATTACTGATTACTGGAGACTCTCCTCACCGTGGTATGACGCTGGCCGAGGTCGCCCAAGCGCTGCGTTTGTCGCCGCTACTGGCCGCCATCCAGATCATTCGCGCTGGCGATCCCGCTGTGGCTTCGTTCATGATGACGGCTGAGGATGTTGAGCTCTTTTTGCAGCAGCCCTGGGTCATGACCGGCTCCGATGGTTCTCCCGGGCACCCGCGCAAGTACGGCACTTTTCCACACAAGTACCAGCAGTATGTGCGCAGCAAGCCTTTGTTAAGCGTGGCGGAGTTTGTCTACAAGAGTTCCGGCCTTGTCGCCGCCACGTTCAATCTCTGTGACCGCGGCCTCCTGAGCCATGGCTTCAAGGCGGATATTGCCCTGTGGCATCCTGAACACTATCGTTCCAACGCCACCTATCAACAGCCTGAAGAACTGGCCTCCGGCGTCGAGTACCTGCTCATCAATGGTGATTTTGTCATTGATGGTGGTGAGTTGACCGGACACAAGGCGGGGCAGATGATCTACGCCACCGATTGTCGTGAATAAGTGACAAACTCATGGATTACCAGGCCATTATTGAGGAGATCTACCACGAAGCCACACCTTCGTTGGGTAGTGGCAAAGTGGCCGACTACATCCCTGCGCTGGCCGAGGTCGATCCTAACAAGTTCGGCATCGCCATCGAAACAGTTACCGGAGAATGCTTCAAAGTCGGTGATGCGCAAGAGAAATTCTCGATCCAGAGTGTCTCCAAAGTGTTCAATCTGGCGCTGGGATTGAAGCTGGAAGGTGACCAGCTGTGGCAACGGGTCGGTATGGAACCGTCCGGTAATGCCTTCAACTCACTGGTGCAGTTGGAATACGAGAATGGTATCCCGCGCAATCCGTTCATCAATGCCGGGGCGCTGGTGGTGATCGATATTTTGCTCGACCATCTGTCTGCACCGAACCTCGACATGCTCAAGTTCGTGCGCTCTCTGCGTTGCTCTGACATCGGCTATAACGAAGTGGTGGCGCAGTCCGAGCAGGCCCACGGCTACACCAACATCGCCCTGGCGAATTTCATGAAGGCCCACCACAACATCCGTCACGACGTGGATGATGTGCTGGATGTTTATTTTCATCAGTGTGCCATCGAAATGACCTGTGTTGGTCTGGCGCGTTCGTTCCTGTTTCTGGCCAATGGGGGTCTGGTGCCTACCAGTGGTGAACGTATTTTTACCAGCAGCGAAACCAAGCGGGTAAACGCGGTGATGTTGACCTGCGGCTTTTATGATGAAGCCGGGCAGTTCGCTTATCGGGTAGGCATGCCCGGTAAAAGTGGCGTGGGGGGCGGCATTGTTGCGGTCATACCCGGCCATCTGGCCATTGCTGTCTGGAGTCCCGGCTTAAACGCCCGCGGTAACTCCGTGGTTGGCATGAACGTGCTGGAGCGCTTCACCACCATTACCGGCATGTCGATCTTTTAGTCGCGCTGATACCAGTGACGGGCGGCGCTCAGGCAGATCGTGGCGCGGTAGCCATCATGGTTCTGATCTTCGCGGCCAGTTCGGCAATGGTATAAGGCTTGGTCAGAAAGCCGTCGACGGTTTCTGCTTCGGGTTGATCAGCGCCGCTGATGAGCAGGATAGGAATGTCCGGATACTTCTGTTTGACCTGTTCTGCGAGTTCTTCACCACGCATGACGGGCATGGTCTGGTCGGTCACGATCATGTGCACGATATGCTGTTCGAGCAGTGCCAGCGCTTCTGCGCCATTGTCTGCGGTGATGACACTGTAACCCATCTGCCCCAGGCCAAGCTTGGCTACGTGTGCCAGATCGGCTTCGTCGTCTACAAACAGGATGGTTTCTGTGCCTGTAGCCGCCTGGCTGGTCACCGCGCCAGTGTCAGTGTCCGGCATCTCTTCGCCTGACATACAGGGGACGATGATCTCGAAGCGAGAGCCTGACTCCGGTGTGCTGCTGACCTCGATGGTACCGCCGATCTGGCTGACCACACCGTGTACCACAGACAGTCCCAGACCACTGCCACGCCCTGCAGGTTGGGTGGTGAAAAAAGGTTCGAAGATGCGCGCGACAGTGTATTCATCCATGCCCTTACCCGTGTCGGCAACGCAGATACGCAGGTGTGGGCCGGATTGCAGTTTGCCTGACTCTCTGGCCTGGGCACGATTGATGTTCTGGTTGCGCAGCGACACCTGCAGCGTGCCGCCGTCTTCTGTCATGGCCTGACAGGCGTTGGTGCACAGATTGAGCAGAATCTGGGTGATCTGGGAAGGATTTGCCAGTACAGGTGCTTGAGCAGGCTCGATGTCCTCAACCAGGCGAACATTGGCAGGCACGATGGGTCTTACCAGGTGCAGCGCATCATCCATGACCGTGGACAGGTTGATCATCTCCAGCGGCAATTGTTGTGCGCGGCCGAAGGCCAGCACGCTGGCAACGATTTCCTTGGCCCGATTGACTGAGCTTTCCAGTTTATCCAGGTAATCTGTCGCCTGCGGCTGCCGGGCAAGTTGGGTACGGGTCAGTTCCGTATAGCCGAGAATTGCGCTGAGGATATTGTTGAAGTCATGCGCCACGCCACGCGCCAGTGTGCCCAGCGCTTCCATCTTCTGACCGTCTCGCAGTTGCGCTTCCAGCTTGCGCATCTGGGTGATGTCGCTGCCCGACATGAGGATGCCGTTGGCTGGATTATCCTCCGGTGACAGGCGCACGTTGTGCCAGGCGATGAGGCGTTCGGTGCCGCCACTGGAAATAACGCGGGACTCTGAGTAGCTGTACTCGTCCACCGCTGCCAGGGTACGCTCGAATTCCTGCTGGCCGTCCTGGGGCACGAAACTTGCGGCGAAATTCTGACCGATGATCTGTTCTTCGCTGGTGCCCAGCAGGCGGGTACCCTTCTGATTGATCATGGTCACGCAACCCGCTGCATCCAGTGCAATGATGGGTACTTCGGCGACATTCAGGAACTGCCGGGTCTGTTGCTGAGCCTGCTGCAGGGCGAGTTCCTGTTTTTCGCGCTCTTTCACTTCTGCGCGCAGCGTGATGTTCATGCGCTGCAGTTCTGCTGCCACCTGCAAGCGCCGCGCCCAGCTGCGATAGGCCAGCAGCGCGAGCATGGCGAACAGCACCACGTAGCTGGCATAGGCGGCAGGTGTGGCCCAGAAAGGCGAGTTGACGACAACAGGTATACGCAGACTGGATTCCGGCCAGGCATCGCCTTCTCGTATGGCGCGTACGTTGAACTCATACTCACCAGGTGCCAGGTTGGTATAGGTTGTCTGGCTTAAATTGCCATCGTCGACCCAGGTTTCGTCGAAGCCTTTTAGAAAATGTTGGTAGCGAATCCTGCGCGGAGCCGCGTAATCCAGTGCGGCATAGCTGAACTGGACCAGCTTGTCGTCGTATTCAACGGTAAAGGCGGGTGCGGCCGTGGAGAACTCAACAGGCTCGTTAAGTTTGCGGAAATCCGTCAATACCACAGCCGGGGGCGGTGCTGACATATTCTGGGTTTCAGGTTGCAGGACAGTCAATCCGGCCGTACCGCCGAACAGCAGCTTGCCGTTGGAGGCGCGTAATGCCGCGGCATAGTTGAACTCGTTGCCGGGCAGGCCATCGTCAACCGTATAGTGGCGTGCATCCAGCTCGATGCGGTCGCCTTCGGTGGTCACCGTATAGCGGGTCAGTCCGCGATTGCTGCCTACCCAGATACGCCCCAGCGAGTCTGAAACGATGCCGTACACCACATTGCTGTACAGGCCCTCCGCCATGGACAGGCGATGGAATTTGACCTGGTTGTCCGCGCGATCGCTTGCCAGCCAGACGTTGATGCCAGCGTTTTCAGTGCCGAACCACATGTTGCCGTACTTATCTTCGGTAGTCAGCCAGGCGACATTGCTGGACAGGGAGTGCACATCGTCCGGGTCATGGCTGAACTGATCAAACTGCCCGGTCACCGTATTAAGGCGACAGATACCGGCATCGTAGCTGGCAAACCAGATGGCATCGTCAGCTGACTGAAACACCTTGAGTATACGTTCGGAGCACATTGCCGTGCCCGGTGCCGCGCCGCTGGCGCCAGTCCGATAATGGACAAAAGAATCGGTCTGCGGGACAAATCGATTGATGCCACCGCCCATGGTGGTGATCCACAGATTGCCCTGGCGGTCGGTCATCAGGTCTGAAACAACATTGTGCGACAAGCTGTCTGGTCGCTCAGGGTCGTGCTGGTAGGTACGCCAGTCGCCATCCGCCTCAAGTACACTGATCCCGGACGATCGTGTGCCCGCCCACAATTCACCGTCGCGGCTGACTTCCAGCGCCATGACCCGGTCTTCGACCAGTCCTGAGCTGGCCTCAGGGTCATGTCGGTAGGTCGTCACCTGCTGGGTTTGCAGGTCGATCAGGTTGACCCCGCCGCCGTAGGTGGCGACCCAGAATTTCGAGGGCGACTTTTCGGCGAAATTCGATACCCAGTTGCTTGTCAGACTGTGGGTTGGCGATGGACTTTCAGTGAAGTTCACAAAACCATTGTCAGTGGCATTGATGTAGGTCACGCCGTTCTGTGTGCCCACCCACAGCAGACCGTTGCGGTCTGTGAACAGAGCGCGGATATGGTCGTCGATCAGCGATTGGCGATTGCCTGGTTGAGACGAGATCTGCTGGATGTGCTGGTCAGCTGTGACAAAGTTGATGCCCCAGATGTCGTGTCCTACCCAGACATTGCCCTGCTCATCGGCGAGCACCTCACGAATGGTGTTTGATGCCAGAGTGGTGCCTTGCGCCGCCGTCTCGCTGCTGGTGAGCTGCTGGACCTCAAACGTGGTGATATCCACGCGATACAGGCCCCGCTTTTCGGTCGCGATCCACAGGTCGTTACCATTCCCGGACAGCCTGTTGATGCGGGTATCGACCGGAATACCCGGGATCTGATCAAAGGTTTTCTTAAGCGGGTCACGACGCAGCAGGCCTTTTTCGGTCCCCAGCCAGACGTTGTCGTAAGCATCGGTGTAGACACTGCGCGTAACCGGCGTATCGGGGTCCGCTAATTCGATAATTTCGATCTGTTCTGATGATGGGGTGTAGCGGGCCGCACCGCGCCCATTGATGGCCAACCACAGTGTGCCGTCGTGATCTGCAGCGATCTGGCGCACATCCATGCTGCTCGACGCCACTCGATGAAATCCGTCGATGGCGTCGTCATAGCGGGCCAGACCGCCACGGTGGGTGCCGACCCAGAGCTGACCACGAGGGTCTACATACAGACTCCAGATCCAGTCCGCAGGCAGGGAATTTGGGTCTTGAGGGTCGTGCAGGTAGGTTTTGAAGGTCACACCGTCATAGCGGTTCAGCCCCTGTTGGGTACCAAACCAGATGAAACCATGCTGGTCCTGAATAATGGCGTGAACGGTGCCCTGAATCAGCCCGTCTGCCACACTCAGGTGATTGAAGTTCAGTCTTTCCGGTTGGTCGAGGGAGAGGGCATTGCCGCCAAGGGCTGCGCTGAGCAGGGCGCTGCAGATGAGAACGTGAAAAGTCCCCCTCAAACCGATTTTTTCTCGGTTACCCCGCCTCATGATTCCGAATGCACACCCTCATTCTGTTGACCTGCTTTGAAGCGCGCAGGCTGGTTCACATTGTCTAGTAAATCGTCACTTATATCTACGCGACGTTCTTTCAATTTCTGCCCGTTGCACTAGGCTTATTTCAATCCTGGAGCAGTTAATCTGATACGAGTTATGGTGTATTGGTTTGTTGTGAATACGGCCGGCCGCCTTGGGTTATTCAGGAAATCAGAACCTCATAGCCATATAGGAGCCACCTGTGAAACTACATCACATCATTTTGTTCTTGAGCGTTACTCTGTTGACCTTTGTAACCTTTCACCTGAACCAACCTGGCAGTCCGACGCAAGCAACGGTCAGCCAGTCGACCCACAACTGGATCGTTCGCGCCAGCGACGGGCAGGATGCAGCTGCCCTGGTTGAGCATGCAGGCGGGGTTATTACCCACCGCCTGGATGTTATCAATGCGGTGGCCGCAAGCTTGACCCGCCAGCAGCATTCCCTGCTGTCCGCCTACCCGGGCATTATGCTGACCGCCGACGGCACTGCGCAACTTGCCGGTCATGGGGCAGGCATCCCGGATACCTATTTTCCAGCAGCGGTGAACGCACCGGCACTGCACGCACAGGCCATCAGCGGTGAGGGGGTTACCGTTGCTGTGATCGACAGTGGCTGGCAGCGGGGCAATCAGGGCCTGCGTCGGGATTCTCTGCATCAGCATCGGGTGCTCGCCGAGTACAATGCCATCGAAAACTCCAGCAGCGGCATGATGGACCGCAGCGGGCATGGCACCCATATCCTCAGCGTCATTGCCAACAGTAGCCGTACCGAATCTGGTGGCGCGCTGTCCATTGCGCCCATGGCTGACCTGGTGGTGGTAAAAGCTTTTAACGAAAATCAGACCGCCCGTTACGCAGATATCCTGCGTGGTATCGCCTGGGTCATCGCGCACAAGGACGAGTACAACATTCGGGTACTCAATCTGTCTTTCAGCGCGGATCCGCGCAGTGCTTACTGGAATGACCCGATCAATCTCGCTGTGATGGCGGCCTGGGACGCGGGCATCGTGGTGGTGACCTCAGCGGGTAACGAAGGACCGGGTCCGATGACCATCGGTGTGCCGGGCAACAACCCCTATGTGATCACCGTGGGTGGTATGACGGACAACTTTACACCGGATGACCCCTCAGACGATCGCCTGAATACCTTTACTGCCGCCGGTCCTACCGCTGAGGCGTTCATCAAGCCCGATCTGGTGGCGCCCGGTGGCCATGTACTGGGTAGCATGTCGGCCCAACATGAAATTGCCCAGCAGAACGAACAGTTTGCGACCGCTCACCCGAGTTTTTATCAACTGTCAGGTACCTCGCAATCTGCCGCCGTGGTCAGTGGTGTGGTTGCCCTGATGCTGCAGGTTGATCCTTCATTGCAGCCGGACGATGTTAAATGCCGCCTGATGGCGACCGCACGTACTGCTACCAACCAGGATGGTCAGCCCATGTTTACCGTCTACCAGCAAGGCACAGGGCTGGTGGATGCCCGAGCGGCAGTTGAGAGTAATCACTACGGCTGCGCCAATGGCGGACTGGATATCCACCAGGACCTGGCTGGAACCGCTCATTTCCGTGGGCCGGTAACCCAGGACGAGATGGGTAATCTGGCTTTGCGTCAGGCCGATGGTGAACTGCTGACAGCACCCGGCACCGTGTGGAATGGTGATTTTGTCTGGTACAACCCGGAAGTCAGCAATGCCTCGACGGTGTGGAACGATTCCACGGTCTGGCATGACTCCACGGTCTGGAATGACTCACACATCTGGCATGACTCTACTGTCTGGCACGACTCAACGGTGTGGCATGACTCCACGGTGTGGCACGATTCCACGATCTGGAATGACTCCACAGTGTGGCACGATTCAACTGTATGGCATGACTCTACCGTCTGGCACGACTCAACCGTCTGGCATGATTCTACTGTCTGGCACGACTCGACGGTCTGGCATGACTCTACCGTGTGGCACGATTCAACAGTCTGGCACGACTCAACCATCTGGCACGATTCGACAATCTGGCATGATTCGACGATATGGCATGATTCGACGATATGGCACGATTCGACGATATGGCACGATTCTACAGTCTGGCATGACTCAACGGTCTGGCACGATTCTACCGTCTGGCATGACTCAACTGTCTGGCACGACTCCACGATCTGGCATGACTCGACCATCTGGCACGATTCTATTGCAGCACTGGACGGTACAGTCTGGCATGACTCTACCGCCGAACTCGATGGTACAGTCTGGCACGATTAGTTTGGTAAGGACTGCTTAAACTCGATCCGTCTGTGCTGTCTGCCTTCAGGTATGGCAGCGCAGGCGGCTCAATGCTCGATCCGCCGGACACCTTCACTGGGAATAGATAAATCCCACCGCCGCCGCGCTCAGAAACACGATGGAAAACCAGCTGAACCCCTGCAACCAGGCAGCGGGACGTGCCTCAGCGGGCACCTCTTTGCTGGTGATCAGCAGATGATTGCCCAGCGCAATGAAAGGCGCGATGAGAAAGGCCATGGTGGTAATCAGATCGATAAAGTTGGCGAAATTCTCCAGATACAACGTCAACACTAAAGCTGGTGCAGCAACCATGACCAACATGGCCAGGTATGGACTGTAGCTGTCATCAGTGGGCACACCCAGATGATCTGCCAGGTCCAGCAGCAGACGGGGAAAACCATCCAGAATGGCCAAGAGCGTGGAATACATCACGGCCAGCGCGGTAATGCCCACCACCCACATGATCCACGGCCCGGAGATCGTGGCGAACACCCCGAGCAACAGGTCGGCGAATCCGACTGAGCCTGCCGGTAGCACCGTGTCGCTGTGTAGCAGGGTGGCAGTGCCCAGCAGCACGAAACACAACGCCAACAGCAGGGTGGCGAAATAACCGATGTTAAAATCCGTGCGCGCATCAGCCAGACTGACAGATTCGGTCTGGGCGCGGGCGATGACCCACGCGGCCAGCATGAACGCCGCCACATTGCCGATTGGCATCCAGCCGGATACGGCAACGGCAAACTGGATCTCACTGGCAGCAAAAGTAAACGGCTCAGCTACCGATGGAAGTTCGAACAGCAGCGGCAGGGTGCTCAAAGCGGTGACCAGGGTGAGCAGCGAAAAAATGGCCACAAACACCTTGGTGATGTTCTCCACCACCCGGTAGCGGCCGAGCATGACAATCAGAGCGGTGACAATCAGCAAGCCCACGGTGGCGGGTTTATCCGGCAGATCCGTGCCGAGGACGGACTGGGCGATGCCCGCAGTGACCAGACTGACCCCGGCGACCGCGCCAATGCCTTCTGCCAGCACCGCCACAGCTAACAGGCCAACCAGCCATTTACCACGATGAGCGTAGCCGGTCACCAGACTCTGGCCGGTACTGGCAGCGTAATCAGCGGCGAAGCGGAACACGGGGTACTTGAGCAGCGTGATGGCGATGATCACCCACACAAAAGTCAGACCGAAATCGGCTCCGGCACGGGTGGACTGCACCAGGTGTGAGGTGCCCACCGCACTTGCTGCGAATACCAGACCAGGGCCTAACTTAGCGATTCTCATGAGCGCCACGTTAACATATGGGCTACAGTAGGTTCTCCTCGCCATAACCTACCGTGCAAGCCAGACTACATGATTGATTTGTTAGTTATTGGTGGTGGCCATGCCGCGATGTGTGCAGCGATCACCGCTGCTGAGTCGGGTCTATCGGTTACTGTGCTTGAGTCCGCGCCGCAATGGCGGCGTGGCGGCAACAGTCGCCACACACGCAATCTGCGCGTGAGCCACCCACAACCCACCGCGACACTGGTGGATGCCTACAGTGCGCAGGAGTACTGGAACGATATTGAGCGGGTTACCGGTGGGGCAACCGATCAGACCCTGGCCCAGTTGATGATCGACGAGAGCCTGCCCTTACTGGATTGGCTGGTGGACCATGGCGTGCACTTTCAGCCGGCCCTGAGCGGAACATTAAGTCTTGAGCGGACCAACGCTTTCTTTCTGGGTGGGGGCAAGGCGCTGGTCGATGCCGAGTACGCCCGCGCAGCCCGTCTGGGGGTGCAGATCCGCTATGAACACGAAGTAGTCGCGCTCAACCTGCAGGGCCATCGGTTTGTGTCTGCCCGGGTCAACGCCGGTGAGCAGGTGCAGGAATTTAAAGCCCATGCCGCGCTGGTAGCAGCCGGTGGGTTTCAGGCCAACGAAGGCTGGATGCGCGAGGTCTGGGGACCCGCCGCGGACAACTTTCTGATTCGCGGCACGCCACACAACACCGGGCGGGTGCTTAAGGACCTGTTGTGCCAGGGTGCCGACCCGGTGGGTGAAGCGAGCCAATGTCATGCTGTCGCCATCGATGCGCGGGCGCCGAAATACGATGGTGGCATCGTCTCCCGATTGGATTGTGTGTGTTTCAGCATCGTGGTCAATCAGCAGGGTGAGCGCTTCTATGACGAAGGCGAAGATGTCTGGCCCAAACGTTATGCCATCTGGGGCCGACTGGTGGCCGAACAACCCGGCCAGATCGCCTATGCCGTTTACGACCAGCAGGTAGTAGACCTGTTCATGCCGTCAGCCTTTCCCGCCCTGCAGGCCGAGTCCATCGAACAGTTGGCCCAGAGCATCGAAGTTGATCCTGCGGCACTGGCGCGAACCGTGGCAGCCTTCAATGCGGCGCTGGTCGACACGGATCTCAGTGCTTATGACCCCAAACAGCTGGATGGCTGTGCCACCCGCGGTCTGCATCCCGCCAAGAGTAACTGGGCACGACCCCTCAACAAACCACCTTACTACGCCTACCCGTTGCGCCCCGGTATCACCTTCACCTATTTAGGCTTGAAGGTGGATGCCACTGCGCGGGTGCAGATGGGGGGTGTCCCGGTGACTAATCTGTTCGCTGCCGGTGAGGTGATGGCCGGTAACATTCTGGGGCAGGGTTACTGTGCTGGTACCGGCATGACCATCGGTGGTGTGTTCGGTCGTATCGCTGGGCGGGAGGCTGTGTGTCTGAGGTCATAACACCGCCCTCTCCAGCCAGCGATGAAGCCCTGCGCGTCCTGCAGGTGTGTAACGCGTGTCGTTACTGCGAGGGCCTGTGTGCCACGTTCAAGTCGATGACCGAACGGCGCGACTTCGCCACCACCGATCTGGATCATCTGGCCAATGTCTGTCACAACTGTTCCGCCTGTTTCTACGATTGCCAGTACGCGCCCCCTCACGAGTTCGCCATCAACGTGCCGGTGGCGCTGACGGAGCTGCGCCTGGAGACTTATCAGCGCTATGCCTGGCCAGCCGGGCTGGCCCGTGTGCTGGCGCGTCACGGTGTGCTCGCGGTAAGCCTGATGGGTACCGGGTTGGCTGCTGTTCTGCTGGCGGCGGTCGCATTGTCGGGCGATAGTCTGTTGGTCAGTCACACCGGCCCCGGCGCTTTCTATCAGGTCATGGGACATGGCGTGATGGTGGCCGTGGCCCTGGCGACGTTTGGTTTTTCCCTGTGTGCCATGCTGGTCAGCGGACTGCGCTATTGGCGTGCGATCCGTACCCGGCCGCCAACCTGGCAGGCCTGGCGCCGCGCGCTGGGGGCTGCGCTCAGCCTGGAGAATCTGGATGGCGGCCATGGACAGGGCTGTGAGGTGGCTGAACAGCAACCCAGCCAGCTCAGACGCACCTTCCATCATTTCACCATGTGGGGGTTTCTGTTGTGTTTCGCGGCGACCCTGGTGGCCACGTGGTATCACTATGCGCTGGGTGAAGTGGCACCTTATGCCTTCACCAGCTGGCCGGTGGTGCTGGGTACGCTGGGTGGGTTGGGTCTGATTGTCGGCCCCCTGGGGTTGCTGTGGGTCAAGACACGCATGGACCCGCAGGTGTTGAGCGGCGCGCAGGTCAGCATGGATAACGGTCTGCTGGCATCGTTGCTGTTCATCAGCATTACCGGCCTGTTGTTGCTGGTCCTGCGTGAGACGCCTGCCATGGGTGTGCTGCTGTTGATTCATCTTGGTTTTGTATTTGCGCTGTTTATCACCTTACCCTATGGCAAATTCGTACATGGGCTGTATCGCGTGTTGGCACTGGTGGAGGTTCACAAGGTTGTGAGCCACAAAACACGTGAGGGGCAATATCGTGAGAAATTGTGAATAGCGGGTCGACCGGATCGACGAGCGTACCACTGGTGGTGGGGATCACCGGTCACCGTGATCTGGTGGCCGCGGAAGTCCCCCAGATCCGCAGCCGCGTTGAAGGATTTTTTGCCGACCTGCGTGCCCAGTTTCCCGACCTGCCGATCATGGTGCTGCATGGTGTCGCCGAAGGGGCGGATATGCTGGTAGCCCAGGCGGCCCGGGATATGGGCTGCGAAGTGGTTAACGTTCTGCCCATGCCCGCGGATCTGTATGCAGAGGACTTTTCCACCGAGGGTCTGTCTCAGTTCAGAAACCTGTTGGCTGAATTTGAAAGTGTGGAACTGCCGCTGTTGTCTCCGCAGGCAAAAGCCAGCGGTCCACAGCGGGATATGCAGTACGAACAGCTGGGTGCTTTCCTGGCGGCCCACAGCCACATATTGCTCGCGCTCTGGGATGGCAAGTACAACACCGCGGTGGGCGGTACCGGACAGGTGGTCGACTTTCACCAGCGTGATATCAGCGCGCTGGCGGACGATCAGATCCGCTCCCAGCTTGACGTAACAGACGACGAGAGTGACCTGGTCTACCATGTTGTGTGTTCGCGTCAGGCGGAAGGCGCACCGGCAACCGGCCTGGTACCTGGCACGGCGTTCTGGTTCACCCGTGATCACGAGGCGCCGCGAGTAGAGCAGATGCCACCACGCTACGTCGCGGTGTTTGACCAGCTGCAGACCTTTAATCGCGATATTCAGGCGCTGCCGACGCATGCCGACTTCTACTGTCTCGAGCCACGCGCGGTGCAGGGCCCCGCCCAACGCGCCTGCAGCACCATTCAGCAGATGTTCGGTATCAGTGATGCGCTGGCTTCGCGGTTTCAGCGGCGGGTGCTGTGGGCGTTGCGTACTACGCTGGTGTCGACCGTGCTGGCCGGCCTGTGTTTCATCGTCTATGCCGACTTCGACGACCAGGCGCATTTCATCTGGGGGTACTTCACCTTCGTGCTGCTGGCGTTGGCCAGTTACTTTGTCGCCTATAAACGCGACTGGCAGCGGCGGTATCTGGATTATCGCGTACTGGCTGAGGCGCTGCGGGTGCAGTACTACTGGGCCCTGGGCGGCGTAGAGATGACCAACCCCAGCCGCTACAGTCACGACAGCTTTTTCCAGGGCAGAGACCTGCAACTGGGCTGGATCCGCAATGTCATGCGGGTAACCGGTCTATATGCGGATGCCAACGTTGAACCTGATGCGCAAGATCTGGCCGATGCCATTGAGGGCTGGGTGGGCGATGAGCAGAGCGGGCAGCTCGGCTATTACCGCAACAAGGCGGCAGACAAGCTGCATAAACATCGACAAACCGGCAAGGTGACTGCGGCTGCGTTTATTCTTGGCCTGTGTGCAGCCGCCGTGCTCGCACTGGCGGGTGAGCAGTTGAGTGGCAGCAGTGCCAATTGGCTGGTCGCCATCATGGGCCTGTTACCCATTGTCGCGGCGGCACGACAGAACTATGCACATCGAGTGGCTGAGCGCGAGCTGGCGGCCCAGTATGGGCACATGTTGAAAGTGTTCGAGAATGCCCACCGGCTGCTGCATCAGAGCACAAGTTCGACAGATAAACAGCGCGTCCTGCGAGATCTGGGTGAGGCCGCGTTGAATGAAAATGCGCAGTGGGTGCTGCGCCAGCGGGAACGTCCGTTACCCGGAGGCGAGTCGGTTGGTTGAATCTCGATCAGGGCCTGACATCAGGATCTGATTTCAGTGCTGAGTGTTTGCGCTCAGCTCGGCCTGTTGGCTCAGCTCGCCCTGTTGTATGTAACTGAGAAAGTCTTCCAGGTGCAGGCCAGCACCAATCTCCCACTGGTTTTTGAATTCACTTTCACTCAGCACTGAACGGGTAAATTCGATATCGTCGCGCAGGCGTTGTTCGTTAAACGGTTCAATGGGGGTATTGATTTCAGTGCGCAGTGAATCGGTGAAGCCAAACAGCAGCGCTGCGTGTGCGGCCTGGGACAGGTGTCTGGCGCTCAGTCCGGCGAGCACTTCAGCGCAGTAGGCGATGGCAACTTTCTTACCCCGTTCGTAAAACAGTTGCTGGCTGTCTCGATAATAGCTGTAAGCGACGCTGACATCCGCTTCTGCCTCAGCGATTTCGCCCATATTGACCATGGCACTGGCTTTGGAATCCATATCGCCCAGTTGCGCGCCGATTTCCAGCGCCCGGCTGTAATAGGATTTGGCTTGATCAAGCGCCTGGTTCAGGTGGTAGACCACGCCGCGGGTAGCGAGCAGAAAAGACAGATGATGATCGTTGGGGTGCGCGGTTTCGCGAATGTTAATCGCACGATCAAGCTGAGATGCAGCATCTTCGAGTTTATTGCTGCTGATGGCGATTGCACCCAGCTCACCGAGCGCATTTGCCTGGCCGTCCACGTCGTCGTTCTGCTCATACAGGTCAAAGGCGAGTTCACAACATTGAGTGGCGGTGTCCAGATCCTTCTGAAAGCGGGTAATCGAACCCAGACCTTTCAGCGCATGTGCCCGCGTTGTGGGCGGCAGACTGTCGTCGGTCAGGGCCGGTTCCAGCAGCTGTCGAGCCAGCCCCATATAGCCCCGTTCGAACCAGTGGTACCACACGCCACTGGCAACCTGCAGCGCACGCGGGTCCTGATTTGCCCGGCAGTAGTTGATGGCGGCGAGCAGATTGTCGTATTCAAGATCCATTCTGTTCAGCGTTGCGTCGGTGCTGCCGTAGGCGAAATCATGATGGGCCTGGGCACTCAGCTCGCAGGCCCAATCCACCAGACGTTGCTGGAAGGTAGCCAGCTCACCCACCTCGTCCAGCTTGTTCAAAGCGAACTCGCGCAGCGTGCCGAGCATCTGTACCCGTGGTTCTTCGCCGATGGTGATACTGGCCAGGCTGTGGTCAGCCAGTCCCTCAACTTCAACATCGACGATAAACTCATCCTCGGGGTCACAGACCTGTTCTGCTGCCGCTACGCTGAAGCTGCCGGCAAACACAGCCATACGACGCCACAACATCTGTTCTTCTTCGCTGAGCAGGTCGTAGCTCCACATGACCAGCTCACGCAGGCTTTTCTGGTGGTCGAGCAGATCATCCGCACCACCTTTAAGTACCGCAAAGCGCTTGTCCATGGCCTTCAGCAGGCGGGTAGTGTTCATCGAACGCAGTCTGGACGTCGCCAGTTCGATAGCCAGCGGCAGCCCATCCAGTGCGCGACAGATGTCTACCACTTCGCGGTAGTTACTTTGTTGCAGCTCAAATTCGGGTTGTGCGATGCGGGCACGATCAACAAACAGCGCAACCGCATCGGTCTGCTGTGCCTCCGCCAGCGAGTTCGCCGCTCGAGCGGTTACCTGCAACGGCGGCACATTGATATGTGAGGCACCGGTGATCTTCAGATTGGCGCGGCTGGTGGCCAACACTTTAAGTTCGGGGCAGCTGCCGAGCAGCGTGTTCAACAGCGTGCCTGCGCCGCGGATCTGTTCCAGATTATCCAGTACCAGCAGCAGCTCTTTGTGACGCAGGCTTTCGCTCAGACTGTCCAGCATGGTCTGCCCCTCATGCTGGCGGATGGACAGCGCGGTTGCGATGGCGCCCGGAATAAGGGCGGCGTCGGTCAAATTGGCTAACGGCACGAAAAATACGCCATCGTCGAAATCCGGCAGCATTTCCCGGGCCACCCGCAGGGCGATGCGCGACTTGCCGGTGCCACCCGCGCCGACCAGAGTGAGCAGGCGGGTGTTGGTGGCGGACAGCTGGCTTTTGATCTTGTTGAGCAGGTCGGAGCGACCAACAAAGTTGCTGATCGGCACAGGAATATTGTTCGGCCGCGGTAAAAAGCGGCGCAGGAGTTTGCGCAGGTGCAGAGCGAACACGTCTTCAAACTGTTGTGGTTGTTCGAACCAGTGATATGCCCCGGTGGCCGTATGGGTGGTGCTGTCCATAAACCATCTGGCAAAGAAACGATCCACCAGGTCCATCTGTTGCGGATCTATGGGCTCTGCTGGCGGTCGTTTGCGGTACACCAGCAATTCGGGTGTGCCTTTGGCACGGAAGCTGTCCAATGCGACTTCAAACTCAAACTCGGTACCCGACGCATAGGGCGTGCCGTCGGCGCGTTTAAACTGGTCACCGAGTGGAGAGCCCAGCCTGCTGCCGATCACGGTGGCGAAGATGTCGAAATCAGCTGGGGAACGTATCTGCGACTGGAAGTCTGCACTGGCCAGCAGGGGTTCGTGTTCCCACAGCAGGGTCTCCAGTTGCAACTCATCGGCAAATTCTACAGCCAGGCGCTCGACCACGGCCTGAGCGCGGCTGCGTTCCTCGGCGACATCGCCCGGCGACGAGATAAAGATGCGAACTCGGTTCACGATCTAGCACTACCTGTGAATTGGGGGGAAATCCCCTGATGCAGATAGGTTATCTCGGTTCGAAAGCAAAATCCCGTGTTTCGTCCAGCGTGCCGGCTCCCACTCCACCAGGAACGCCGTCCTGGGTTGATAGCTGGAATTGGAACGGTCCACCATTCCACCCGCCCTGGGATGCTCTGAAACTGAAACGCAGACCGTCGGTTCCGACAAGCTCAACTTCAGCCTTTAATTTGTTGGGGCCGTTAACGTCTCCGCCGCTGTACTGAATCTTCTGGTTGGTGGCACCCAGTCGCAAGCGGTATTGCACCGTGTCGCTGATAGCACCATCAACGAACAGATCGATAAATATGCGGTCGCCGTCGAGGCCGATAGCGCAGGAAACGATATCGCCATCGGGATTGAGAGCGTCCCCTGTCGGGTCACTGCAGGCGAACAGCGTGGCTTGGTCGCTGCCTTGCGCCCCTGCTGCACGAACTGCAGATACGACAGTAACGCTGTCGGCAGTAATGCCAGCATAGCTATGGGTGAGGGTCACAATTGCGCTGCCGTCAGGCGCAACCTCGACTTCTGGTGCGTAGCTGCCATCCGCGTTGACCAGCTCCAGCAAAAGAGTGGACGTGCCGTCACCAAAATCGACGGTAAGATAGGGGCTGATCAGACTGGTGAAACTTTCGATAGCAATGACAATTGTGGTATCGCCCTGATTAGAGAATACACTTGTCAGAATGTCGACTTCGATACCGCGTAACAATGAGCCCTTCAGAGTTTTAGACAGGATGTTGCCCGCGATATCGATGTACTGAAAAGCCAGCCGATGCTGATAAGCGTCAGGCAGGTTGAGTACATGCGGTCCCGCCACACCCTGGATGTCGCCGGTGCTGTACGAGGTCACGACGCCGTCGCCACCGGCAACACCGTCAAGGTCCCGATAGACTAAAGCCACAATTTCACGCAAGCCTGAATTATCGGTGGCGTTCAGGGTAGCAGTCACCACACCGCTATCCGGATCGGCGACCAGATCCTGTTGCGTGGCGACCGGCGGTTCAAAATCTGCGTCTGCTGCAAGATCAACCGGGTGCAATAGCTCGAGATCGGCGGAATTCCAGATCCGGAAGGTTCCGCTGACGTCGACTTGTCCCTGATCCGCTTCTGGCACCGTACATTGGAACTGTCCTGGCTGCAGAATCAGTGATTGCAGTGTCCCGGTTGGTGCATCAAAGCGGGTAACCGAGGCGATTTGCGTTGGCGTCATGGTATTGACGCAGGCCTGTGGTTCGCTGAAGGACTCGACCCAATCGTGCTGTTGTACGGGCAACAATGGGTTCTGATCGAGATACTCAGTATAGCTGCCACCTCGCAGCGCCACGCCATGAACGGTGGTCTCACCTGCAGCGACGCTGCGGGTCTCGAAGGCTTTGAGCGCGGGTTGTAAGGTTCTACCGACAATACCCTGGGCGTTACCGTCCAGAGTAAACCAGGTGCCGTCTACATTGCTCTGCTGCTCAAGTTCGGCACTGACCGGAGTCACGTCGCCCAGTTCTTCCAGGTAAAACGTCGCTGTACCGATCGTGCTGGTGAACTCACCGATGGCATTACCAGTGGCCTCCGGTAAGGAAGGCGCGACAGCGCCGAGCCGTGCTTGCGGCATGCCGAAGAGGTTCAGTGCAATCAGACTTTTTTCATCGTAAACGCCGAATTCATACAGCCCGGTACCGTACTGCCATTTGGCTTTGATCAATGCCTGGCCTAACGTTTCGCCTTCAGCGAATTTCTGGATCACCAGGGGCATGATGCCTTCTGTTCCGCGATCGGCAACTTCACTGTCGCCATAGGCAAAGTTGTAAGCGCCAACCCAGGCTCCCAGTTCCTGTACCCAGTCACGTGCAGGGTTGAGCGGCAGGCCGACGTTGTCGGGCAAGGCCCAGGCATCAGGTACAGACAGACCAGAGTGACAGCCGATGCTGAACGTCACCCCATTGAGCATCAGTGTCGGGTCGGCAAACATGGTTGCAGATTCAGTAGAGGCGAATACCTCGCTGGGAGATTTGTCAAAGAAGCCTGCCGCGGTTACGCCGCCGTTATAGCTCATATGCGCGTTAACAGCATTCAGGGTGCTCACCGTGCAACCTTCTCCTGTGCCAAAGAACTGGCAGCGCAGATCGGCGATGTTCCACAGGTTGTCGTTGCGTGTGGTGGTCGGCGCCGGCAGGCTTTGCAGGATGCGGTTGATACTTTCCGTGCCGTCGATAAAAAAGTCGTAGCCGGTGGATTGCGTGGACGTCAAATTGATGATGCCGTCGGTCTGCACAAAGCGCAGCGCGCTGGCCGCGATTTCTTCCGGTCGTTCAACCATCCTGGATACACTGATATCTTCGATGTAGAGATGACGAGCGCGGAATGGTTGAGGTTCTGCGTCGACATAAAAGGCGTCGGTGATGTTGTTACCCTGGGCGATAGCGACAGCCAGAGGCGTTGCCGGTCGGGTCCACAAATCTGCGCTGTACAAGCCTTCATAGCCGGTCTGCGTCTCGTCGGGTGTGTAGTACGGTGGCACGATATCCAGGCTGCCCATGAGTTGGACGTATTCGATAGAACCTGCGCTCGCCAGTTGTTCCTGGATGAGCGCTCGAATCTGCTCGGCGACTCCGTTTTGTTCAGCAACCGAACACGGATTGGTATCAGCTGTGTCATACCAGGTGCTCGGCACGCTGATCACCTTGGCTTGCACCGAAGGGTGATTGAAGTACGGCAGTAATTCCGCCAGCCAGGCTTCGAATTCCGCGGCTGACATTGCAAAGGTACTCATCAGACGTTCCCGCTGGGTAATGACCAGCGAGCGTGGAGATGCATTTTCGACCAGTACCTGAGGGGTCTGGGTCGGGTTGGTCACCAGCGGTTGACCAGAACACTGCTGACCGAGCAATTGTTCTGGCGCCACGGGTGGTGCTGCCTCTACTTGAACATTGAAAGGCGCACTGGAATAGGCGCCTTGCTGCGGAATAACGGCAAGGTAAAGACCCTGCTCACCCGGGCCGGTTTTAACCAGCAGTTTTTCAGGCCGGGTGCCGAATTCTGCGGATAACGCCTTCACTCTGACCGGCTCGTTCATCAGCGGCCCAACACCGAGCGCACCAAGTTCATCGAATGCTATGTCCACCCCAGAGATCTGGCCGCCATCGGGGGCCGCAAGCCCGACTTGTGACAGTGGGAGTTGCTGAAACTGATAATCTGCGCTGACCCAGGGGCTGGTTTGCAACGGCAGACTTACCCACGGCGCACTGACCCAGGGTGCATTCACCCATGGTGCACTGACGAAAGGCAGGCTGACCCAGGGTAGGCTGACAAACGGCAAACTGACGAAGGGCACATTGACCCAGGGCGCACTCACCCAGGGAGCGCTCACCCAGGGTGCACTCACCCAAGGCGCGACGGATGGACCTCCTGTCGTGCTTCCACTCAGCAGCGCAATATCAAAATCAACGGGCACCTGTACCGTAATATTGACCTCTGTGCCCACTGGAATAGGGCCGCCGTCAGCCAGGCGAAGTTCATACACTGCCACGGCCTCTGGTGAGCTCAGCGCGCCGATAAAGCTCGCATCCGCACGCTTGAAGGGAGCACCGGACGTCAATCCCGTGTTGCTGTTGGTTTGTGCAGCGAACGCAATGGGGTCCAGCACAGTCACAGTAAAAGCATCACTGCCGACATCCCCTTCGTCGTCCCACACAGAGCACTCACCGCTGTAGGTGCCTGGTGTGAGGCCGGTGGCATCAAGTACTGCACGTGCATAGCCGCTGGACAGTGCTGCTACGTTCTCTTCGAAAATCTGCTCATCGCTTAATGGCGCGCTGATGGCGAATGAGGCTGTATGGGTGTCCTGAGCGCCGGGATCGGCAAAGCGGCACAAAAGTTCTATAGCGTGGTCCGGTAGCACCTCCACGTTCAAAGCGTTGACGATGGGTGCGCCGTTTTGAATTGAGAGTCCCGGGGTGGTGCCATCACCGGTCGTCGTCGAACTGGTGGATTCGCCGTCACTGACCGTCAGCGTAACCGAGGCAGTGCCCTGTTCAGGGAACAGGAACAGGGCTGTTTTGCCGACGGCCGTCGTCATCGGGAGCCCCGCGCCACTGGCCGTCCAGGTACAGGTGGTATCGTCGCCGTCCGGGTCGGTTGAGTCGAGACAATCGAACACCACATAGTCGGATTCGACGGCGACAGTGCCGGGCTGGCTGCCAGGATTAAAATTCATGCTGGCTTGTGGTGCCTGATTGATACTGTCCACGTACATCCATGATGCATGAGCTTCGTTCTGACCGCCTTCAATACCGATCGTCAAGGTCAGTTGTCGACCATCCGATGGTAAATCGAGAATTGAGAACTTAAGCCACCCTGTGTCGAGGAAATCGTTACTCCTGCCTACGTCGAGTGATATGGCACAGGGTGTCTGGTTACACGAGTCCGGTCGACCTTGAGGGAATTCGATCGCGAATGCCTGGTCGTTGTCACCTCTGACTGGGAATGATTCACCGGTAGAGGAGTCTTCCAGATTTACGTAGAAACGATCATCGCCGCGATGATCCAGGGAAAATACACGTACAGCGAAAGTCAGCTGGGAACGGTCGGCAGCGAATGACTGCGTGATTTCGTTTACGCCTCGGTCCTGATGCTCAGATTTTACTTTGGGGGTGCCAAGCCGCAGCATTTGTGCGCCGAGGTTGGGTTCGACGGTAACCATCTGTTCTGCATAGACGGGGAATTCGCTGCCTTCGCTCGCCGTAACCTCGACTGCATCGGCCGCCTGCCAGAACCAGCTGGTGGGTGGTTGCTGAGTTGCGTCGGACTCGAAGCCGAAATCCGGTGCGGCCTGAGCAAGCTGACTGAACGCCAGCAGAAAAGTAATCAGACCCAGTCTAGTTGGCGAAATGCCCACGCGCGTCTCCCTCGCAAAATAAGGTATTTAAGCTGATCTCAACTGTGGAAGACCCTGCCTTACCTGTCAATTTATTTGTGAATTTAATTGTTGGTTTATTTTTACAAGTTCCACTAGAGGGCGTTGGTATACAATGCCCCCAGAGGTCGGACTGTGGGGTCACACAAAATGGGGAGCCATAAGGCGCAGACGGTAAACCGTGGATTTGTCACGCTGGTCGCACTGCTGTTGACGCTGGCCTGGACAGGTGCGGCTGCGGAGGCGTTCGAGCCAGAACCCATCGGTGAGATAGCTTCGCTACCGGCGCAATATCCTGATCACTGGGTCATGGTGCATGACTTTTCGTTTTTCCATATGTTCGAAGGCAAGGTCTTGGTGATCGACCCGCTGGCCCAGGATGTAGGTGGCCAGTACAAAGGGATGATGACGGCCAGTTTCATTGCCGCCTTCCAGCGTAACAAGACCCTGAACGAGATGTATGTGGTGGAGACGTTCTATTCCCGCGGTGCGCGCGGTGGTGAGCGCGCGGACTTTGTCACCATCTACGATCCTGCCACCCTCGCTGTCACAGCTGAGATCTCCATCCCACCCAAACGGGTTTCAGGCATGCCCAAGACCTCTGCCTATACCTTACTGGCAGATGATCGCTTGCTGGCCATCTACAACTTCACCCCTGGCCAGTCGGTCAGCATCGTTGACCTGACCGGGCGCAAATTTGTCGGGGAAATTCCCACCTCCGGCTGTGGCTTTACCATTGCCACGGGCGCGCACAGTTTCACCTCGATCTGTGCCAATGGCTCTTTTCTCACCAGTCATCTGACTGCGGACGGAGCCCTGGCCGGCACTGACAAGACCGAACCCGTGTTTGATGCCCAGCA
>JAVKCL010000019.1:0-32931 GCA_040222775.1 Pseudomonadales bacterium
CTCCTAGGCCTCTAGACGAAGGCGAAGTAAGTAATGTCGCTATTGATAGCCCATCACTGACCAGACTCAGACAACCGCCGCATTCTATTAAACCCAACCACGCGCTACAACACAACGATTCAAATCTCTTACTACACTACGAGTATTATTGTGGTTCACAAGGATGCTTTCATGAGCACGGTCTTTTTCACTATCCTGATCTGCGCGATCGCCGGGGGGTGCTGGGTGGTGTATACGTTCTCGAGCAGAGCGGTGGCGCGGCGTGAGGGCAGACGCCTGAGCGAGGCGCTGGGCACCACCAGTGCGCTGTTTGCGGCGCTGGACAGGATCCCCAATGTACTGATCGGCCGGGAGTTGCGTCGCGGTCTGGTGTTGATCGCCAGCCATCATGTGAATGTACTCACCAAGCTGCAGCCTCGGCACCCTCATCTGCACTATCTGACTTCGCGCCTGGGCCGGTTGAACAAAATTCCCACCGGCTTTGAAAAGCCCAACATCCGCTCCAAGGCTGAACGTCGCGAGGTGACGCTGGCGCTGGAAGCCCTGGCGGATCTGATCAAGACCAGCGCGCGGGCGCGGGTATTGCCGGCCAAACAGGCTGATCTGGCGGCGGCCGCTGCCACCTTTGCCGCTCAGCAGATCGCTGTGGAGACCGCCCGTCAGGCAGCCAAGGATGCCGAGAATGTACGCGCGTACAAACAAGCCCTGAATTTTGCCTATCAGGCGCAGGGCTTGTGTAGAAGGCTGCCGCCTTTAATGGCGGAAGCGTTGAGCGAATCCGTGAGCGCAGACGTCAAGCGTCTGGAAACCCAGCTGGGGCGTCCGGCTAGAATTTAATGCCGATACCCAGCGTGTAGGTCACGTCGGTCTTGCTGCTGTCTGGCGACGGCTCGGTTTCGTGGTTGACGTCTATGCGTGCTGAGGTATCGATGCGATCGTTCAGCGCATAGCGCAGACCGGTGGAGGAAGAAATCACTTCACCGCTGTCTGAGTCAGGGATAACCAGCAGCGCGTGCTTGTGGAAGAACTCCAGCTGTTTGGCCATCAGAAAGCGGTTGTAGGAAAGCGCCCAGCGAAACGCAGGGTTGTCATCGGTGTCGCCGTCGACATCCTCGCGCACGGCACTGATACCGGCTTCAACCGAGAAGGCACCAAAGCTGTTGTCCCACACCTGGTAACCCATACCAGCACCCAGGGTGATTCGCGCATCGATGTCTTTCAGTTCGTCTTTAAAATACTCACCGTTGCCTGCTGCGTACCACTTCTCGCTGAGGAAGCGCTTATAGCCATAATCAAAGTCGAACTGCTCCTTGACGGTTTCTTCTTCAGCCTCTTCCTGACTGATCAAGAGCGATACCGCATGCTGCACGGTATCGCGCTTCAGGGTCGATTCGATCAGCGTATTCAGGCTTTCTGTATCTGAATTACCATTGGAGATCACCATGCTCAGATCGGCGCGGGAATTCCATTCGGTGCCCAGTCGGCCGAAACCGCTGGATTCCTGTCCCGCACGGCTGATGGCGGACAGTTCCACTGGGGTTTCACCCACCATGGTCTGTTCACCGATGGTGCGAAAAAGGCCGTTGGCCTTGCTGCGCCCGACTTTCACTTGAAAGGGCTCTTCGGTGACGATGGAGTCGACTTCGTCGACTTTGATCGCCACGTTGCCGGCGTATGCTGTGGTCAGCACCAGCTTGCCACCGGCGATGCTGTCCAGTGTGCCGGTCAGGCGGTCACCATTTTTCATCACCACCACATCGGCCATTGCAGCCGTACTCAAAAAAACTGCACCTACAGCCATCCATGCAAATAATGTTTTCACATTCGTTCCTTAGTTACTTATTGGTTAATCTGTTCCAGGCTGGCGCGGCCAACCCAATCTCGTGCGAAGTACTGTGCCGTGCGGCCGTTGCGCACACCCCGGGCCAACGCCCAGCGCAACGCTGCAGCCCGCAGTTCGTCGCTTTCTATGTCCACCGCCACATTGTGTTGCGCCGCCAGGCGGGTTACCCAATGACGGACCACCACCAGGTAGGCGTCCTGTTTGAAGGGGTAGAACGACAGCCACAGGCCAAATCGGTCTGACAGAGAAATTTTCTCCTCCACCGCTTCAGCCTCGTGCAGTTCACCCTCCACCATGCGCGCCTGGGTGTTGTCGCTCATGTATTCCGGTACCAGATGGCGACGATTTGAAGTGGCGTAGATCAGCACATTGCGCGCCGTTTTGAACACCGAGCCTTCCAGTGCGCTCTTCAGCGCCTTATAGGAGGCATCATCCTGTTCAAAAGAAAGGTCGTCACAGAAGATCACGAAGCGATAGGGTTGCTCAGCCAGTTCGGCGACGATGCGCGCCAGTTGACCAAGGTCATCCTTGGCCACCTCTACCAGGCGCAGCCCCTCGCCGGCATAGGCGTTGAGCAGCGCATGGATCAGCGACGATTTACCTGTACCCCGCGCGCCCCACAACAGCACATTGTTGGCCGGTTTACCGTTGAGAAACTGGCGGGTATTGGCGATCAGTCGGGCTTTCTGGTCATCGATATGCAGCAGATCATCGAGTTCAACGTCATCGACCCCGCCATGGCTGACAAAGCCTTGCGTGAAGCGACTCTGCTGCCACAGCGCCGCCTGGGCGGTCTGCCAGTCCACGCCGCCAGGTACCGGCAGCAGCGCCAGCAGGCGCTCTACCAGTTCACCCATCCGCGACTTGTCCTGGTCTTTTCTGTCGGCTTTCTTCGCAGCCACCGGTTGCCTCGTTGTGCACTTCAAATCAGCCGCGCATTGTACGCAACTGGTGTCCAGGATCGAGGGAATGATGTAAAATGTTCGCCCTTGGAATGCTCAACGATAACTATGGCCAGCGAAGCGCAGGTAGACCCCGAACGCCGCAAAGGTCCGAAAGACCGCAGGGCGCACAATGAAGATCGACGCAATGAAGATCGAGTAGCAGAAGAAACCCTGCCCAGACGCAATCCAGATCAGCCTGATCGGCGCAAATAGCACAGACAGCGGCCTTTCCGCCCCCTGCACCGACCGATCAATGCCGTTTCAGCGGCACCACATTGCTGGTTTCTTTGACATAGACGCGCCGTTGTCCCTTCTCATCCTCCAGACCGATGTTACCGGCCTTGAAGAAATGCACATCCAGTGCCTGTTCAAAGTCCTGCCCGCGCAACACGATTTTCGTCCCGTCAACGCGCCAGGTACCGGATGACTCGGTTTGTCCATCACGCAGCACAAAGGTGCCCTTACTGAGCTGACCGCTCAGCGCCAGTTCGCCATCGCCCTGCTGCCAGTGCCACAGGCCAGGCAGATCCAGGCGAGCCAGCCAGGTCTGGCGTGCCTTACGCGAGGCCCGTACGTAAACAAACACCGCCCCTGCCACCAGCAGTACGACGACTAGCGACATGCGTAATCCGCCGCCGTCATTTCGTAAAACATCGTATCCAGGCCGTGCCACACGCGCCGTTCGCGGAACGACATACCCAGTTTCTGCAGCACCCGCACCGAGCGTTGATTAGGCGTGTCGGCCGCGGCGATCACTTTCTCCAGCCCGCACTCGGTAAAACCACAGGCCAGCACCGTATCTGCGGCCTCGGCACCCAGGCCACTGCCCCACACCACCGGGTCCATGCCGAACAGCAATTCGATCTCGTCACCCCCCTCAAAGCGACGAATGCCACAGAAACCGGCGAATTCGCCATGATTCGGGTGTTGGGGTTCATCGATTTCCACCGCAAAAAAGCCGATGCCCAGCGTGTTGAAACACGATTGGCTGGCTTCCACCATGGCGGCGATGTGGGATTCAGGGATCAGTTGATCTTTGAACAAATAGCGTCTGACGTCAGGTAACAGGCACAGGGCATGCATGGCTCGGATGTGAGCTTCATCCAACGGCTGAAGCGCCAGTCGGTCACTGTGCAGTCCCCTCATGCCTGCCAGTTTGCCATAGCTGCCCACATAAGCGAACATCCTTGTCTAAACCGCTGCGAGGATTCAACATGCGTTTCAGCTTCTGGCCAACGCCTACTCTACCCTTTGCCGATACATTACAGCTGGTCGCACATGCCGAAGCCACCGGCTGGGACGGTATCTGGCTGGCCGACCACTTCATGCCCGACGGCAAGGACACCTCCACCCCGTTTCCTGAAGCCTGGACCACCCTGGCCGCGCTGGCCGCCCGGGTAGATCGCGTACGCATGGGCACACTGGTGACCGGCAACACCTATCGCCATCCGGCGGTGCTGGCGAAAATGGCCGCCACCGTCGATCACATCTCTAATGGCCGTCTGGTGCTGGGTCTGGGCTCGGGCTGGCAGGAAAATGAACATCGCCAGTACGGCATTGAATTCAACACCTTCGGCGAGCGTCTGGCCAAGCTGGACGAAGCCTGTCAGATCATCAAGAGCCTGTTCAGCCAGTCTGCCACCACCTTCGACGGCAAATACTACCAGCTCGAAGCGGCCACGCTGGAGCCCAAGCCGGTGCAGGCTAACGTGCCGCTGCTGATTGGCGGCGGCGGTGAAAAGGTGACGCTGAAAATCACCGCCAAGTATGCCGATGAATGGAACGTGTGGGGCGAACCGGATCTGTTGCGCCACAAGATGTCCATTCTCGACCAGCATTGTAAAGATGTGGGCAGAAACCCTGCCGACATTCAGCGCAGTGCGGTGGCGCTGATGTTTCTGAATGACGACCAGGCCAGCAATGACAAGCTGCGCGCTCGAGATATCGGACGCGCGGCCATCATCGGCAATTCAGAGGAGGTGCGCGCCATCGTGGCCGAGTATGAGGCCGCCGGGGTCGATGAGCTGATTGTGCCGGACTTCACCATGGGTAACACCGAGCAGAAACTTAAGACCATGGATAAATTCATCCAGGAGGTTGCCGGTGTCTGAGGCGGCACCGGCAACGCCGGTTCCTTCAGCCACCATTCTGATGTTGCGCCAGACTGAGGATGGCCTGGAAGTGTTTATGGTGGTCCGTCATCACCAGATCGATTTCGCCTCCGGTGCGCTGGTGTTTCCCGGCGGCAAGGCAGATGCACAGGATTTTGATGATGCGCTGCTACCCTACCTGACCGGTCAGGCGGACGATGCGAACATGCGCGCCATCCAGGTGTGTGCGATTCGCGAAGCCTTTGAAGAGTGCGGCATTCTGCTGGCCTATGACCATAAAGACGGGATTGGCGACATGGTCAAGGCGGATCGGCTGCGAGAGCTGGATCATTACCGCGAGCCACTGAACGATGGCAGCCAGCCGCTGCTGGACTTTCTGCGCGACGAACAACTGGTGCTGGCCTGCGACCAACTGGTGCACTATGCCCACTGGGTCACGCCGGAGATGATGCCCAAGCGTTTTGATACCCACTTCTATCTGGCTGCGGCGCCCAGTGATCATCTGGCGGTACACGATGGTTACGAGTCGGTGGATTCTGTGTGGCTGACGCCGGAGGAGGCTATTGCCGATGCGCAATCGGGTTCACGTACGGTGATTTTTCCGACGCTGTGTCAGATCGAAAAGCTGAGTCAGTATGAGGATGTCAGTGCGGCCATTGCTGGCGCTGAGAGTAGTGAAATCGTGCCGGTTCTGCCGTGGACCGAGCGGCGCGAGGATGGCAATTATATCTGTATTCCCACAGAAGCCGGCTATCCTGTCAGTGCGCAGAAGATGCCGGAACGCGGGGTTTGAGCGGAGGTTAAGCGACGCCTAGCCAACCAGTACGCGGTCACCCATCTGATGCAGCAGTTCATCGACGGTGATCAGCATCGCTTCGTAGTATTGCACCACCGCACGTTTACGCGCGATGTCTTCTAAGGGCAGCAGTTGGCTGTCATTGCGCAATCGGCGCAGCTGCAGCACGATATGTTGCTGAATTTTACGTGCATGATAAATCTCCAGTAAATCAATCATGCCGCCTTCGTCGTCCTGTGTCATAGATCAGCCCTCGTCTTTAATAAAATCTAGATGGGGCGCAACGCTTTTGCCACTTTAAGACGAAATTTTTTTGCCCTGGATTGCAAGTCTGGGCCATCGGCTTTAGGGTCAGCGCTGATCTTTTTTCTATGAGAGCCAGGCTATGTCCACTGATACCGTGCTGTACGACGTGACCGACCACGTCGCGACCATCACCTTTAATAACCCGGAAGCGCAGAATACGATTTCCGGCCCGATGTTGAATCGATTGACGGAACTGCTGCTTGAGGCTGATGCAGACAATGACGTGCGGGCCATCATCATCACCGGCACAGGTAAATTTTTCTGCGCCGGTCTGGATCTGCGCGGTAGCGACATTACCAACAATCTATCTGAGGGCAAATCCAGTCCAGCCAACCTGGATCTGCGCAATACTCCACCCACGGTCCTGCACAATCTGGACACGCCCACCATCGCCGCGCTGAACGGTTCGGCCGCCGGCTACGGTATGGATCTGGCGCTGGGCTGTGACATCCGCATCATGGCCGATCAGGCCAAGCTGGCCGCCGCCTTTACCGCCCGTGGCGTGGTGCCGGAATCCGGCGGCACCTGGATTCTGCCGCGTCTGATCGGCTGGTCCAAGGCCGCCGAGATCATCTTCACCGGCAAGACCCTGACCGCAGCCGAGTCCCATGAGATGGGTCTGGTGTCCAGTGTGGTGAACAACAATGAAGTACATGCGGCCGCCACCACCATGGCCAGACAGATTGCCGCCAATGCACCGCTGGCCGTACAGGCCTCCAAGCGCATGATGCGCATGTCCATGAACGAGAACTTCAACGACCACGTGCACCACGTTTTTCTGCAACTGTTGCCATTGTTTCAGTCAGAAGACTTCAAGGAAGGTATGGCCTCCTTCATGGAAAAACGCGCACCCGAATTCAAAGGGCGCTAAAATCACGGGCTTTGTCTATTTGATAACCGGGAGAGAACCATGACAGACGCATACATCATCGACGCCGCACGCTCGCCACGGGGCATCGGCAAGGCAGGCAAAGGCGCTCTGTCTGAATTTCACCCCAGCCGACTGCTGGCCAAGGTGTTCGAAGGCATCGCTGAACGCAACGAGCTGAACACCGACGACATCGACGATGTGGTAGTTGGCTGCAGCTCCCAGGTCGACAAGCAGGGTTCCTGCATCGGCCGTATGGCCGCGCTGGATGCCGGCTGGTCGACCAGAGCCAGTGCCGTGACCCTGGACCGCTTCTGCGGCTCCGGCATCACCTCGGTCAATCTGGCCGCAGCCAACATCATGAGCGGCATGGACGATCTGTGCGTGGCCGGCGGCGTGGAAATGATGTCGTACACCGCCACCCTGACCAATGCCACCAACAACCGCACGGTGGATGGCGGCAACCAGCATCTGCGCAGCATTCACCCACAGCCCCATCAGGGTATTTGCGCCGACATGATCGCTACCCTGGAAGGTTTCAGCCGCCAGGATGTGGACGCACTGGCCGTGGAATCCCAGAAACGCGCCCAGCATGCCATCGAAAACGGCTATTTCGCCAGGAGCGTTATGCCCATCTACAACGATGACGGCACGCTGGCTCTGGACCGCGAGGAATTCCCCCGCCCCGGCACAACCATGGAAAGCCTGGCCGAACTGAAGACAGTATTTGATCAGTTTATGGATCTGCCCATCGACACCACCGGCGAGACATTTGACCAGTTGGTGAAGCGCAAATACCCGGATCTGAAGATCAATCACGTGCACCATGCGGGCAACAGTTCTGGCGTGGTTGACGGTGCAGCGGCGCTGATTCTGGCCAACAAGGCCTATGCCGACAAAGCAGGCTGGAAACCTCGCGCACGTATCCGTGCCATGGCCACGGTGGGCGGCGATCCTACACTGATGCTGAACGAGCCGGTCCCTGCCGCGCGCAAAGTGCTGGAACGTGCGGGCATGACCACGGACGACATCGACCTGTTTGAAGTCAATGAAGCGTTCTCTGTGGTGGCGGCCAAATTCATTCGCGACCTGGAACTGGACCCGGACAAAGTGAACGTCAATGGTGGCGCCATGGCGCTGGGCCACCCTATTGCCGCGACCGGCTCGATTCTGATCGGTACCTGCCTGGATGAGCTGGAACGACGGGGCTTGAGCACCGGGCTGATCACTATGTGCACCGGCGGTGGTATGGCACCAGCCATCATCATCGAGCGAATCTGACGGGTTAGGCGGAGTTGCAACGACTCTGGACTCCGCTGTTAGTGCTGCTCGGCAGCCTGGCGCTCAGCGCCTGCGAGCCGCCGCCCGACCCGCGCGCACAAAGTCTGGATTATTTAAGCCAGTGGTTTCAACGTGCTGAGGCGGGTGAGCGCGAGGACACTCTGTGCCACGGGCTGGGGTTACTGAAAAATAAGCGTTTCACCTGTGCCGAGATGCTCGACTACGCGGCGCAAGTGGATCCGGCGCAACGCGAGGTGGCCAGCTTTCGCGCCATCGACTGCTGGCAGAAAGTGTGCGGCACTTTTTACGAGGTGGCCTTCACCGGCTTTGACCTGGCCGGCAATGAGATGGATGAAACCGTGTTGCTGAAACAGGACGAAGGCCAGCTACGCGTCTACTGGTATCGTAACGACGCCATGTTCAACCAGCTCGCTGCAGAGGCGCCCGAGGAAGAAGAAAAAGCGCCAGAACAGGTGGCTTATGACGCACTGACCGCGTTGCATCCAAGCTTGTATGAGTACCCACCCTGCTATGGCAAACGCCCGTCGTCCAGCAACCTGGTGGGGGAAATGTTCGCCATTGAACAGGCCGATGTGGCGGCCATTGAGGCGCTGGCGGCAACCTGTCCTGAACAATTCTGTTTCGCCCTGGTCGGGCAGAAGATCGCCCCTCTCTGCCCCAAGCCCTGAGCATTGCCCCAAACCCTGACCATGCGGCCCTGCGCCGGGTACCGGGCTGCTCTCAGAATTGCCGACAGTTTTTCAGGGGGGCCTCACGGCTGCAGACGGGTAATGCGCCAGTCTCTGCCTGCCTGGCGGTAGACAAAACGGTCGTGCAGGCGGTTGTCACGGCCCTGCCAGAACTCATACCGTTGTGGCTGCAGTCGGAAGCCACCCCAGTCATCGGGCGTAGGTAACGGGTCAGTATGGGCACGCCAGGCCTGCGCGGCGGCCTCCAGTTCAGCCCGCGAGCCAATCTCCGCACTCTGCTGTGAACTCAGAGCCGAAATCTGGCTTTCCCGGGGGCGGGAGGTGAAATAGTTTTCACTGTCGGCGCGTGGCAGCTTGGCCACCACGCCGGAAATACGCACCTGGCGTTCAAATTCACGCCAGTAAAACAACAGCTCCGCGCGCGGGTTGCTGTTGAGCTGCATAGCTTTCAGGCTGCGGTAATCGGTATAAAACACAAAGCCATCCGCATCATGATGTTTGAGCAACACGATCCTTACACTGGGATCACCCTGTTCATCGGCGGTGGCCAGCGACATGGCGGTGGCATCCACCAGCTGCGCCTGGATGGCCTGCTCCAGCCAGTTGCCAAACTGCAGCAACGGATCGGCCGCCAGCGCGTCTTCCTGCAGCGCACCGACACTGTACTGTCTGCGGATGTCACCGTGTCTATCTTTCATCGCGTAGGTTCACTTGTGTACTTCCAGATCGGCGTCATAAAGGCACCATAAGCGGCCAGCAACACAGAGACTAACATGGCCGGCAGCAGCGCTTCCAAAGTCCCCACGGTTTCGATGATCACACCGAGCACGATGGCACCAATGGGCGCGCTGCCCACCATCGAGACACTGAACACCGCCAGAATGCGGCCACGGTATTCGGCCGCGGCACTTTCCTGCACGATCATGCGCGCCAGATTGGAGGTCACCCCCATGTTCATGCCCCACAGAAAGGTGCCTGCCACCAGCAGCCACAGATCGCCTTTCACAAACAACATGACCAGTACAATCACCCGACTCAACTGCAGCACCAGATACAGGCGGCCGGGACGCTGCAGCGGCTGAAATTTCAACAGCAGGCTGTTGGCCAGTACCGCGCCGCCGAAAAAGATGGCCATCAGGATCGACAGCAGCAAGGCATCCCCGTCGTAGACCCGTTTGACGATAAAGGGAAACACCGTCATAAACGACCCGGCATTGAATATGGTGGAGACGAAGTTGATCAGCAGCACACTCATGATCACCTTGCTTTTGAGCGTCGCTGCCAGGCCTTTGCGGATCTGATCGACGGCGCTGGTGGGACTCACCTGCAGCGGGGCCTGGCTGGAGATGTAGCGCATGGCAATGGCCGCGCCCAGAAAGCTCAAACCCTGCAACAGCAGCACCGTACTCATGCCGACACGATCCAGTTGCCCGGCAATAATCAGGCCCACCACCTGCACCACAAAGCCGATGGCGGTGGCCGCGGTCACCCCCTGTTGCAGATTTTCCGCCGAGATGCGATTGAGAATGGCCTGCTGGGCCGGGGTGGAAACCGCCTGCACGATGCTGACCCCCAGGGCCCACACCAGTACCGACCACACGGCGAACTGGCCACCCTGCTCCATGACCAGCAGAAAAAGGGGAAAGATCGGCGCCACCAGATAGGCACCAATCAGCAGCCGTTTAGGATCGCCATTGTCAGAGCGCGCCCCACCCAGCAGCATCAGAAAGATGGCCGGCACGCCCACCAGACCCTGCAACAGGCCCACCTGATCCGCAGGCAACTCCAGGATACCGATCAGCGACCAGCTCAACAGCAACTGCTGCATCGCCAGCGCCAGACCGGCAAAGCCGGTGTTGCCCAGATAGGCTCTGAATTGCGCGTTGTGCCACATGCCGGATACGGGGAGCCAAACGATGCAGTATCCCAGGATACCTATTTGATGGATACTTGAACTTATGTCGGACCTCTCCTCCAGCCGCGAACACGCGGACCAATCCTTTATCGGTAAAGATTTCAGTCAGCAGGATCTCAGCGACCAGCTGTTCGAGCGGTGCAATTTCAGTGGCTGCAGTTTTCGTGGGGCCAACCTGAGCGGTTGCGAATTCCTGCAATGCGAATTCAACGCCGAGGCCAGTGATGATCCGGCCGATCTGAGCCACGCAAGGCTGCGCGAGACGCGCTTTGAGCGCTGTAATCTGACGGTGGTGCCACTGAACCACTGCCAGGCCTATGGCGCTGAGTTCAAGCGCTGTCAGTTACAAGGCGCAGATTTCTCTAAATCTGATTTCCGCCTGCCGGTGGGTGACAGCGACCTGGTTGCGCTGACCATCAGCGATTCAAACCTGTCGTTCGCCAACTTGAGCCACAACTATCTGCAGGGTGCTGAGCTGGCCGGCAGCCGCATGCTGGAGTGTGCGTTGGATTATTGCGATCTGAGTGGTGCCAATCTGCAGGGCTGTGAACTGCATGGCATCAGTGCGGTGGGCGTGACCCTGACCGACGCCGACCTGCGCGGTGCCGCGTTCAGCCAATTAGATCCACGTCAGGTGGATCTGAGCGGCATCAAAATCTATCAGAGCCAGGCCTGGACCCTGCTCGACGCACTGGGCGTGATCGTCGAGCAGGACCCTTAAGCATCAGCTGTCTTCTTTTTTGATTTCCAGCAGTTCAACTTCGAACACCAGCGTTTCATTGGGGCCGATCGCCCCACCCGCACCGCGTTCGCCGTAGGCCAGATCTGAGGGAATCACCAGCTTCCACTTGGAACCGACGTTCATCAACTGCAGCGCCTCGGTCCAGCCGCGAATCACACCGCTGACCGGGAAGGTGGCGGGTTCACCACGATCAACCGAACTGTCGAACACATCACCATTGATCAACGTGCCATGGTAATGGGTCACAACCGTGTCTTCGGCGGTGGGCTTGTCACCGCTGCCTTCAGTGATCACTTCATACATCAGGCCCGAGGGCAACGTGGTGACGCCATCCTGCGCCGCAAACGCTTCTCTGAAGGCTTCTGCTTCACCTTCCTGAGCGGCAGCAGCAGCGGCGCCTTTTTCAGCAATGGCCTGTTGGATGGCGGTGAAATACGTCTGCATCTCAGTTTCCGGTACTTGCGGGGTCGTACCGCTGATGAAGTCATTTACCCCCTGGGCAAAAGCGTCGGGATCGACGACCTGCTGGGTCTGCTCCAGCAACTGGGCCACCTGGTTGTAGCCGATCAGGTAGCTGCCTTTCTGAATGTCGGTGGTAAGCGCAGCTTTCTTGCTTTCATCGTTTTTAGCGCCACTGTCGGCACTTTCACAGCCAGATAGAGTCAAAAGTGCTGTAATTGCCAATAATGAGAGGCGTCGCGGGTATAACATCGAGTAATTGTCCTTATTCCGGTAATTTAGGTAGTTTCACTTATCTTGCGACCGGGTTACATTCTCAACACAGGAATAAGACTATTGTCTGATAACCTCATGGACAGCTCTGGGGGACCAACCTGCAAACCGGCGATAGACCGGCTACATCAACCCGCCCTGGCGGAGTCGTGTCGAGCGCAGGCTGCAAGAGCCGGATTGGCTCTATACAGAGCCGGACCCAAAAGAGCCGGTCAAGAGAGCCGGACTCCAATGAGTCGAGAGAGAAATGCCCAGTGCGGCGTATGAACACGTATTAAGAGTGGTAAGTCAATATGAATTTGCAGTACCGACATTTTCGCACCGTCTGTCTGACTCTGTTTGGCTGCGCCTGCATCACTGCAGTAGCGCAGGCCGATCTGGAAAAGAAGGCGGTCGCACCAGCCGCAGAAGTTAACCCTGCGCCGGTCGTTGAACCTGCAGCGGTTTCGGGTATCAAGCCTCTGACCGAACCGGCGGTGGTACCCACCCTCGCTCCGTTGGATGTGCATCCGCGCACCAGCCTGACCGTTGTCGAACAACTGCGTTATAACCACTATGTGAAGAAGCCGCTGGACGATGGCATCTCCAGCACCGTCTTTGATAAGTATCTGGACAGCCTCGATGGCGGTCGCGCTTACTTCCTCGCCACCGATGTTGAAGAGTTCGAAAAGTATCGCTACACCCTGGATGACGCGCTGAAACGCGCCGACCTGTTACCCGCCTACGATATTTTCAACCGCTATCAGAATCGTGCCGTGGACCGTTTGCAGTTTCTGATGAAGATCATCGAAGGTGGTCTTGAGAACATGTCCTTCGAGACCGACGAACAGATTCAGATTGACCGCGAGGATGCCGCCTGGCCGGCTGACCAGGCCGAGCAGGACGATCTGTGGCGCAAGCGCCTGAAAGCTGCCGTGCTTGGCATGAAGCTGAGCGGCAAGGACATGGATAAGATCGCCGAACAGCTGCACAAGCGTTACAAGACGCGCCTCAAGCAGACTCTGCAGAACAAAAGTGAAGATGCATTCCAGCTGTATATCAACGCTTTCGCTACTACCTACGATCCACACACGCAGTACTTTTCACCGCGCACCTCGCGCAATTTCAACATCAACATGTCGCTGTCGCTGGAAGGCATTGGCGCTGTGCTGAAGAGTGAAGATGACAATACCGAAGTGGTCAGTCTGGTCACCGCAGGACCCGCTGACAAAGCGGGCAACATCAAGCCGGCTGATAAGATCATCAGTGTCGGTCAGGGTGGCCAGGGGCCGCTCATCGATGTGGTGGGCTGGCGGCTGGATGACGTGGTCGAGCTGATTCGTGGCCCCAAAGGGTCCACCGTCCGTCTGGAAATCATTCCGGCTGAGAGCGACGACGACACCAGCGAGGTGATTCAGATCACGCGCAACACCGTACAACTGGAAGAACAGGCAGCCCAGGCGAAACTGCTGACGCTGAATGACGGCGTGCAGGACGTGCGTATCGGGGTGATCGATGTGCCCACGTTCTATGTGGACTTCAAAGCCAGTCAGGAAGGCGACGAAAATTATCGTTCTACCACCCGCGACGTGGCCACACTGATCGAAACCCTGCGTGCCGAAGGCATCGACGGGCTGATCATTGATCTGCGCAATAACGGCGGCGGTTCGCTGCAGGAAGCAGATACGCTGACGGGGCTCTTTATCGAATCAGGCCCCACCGTGCAGGTTAAATCTGCACGCCGCCGGGCCAATGTTTACGCCGACAATGACGGTCGTGTGGCCTGGGATGGCCCCATGGCAGTGATGGTCAACCGACTGTCGGCTTCTGCTTCAGAAATCTTTGCCGGTGCCATTCAGGACTACGGGCGCGGCATTATTCTGGGTTCCCAGACCTTCGGCAAAGGCACGGTGCAGACGCTGATTCCTCTCAACCGGGGTCAGTTGAAGATTACCGCAGCCAAGTTTTATCGCGTTTCCGGACAGTCCACCCAACATCAGGGTGTGTTGCCGGACATTGCCTTCCCGGAGCTGTTTGATATCGCCCAGATCGGTGAGAGCTCGCTGGACGACGCCATGCCCTGGGACATGATCCAGCCGGCCGTCTACGATCCAGCCAACCAGATTCAGAACCTGCTGCCTGAGCTGCAGAAGCGACACAGCGCCCGGGTCGCCGACGATGTGGACTTCAATTACTTCCGCGCCTGGTCGCAGAAGTCCAAGGAAAATTCTGAGCGCAAGTTTCTCAGCCTGAAAGAGTCTGAGCGCATTGCCGAAAAGGCGGAAAATGACGCCTGGGAGCTGGCGCTGGAAAACAGCCTGCGCGCAGCCAAGGGTAAGCCGCTGGCAGAGTCACTGGATCAATTGGAAGAACTGCAGGAAGCTGAAAAGAAAGCCAAGGAAGAGGCTGACGAAGCGGCCGAAGAACTGGCCAGTGAAACAGCCTCAGAAAACAGCAAGCCGATTGTAGAAGACGTTGTCGACGACCCACTGCTGACGGAAGCAGGTCGCGTACTGATGGACCTGATCGGCCTGTCTGTGCAGATCGCACAGCTGGAAAAGGTACCCAATCCGCTGACGCCCAATGTCAGCCAGGTACCGGTCCAGGCTCAGGCCACCGAAGGCGGTTAGTCAGCCAGATCAAATTCGAGCTTGCGCTCGCGTACCGTGCGTAACAGCGCCTGCTCGAATTCATCCTGCGACAGCGTGTGCTGGTCTCGGTGACCGTAACGGCGCAAGGTGACCGTACCCTCTTCTGCTTCGCGTTCGCCGACAATCAACAGATTGGGAATCTTCTGCGTGGTGCCTTGACGAATCTTTTTCGGCAGCGTGTCATTGGAAGGCGCGCGCTCGGCACGAATCATATGGCCGCGCAAACGCTTGACCAACGCATCGGCATAGTCATCAAACTGCTCTGATACCGTCAACACCTGCACTTGCAGGGGTGCCAGCCAGGTCGGAAACGCACCGGCAAAGTGCTCAATCAGAAAGGCTACGAAGCGCTCATGGGTACTGAATGGCGCGCGGTGAATACAATAAGGCGTATGCTCCTGGCCGTCTGCGCCGACATATTTCAGGCCCATGCGTTCCGGCACAGCAAAATCGAGCTGCACGGTGGACACGCTTTCTTCCCGACCGGTGACGGTGCGGAACTGAAAGTCCAGCTTAGGGCCATAAAAGGCCGCTTCACCGATGCCCTCGACAAACTCCACACCCATCTCTTCGCACACTTCCAGCAGCATCGCCTCTGAGGCCGCCCAGGCTGCGGGGTTATCGACATACTTATCTTTACCCTTGGGATCTTCCGGGTCCCACTTGGACAGACGGATAAAGTAATCATCCAGCCCCAGCACGGCATAGGCCTGTTGTGACATCTGGATCACAGCCTTCATCTCGTCCTTCAGCTGCGCCTCGGTACAGTAGATATGGGCGTCATTCATGGACATGCCCCGCACCCGCACCAGACCACCCACCGCACCTGAATCTTCAAAACGGTACACCTGACCGTACTCCGCCAGACGCAGGGGCAGATCCCGATAGCTGCGCGGCTCAGCGGCAAAGATCTTATGGTGATGGGGGCAGTTCATGGGCCGCAGGCGATAGGCCTCTTTTACCCGACGCTCGCCACCGGCTTCTGCCTGTTCACTGTCGGCCGCCTCCAGTACCTCCATGGTGGGGTACATGTCCTCTTCGTAGTAAGGCAGATGACCCGTGGTGTGATACAGCGATTCTTTGGCCAGATGGGGCGTCGCCACCCGCTGATAGCCCGCCTGAAACTCAAGCTCCTTGGCCAGGGTTTCCAGCTCATCGCGGATCACCGTGCCATTGGGCAGCCACAGCGGCAGGCCACGACCAATGTCGTTGTCGATGGTGAAGATCGCCAGCTCTTTGCCGAGTTTTTTGTGATCCCGCGCCTGCGCCTCTTCGAAGGCTTTGACCCGCGCTTCGAGCTCTTCTTCCGTGAGATAGGCCCACGCATAGATGCGGGTCATCATCACATTGTCAGAATTACCGCGCCAATAAGCACCTGCCACGCTTCTGAGCTTGAAGGCGTTGCGCGGAATATCTTTGGTGGTCTCTACATGAGGCCCTTCACACATGTCGACAAACGGCCCGTTGCGATAAAACGACAGCCCTTCGAGGCCGTGCTTTTCGATCAGCTCGGCGCCGTACTCCATCTTGTACGGTTCGCCCATCTCTTTGATTCGCGCCAGCGCTTCGTCAGCGCTCAGCTCTTCGCGGTCAAAGCGCTGGCCCTTCTTGCAGATCTTTTTCATACGCCGGGTGAGTTCGGGGAAATCCTCTTCGGTGATAGGCTCACTGAGGATGAAGTCGTAATAAAAACCATCGTCAATGGGCGGACCGAAGCCCAGGGTAGAATTCGGCCGCATCTCCAACACCGCCTGCGCCATCACATGGGCAAGGCTGTGTCGAACGCGATAGAGTTCGTCCTGTTTTTCCACGTCGCCGCTGTGCTCAAAAGCCGCCATAACATTTCCTATTAACCACGCTACAAACAAAAACCCCGGAAGCGCTGTGCCCCGGGGTTTTAGTATTATCTTTATGGGCGGAAATGATAGTGTCCGCTCACTGGAAATCAAGCGAGTTCTCGGGTGCACTACGCGCACCACGCCTCTACACTAGCTGCATGGAAATTGAACTGAACAACGTGCTCGGCTGGTTGTTACCCCTGCTGGGCATTGTCGCCGTGGTGGCACTTGGTAACTGGTTGCTCAATCGGGCCTTCGAGAACCAGCCGCGCAACAAGCTCTACCGCCAATTAGCCAAAATCGGCGTATTGGTATTCGCGCAGATCGGTCTGGTGTTGCTGCTGCCGCTGGACAATGAGACCCGCGGTCAGCTATTGAGTTTATTCGGCCTGGTGTTAACGGCTGTCATCGCATTGTCGTCCACCACCCTGGTAAGCAACGCCATGGCTGGTGTGACACTCAAGGTGATCGGCAGTTTTCACACCGGCGATTTCATTCAGGTGGGCGACTACTTCGGCCGGGTGCGCAACAAAACTCTGCTGCACACCGAGATTCAGAGCGAAGACCGGGACGCCATCACCCTGCCTAACATGTTCATTATCAACAATCCGGTCAAAGTGGTGGATCAGTCCGGCACGCTGATATCTGCCGAAGTTTCCATCGGTTATGACGTACACCGCGAAAAAGTGCGCGCAGCCATGTTACGCGCGGCGGAACAGGCTCAATTGGCCGAGCCCTTTACGCAGATCATCGCGCTGGGCAATTTTGCCATTGAATACAAGGTGACCGGCATGCTGGCCGATGTGAGTACTCTGGTCAGTAAGCGCACCGAACTGCGCGCGCACCTGATTGACCAGTTGCACGCCGCCAGCATCGAAATCATGACCCCCAACGTTATGCACCAACGCGCGCTGGAAGGCGCACAGATACCTGTACCGGAAGCTGTGCCGGCACCGGAGTTCGACTCCGGCAAAGCGGAAAGCATCATGTTTGATAAAGCGGACCTGGCCGCCCGGATGCAGAAAATTCGCGCACATTGTGAAGCGCTGCGCGACGAGATTAAGAAGCTTGAGAGCGAGGATGCTGCGGATCACAAGATGGACATCTCCTGGTTAAAACACCAGCTCAGCGCTCAAGAGTCATTTCTCGCCCAGATCGAATCCGAAGAACAGGAAAAAGCACCCCCCGCATGATCGACTTTCCGGCGTTACCGAATATCCATGCTATCGGCATGATCCTGCTGACGATTGTGGCGCTGTATGCCTTCAGCCGCGAGAGCTGGCAGCTTGAACTCACCTCGCTGGCCATCCTGGTGGTGCTGGTGGTGCTGTTTGCGGTGTTTCCGTACGGCGACTTCAACCCCACCGATCTGTTTTATGGCTTTGCCCATGAGGCGCTCATTGCCGTGTGTGCACTGATGGTGCTCGGCCAGGGCATCGTGCGCACGGGTGCACTGGAACCGGTGGGTCGCTTTCTCGCCTCGATCTGGGGGCGCGCGCCTTATCTGACGTTACTGCTGACCCTGATCGTGGCGGCGGTGTTGAGCGCGTTCGTCAATAACACACCTATCGTGGTGTTACTGCTGCCCATTCTCATCAGTGTCTGCCTGCGTAACAAAACATCCCCCGCCAAGGTGCTGATGCCCATGGGCTTCGCCACCCTGGTCGGCGGCATGGCCACCACCATCGGTACTTCCACCAACCTGCTGGTGGTGAGCGTCGCCGCCGACCTGGGTCTGGAAAAGTTTTCACTCTTTCATTTTGTTGTGCCCGCCTCGATGGCCGCCTGTATTGCGCTGGTTTATCTGTGGCTGATCGCACCGCGCCTGTTGCCCGAACGGGCCAACGACATCGCCGACCTGTCCCCGCGCTTATTCGATGCACGCATCCTGCTGGCGCCAGACTCGCCCATGGTGGGCAAAACCCTGGCGCAGGCCATTGCCGCTGCCGGCAGTGAAATGCGTGTGGTACGCATCCGACGCGGCGACACCGTGGTGATGCCTCTGCCGGACGTAGAGCTGCGCGCCGGTGACCGCCTGCGTGTGCGTGATACGCCGAAAAATCTGAAGAAGTATGAAGAAGCCATCGGCGGCGTGTTGTTCTCGGGTGAAACCCAGGTCGATGAAGAACATCCGCTGTCGGCAGAGAACCAGTCGCTGGCCGAAGTGGCGGTCGTTCAGGGGTCCAGCCTGGACCGGGCCAACCTGTCTTACACCCGGTTTCTCGAGCGCTATCAGCTGGCGGTACTGGCCCTGCACCGGGCCGGCCGGGATATCTGGCGCGCAAAGGAGGAAATCCATCAGGTCATCCTGCAACCCGGGGATGTACTCCTGGTACAGGGGCCGAAAGAACAACTGCAGAATCTGAAGCAATCCACCGAGTTTCTGGTACTGGATTCAACCATTGATCTACCCACCACCAGTAAAGCACCACTCGCGCTGGGTATTCTGGCGGCAGTGGTGGCGCTGGCAGGCACCGGGCTGATGCCCATCGCGATTGCCGCGATCGCCGGTTGTGCCGTGATGCTGGGTACACGCTGCCTGACCATCGGCTCGGCCATCCGCGCCATCAGCCCCTCGGTCTACTTCGTCGTGGCAGCGAGCCTTGCGCTGGGCATGGCGCTTTTGGAAACCGGGGCGACCGACTATCTGACCCAGGTATTTCTATTCGCCACCGCAGATGCAGGACCCGCGGTAGTGCTCTCCGCCCTGATGCTGCTGCTGGCGATACTGACCAACATCGTGTCCAACAACGCGGCTGCGGTCATCGGCACCCCCATCGCCGTCGGTATCGCGCAGGCACTCAACCTGCCAGCAGAACCCTTTATCCTGGCGGTGCTGTTTGGGGCGAACATGAGTTACGCCACGCCTATGGCCTATAAAACCAACCTGCTGGTGATGAGTGCGGGCAACTACACCTTCAAGGAATTCGTCAAAGTGGGTATCCCGCTGACCGTACTGATGTGGATATCGTTGACCTTTATCCTCACGGAAATGTATCTGTAATGCGCCTGGCACGCCTCCTCGCGGGTGGTGTGTTGCTGGCGTTGACCAGCATCTGCTGGGCGAATGGGCAGCCCCCTAACATCCTGCTGCTGGTCGCAGAAGACTTAAGCCCGCGGCTGGGCAGTTACGGCGATGCCACGGCCCACACGCCTAACCTGGATCGATTGGCTGCCAATGGCACTCGCTTTACCCGCGTGTTTACCACCGCTGGAGTGTGTGCACCCAGTCGCGCCGCGCTGGTTACCGGACAGCACCAGATCAGTTTTGCGGCACAACACATGCGCACCTCTACCGGTCCGTTAGGCGAGTATTACGCGCAACCACCGGCTGAATTACGGGCGTTTCCTGAACTGCTGCGCCAGGCAGGCTATTACACCTATACCGACAGCAAGCTGGATTATCAGTTCAGCGGCATTCGCGCCGGCAGCGGTCCGTTTACTCTATGGGATGCGGATGGCCAGGCCGATACCGCCTGGCGACAACGCCAGCCGGGACAGCCCTTTTTCGGCCTGATCAATTTCATCGAAACCCATGAATCCGGCGTGATGCGCCAGACCGGATCACCCCACAGCGAAGCGCACCGGAACACCCAGCGCTTTCGCGCCGCAATCACGGAACGACTTAGGGACTACGTGCGACCGGCGGATGTTGTGGTACCGCCCTACTATCCAGACACGCTGGTGACCCGCACCGACCTGGCCCGACACTACAACAACATTGCCCTGATGGATCAGCGGGTGGGCGCCATCCTGGCAGCGCTTGCCGCGGATGGACTGGCCCACAACACCATCGTCATCTGGACCACCGATCATGGTGACGGACTGCCACGAGCCAAACGTGAGCTGCTGGACAGTGGTATCCATGTACCCATGATCCTGCACAATCCTTACCAGCCGGCCACAACGGGACAGGTGGAGGACCGGTTGATCAGCTTTGTGGATCTGGCGCCCACCATCCTGCGCCTGGCTGGTATCAAGCCGCCAGCGTACCTGCACGGCCAGGATTTTCTCGGCACAACGCAACGACAGTACGTGTTTGCCTCACGCGACCGCATTGACGAGGTCATGGACCGCCAGCGCGCTGTGCGCGACCCACGCTACAAGCTGATCAGAAGCTGGTATCCACAGGTCCCCGGCGGCCACGAGCTGGCCTATCGGGACAATATCGACATGGTGCGCAGCTGGCGGGCAGCTTACGAGCGTGGTGAACTGACCCGCGCACAAGCCCAATGGTTCAAGCCGACAGGCGTCTGGCGCCTGTTCGATCTACAGCAGGATCCATTCGAACTGCACAACCTGGCTGCCGAGCCCAACCATCGTGACACCCTCAGGCGTTTGCAGCGCGCGCTGGATGACTTTCTCGACAGAGTGGGAGATACCGCGGCCGCGGCCGAACAGGATATGCGCGCACGACTGCTGGTGGCAGGAGAGGTACCGACTACGCCCGCCCCCACGGCCGCGGTAGTGGACGACCGCATCACTCTGAGCAGTGGGATTAACGCCAGCATCGGTTATCGCTACGCGGGAGAAAAGAGTTGGCGACTCTATGTCCAACCGTTAGACTCAGACGGAAGGACACTGCAGGCGAAAGCAGTTCGCTACGGCTGGCGCGAGAGCAGCATCGTCAGAGTCCCTGGCACTTAAGGGGAAGTGCCACAAGCGGTACTCGCGTGGTACCCGCCTGAAAAAAAGAGACACTTGACCGGCACCGCTGAGAGCAGTACAAGATAAGTGCCAGTTGGTAAAGCCCCCAAATGGGGGACGGCGATCACGTAGAAAGATCGCCGAAAATACGGTTAAATGGCCGAAAGAAGACGGAATGAGTGCGCAGGGAAAGCAGCGGAGGACTAAACTCATGGCTTGGCTGATGGGTTGGTTGAGTGGTACCCGCAGTGGTAACCATGACAGCCATAGTAAAAAGCGAGGGAAAGACCAGGGTCACAGCGGCCAAACTGGTAGCGCCAGCAAAGTTGCCAACCGCAAGCCTGGTCCCTATCTGAAGAGTAAGCCTCGCAAAGCCAGAAAGTCCCGCACAGGTCACAACAAGACAACCCACCCAAGTCGCCCATCACCTTACCGCGCCGTGACCATCCATCCCGGCAGCAACGGCTGCGAGGCGGCCAATCGCACTAAACACCAGCGTTTCCTGGCAACCTTTGCACCACAGCTGCCCCTGGGTAGCTGCGATCATCCGCAGCAATGTAAGTGTCGCTATAAGCATCACCTCGACCGACGCACCGGGCTGCGACGGGATACCGATCACGGCCTGCCCGAGGCGGCCTTCCACGCACGCAACCGACGCTTTCGCCGCGACCGCCGACATCGCTCCGAGGATTAGCAGGCGTCGACCAGGACCTCAGACAAAGCTCAGGTAGATGAAGCCCGTCTACTCCTGCAGACGTTCGATCTCAGGTCCGAGCCCGGTACTGCCCTTGGTTACGCCAGTCACTTTAGAATCACGCGCAGAGTTGCGCGGGAAGCGTCGCGACAGTTCTGGGCCAGCAGCGGTCAGGCCACCATCCACGACAATATGTTCGCCGGTAACAAAGCGGGCGTCCTCAGTGGCCAGGAACAGCGCCGCGCCGGCGATATGATCACCATCCCCATATTCGGGCCAGGGTTGCGAGGTGGCAAACCGCTCGCGGGTACGCTCCAGTTCGGGCCCACCCGCCAAGGGCGTGGCAATAAAACCCGGGCAGATGGCATTAACGCGAATTTTATCCCGCGCCAGTTCCACAGCAGCCGATTGGGTCATGCTGATCACCGCGGCCTTACCCGCTGAATACACCATCGGCCCAGCATCTCCGCTTAAGCCCGCAATACTTGCTGTATTGATGATCGACCCGCCCTGGCCCTGAGCGATCATCGCCCGCGCGGCATGCTTGATGCCCAGAAAAACACCCTTGGCGATGACATCCATGGTGTAGTCCCAGGATTCAACGGTGGTTTCGGTGAGCGGCCCGATGGCCCCACCAACACCGGCGTTATTGAACACAATATCCACGCTGCCGAAGGCCTCGCGTGCAACCGCAATCATGCGCTCCACGTCACTTTCCCGAGCAACATCAACCTGCTCGAAACGGGCCTGGGCAGCATAGCCTGCCTGCTCTGCCTCCTTGAGCGTCTGCGCGCCGGTCTCGGTATTGAAATCAGCAATCACGACGTTCGCGCCCTCCTGAAGAAAACGCAGCACCGTTGCCTTGCCCATACCACTGGCACCCCCAGTAATCACCGCCGTTTTACCCTGCAATCGCATCCACTCCCCCCGCTCTACTTAAATTCAAATAATCTGGTCAGCCGACACTTGTACACCATGGCGATTGTTGAACCAAGGGCAAATTAGTCCTCCAAATCAAAGATAAAAGCCGGTATCTTGGTCTGCGGGAAGACTAAGGGAGGACAGCTGTGCATAAAGTTGCAGACTTGCTGGAGACGGTCACCAGAGAACCCGTCTGGATAGAACCGCTGGCATCAGTGTTTGACGCACTGACCGTCATGAACGAAAAGAACATTGGCGCGCTTTTGGTACAGATCGAAGGGTATCTGGTAGGCATCGTGTCGGAACGCGACTATGTGCGCAAAGTGATACTCGACCAGCACGCGTCCAAGCTGACCAAGGTGTCCGAGATCATGACCCGGGATGTGATCACCGTAACGCCGGAAGATACCGTCGTGCATTGCATCGCGTTGATGAAGAAACACCACGTGCGCCACCTGCCGGTGGTGGTCGAGGGACAACCAGTGGGCATCATTTCGCTGCGCGATCTGTTCCTGGATGTCATCCATGAGAAGTTCGAAGAACACAACGTACCCATGGAAGAAGTTTAAGCATGATCGATGTGCACTACTGGCCAACGCCAAACGGCTGGAAGGTCACCATCATGCTGGAAGAGTGCGGCCTGCCTTATCAGCTGATTCCGGTGGACATCGGGGGTGGTGATCAGTTCAAGGCGCAGTTTCTCAAGATCAGCCCCAACAACCGTATGCCGGCCATCGTTGACCACGAGCCGCTGGGCGGTGGTGAGCCGTTAAGCATTTTTGAGTCCGGTGCGATCCTTGAGTATCTGGCGGAAAAAACCGGCAGGTTTCTGCCCACAGACACGCCCGGTAAGTACCGCACATTGCAGTGGGTCCACTGGCAGATGGCCAACCTCGGGCCGATGATGGGCAACGCCAATCATTTCAAGAACTATGGCAAGAACATCGCCAGCGATCCAAAGCAGCTGGAGTATGGGACGCAGCGCTTTGTCGGCGAAGTCGACCGTTTGAGCGGGGTAATGGACGCGCAACTGTCGGCCAATCAATATCTGGCCGGCGACAGCTACACCATCGCCGACATCATCACCTGGCCCTGGGCCTTTCTGCTCGACCGCCTGATCGATGAATCGGTGTGGGAGAGCTTCCCACACCTCAAACGCTGGGTAGACGAGGTGGGTGAACGACCGGCTGTCTATGCCGGTCGCAAAGCGGGTGCCGAGCTTGGCAAGCGTGAGCTGACCGAAGCCGAAGAGAAGGCTCGCCGTGAACTGCTGTTTAATCAGACCAACGACAAGGTCCGCGCTGCGCGGGAAGAAGCCGCCCGCTCTTAGCCACAACCCTATCGGGCGGGTCGTCTTTCAGCGCAAATTATTTTTTCCACCCTGATGACAACATGCAGGGGCGGGTGTTTAATTCGCCGCCGCAATATTAGTTGTCGTGCTCCTTGTTTCTTCGAATCGGAGGGTATGATGACTGACGTTGTTCTCGCAGCGCCGCAACGGCGCCTGAATGCCGAGCGCATTTTCTATTTATCCATGGCCTGGTTAATGGCTGCCGGACTGCTGGCGGGGTTTGCACCCAGCTGGTTTCTGCGTCCGTGGCTGTATCAGCCCACCATGAATCCAATTACCCCGCTGGTGCTGATGCACAGTCTGGTGTTCACCGGTTGGTTGATCTTGTTTGTCACCCAGGTGTCGCTGATTTCTGCGGGCCGGGTGGCATTGCATCGACGGTTGGGTATCTCCGCGATGGGATTTGCCCTGGTGATGCTGGTGCTTGGTTTTATGACCGCCGTGTCCAGCGCCGTACGTGGCACTGGGCCACCCCCCTTTCCGGCTGACCAGTTTCTGGCGGTACCGCTGTTTGCTCTAATAGGCCCGGCGATCATGATTCCGCTTGGGCTCGCTAATCGCAAACGCGACAGCCAGGCACACAAGCGTTACATGCTGCTCAGCATGACCACGTTTATCGGTGCAGGTTTCGGTCGTCTGACCTTCTGGCCGTTTGTGATCGGTGATTTCATCGTGCCCTCGCTGTTTGTGGGCGCGTTGGCGGCGTGGGATATCCATTCGCGTGGCAAACTCCACCCCGCCACGATGACCGGCGGCGCGATCGCCCTGCTGGCGATCTGCGGCCCGCTGCTGGTCTGGCAGACAGAGAGCTGGCTGTGGTTGGCCAACTCACTGATGGACTGGTGGCGCTAACATGCTGACTTAGCTTCTGTTTCACGGGCCTGCCGCACGTTCCAATGGACATACCAACGGGCGATCCACGTGATCGCCCTTTTAGTCTGTTACCTGCATTCCAATCCCTTTCGAAGATAATTCCGTGATAACATGAACATGTTCATTTTATAAACGTGCTGCTGTCAAACAGCTGGGGAGACTCATGTCAGATCACGCAACAGCCGCTCAGGGATCCTCTTTAACGCAAAGTGTGCGTTGGAGCTTCGGCGTTGGCCAGATGGCGGAAGGCATCAAGAACAGCAGTTTCTCCGCCTTCCTGTTGTTTTACTACAACCAGGTTCTCGGGCTGCCGGCTGAGAGCGCCGGGCTGGCCATTGGTATCGCGCTGATCTTCGATGCGGTCACAGATCCCATGATTGGTACCATTTCGGATCGCTGGCACAGCACACTGGGTCGTCGCCACCCCTTCATGTATGCATCCGCCATACCCCTGGCTGTATCCTTCTACTTCCTGTTCGCGCCGGCTTCCTTTGTAACCGGCGGCGACGATGCCGCCTTGTTCATCTGGATGCTGACATTCACCATCCTGACCCGTGGTGCCATGACGCTCTATCACGTACCCCACCTCGCGCTCGGCGCCGAGCTCTCCGAGGACTACGATGAACGTACCACCCTGGTCGCGATTCGCCAGATCCTCTCCGTCAGTGGCTATCTGATTGTCTACAGCCTTGGCTTTGGCCTGTTCTTCGCACCAACGCCGGAGTTTCAGAACGGCCAGCTTAACAAAGACGCGTACCCGCCTTTCGCCTTGATTCTGGCCTTCATCAGTTGCATCACCATCTTCATCAGCGGGTGGGGTACCCGCAGCCGCATCCCCTACCTGCCGAAACCGCCGGTTAAGGCTGCCAGGGTGCGTCTGATTGATGTCCTGCTTGAGGCGGTCGACACCCTGAAAAATCGCTCCTTTCGCTGGCTGATGCTGGGTTACATCATCATTATTACCGCCTACGGGCTCGGCACTGCGAGCCAACTCTACATGTTCACTTTTTTCTGGGAGCTGTCACGCTTTCAGATTCTGACTGTCATGCTGATGGGGCCCGCTGGCAGCGTGTTTGGCTATGTGATCGCCACTCGACTGTTTGCCCGACTCGACAAGCGCAATGCAATGCTGGCCGGCGGGATTGGCTGGGCTTTACTGCATGCGCTGCCGGTGCTCCTGTACCTGATGGGCATCACTCCGGACAAAGGCTCCTGGGGTGTCGCTGTGCTGCTGTCCGTCATCTATCTGATCCTGGGCGCGGCATTCGCTCAGCTGGTGGTCGGTGTGAGTACCACCATGGCCGATATCGCCGATGAATATGAGTGGGAGGTGGGCCGCCGCCAGGAAGGGGTGTTATTCGCGGCAATTTCGTTTGCCGGCAAATGCATGGGGGCGTTGGGCTCGCTGCTGGCAGGCCTCATGCTCACGCTCATCGCCTGGCCAACAGGCGAGGCGATCAAAACCGCGACAGACATCCCTGTGGATACCATCCTTTCCCTTGGCGTACTGTCCGGTCCAGTCGCCGCCATGTTGGCTATTCCGGGCTTTATCTGTTTAATGGGCTACAAACTCAATCGCGCCAAGGTGGCGGAAATTCAATACCAGCTCAAGGCGCGCAGCCTGGAAACTCATGCCTAGACCTGCCCTGACCGACGAACAACGCAAAGTTATCCGCCGCACAATCCGCGAGGCCGCGGCCAGGCTGTACGCAGACAACGACCTCACCAAAGTGTCGGTGCGCGCGATTGCCGAACAGGCCGGGGTGTCCGTGGGCACGGTATACGCACACTTCGGCAGTCTGAGCGAGCTGTTGCAGTCGCTGTGGCGGCAACCGGTCCGCAAGCTTGTGGAACAGATGACGCAGATTGCCGAGAATGTATCAGACCCAGCTGAACAACTGGCTGCATTCTTACAGGCCTATGTCCGTTTCTCTGTAGAAGAGCCCCAGGTGTTCCGACGCGCGCTGCTCTATGTCCGGCCTGAATCAGTACAGCCACCGGAACAGGCTTCGCTGTCCTCTGACCGGTTTTTCCGGCTGATCAGTCAGGCCATCAGCCAGGGTCAAGAGGCAAAACTATTCCGTCCCGGCGACCCGGACATGCTCGCACAGATGGTCTTGAGTGCTGTTCACGGCGCCCTGGCTCTGCCCGTCAATTGGCATCGTCTGGCCTTGCAGCCCGGCACAGAGGCGGCGGAACAAACCATTACTGCACAGCTCGAGTGGCTACAAACCCCTGGTTGAAGCCCAGCGGGTCCGTATCGATAGCCCTTGACTATTAAATGAACGTGTTCATAATACTCCCACTGCACACCAAGGAACCGCGATGACCCTGCTCAACGATCCACGACCCATTTCCGCCGATTCACACGCCGTAGAACAAGCCGAAGTCTTTGAAGGTTTACCCGAGCGGTTTGGCGACGATGCACCGCGCGTGGTGAACAAGGAAGGCGAAGGTGACTTCATCCTGATTCCAAATAATCCCAAGCGTTCGCGCAATGTGGCGGTTATGGCGCTGGCGGGTACGCGCCTCGACTACGCCACCCCCCTGCCCAGGGAGCACGCGTCCAAGCCTGGCGCTGGTTCGATTCAGGACCCGGAGGTGCAGGCCTATTTCACCGGTGGCTACGCGGCCATGCGTCCAGGACTCACCGATGGCGCGCGACGCCCGGACGATCAGGACATCGACGGTGTTGCTGCCGAGGTTCTCTATCCGGGCTGGTTCCCGATGTTCAGCCTGCCGGATCTCGAGCTGCTGGTGGCGCTGCAGCAGAACTACAACGACTGGATGCACAGCCAGCAGGTGGCGTCCAAAGGCCGTCTGGTGGGCCTTGCTGCATTACCCGTCCAACAACCTGAACTGGCGGTAGCGGAACTCGAGCGGGTCATCAAACTCGGCTTCAAGGGCATCGTGATTCCCTCTAACGCACCTCGTGGTCGGCGTTACAGCGACGATGACTATGAGCCGATGTGGGCACTGGCTGAAGAAGCCAAGCTGCCCATCGCCTTCCACGTTGCCTGTATGTCTCACGCACCTGACTGGCTGAAAGCCATGTCAGCACGTGATCCGATCGTACAGTACGCTGGCTCCCCTACCCTCATTCACGACACCATGATCGAACTGATGGTGCGGGGCGTGTGTGCCAGACATCCAGGTTTGAAGTTTGTGCTGGCAGAATTCAACGCCGGCTGGGTTGCCCACTGGCTGGATAAAGTGCAACAGGGCTGGGCGCGGGAATACGCCAGGGATCCTTCAAGTGTGCCACCGGTGGATGTGCTGGAAATCTGGAAACGACAGTTTTACGCCACCATTGAAGACGACACGGCGGCACTGGGCACCCGGGATCTGATTGGTGAAGAAACGCTGCTGTGGGGGTCTGACTACCCGCACACTGACTCGACCTGGCCATGCTCCGCCGCGGTCCTGGATGAGATGTTCGAAGACTACTCGCCGGCCACGCGGGACAAGATTACCCGCACCAATGTGGCAAATCTTTACGGACTGTAAGCCACAAGCGACCTGCCGGGGATCGACAATCAGCCGGACGTTGTGCGCCTCAACCGGGCGTTACTGCGCTCGGCCCAGCGAGTAGAACTCATCGTTAGGGCGCATTGAGCTTAGATTGGCCAGCCGATTGCTTTGCGCGAAAAACGCCGCAATAGCGCCGATGTCCCAGATTTCATCCAGGCTGAAACCGGCTGTCAGCATATCGTCGATGTCGAGCTGTTCAATGGACCCACTATCCAACGCCACCTGCATGGCAAAGTCCAGCATCAGCCGCTGGCGCGCATCGATATCCGCCTTCAGATAGTTGATAGCGATCTGGTCGGCCAGCAATGGGTCTTTCGCACGAATGCGCAGGATGGCACCATGGGCGATCACACAGTAGTGACAGTCATTGGCCGCCGAGGTTGCGACCACGATCATTTCCCGCTCCGCCTTACTCAGGCCGCTGTCTTTTTCCATCAGCGCATCGTGATGGGCAAAAAACGCCCTGAATTCATCCGGGCGGTGGGCAAGGGCGAGAAAAACATTGGGAATAAATCCGGATTTTTCTGCTACCGCCTCAATCCGCGCACGGATATCGTCCGGCATCTCTTCCAGTTGTGGCACCGGAAAACGGCTGACAGCGCTCATGGTGTGGGATTCTGCAGGCTGATCTGCCGGTCCAGAAATTCTGCAAAGGGATAGCCGCCCATGTTCATCTGTTTGCCCACCTGCACTGCATCATTAACACTGAATCCCTGGTGCGCCACCAGATAGGCCGCCCACATATGTGACGCCCGCCAGGCTACCGTACAGTGCAGCAATACATCACCTTCAGCCTCGGCGATGGCGCTGGCCACCTGCTGCAACGCCGCTGGAGAATAGGGTGTATCGGGTCCGCCTTGAGGAATGTGCACGTAACGCAGGCCGAGGTCTGCGACCACCTGGGCTTCATCAAAGGGCACTACCTGGCGGTTATCCATTTCCTGCTGGGTGCGTAAATTAATGACCGTGGTCACGCCTTTGGTCTGCATATCCTGCAATGCTTGAGCGCTGGGCTGTCCGCCCACATAGATGCGCGGCGCCACCTGGGCAAAAAAGTCCTGAAAACCCTCAGCCTGCAGACGGACCGGCTCGGTAAACGGCTCGACTGCCGGCGCTTCATTCGCACAAACAGGCAACGAGACAGACAACGAAAAAGACAGCGTGAGCAGCAACAGGCTGCCGACAATGATGGATTTCATGCAACTCTTCCTCCACAACGTCGAGGAACAATAGCAGATTGGTCCCGCAAGGTTTAACATTAGGTATGCCAAAACCATCAAAAAATCATCCGTGGAAACTGGGCCTGTCGGGCCCAGTCTCTTATGCGCGTAAATCCACGTCCACCTGGCGTGGTTTTTATCGACCACCGGATGAGGCCAGTCCAGTAAGAACCTTGAGCGAATCCGAGATCGAGGAACTGGGCCTGCAACTGGTGCTGCCGGTGCACGAGATCATGGAAGCTCGTCGCATGTGTCAGGAGCATCACCCCGACCGTGGCGGCGACCCGGAAGTATTCCAGTACTGGAAAGAAAAGCTGGACCGCCTCAAGCGCAGGGTTCGCAACCGCTAAATTTCTCGGTTAGTCTATTCCTTTGACCAGTCCTTAAATCAGCATTGGGGGGAGCAGCCTATGCAGGCGCACAAATGGTTGTATGGGGGCGTTGCGCTGTTGCTGGCGGGCGCCGTTCAAGCAGAAGTTTTCAGTAATGCAGCCACCAGCGACATTGCCTACGGCCAGGGCGAACGCATGGCCTCCATGCGTTGTAAGGACCTGCTCAGCAGCAGCGACTTTGATTTCACCATCATCAGTGCCATTGAAGTGGCCGCAACCGCCGAGGTACCCGCCCACTGTCGCATCGACGGGCTGATTCCCACCGAAATACGCTTCGAAACTAATCTGCCGCTGGCCTGGAATGGGCGGCTGTACATGTACGGCAATGGCGGTCTGGCTGGCACACCCGCCATCGATGCGGCAAAACAGTTGAGCCGCGACCAGGCGCTGGCACATCACTTCGTGACCGCGTATACCGACACCGGGCATGACAAACGTGTACACCCGGGCGGCACCTTTGCGCACAACAACTTTCATCGCCTGGTGGACTACGGCTTTCGCGCTGTCCACCTGACCGTACAGGCCAGCAAACAGATCGCGCAACAATTTTACGCACACAAAGTGGACTACAGCTACTGGAACGGCTGTTCTACCGGTGGCCGTCAGGCCATGATCAGTGCGCAGCGCTTTCCGGCAGATTTCGATGGCATCATCGCCGGCGCGCCAGCGGCAGACTATTCGGGTCTTAAGTTTTCCCAGGCGGCACGCGTGGCCGCCATCACTGACGCCGACCTGGACGAAGCCGAAATCAATGAGCTGGCAAAACACATTTACGCACGCTGCGACAGTCTGGATGGCGAACAGGATGGGCTGCTCAGCGATCCCCGCCTGTGCGACTTTGATATTCAGCAACACCTGCCCAAGTGCCGGGGCAAGGACAAAGTCGACTGTTTCTCTACTCAGGAGCTGGATGCGCTGGCGCGCTACTACGCACCGGTAGAGCTTGCCGGCCGTGAGGTTTATCCAGCCATGCCGGTAGGCAGTGAGGTGACCGGAGTCGCCGCAGGTCAGCCCACCCGCACAGGGTGGTACCCGTGGTTGTTCAATGACCAGGGGCCCGTGCTGCTCGATCTGCTGGGGTCTGACTTCTTCCGCTATATGGTATTTGTCGAAGATCGACCCGCATTTGACTGGACAGAGTTCGACTTTGCCGAGGAACCGGACAACCTGGCAGAGTTCCGCCGCATTGTAGATGCGGTCGATCCGGATCTGTCAGCCTTCAAACAGCGCGGCGGTAAACTGCTCAGCTATTTCGGCTGGGCCGATCCGGACATCAATCCACTCACGCTGCTCGACTACCACGCCCAGGTACAGGCCGCAGACCCGGCCGTGGATGATTACTTTCGCGTCTTCATGATGCCGGGGATGTTTCACTGTCGGGGTGGTGCCGGGCCGGATCGTTTTGATGCCATGACGCCGCTGATCAACTGGGTAGAAGGCGGATCGGCACCAGACAGTTTCGACACCTGGCAACTGTCGGCGCAGCAGCAACGCACCGCCATCCGCCCAACCTGCGCACACCCAAAGCGTGCACACAAAAGCGAAAAAGGTTATATCTGTAAAGAGTAAGTCCGACATTCAGTCGACGCATCGCAAACATCGGGGGACACTGGGATGAAGCGAATCAGTCTGTTACTAGGCGCATTGCTATGCGCCGCACCACTATTCAGTCAGGCAGAGCTATGGGACGAAGTGACCCATCACTATGCCGACAACAATGGTGTGAAAATTCATTACGTGGCGGTTGGCGAAGGCCCCACTGTGGTCATGATCCATGGCTTTCCAGATTTCTGGTACAGCTGGCGCCATCAGATGGCGGGGTTGAAAGATAACTTCCGTGTTATCGCCATCGATCAACGCGGCTATAACAAAAGCGGCCAGCCCAAGGGGGTAGAAAACTACGCCATGCAACACCTGGTGGGTGATGTGGCGGCAGTGATCCGCCATGCTGGTGTGGACAAGGCGACCATCGTCGGCCACGACTGGGGGGGCATGGTGGCCTGGCAGTTTGCCTTTGTCCTGCCGCAGATGACCGAACGCCTGGTGATCCTCAATCTGCCCCACCCGGTGGGCATGGCCCGGGAACTGGCCAGCAACCCCGAGCAGATCAAGAACAGCGGCTATGCGCAGAAATTCCGCCAGGGTAAGGCCAGCGACCCGGACATCATGTTCGGCGGCAATCCGATGAACGCCCAGACCCTGTCCGGCTGGGTACACGATCAGGACGCACGCCAGAAATATCAGGCTGCCTTTGCACAATCCTATTTCGACGGCATGCTCAACTACTACAAGGCCAATTATCCGGCGCCGCCGGAACCAGACCAGCCGCCACCCCCGCCGCCACCGAAACTCACCATGCCGGTGCTGGTTTTCCATGGCCTGCAGGACACCGCCCTGCACAGCGATGGCCTGAACAATACCTGGGACTGGATCGACAGTGACCTGACCATCGTTACCACGCCCGATGCCAGCCACTTTGTGCAACAGGATGCGGCCGAACTGGTCACCAGCACCCTGCAGTGGTGGCTGCGTGCGCGCCTCTAAACCAATCTCTTTAACCCATAACTGACTCATTAACTAAGGACC
>JAVKCL010000020.1:0-6020 GCA_040222775.1 Pseudomonadales bacterium
GGCCTTCCAACCCTGGCGAAAGTCGAACTCACGCAAGAGCGCCAGAAACCGGTAGGTGGCCTGGCTGATTTCAGTCCAACGGTCGATCAGCGCGGTCTCTAGATCATCGATGGGGCCGAGGCGTACGAGGGGAGATAATGACCCGGATTCCGATGTGATGGTGGCGTGGTGCATGGTGTTCTCCTTGTATGATGCATTAACAATAACTGTATAAATATACAGTATTCTAGCATCACACCCCGTCGAAACCCAGCTATTTATATGACTAACAACACGTATTAGTCGCTATTTACACATTGATGTATCTATGGTGACCATGCCCTAACTGGTTAGTCGATTGTTCATCTCAATAGTCTGCTTTCGGCCACAAGCAGCCAAATCACGGCTCACTTTGGGTTGCTGTACGCAGCCGTTCGAGCAGCTTTTCGTCGGCGTTGTGTTCGACCTGTCGTAGATGCTGATCAACGACAGTCATCCAGCGGAATTCTACTTCTGCGCTTTTTTTGTAATCCTGCCAAATAGCAGCCCAAACAGGGTTCGCACCGTATAAATCCTCCGCCCGTTTTCTCCAATAGCTTTCTGCTAATTCCTGATTTGCGAACCCCTCACGGATACGCATCTCAGTAAGTGAATCGACGTTAATCCAGAAAGAGAAAATGCGCCGGAGCACCAACAACTCTTCATCTGTCAGCTCGGATGGGTTCGTTGCCGCTTTGGCGACCGCCCTGGACGGGTTTTCGGCCATCATCGCAAGTTGATATTGGGCTACCTGTTCAAACGAACGCCCTCGGAAATCTAACCCTGCGATTTGATTGTTTTGGTTTATTTGTACACCGACGAGTAACAATCCTCCGAGTATTCCGAAGTTCCCAATTATTTGAAGCCAGTGTGCGATTCTTGATGTCTCCATAGTATTCCCCTGCATATATTCTGAAGAGAATAACTGAACCTTAGTTTGTCTGAATTTTCCCTTGTGACGTTTTTCGACGTTCCCGCCTGTAAGACAACTTAGCCATGGCAAAGCCGTCATTCAAACCCTGAGTTTCAGCAATAGATTTTCGGTAACTTCGGCCACAAGCGGACAAATCCGGAGTACTCCATTCCCCAATCTGGGGGGGTGCAACTATTTATCCGCCGATCCGTATTAGAAAATCAGCGATGGTTCGCCAAGTTTCGGTATCGCCGATGAATCCACGGAACATTTGACTCGAAAGCAACACAGTTCCGCCTATCACTGTCACGATATGCGGGCGACCCAAAACGCGCCAATCGTTTATCAGGCATGCCCCGATTATCGAATCTACCGTCAGATAAACGAGCCATCGAGGAACGGGCTCGAAATCAAAAAGAGGAAGATAAAGACGAGAAACCGCCGCACTGAGAATTGCGCACGTAGCCAATACTATCCAACGTTTGTGATATTCCGGCCTTCGAATATTCGCAATAGCGAGCGTAAAAAAGGTGCCGAATATCGCCATCGCTGACCATCCGTTTAGTAACCCCTGGTAACCACGGGACTGTTCATCACCAGCAATGAAGCCACCATTAAACTGGGCACTCACGATCAATCCCGTGATCGCCATTGCCGTGGCAAGGGATATCCCAGCCAATCCTAAAGTGCGATGATTTGCTATTTTTCCGTGAGCTGTCAGCCACGTCTGAGTCAGCAGTATCAAGGTCCAACCGAAGAACAGAAATCCGTGTATGTGGACAAGGGGAGTCACTTCTCGAAGGGAACCAACGGATATTGGCGCGAAATACGTAGGGGTGAATCCACCAAATGCTAAGAAACAGCAATAGACAGATATCCAAACAAAGAACAGAGGCTTCACACGTTGTGCACTACTAGCGGTGCCAATCAACTCGGCCATGTCTCCCCCAATTCCTCATCGCGAGTATTAGATTATCACGCAGATCAAATGTCTGCAGTGGGTCGCGAACAGCCAGTCGCAATCTGTTTTGAACGGCGGCTTTTGGAGATATTCCAGAATCTACCTTAACTGAACCATAACGCCGACGTGGACCTCAACACGGTGTCAACGAAGCTGGCTCAACACCAACGCCTCGCATAAGATAGTACGTTGATCAAAAAACGAGAGCGCTGCATGTCCATAAGCATCGACCCTGACACCGGACTTAAAGTTTTTGCCACCCGCGCCGCCAAGGCGACCGAGCGAATTCAGGGCAATGGCTATGCCCTGGTGGATGATCAAAGCCTCAAGACACTGCCGGAAGAACCCCCTGGTGCGGTGTTCAACGCGCAAGAGCAGGCCAAGTATCGGGAATTTAAAGAAGCCCGCCGGGGTGCTGCCGACTACATGGCGATGGAAGGGGAATTCAGCCGCTATCTGGATGATGTTTATTCCGCCGACCCGGTCCCCCGGGAGGCGTTGAGCGACACCTGTGAGGTGTTGGTGGTGGGTGCTGGTTTCGCCGGGTTGTTGTTGTGGCACAAGCTGCGCGAAGCCGGTTTCATGGACGTCCGTTTCTGCGAAAAGGGTGGCGATGTGGGCGGGACCTGGTACTGGAATCGCTACCCGGGCATCGCCTGCGATGTTGAATCCTACAGCTACCTGCCGCTCTTGGAAGAGATGGGATACTTCCCTTCCATGCGCTTTGCTTCGGGTTTCGAGATTCTCGAATACTGTCAGAGCATGGCGGAGAAATTCGGCTTTTATGATCGGTGCCTGTTTCACACCACCGTTGAGAAGACCGAGTGGGACGAAGAAACAGGCCGTTGGACGGTTTACACGGATCGCGGTGATACCATGCAGGCCAGGGTTGTGGTGCTGGCGAACGGTATTCTGACCAGCCCGAAACTTGCCCGCATTGATGGTATGCAATCGTTTCAGGGCGAGTCATTCCACACCTCACGCTGGGACTACAACATAGACCTGGAAGGCAAGCGGGTGGGCATTATCGGGACCGGAGCCACCGCCGTGCAGGCCATTCCGGAACTGGCCAAAATTGTCGGTGAACTCTACGTTTTCCAGCGTACTCCCTCGTCCATCGACGTACGGGACCAGCGTGCCACCACTGAGGATGAAATTGCCGCCTGGCAGCAGGAGCCGGGCTGGGCGCGTGCTCGAAGGGCGCGTTTCGCGAAGATTTCGGCCGGACGTGCGGCGATCCAGGCAAACGAGGATTATCTGGCGGGTAAGGTAGCCGATTTCAAAGAACGTAAGGCGCATGAACGTGAGTTGACGCCTGAGGAGATGATCCAGAAGCAGTTGGAAAGCAATTTCCGCATCATGGAGCAGATCCGTGGGCGCGTGGATGCAATTGTAAAAGACCCGCAGACAGCCGCCGCCCTGAAACCTTATTATCCCTACGGCTGCAAACGGCCGACTTTTCACGATGAATACCTGCCGACCTTCAACCTGCCCCATGTGCACCTGGTGGACACTGCCCCGGTGGGGGTCAGCCAGATCAACGAGCGCGGCGTGGTGCATGAAGGTCAGGAATATCCGCTGGATGTGCTGATCTATGCCACCGGTTTCCAGTGGATGGCCACCTCCACGTTCAACATGATCAAAGGCCGCCACGGGCGCTCGCTCAGCGAAAAGTGGCAGAGTGAAGGCACCAAGACTTTTCTGGGTATCCACAGCAAGGGCTTCCCCAATCTGTTCATCGTCTCCGGCCCCCAGGGCGGTGGCGGCAGCTTCAACTTTACTGATGCGCTGGATCAGCATGGCGATTACATCGTGTGGATGCTGCAGACCATGCGCGAACAGAACGTGAACGTGGTGGACATCGAACGCCAGCCGGAACTGGACTATGCCGAGCACTGTAAGCAGGCCGATATCGCCACCAGTCCACTGCGCGACTGCATCTCGTACTACAACGGCGATGGCGAAGCGGAACCAGGCAGTCTGGCCTACTACGGGGGCGGCTACTGGCATAAATACCGGCGTCGTGCCCAGGAAAGCCTGCAACCCTATATCTTCGAAAAGAAAGCCTGACCGATGCGCTTTTTACCGCTGTTGCTGCTCGCGCTGTCGATCAGTGGTTTGGCAGACAATCAATCGGCAGACAGAAAAGCGGGCATGGTCGAATGGCCGGTATATGGCGCCGACAAAGCGGGCACCAAGTATTCTCCCCTGAGTCAGATTGACGCCAGTAATTTCTCCACGCTGGAAATCGCCTGGCGCTGGCAGTCGGTGGATGGGTTTATCAGCAAGACCACCGCCAGCGGCGGCGAGTGGTGGGCCGCCAAGGACGCAGTGGTCGCACAACTGGAGCGTGAAACCCCAGATCTGTATCGCACCGAGAACGGACCGAATTACGCCCATCTGCAGGCTACTCCGCTGATGATCGGCGGTGTGCTCTATTTCAATACCCCCTTGTCCCAGGGCGTTGCCGTGGATGCGCGTTCAGGCAAGACCCTGTGGGTCTACAACCCGAAAAGTTACGAGGAAGGCACCACCTCTATGACGGTCACCTGGCGCCAGCGCGGGGTTGCCTATTGGGCAGATGGAGACGACCAGCGAATTCTGTGGGGTACCGGCAGTGGCCATATGGTCTGTGTTGACGCCCGCACCGGGTATCCCTGTGCCGGCTTTGGCGAAGGGGGCAGAATCGATCTGACCGTGGGCCTGCCGCGTGCTGATCGCAACGCCCGTGACTATCTGAACGCCATGCTTTACTCAGTGCAATCGCCACCCATCGTGGTGGGTGATGTGGTCATTCATGGTTCTTCTATCGCCGATCGCAGAATTAACAAGGAAGCAGTACCGGGCTGGGTGCGCGCCTGGGATGTGCGCACCGGCGAGCATCGCTGGGATTTTCATACCGTGCCCCAGGAGGGTGAACCCGGCACCGAGACCTGGCGCAATGATGCCTGGCGCTATTCGGGCAATGCCAATGTGTGGACCTATCTCAGTGCCGACGAAGAGTTAGGCTATGTCTATCTGCCCACCGGTACGCCCACCAATGACTACTATGGTGGCCATCGGCTGGGCGACAACCTGTATGCGGAAAGTATCGTGGCGGTGGACGTGGCGACGGGTAAGAAGGTCTGGCACTTTCAGGCGGTTCACCATGGGCTGTGGGATTATGATTTTCCCACCGCGGCCAACCTGCTGGATGTGGTGGTGGACGGCAAACCCATCAAAGCACTGGCCCAGGTGAGTAAGCAGGGTTTTCTGTATGCATTTGACCGGGTGACGGGCAAGCCCATCTGGCCCATCGAAGAACGACCGGTGCCCACCGACACCAATCTACCCGGTGAGCAGCCGTCGCCCACTCAGCCTTTTCCTACCCGCCCCGCGCCGTTTGAATACCAGGGCCTGGTGGAGGACGATCTGGTGGACTTTACGCCGGAAATCCGCGCCATGGCGGTGGAAGCGGTCAAAGGTTTCCGACTCGGGCCGTTGTATACGCCGCAGATGATGGCCGATGAAACCACGAAAGGCCTGTTGTTCCGACCCACCGGCAGCGGTGCAGCCAACTGGTCCGGTGCAGCGGTTGATCCTGAAACAGGCATCCTCTATGTGCCGTCACGCAACACTTCCGGGGTGATTACCTTCTATCAGCCCGATGGTGGCACGCTCGACTACACGCATGGAGCGCCGGAGTCACTACGCCTGTCGGGCAGGGCGGGCAGCAGTTCTCCCAGCATGCCGCGTGGCTTGCCATTGTTGAAACCGCCTTATTCCCGCATGACGGCCATCGACATGAATACTGGCGAGCATGTGTGGATGACGCCCTTAGGTAATGGCGATCGGATCCGCCGTCATCGTATGTTGCGACACCTGGATCTGCCGCCGCTGGGCGGTGACGGACGGGGTGGGCCGCTGTTGACCAAAACACTGCTGATAACCGCGCTGTCAGCCGGGGGCAGCGATGGTGGTGCGCGGCTGGTCGCCTACGACAAGGCAACCGGAGCGGAGCTGGGCTCGGTAGATCTGCCACGGGGCGCCATAGGCACACCCATGACCTACCAGGTGGATGGCGAACAGTATGTGGCGTTGACCATCGGTGGCACGCCACCGGAGCTGATCGCCTATAAACTGCCCGGG
>JAVKCL010000021.1:0-9700 GCA_040222775.1 Pseudomonadales bacterium
TGACCCCATCCCGAACTCAGTAGTGAAACGACGCATCGCCGATGGTAGTGTGGGGTCTCCCCATGTGAGAGTAGGTCATCGCCAGGCTTCTAAACCAAAACGCCCCGTTCAGCAATGACCGGGGCGTTTTACCTTGTCGTGTTCGACACTCCCCCATGGGGAGACCCGCTCTTTACAGTGTGGGGCCCCGGGTGTTGGTTGCCACTTAAAACTGACCCGGGATTTCCATCCAATTCTGACCCGGGTTATGGGTGCCCAGTATACCTAGGCGTCTGTGGATAAGTCTGCTGTCTGGGTCGTATTTTCTCCTTCATCTAATAGTGGTTTGTCTGGTTTCCGTCGCTTGCTATTGCCACTGGCCAGGCTGTGGCGGAACCGCCAGGATTCGTTGCCAGTTTCCACGATATGGCAGTGGTGAGTGAGTCGATCCAGTAACGCCGTCGTCATCTTGGCGTCCCCGAACACGCTGGCCCATTCCGCAAAGCCGAGGTTGGTGGTGATCATCACGCTGGTGCGCTCGTACAGCTTTGAGAGTAGGTGGAACAGCAAGGCACCGCCGGCCTGGCTGAAGGGTAAGTAGCCCAGTTCATCCAGGATCACCAGATCAACATGGGTGAGGCGATAGGCCAACTGGCCCTGCTTGCCCGCCGCCTTCTCCTGCTCCAGCGTATTGACCAGTTCCACTGTCGAGAGGAACCGCACCCGGCGCTGGTAACGCTGGATGGCCTCCACTCCAATGGCGGTGGCCAGGTGGGTCTTGCCGGTTCCGGGTCCGCCAATCAGAACCGCGTTCTGCGCGCTGCTCATGAACTCGCCACCGTGCAGGCGCCGGACCAGGACTTCATCGACTTTGGCCTGGGTAAAATCAAAGCCCGCCAGGTCTCGATGCGCCGGGAAGCGCGCTGCCTTCATCTGGTAGGCCAGGGATTTCACTTCCCGCTCCGCCGACTCCGCCGACAACAGGGCCTGCAAGACCTGCTCCGCATCCAGGGCGTGGCTGCGCGCCTTCGCCATCAGTTCGGGCAAAGTCTGCGCCATCCCATGCAGCTTGAGGGCCTTCAGTTGTGAGATCAGGTCATTCGACATCGTTCACCTCCTCTGTCGCCTGGGTGCGCAGATGGTCGTAGCGGTGCACATTGGCCTGGGGTTCTTCTGTGAGCGTCAGTGCGGTCTCCACCGGAGTCAGCGGGATGATGGGCGATTGTAGTCGGGCCAGCACGTTCAGCACGTGGTCGCCGCTGATGTTGCCGGACTCCAATGCCAGTTCGACTGCCACCAGCACGGGTTCCAGTCCCTCGGAGACTACCGCCGCCAACACCTGGGCCATGACCCGGTCGCCACCCTCATGGCGCAACAGGTGCCGTTGGAGCGTCTTGAGGCGCTCGGGCATCTCGCTGAAGGGGGCACCGTTGCGCAGTGCCCCCGGTTTGCGCTGTAGTACCCCGACATAGTGCTGCCAGTCGTACACCGTCTGGTAGCGTTCAAAGCAGCGGCGGTGCCGCGCGACCTCCCCGCCGTCGGCGACCAGGACCAGTTCCCAGGGGTACACCCGCAGGCTGATCACCTGGTGTGCTAGTTCCGCGGGAACGCTGTAGCGACTGCGTTGGTAATGGATCAGGGCGGTGGCAGAGACCCGCACCGGCTGTTCGATATAGCCATCAAACGGCTGTGGGTTGGGCATCAGGTGTGGCTGCTCGTCCTCCAGTACCGACAGCAGAGTCAGGTCCGGGCACTCCGGATGGCGCATATCAGTCCAGGCCGCCCGGCACTCACTGGCCAGCCAGTCGTTCAGTACCTCCAGCGAGGGCCAGTGCCTGGCGTTAGCATGGGCCCACAGTTGTCGGCGGCGGTCCTGCACGTTCTTCTCGACCACCCCTTTCTCCCAGCCGGCGGCCCGGTTGCAGAACTCGGGTTCGAACAGGTAGTGGCCGGTCATTGCAAGGAAGCGGGCATTGACGGTGCGCTCCTTGCCGCGCCCAACCTTGTCCACCGCGGTCTTCATGTTGTCGTAGATACCTCGGCGGGGGACACCGCCGAAGGCGGCGAAGCCTCGGGTATGGGCGTCAAAGAGCATCTCGTGGGTTTGCAGGGGGTAGGCCACCAGCAGGAAGGCGCGGCTGTGGGCGAGCTTGATATGGGCCACTTCCAGCCGGCGTCGCATGCCGCCGGTGACGGCGTACTCGCAGCTCCAGTCGAACTGGAAGGCCTCGCCCGGGGCAAACCGCAGCGGTATGAAGGCCTGGCGGGCAGGTGCAGCACCACCGGCTTCGCGCCACTGCTTGGCAAAGGTGGCGACCCGGGCATAGCCGCCGGGATACCCCTGCGCCTGGATCAATTGGAACAACACCTTGGCCGTGCGCCGGTCCCGCTTGGGGCGATGGCTGTCGGTGCGCAGCCAATGGGCCAGCTGTTCCTTATACGGGTCTAGAATGCTGGAACTGCTGCGCGAGGGATATACGGGTTCGCGCATCTCGTTCTCACGCAGCCAGTGTCTGAGTGTGTTACGGGATAAACCGGTCTGCCGCGCGATCTCGCGCAGAGGGACTTTGTCGCGGAAATACATCCGCCGGATTTTGGCTAACATGCCCACTGTGATCACTCCTTGATACCCCGCTCAAAAAGTGAGCAGGAAAGTCGATTCAGTGGGTCAGTTTAGGATTGAAATAACCCCCTAGGGTGGGTCAATTTTGGGCGGCAATCAACACGTGGTGTCTCTCCGTGATTGGTGAAGGTTTCGCAACCTCCAGTTTACGGAGACCCACGGTGGCCGCCACCACCGTGAAGATTTACACCACTCATGGGGACACTACCCGAATGAAGCGTCGAGTGTGGTTGATGGCGTCGAACCGAGTGGTTTTTCCAATGCAGAAAATACAGCCTACGTAGATGGCGTTTTTGACCAGGTGGCAGACAATACATTGACTGATCGAGTTACAGAATCAGCCGAACTGGCTGGTTTGGTTAGTGCAGGGAGAGAGGCGCTAGCCGTATTGAATGGGGAGACGGAGGTGGGGGCAGCGGGCAAGCGCACGCTGGGTACAGTTGTTCAGGCTGCAACGGCGACAGGCATCACCGCTTTTCTGTTTAGCTAGCAAGTAGCCTTTGCGGACTGCGGTGTCGCGATAAGGGGGGGATTTTTTCCCATCGAGAGTACGGGCGCTCGTGGCGACTTTGCTCTAAGCGGCCAGCAAGCTAGGATCCTCCAGAATTGGACATAATGAGCACGCAGATCATCGACTAGCGTTTTGTCTAAAATGGATAAAAAATAATCAGTATTTCGTCCCCACTGGTATTCAGAGAAGGTGGAGCTCGCTGATCGCTTGTAGGTCGCTTTGTGAACAGTAATGCAAGCAAAAGCGCGTTTTTGCCTCATCCTAAGAAAAGAAATAAGGCGTAGATGGCTGACCCAACAGATACACCTCGTTATACTGAGCAGAAATATTTGGCCGCGAGTCGAATTACTTTCGGGAGTTCTGAAGAGTCCAAACAAGGTAGTACTAGATGCAGGAAGATGTAGCGGACGGATACCGCATTTCAGATCTATCCGATTATACTGATGATCAACTTTTTCGCGTAGTAAAATCGCATTGGGGTTACGAAAGTTCACAGCCATTCGACATTATTGGCCGCTTAAAAGAGAAAACGCTGGGCAACGGGGCATCTATTTTTTTTCTGGAGGAGATGCATAGTACGAACGACGGCTCAGCATTGCTTTACCCACTAAATGAACTAGACGTACGCCAAAATGTATATGTTGGTTCTGTTAATAAGTCTTTGTTTGACAATAAGCCTGCAGATGGCGCATGGGTAAAAGCACGGGTTGAGCTTTCGCGAGAAGCCGAACGTATAAAGCACAATAATCCATTTTCCTTACAGACCGTGGATGGTGGCTTACAGGTATTGCGAGCGCTACCCGAAGAAGCTGCGAATTCCGATGTCTTAATTGATGGGCAGAGTCATGTCGAGGAGTGGGTAATAGACTTTTACAGAACCCTTCACAGTGATCAGATTGCAGAAGAGGGCAATGCGTTACAAGAACAACTGAAACATCAATGCGATTTAGAAGAAAGTCGGGTTGAAATACTTCGACAGGAAGCGAAAACACTTGATGTAGAGGTTACGCAAAACACAGAGTCTTTGCGTGAACTTGCGGGCGAGATCTCGGTTACACGTGATCTACGGGAAAAACTCGAGGCGGAGTTTAGCCAGAGCAAGAAAACTATGGAGCAGCAATTGGATACCCTAAATCAGTTTATTGAAAAAAAAGCAAAAATGCTTGTGGAACTAGATCTCGTAGGCCAGCAAGAGATAGATAGTTTACTCAATATAGATACTACAGGATCGGTGCGGCAGGGGCATGACTTTGTCGATGTATTTTCGTCCGATGTAACGCGGGCTGTCAGCTATGTGCAAACGTATCTACAAAACAGAGGGGTGGTATACCGCCGTCATGTGTTGGAGGATTTCTTTGCTTTGCTGACAACCCACGATCTGATTATCCTGGCGGGAGACTCCGGCTCGGGGAAGACTAACCTGGTTAAGTCTTTTGCTGAGGCCATTGGCGGTAAGGCGAAAATCATACCAGTGAAGCCCAATTGGACCAGTGCGGAAGATCTACTTGGATATTATAATCCGCTCGAACAGAAATTTCTGTCAACGCGTTTTCTTGATGCATTGTTTGAAGCCGCAGAAAACCCGGATGTTCCATATTTTGTTTGCTTAGATGAAATGAATCTGGCGAGGGTCGAGTACTATTTTGCAGATTTTCTTAGCCTGATGGAAGAGCGTGGGCATGCTCCAGAAATTCATCTGTACTCAGATACCGAAGCTACCCACGTAGTCAGCGAAGCGCGGAACTTCCTCTCGCTTATTGACGACGCCAAAGTGAAGCTTCAGAAACCGGATCTTGTCAGTTTCCTGGATCTTCTGCGAGATGAAGAGGTGAATAACAAACTGCACGAGATGTGCGGCTTTCGCGAAGGTGACTCCCTGTTAAAATATCATTCTCATCTGCGAAAAGTAATAAGCAGCTACTTAAACACACCTTCTTCAATTCGATTGCCGCCGAATGTCAGGATTATTGGTGCAATCAACGTAGATGAAACAACACACTCTCTGTCACCAAAAATTCTTGATCGTGCACATATTATGCGATTTGGTAGTCCATTACTGTCCGACTGGGAGCAAGCAGAAAACGAGGTGGATGCGTTCGATCTTGACTTGAATCTGCCGATAAAGTTTGATGCGGCTGCTCTTGGCAATAGAACTCATTACCCTACATTCGAACGCGATTCACCCCTTGTAGAAACCTTACTGCACCTTGTGCGTGAGTATCTAGATCCGCTCGGGATTGAATTTGGGCTGCGCACGGTTCGACAGGCACGTCTTTACAGTGCCGCGCTTCAGCAATTTGGTGCAGACGAAGACCTGGTTCTCAATAACATTGTGTTGCATAAACTGTTGCCGAAACTGATGTTTGACGGAAACAAGGTAGTTAATGAGAGTATTGCTAGAAAAGACCTACTGGTTGGTATGCGGGACTACCTCGAGCAACAACTTACTAGCTTGGATAATGTGGGAGCTGTTGATTCTTGCATAGACGAGCTTGACCGGGTCATACGTAACGCCGAAGCAAATGATTGGGTAGTCAATTATTGGTCGCGATGATGGCTCCTATTGAAGTCAGGTATCTGGACGTTGTTTGGAGTGACCCTGAAACCGTTGTAAAGCTGGAATTGAGTCACAATGCACTTGATATAGAGCAAACGACTTCTGGTTGGCAAGTTGAGACCACCGCGTTTCCCCGAGTACATCATTATATAGGGGTTTGTATCACTGATAACGACTTGAAGCACACCCCCTATTTCGATTTGGCTAGCGGCGGCCGGCAGGAGTTGATGCCGCTTAAAGTTCCTGGCTCTGATACTCATTGGTGGATACAAAGCAGCGGCTGGGACAAACGGGGAAAGCGTCATTATAGTGAACTGTACCGCACTGCTGGTCGTGCCGAGCTGATTATTCAGGGTCAGAAGCTAACAATAGAAAACAACACGCTTAATTTTACTGTTTCCGAGCTGGAACATTATCTATCTGATTTCAAAAACAGTCTGTGGATGCTGATCCTCAATAATAGCAGCGCAGCAAAGGGTAGTGTTGATAAAGAGATTCCAGATTGCTTTAACGAGGAGGCTCTGGAACTATTCCACGACTTTATACAAAGTGTGGAGAAAATAGTCAAAAATCCTGGCATGGTCCTGAGTGAATCACAGGGCAATTTGCCTCGTCGTATGGTCAGGCCTGTACCGCGTACATTCCGTGAATATGCAACACGGCCAAATGCTAGGTCACTGACCAGCCGTACGTATTTGGAAAGTTATGATACAGCGGAAAACCGTTTTGTTCATTACTGCGTGAAGCGAGTTCTTTATGTTCTAAAAAGTTTATCTCGAGTGGCAGGAGCTCAGAGTCGATCGTATGAAAAGAAGATTGCGCAAGAGAGGGAATCGGTTAGTGACTTTCAGGAGTCTAACGTTAAACAGGTCGATTCACGAGTTTATGATAATGAAATACTAAAGCTAGAAAGTGATCTGGATGAGTTGACCCGAAGTTTGTCCGCTCTAGTTTTAGTTGACGGGGTGGAGGTGCCAGGTCAGGAATATGGAACATATTCAGTTCAACTTGGCGAAACTTACGGTAAATCTACTGCAGCTTATTTTTCGAACCGATTGGATGGGTATGATTTTAGAGAGCGGCATGGAACATATTTGGTTATAAAGTTTCCTAATGGTGTTGATTTGTCTCCGATTCATGGATCTTTGCGCAGATGCGATTTGGAAATTAGTGGTCTTTACGTAAAAAGAAGGGAGTTCAATTCCAATGGCAACCCATACTTTGTACTTGAGTTCTATCAAATAACGTCTGCCTCGTTAGCGCAACATCCATGGGAAAAAGAGCTTTCGAGATTGATCGATCATAGGAAGCAGTTGGAAAATGACAACTGGATCGTCCCGCTTACAAAGGAAGAGCTACAAGATCGACTGGTGGAGATTGAAGTTTCGAAACGAAAGATCGCGCTTTATGAAAGTATGCAGAAGAAAGTGTCACATTTTTCTTCATGTTTACCCGCGCTTATTTCCCAGCTCGGAAAGGTAGCATTCTTTTTTAAGGAGCACAGAGTAAAGACTCGTTCGGATTGCCCTAACACCATGGTGTTTATTCAGAATCCATCATACGCTTCATCTAAAAGTCAGTTTAGAAAAATATCGTCACTTAATGGTTTGGATGAATATATGCTGAATTCATTAATGGTTGTGGACGATATTGGTTTGGTGAACGTCGCGAATATTTACGAGAAGTGGTGTCTACTGCAGATTATTAAAGTTCTAAATCAGCTATATGACTTCGATATTGAGAGTGGCTGGCAACGGGTTCTTATCGAAGCCGTTCTGAAGAAGTCTGTAGATATTGAGATTGCACTTCATGCCACCTCACGACAGCAACGAATTCGACTTACCTATGAGAAGGTTTTGGGTTCCGGTAAGCGCCCTGATTTTGTGGTGGATCTTTTTTCGAACGACTACATGAAAGATCCACACGATTCTTTGCGCTGGGTTATATCCGGAGAGAAACGCAGCCGTCTTGTGTTAGATGCTAAATTCCGTGGTGAGATAACTGAAGAGCAGCTCCACAGTCTAATCTCAGAATTGTATGAGACTAAGAATTATTCTGAGGATGGGGTAAATCAGGTTTTCATTATCCATCCCAGCCCGAATGTAATCAACGATCGTACTTCACCTCTTGCGTGGGGACCACAATGCGATTATGGGCAAAGCTACGAAATCAATCACCGGTATGGAGGGGTCTTTGTTGCGCCTTCGCTGATCTATGCTCGTTCAATTGACCACCTTCAGCGGCTTATAGGTATGTTCCTTCAGCAGGAAAGTGAAATACTCAGAGCCGATTCCGGGTTCGCTTATTGGCACAACATGAGTTGTATTTCTTGCGGAAATACTGGTGATGATAGTCTTCACTTGATATATGAGCCAACCAAGGCAGGGAGCGAGCGTTGGTTGATCAAGTGCGATTCCTGTGGTTTGTTGTCTGTTAAAACGATCTGTCGAGATTGTCGACATCCTCTGTTCAAAAACGGTCCAAAATGGACTTATCATCGGACTCGTGCCGAACAGACGTCCAATGTGGTTTGTCCAAAATGCGATACGTTTTTGTGATCAACCAGGGTGTTTTTTTTCTTCGGTGTGGCTCACTTGATGGTTATCGGATCCGATTACCTAAATAGCGTACAATTTCCATTTCCGCTGGGAAATTGGGAGTAGAGTACTCGACCTAAGTGTTGAATGACTTCGACGAGGTCGTAGTCTCGTCTTTTTCACGGGGACGATATTAGTTGATATGTGTCTTTAAAGGAATAAATGGGCAATAGATATACATTGTATATAGACGAATCTGGCGATTTCGAGTCTCCGCGGGGACATTGGGTTATAGCTGGATTGCTTGTGGCCGATAGCTATGAAGATAGCGAGCGTGCACTTGGCGCAAAATTCGCCAAGCTGCCCCAATCTTTTGGCGAGAACTCGATCAAGAATTTCCATCTCACAGAGTTTCGCTCGAGATATGGGCATGAAGAAGCGATTGCCAGAGCTGTCAAAACTTTGGGTACGCTCGAGAAGGTGTCCGTTGATTACAATTTTGTTTCAGCGATCAACTTCACCAAAACGAAGGCCCAGTTTCGTGAGAGGACCTATCGGTTGATGTTGGCCGATATGTTGGCACTGTTGGAGACAGTATTACCGAGCAAATCGGTCATTGACCATTTAGATGTTGTTGTCGCCACGCGAACTATAAAGGGGGTCAGGCAGACCTCAGTGAGTGACATCGACCATGATGTAATCGAATCTCTTCCTTTCGCGATGGAAATTGATCTCGCCACCAGGGGATTGATTGATCTTCTGGGTAAGAACCTCAAAGTGAGGATGGAATACGCAACCGATTCTTGGGGCCTTATATGCGCGGATTTTATAGCCAATATTAATTATCACCGCGATAAGCCTGAGGAGCGTGACGTTCTAGCAGGGCTAGAGGCAGCCGGCAGGGTTGCCTATTTTGAGTCCTTTGGCGGGTTTGAGGCGAGGCGAGCGCGTGTTGCTGAAAGAAATGGTGACTGCGCTGCAGCGCTGCATGAGTGGATTGCGATCGCCAAGCAAGGTGGAGCTGTGGATGAAATAGGCGAGGCCATTCAACGTATTCTTGGCAAAATGGTTCATCGTTCCGGAAGCAGTGGAGTAGATGTGGTATTCGAATCGTTGCTCGAGCGTATCTGGAGGCAGGGAGGGGCATCACAGGATTTCTCCCAAGTATTGGCCGAGCTTCAGCTGCTTGAATATGAATTCGAAAAATTCCTGAGTAGCAATACTCGTATCAACTATGATCATCTGCAGTTCAGGCTTCGGAATCTCATGCTGATCGCTTGTAATCACCTGGGTCTGACTACGTACGGAACTGAAATAATTGCACTGCAGTCCAGAAAGGCAACAAGTCTGGCAACCAATCCCGAATACTTTAACAGGGTTCTGGATTACCGAATTACGGCGACAGAAACGCTTGTAAACAAACTTGAAATTGAAGATGCACTTCTACATGCGTTGGAATATAGCAAGATTGTCGAAAACTACTATGAGGTATG
>JAVKCL010000022.1:0-35352 GCA_040222775.1 Pseudomonadales bacterium
TTCTGTTTACCTGGATGGCGACTTGAAGGACCACACTTGACGCCCTGGGAAGCGCCGCCTAACACGGTGTTGTGTGGCGGTTGTGGCAGGGTCGGTTTTGCGGCAGCGAAACCGAACCCTGGGTCACCCGTCCACTCCAACTACACGTTAGGCGGCGCTTCCATGTGCGTCTAGTTTGGTCCTTCATGTCGCCATCCAGTTAAACAGAATAAATACTGCCGCTGCAATTGTTATGAAGCCGAAAAAGTAGTGGAGGTTTCGTTGCTTATCACGTGCCGATCTCAGATAGGAATAAGAAAGCAGCAACGCTATTAGTATTGCGAATCCTGGGTGACTATCGATAAAGGAAGTTATGTACTGCCCCAGTAATTCTCGCTCGAAAAAAAGGAAATATAGATATAGAAGAATTGCGGAAACTATGAAAGTAGCGACTGCTAGTCTCATTGCTTCGTATGCAGCTTCCCACTTACTCATTTCTGCGACCCTAATGCTTGGAGCGCCGACCCTAGCCGCCTAACACCATGTTGAGTGGCGGTTGAGGCAGGGTCGGTTTTGCGGCAGCGAAACCGAACCCTGGGTCAACCGTCCACTCCAACTACACGTTAGGCGGCGATAGATATATCGCACATTTGTCGAAAGCAATTTGTTGTACCTATTTAGTCTGTCTAACGCTCCGTTGCTTGTTACCGTAGATATCTTCGATAGTCCAAGCAACTTCTGCTTGTGTGAAATAGGCCGCTAACTCAGATCCCCGAGTGACACCATTCAAAGCAAGTACCTCGAAACGCTGTCCAGGTGGAATTACAGGCTTACTTGCTATGTGATTTGTAGACCAGTCGACTTTACCCTTAGCTTTAGCCACTATGGTTAGCTCCAAAACATGGATGGAATTTAGATCAGATAGATCGAACTCCTGGTTGCAAAAGAATAAATGGATTGAGTTTATAATCGCTGGCCCCACTCCGTCATTCCTCAGATAAAAACACCCATCCGTTTTTTCTGTTTTTATTATCGGTTTTACGCTTAGCCGATTGTGCCGAATCATTTCGCGCATGGTGCTGATTGAAATGACCAATGCGGCAACGAGTACCCCTCCAGCGATGACTTGGTAGAGAATCCCTATAGCAACACCAGCTTCTGTCATTCGCTAAGGCAATCTTCGGGTAAATCTTGGAAAAAACATAGGGTCGCCGCCTAACACCATGTTGAGTGGCGGTTGAGGCAGGGTCGGTTTTGCGGCAGCGAAACCGAACCCTGGGTCAACCGTCCACTCCAACTACACGTTAGGCGGGTACTGAAGATCCTGGCGGTGCGTTTCATGATGAGCAGGATACCGTACGAGAATTGCTCTTCGATGTGGAACTAAGCATCTCTTACTTCGTACTTGTCCTTAAATTTAAGGTAGTGCTCGCGAGCGAGTTCCCAATTCCGGCGTTCGATTGCCGCATGGTCCACAGCCTCCCGCTCTTTTGTGCTTACAGCATTGTCCGCATTATCTGTTTGTAGAATTCGAACGATTATTTCGTCCCCGATCTTGACGGCTTGGCGAGGGGCCCAGCGAAGATGCTGGCCAGGATCTTCGTTGGATTTCGCAGATAGTCCCCCTATTGTGAGATCTAGATTAAATCCATCTTCCATCCCTCTTGAGCCGGCTGATTCCTCGCCAAGAACTCCTACGGCGTTGACTATTGTATTTAACACGCACAGATCTTGCCTTCCGGCCCTTGCGATCTGATTTCCGTTTAGGGTGACTTCAAAGACGATCATCTCTTCCTCGCAGATCTATCAGTTGATGGGGCCGCAACATTAGCCGCCTAACACCATGTTGAGTGGCGGTTGAGGCAGGGTCGGTTTTGCGGCAGCGAAACCGAACCCTGGGTCAACCGTCCACTCCAACTACACGTTAGGCGGCAGCTAGGCATCTGTCGTGAGTGCCCCATAAGAAAGCCATGCAATTAATGGGAAGCAGAGTATTGCGCTTGTTGGAAATGTCTCTCTAACGGATGGAAATTGCAACTTGTTGCGGAATACACCGCAAAACCAAAATACCATAGAGGCGATGTGGGCGAGCGCTAGAACCGCGAATGCAAGGTGTGTTTGCTTTAAGTTGTGTGTGGACCCGACGATAGGCAATGATGGAAACAAAAATGGCCAGACGGAAATGACAGGAACAAGTTGGAAGTACCAGAAGTTGTTAAGGTCGAATCTTTTGAAGACGTACAAAATTGCGAGTGAGAGCAAGCAGTAGACTGTACCCAGTGGGATGAAAACTACAGATAGGTAGGGCATATCGATTGTTAGAATGATCAATACGACTACAAACGCTGCAAGAAGCATGGTCTGCGCTCTATATTCTGGAATCACCTGATTCTGCCGCCTAACACCATGTTGAGTGGCGGTTGAGGCAGGGTCGGTTTTGCGGCAGCGAAACCGAACCCTGGGTCAACCGTCCACTCCAACTACCCGTTAGGCGGCCGCGCATGCCACCCTTCTTTGGATCTCTTGAGCCAGTATATTCATGTCACGGAAGCCTGTTATCTTGTGATCCAGGAAAGAACCGAAACCATGTCGGCCTGGACGCATATCGCGAACTTGGATCGATGTAACATTGGTTCCTACTGATTTTATGCGGGTAACCTTAAGAGCATGCCAAGGAATAGACAAAGAAGCGGGCTTATCTTTCAGCTGGAGGTTTTGTACTAGGTGGGTGGGTGTCACTTCGACTGTAAAGTTTGCGGATTTCGATGGATCGAACTTGCTGAATAGCTCAACTACCCAGTAGACAGCAAGAATGGATGCGGCGACGAGCACCGGCGTGCCACCAATGTAAAGGCACACCGCAAGGATAAGGGCGGACCATACAAGACAGACGGACAAATGGCGTCTTCTGCGACGCCTAAACTGTTCCTCCCAGTCGTCGGCTCTTGGAAAGACGTTACTCAATGCCGCCTAACACCGTGTTGAGCGGCTGCCATAACGGGTACGCCTTTTTGCGAATGCAAAAAGGGTTCGCTTTATGGCAGTCCTGCTCCAACTACACGTTAGGCGGCATCGACCCACCGGTTAGGCAGCGCCTTTATCGAATTGTTCGACGACGACATCTGGGAGGGAGGCTTGGCGTTTAGCATGTTCGATCGTGATAGACACTAGGTCGCCTGCAGCATCTAGATCAATGTAGATGTTTTCGTTAATTTCTTCCGTACGCTCAATAGTGTTGCCTGTGAACTCTAGTAGAGCTGTATCGGTGTCTTTGAAATACTTTACTTTCATGGCTTAAAACTCCTGTCGAAGAAGGCGTTGTGAACAGTCTCACCGTCTTCGAGAACGATCACTCTAAGGTACTTGCGTTCGGATTGGATGTACACCCAGCGCTGGTAACGACCGTCGTCTTGAATACTTTCATGCTCTGGAGTTGAGACGGCCTTCTCAATCCAGGCGTCTTTGATCGAAGCGCGATCTGACCTCAATCTCGTGTGCTTGAAATACTGAGTAACTTTCATACGCCGCCTAACACCATGTTGAGTGGCGGTTGAAGCAGGGTCGGTTTTGCGGCAGCGAAACCGAACCCTGGGTCAACCGTCCACTCCAACTATACGTTAGGCGGGTACTGGAGATGCAGCGGAGTATCGGTGCGATGTGGTTGATTTCCATCACATGAACATACCCTGGGTTTGAGTGATTTCCAATGTTTGCCCAGACTCCAAAAAATATTAGTTGTTACTGCTACGACTCCCCATCCTACTAGCTAGATACATTGGAAGTACTACTACCGATATGAACAATATGGGGCCGACAAAGTCTGCCTCTTTTATGAAAGATCGCAGGTAGGCCCAACCGGCGATTGGGACGAGTACGTAGCCGGCGATGTAGATCAAAAGTAATAATCCACAACGGCTGGTTCTAGCGGCGAATATCACGTGTGTAGTGGCTAATAGTAGGAAAGCAGCGGAGATAGCGACGCGCTCCATTGCTATGAATAGGGGCTCGCCCCAGCTACTTACTGTAGCTGCTAAACCCCAGAGGGCGAACACTATTGCACAAACTGCAGCCAGGTAATTTGCAAGCTTGCCGCGAGCAGTTAAGTTCACCTAGCCGCCTAACACAATGTTGAGTGGTGGTAAACGGAGGGAGCGTTTTGTGCAAGAATCGGCGAAGCCGATGCACAAAGTGCGACTGCAGTTTGCCATCCACTCCAACTATACGTTAGGCGGGTACTGAAGGTAGGTGCAGTACGATTCATCATGCTTCTTCTCGAACCAGCAGGGATCGGATTTCTTGGAGTTTCTTCATTTCTGCTGATTCTAAACTACGGGTTTGATCTACGCATTCTTCGAGCATCGTCTCTACGGTTGGGTGCCATTCAGAACGAGTGACTTCCCACCATGCTAAAGCGAACTTTGTTCCGAAACGGCGTTTGAAATTCCCGCAGACGATTGATTCTGAGGGTAAAACAAATACACCCATTTCTTTTAGCTCAACGCGACGTACAAACTGCTGCAAGATGGACCGGTAATATCCTTCAAGTTCCACCATTTCAGCGCTAGTGAGCTTTTCAGGAGTGTCGATAGATTTTGCGATTGTTACGCTGAGACTTTCACCAATTTTGGACCTTTCTGTGTCTTGCCAGTTAGTTAGATGTTGGCTGTACAAGTCAGCACGAGTCAGATCCGAGTTTTGACGTATTTCAACCGCTACCAAAATCAGCCCTACGATCAGAGCAATATTTGCTAGCAGCTGTAACCAATTCGTTGGAGATCTCATAGTGATTAGCAGTACTCCGTGGTTTAGCCGCCTAACACCATGTTGAGTGGCGCTTGACTGGTGTGCGGGCGTGCGACAGCTCGCACGCGCAGCTGTCAATGCGTCCACTCCAACTACACGTTAGGCGGGTACTGGCGATAGGTGCTGGGTCCATTCCAATATGGAAATGCACTAGTCTAGCGATTCTTGATTTCTCGACCATTGAGATAGCGCACACCGCAATTAGAGCAGCGATGAGTATAAGTATTGCGGAGACCAGCGTCTGCTTCTAGGGTTTCTTCATTGCAACTTGGGCAATGGATAGCTGTAGATTTCTCTAGGGATCTTGAGATAAAGAAGAATGGTATTGCGAATACAACTGCACCAAAAAATGGTCCGATATCTAAGAGCCATTCAGTTATAGAGACCGGCAGGAATTGAGCCGCAAGTAAGCCTATAGCGACCGCGGCCGCAAGAAGAGTGATTTTTACACCGAAGCCCTGTTTGGCGAGTCTCAGTCGTTGTGGACGCTCGAGCATAGCCGCCTAACACTTAGTAGATGGAAGAATTCCGCATAAAACCCTCAAATGCGGAAGTCGTTCACTAAGTATCTGATTTCTGAACATCTCTTCGCTCATCTGCGCCTTTTCACCTCTTCCGACATTTTCAGTGTAACGTCAAATTTCCAAAATTTATTCGGAAAAATGGCATATAAACTTGGATAAATACAGAAATCTGCCATATAAAACGAAGTCTAGTCCCACAGTACGATCCGCCTTTCTCCGATGGTCACCGCCTCCCTCCACCTTAAAGTGGCTGGATGGAATCCAAACTCCTCGACCGGTTGCGCAGTGCGATACGCGTGCGGGGTTACAGTATCCGCACTGAGCGTGCATATGTCGGCTGGGTGGTCCGCTATATCCAGTTTCATGGCATGCGTCATCCTGACGAGCTCGACGTCGAAGACGTCAATGCCTTTCTCACCCATCTGGCGGTTGATCAGGACGTCGCCGCCAATACCCAGAATCAGGCTTTGTCTGCCCTCATGTTTCTCTACAAAATCGTCCTGCGCAAACCGCTCGGCGCTGTTGCGGCGGTGCGCGCGAAAAAGCCGCAGAAACTGCCGGTGGTGTTGAGTCGTGACGAAGTACGTTTTGTACTCAACGAATTGACCGGGGTTCATCGCCTGGCCTGTGCTTTGATTTATGGCTCGGGTTTGCGCCTGATGGAAGCCTTGCGGTTGCGGGTCAAAGATCTGAATTTTGAGTATCAGATCATTCATGTGCATGACGCCAAAGGACGCAAAGACCGCGTGGTCACCTTCCCGGAGCAGTTGCACACGCCTGTTCGTGTGCATCTCTCACAGGTCAAGCTTGTTCACCAGAGCGATCTGGCGCGTGGGTTGGGCGCGGTTTATCTGCCCAATGCGCTCAGTCGTAAATACAAGTCCGCCGCACGCGCCTGGAGCTGGCAGTACGTGTTTCCTTCAGACAAATTGTCCATCGATCCGCGCACGGGTGCCAGAGGCAGGCATCATTTGAACCCCAGCACTTTGCAGAAAAAGGTTGCCCGTGCGGTTGCGGCGGCTGGCATCAATAAGGCGGCCAGCACACACACCCTGCGCCACTCGTTCGCCACCCATGCACTCGAAAATGGCCTCGACATTCGCACAGTGCAACAGCAACTCGGCCACGCTTCGCTGGAGACCACCGAAATCTATACCCACGTTTTAAAGCGTGGCGGTCACGCCGTGCGCAGTCCTCTGGAAGACATCTTTCCCACATTGAAGCTGAGTCTTGATGACTAGTTTGCGATACTACCGCCCTCTCTTCCGAGGTGAGTGTGATGTTCAAATCCTTTTTTTATGTCATTTTTTCCCTTGCGCTGGTTGGTTTGGCTTCAAACGTGCGGGCAGACACAGATGAGGAAGCCACTGCGAAGCCTAGCTGGGATGTAAACGCGCCTCCGGTTACGGGTGGGTCTACCACGGTCGACTTGGATACCGACCAGGGCACCTGGATGAGTGTGGATATTTCCCCCGACGGCAAGCAGATCGCCTTTGACCTTTTGGGCAATATCTATCTGTTGCCGGTCAACGGGGGTGAGGCTGAGTTGCTGGTGGGGGATCACAGTTGGGACATCCAGCCCAGGTTTTCTCCCGATGGGCAGTCCATTGCCTTTACGTCTGATAGATCCGGTGGTGACAACATCTGGACCATCAACCTGTCCGACCGCTCACTGCAACAGATTTCCTACGAAGACTTTCGTCTGCCGAATAATCCCACCTGGAGCCCAGACGGTGAGTACATTGCGGTGCGTAAACACTTCACCACTTCGCGCTCGCTGGGCACGGGCGAGATCTGGCTGTATCACAAGTCGGGCCGTGACAAGGCGAAAGGCGTGCAGGTGATCAAACGACCTGGGCCGAATTACCAGAAAGAGCTGGGCGAACCTGCCTTTTCGCCAGATGGCCAGTATCTGTACTACACCCAGAATGCCACGCCGGGCGACATGTTTGTCTATCACCAGGACACCAACAAAGAGATTTTTCACATCAAACGCTATGAGCTGGCTACGGGCAAGACCACCAAAGTGGTGGGTGGCCCTGGCGGTGCGGTGCGACCTACGCCATCGCCTGATGGCAGCCAGCTGGCGTTTATCAAGCGCGTGCAGCAGCAGAGCAAGCTGCTGGTGCACGACTTGCGCTCCGGTCGTAATCGGGTTGTCGCCCATGAACTGGATCCCGACAGTCAGGAAACCTGGGCGGTGAATGGTGTGTATCCGAATATTGCCTGGCTGCCCGATGGCAGCGGTCTGGTGTTCTGGACGGGCGGTAAGATCTGGCGGGTTGCGTTGGCCGATGGCGCACTGACAGAGATTCCGTTCCGCGTGCGCGATACGCGTACGGTGCTGGATGCGCCCCGCGTCAGGGTTGAGGTAGCGCCCGATCAGTTTGCAACGCGCATGGTGCGCTTTGCCAGTCGTTCTCCCACCGACGACAGCGTCGTCTTTGCTTCGCTGGGCAAGCTGTGGCTCAAGCGCGGTGACCGCGCGCCGGTGCGCCTCACCCGCGCCGAGGAAGGCGTCGAGTATGCACCGGTCTGGTCGCCGGACGGTAACGACATCTATTATCTGCACTGGCAGGATCAGTCTTACGCCAGCATCCGTGTGGTGTCTGCTCGCGGTGGACGGGCGCGGGTGCTGTCCAGCGAGCCGGGGCACTATGAGCGCCTGGCGATGGTGCCCGATGGTTCTGCTCTGCTGGTGCACAAGCTGGGTGGTTCCACCCTGACCGGCCTCGACTGGGGTAAAGCACCAGGCATTTACCACTTCGATCTGCGCGCTAAGACCTTGCGCCAGATCACCGACCGCGGCGCCAATCCGCACCTGGGTGCCGATGGCCGGCTCTATGTGAATGAGCGTAAACGCTCGACCACCGGTCGTGGCAGTGATGATGCCCGCACCCAACTCCTGTCCATGACGCTCAGTGGTGACGATGTGCGCGTTGAGGCTGAGAGTGATCATGCGCGGCTGATCACCCTGTCGCCGGATGGTACCCGGCTGCTTTTTCAGCAGGGCTTTCAAGTGCATGTGGTGTTGCGTCCGCTTACCGGGCAGGCGTTGCAGCTGGGCCCCAAGCTGCAGACTGTACCGGCCCAGCGTGTGAGTGAGATCGGCGGGCTTTATCCGCACTGGTCGGCTGACAGTCGTACGGTCAGTTGGTCGGTGGGTCCGGACTATGTGTCGGTTGATGTGCAGGATGCACTGGCAGGTGATGCGGTGGTGCGTCAGCGCACCTCGCTCAGTATGCAGGTCGACAGTGCCCGCCCGGATGCCACGGTCGCGGTAACCAACGCCCGCATCATCACCATGGATGCCGAACGCTCTGTGATCGAGCGGGGCACCCTTTTGATTGAGGCCAATCGTATTGTGGCGGTGGGCGACGCCGCAGAGGTCCAGGTGCCTGCCGAAGCCCAGGTGTTCGATGCCGCTGGCAAGACCATCATCCCTGGCCTGATCGATGCCCACGCCCATGGTCCTTATGGTCGCGGCAGTGTCATTCCCGAGCAGAACTACAGTGTGCTGGCCCATCTGGCGCTGGGGGTCACCACCGTGCACAACCCCTCCAGTTCGGCCAGTCAGGCGTTTGCTGCAGCCGAGTATCAACGTGCCGGACTGATTCTGGCGCCGCGTATCTTCTCTACCGCAGAAATCGTCTATGGCGCCAAAGGGGTCAGCTATGCCGATATCCAGAGTCTGCAGGATGCCTTGAACCACATACGCCGGCTCAAGGCCCAGGGCGCCACCAGCATCAAAAACTACAATCAGCCCCGGCGTGAACAGCGCCAACAGGTGATTGAAGCGGCGCGCCAGGAAGGTTTGTTGACCGTAGCCGAAGGCGGTTCGCTGTTTCATCTGGACATGAGCCTGATCGCCGATGGCACCTCGGGCATCGAGCACAATGTGCCGGCGCTCAATCTGTATGACGATGTCGTTCAGTTCTGGCGGGCGTCTCAGGCGGGCTATACGCCGACCCTGGTGGTGGTTTATGGCGGGCTTACCTCAGAGGACTACTTTTATGCGCACACCAATGTCTGGGAGCATCCGCTGTTGTCCAACTTTGTGCCGCCCCAGGTGCTCGAGCCGCGCTCGATCCGACGCATAACCGCACCCGAGCGCGACTTCCGTGACGACGACGCGGCGCGTGCGGCCAAGATTCTGCTCGAGGCCGGCGTGCTGGTGAACACCGGTGCCCACGGCCAGCGTGAGGGTCTGGCCACCCACTGGGAGATGTGGAGTTTTGCTCGCGGTGGCATGTCGCCCATGCAGGTGCTGTCACTCGCCACCATCAATCCGGCGCAGTATCTGGGCATGGCGGCTGACCTTGGTTCGCTGGAGCCGGGCAAGCTGGCTGATCTGGTGATACTGGACGCCAATCCGCTTAAGGACATTCGCCAGACGGACAAAGTCAGTCATGTGATGTTGAACGGGCGTCTGTATCGCGCGGCGGATCTCAGTGAAGTGGTGACGGGTGATGCGCGTCTGCAGCCACTGTGGTGGCAGCGGTCCGGGCACTGAGCGTCGTTCGGAAGCTTGTTCGGCGCTGGCTCAGGCGGACAGTTCAGCGGCTCAGCTCAGCGGTTTGCTCAAGATTGCTGAGTTGCGCTGCCAGTTGTACAGGTCTTTCTTTTCTGCCGGCAGTTCGCTCACGTCGGTCACCACAAAGCCCTGTTCTTTGAACCAGTCGGTGGTCTGGGTGGTGAGCACGAACAGGGCACTGGCGCCTTCGGTCTGCGCTCGCGCTTCGGCAGAGGCCAGCAGGCTGCGGCCGATGCCGTTGCTGGTGGGCTGACGGTAGTTTTCATGCACGGCCACACAGGCAAGTTCCGCGCGGTGGTCGTAGGTGTACACCGCACAACAGCCCACCACGATGCCGTCCAGTTCAGCCACCAGAAAGTGGTCGATCTCGGCTTCCAGTCGGTCGCGTTCACGGCGCACGAGTACGCCGGTTTGTTCCAGCGGTCGGATAACCTCAACAATGCCGGCCACATCTTCAGCCCGCGCTGGACGGACCGGTTTGCGCTGTTGTTCCACCACCTGGGTGCCCACGCCTTCGGCGGTAAACAGTTCGGCCAGCAGGGCACCGTCTTCGGTATACGGTACCAGCTGCGCTTTCGCTACACCGCCTTTCACCGCACGGCTCATGGCGGCCAGGCGTCTGGCGCGCAGCTCAGGGAAGTTATCCAGTTGCTGATCCAGTGTGGTGGGGGTAAAGCTGCTGACCCGCTTGCCATCGGCGTCGGTTACGATGTGTTCGTCAAACACGATCAGTTTGTCGGCCTTCAGCTGTACGGCGATTTCCTGGGCCAGCGATTCGGCCGGCAGGTTGAACGCCTGTCCCGAGCTTGAGTAGCCCATGGGTGATTGAATCAACAGCGCACCCGCGTTCAGCGCGGTCTGCATACGTGTGGTTTCTACACTGCGCACCTTGCCGGTAAACAGATGATCGACTCCGTCGATGATGCCCAGCGGTTGCGCGACCACAAAGTTGCCCGACACCACAGGAATGTCGACATTGTGCAGTGGGGAGTTCGGCAGTCCGGTGGAAAACAAAGCTTCCAGCTGGGTGCGGATCTGGCCGTTGATGCCGGCAATGGTGTGCATCGCCTGTGCATCGGTGATGCGACGCTGTTGATAGAAGTTGCTGTCCGGCAGCGCGCTGTCGATCTGCTGCCGTGCGCAGTGCACCAGCACCAGCTTTACGCCCAGCACATGCAGCAGTGCCAGGTCGTGCACGATGTTGGCCAGATTGTTGTGGTCCAGCGCTTCGCCTGCCAACAGCACCACAAAGGTGCGGTTACGATAAGCGCTGATGTAGGGGGTGGAGCCTCTAAACCACCTTGCGTAATCCGTGGTCTGCATGACTAGCCGGTGCAGTAACGTGCAATAGCTTGTTTTAGAATCTGGCGCCCCGCTTCGATCTGATCACGCGACAGGTACTCGTTGGGCTGGTGCGCCTGGTCAATGCTGCCCGGTCCGAAGATCACGGTATCCAGCCCCAGGCTCTGCAGAAAGTGGCCCTCGGTGCCGAAGGCGACGGTGGAAGGTGCATGGCCGGAAAACCTGGCCAGGCTCTGTACCAGGTCGCTCTTGATGTCTGTTTCAAACGGTGGAATCGGCGGGTAGTGGGTGGCCAGTTCCAGCTTGATGTCGCAGTTGGCCACTGCTTGTTGCAGTCGATAAGACAGCATCTCGATGGTGGCGTTGGTGTCCATACCGGGCAACAGGCGCAGGTCAATCTGCAGTTCTGCATGGCTGCAGATGCGGTTCGGGCTGTCGCCGGCATGCATACAGCCTAAGTTCATGGTCGGCACATGCACTTCAAAGGCCGGGTTCTGGTTGTGTTCCGCCAGCTCGGTACGAAAACGGATCAGTTCGCCCATCACATCGTGCATCGCATCCAGCGCGTTGCAGCCGAGGTCTGGATTGGATGAATGCCCCGATGCCCCCTGCAGACGGATGGTCATAAAGGCGATGCCTTTATGTGCATAGATCGGGGTCAGGCCGGTGGGCTCGCCGATGATGGCAAACTCGGCCTGCAGGCGATCGCCTTCCGCCAGGTAGCGGGCGCCAGCCATGGAAGACTCTTCGTCGCTGGTGGCCACGATAGTAATCGGCGCGCTGCGTTTTTTGTCCAGGAATTCGGTTGCCGCTTCCAGTGCCAGTGGGAAGAAGCCTTTCATATCACAGGCGCCCAGACCGTACAGCTTGTCGTCGTGGTTGGTAATCTTGAACGGGTCGGTCTGCCACTTGTGCTCGTCATAGGGCACAGTGTCGGTGTGGCCTGCCAGCGCCAGGCCGCCCTTGTCTTCGGACGGGGCATTGGCAGGTAAGGTGGCAATCAGGTTGGCCTTGTGCGGCGCGTCCGGCAGCACCTGCACTTCGGTGGTAAAGCCCACGCTGTCGGCCCAATTGGCCAGGTGTTCGATCACTTTGAGATTTGAACGATCGATGTCCGGCTTCATCGAGCTGACCGAGGGTTCGGCCACCAGCGTGGTCAGCATATCGTCAAATTTCGGTAACACGGGTAATTTCCTGTTGCGGTTCATGTTGCGCGCGCGTCGTTCATTTTAGTCAGATATCTCTGCTAAATATAGCTAAGTTGTTTAAAAATCAGGCTTTTTTGGAACTGTGAACCGGGTCATAGGTGGCGTGTACAGCACTTGCAAAACACACCTCACAGGCGATACTGGCGGGTCTATACGGCATAAATGGATAAGTGCGTGGCCAGTTCGCCGCCTGAAATTGAGACACCGCCGGCCCGGGATGGCGCCGCCGCGTTCGAGGTTGATCAGGAACTCCTGCTCGACCTGCCCGTGACCCTCGAGCGAGTGGTCGCGGCTGGTTTCATCTCCCAGCGCCAGGCCGAAGACATCCTCATCGCGCCGCGTACCAAAAAAGAGCTGAACATGCATGCGCTGGAGATCATCGCCAGCCGCGAGTATGAAAATCGTCTCGAGCCCGGCAAACCCCTCGATCTGGAAACCCTCACTGTATGGGTAGCAGAACAGGCCCGCCAGCCCTATGTGCGCATCGACCCGCTGAAGATCAACGTTAATGCCGCCACCGAAGTCATGTCCTATGCCTTTGCCCAGCGGCACAACATTCTGGCGCTGGCGGTGGAAGACGACCATGTGGTCATCGGCAGTTGCCAGCCGTACATGTACCAGTGGGAGAACATGCTCACCCAGACCCTGCGCGGTCGACGCATCAACCGCGTGGTGGTCAATCCTGCTGATCTGACCCGCTACCAGCTTGAGTTTTATACCATTTCGCGCTCGGCGGCCAAGGCGGCCGAAGCGGGTATGGAAGTCTCAGCCATCACCAACTTCGAGCAGATGCTCGAACTGGGTGGCCTGAAATCTCCGGAAGCCAACGACGCCCATGTGGTCAACATCGTCGACTGGCTGCTGCAGTACGCCTTCGACCAGCGCGCCAGTGACATCCACATCGAACCGCGACGCGACAAGGGCCTGATCCGTTTTCGCATCGACGGCGTGCTGCATCATGTATATGAGTTGCCCAGCGCGGTCAACGCTGCGGTCACCAGCCGGTTGAAGATCCTCGGCCGTATGGACGTCGCCGAAAAGCGTCGCCCCCAGGACGGCCGGGTAAAAACCAAATCTCAGGATGGCGACGAAATCGAACTGCGTCTGTCTACACTGCCGACCGCGTTCGGTGAAAAGATGGTTATGCGTATCTTCGACCCTGATGTACTGCTGCGCAGTTTCCAGGAACTGGGTCTGTCCGGCGATGACTACAACCGCTGGCACAACATGACCCACTCAGCCAACGGCATTGTGCTGGTGACCGGGCCAACCGGTTCCGGTAAAACCACCACGCTCTACAGCACTCTGAAACAGCTCGCCACCGACGAAGTAAACGTGTGCACCATCGAAGACCCCATCGAGATGGTCGAGCCCACCTTCAATCAGATGCAGATTCAGCACAACATCGATGTCTCCTTTGCCGCCGGTGTACGCGCCCTTATGCGCCAGGACCCGGACATCATCATGGTGGGTGAGATCCGCGACCTGGAAACCGCCGAAATGGCCATTCAGGCAGCCCTCACCGGCCACCTGGTGATCTCCACCCTGCACACCAACGACGCGCCCACCGCCATCTCGCGAATGCAGGACCTCGGCGTCCCCGCCTACATGATCCGCGCCACCGTGCTCGGTGTCATGGCCCAACGCCTGGTGCGCACCCTGTGCCCGCACTGCAAGACAGAAGAACCGGTAGACAAAGAGGCCTGGTCCCTGATCACCAAACCCTTCAAGGTCAAACCCCCAGCGCGTTTCTACGCCCCCAAAGGCTGCCTCGAATGCCGCGACACCGGCTACCTCGGCCGCATGGGCATCTACGAAATCCTGCCCATGACCAGCAAAGTGCAACAGCTGATCAACAACGAAACCGACCTCGACCAGGTGCGCAACGCCGGCTTCCAGGAAGGCATGCGCACCCTGCGCCTGTCCGGCGCCCAGAAAGTAGGCGCCGGCCTCACCACCGTAGCCGAAGTCCTCCGCGTAGCCCCCGTCTCTCAGGACCTCTAACCCGCCCCCCAACATTGACCGCAGATAGGAGCCACTCAGCGTGGTTGAGCGAATCCAGCAAGGTTGAATAAAGGCGGCATGCGCCGGGCCGATGACCATGGCCGGACTAGTGTTGCCTCCCCGCTGCCAGCGCAGCGCTGATAGCCTCAGTGCGCTCGGAACAAGGATAGCTGTGGGCAGGCGCGATAGACGCATAGCAAGCAGTAGGCGCGTAAATAACCAAACGGACCTGAGTTGCTGACGACGTAGCGCGGAGCAGAATATTCCACTTCATGGGGGTACGCGCGCTAGGACGCGCGCGTCGAGCCTACAGGGAGGTATTCACGGCGTCCCATGAAGTGGAATATTCTGTTCCGCGCGGCAACGCCCAACAACCCAAACCAACTTGTCTTATTCCGTCGGACTATGTTGGAATACCCGCCCCCAAAGCAGCAAAGACCGTAATGACCGACCCAAACTTCGCAGACCGCGATGGCCACATCTGGATGGACGGCAAACTCGTCCCCTGGCGCGAAGCCCAGGTCCACGTCCTGACCCACACCCTGCACTACGGCCTGGGTTGCTTCGAAGGCGTACGCGCCTATAACACCCCTCAGGGTCCCTGTATTTTCCGCCTCAAGGAACACACCGAACGGCTGTTCAACTCAGCCCATATCCTGGGTCTGAAAATTCCCTTCACGCCGGATGAACTCAATCAGGCCCAGTGCGAAGTGTTCAAAGCTAACGATCTGGATGAAGGTTATCTACGCCCCATGGTGTTCCTCGGTTCTGAAGCCATGGGCCTGCGCGCGCAGGGCCTGTCGGTGCGGGTGTCTATCGCCTCCTGGCCGTGGCCGGATTACATGGATGCGGACAGTCGCGAAAAGGGTATCAAGGTGCGGACTTCGTCTTATACGCGCCACCACGTCAACATCACCATGTGTAAGGCCAAAACCAACGGCAACTACATCAATTCGATCCTGGCTCTGCATGAAGCGCTGGACAGTGGCTGCGACGAAGCCCTGCTGTTAGACAACGAAGGCTACGTAGCTGAGGGCAGCGGCGAAAACGTATTCCTGGTGAAGAACGGCGAGCTGCACACACCGGAACTCACGTCCTGTCTGGCCGGCATCACCCGCGATACGGTATTTGCGCTGGCCGCAGACCTGGGCCTGAACATTCGGGAACGACGCATCACCCGCGATGAGGTCTACATTGCCGATGAAGCGTTCTTTACCGGTACGGCAGCAGAAGTCCTGCCCATCAACACGCTGGATGGCCGCCAGATCGGCGCGGGTAAGCGTGGCCCCATTACTGAGGCTCTGCAGACCGCCTACTTCGATCAGGTACGGGGTAAACGCAACAGCCACCCCGAGTGGCATACACCGGTCTAGCTGGTTGTAGGTGACTTCACCCAATCGAGCCCTCATCATCGCACCGGCCTGGGTCGGCGACATGGTGATGGCGCATTCGTTGGTTCAATTGTTAGCCAGCCAGCATGACGAGCTGCATATGGCCGCACCGCCGGCCACCCATGCGCTCGGTAGCCGCATGGCGGAAATTTCGACTTCGCGTCTACTGTCTTTTTCCCACGGGGCGCTGCAGTTCGGCCTGCGCAAACAGATCGGCCGTGAACTGCGTGAGCAGGACTTTCAGGCCGCCTATGTGCTGCCTAACAGTTGGAAATCCGCGCTGGTGCCGTATTTCGCTGACATTCCACGGCGGGTGGGCTGGCAGGGTGAGGCGCGCTTCGTGCTGCTCAATGACCGGCGCAAGCTGGATGAGGAGCGCTATCCGCTGATGATCGAGCGCTTTATGGCGCTGGCCGATCCCCAGGGTGAGTTACCGGCGGAGTATCCGTTGCCCCGGCTGCAGGTGGACCCGGCCAATCTTGCGCGGGTGGTGGCTGAACTGGGATTGCACACCGAGCGCGTGGTGGGTCTGTGCCCCGGTGCTGAATTCGGGGCCGCCAAGAAATGGCCGGCCGAACATTATGCGGCCCTGGCCCGTACCTTGTTAGATCAGGATTACAACGTGTGGCTGCTGGGTTCGCCTAAAGATCAGGCAGACTGCGCACGTATTGCCGAACTGGCACCCGGCGCGATCAATCTGGCGGGTCGCACCCAACTGGTAGACGCGGTGGACCTGTTGTCCGTCTGTCAGCAGGTGGTGTGCAACGATTCCGGCCTGATGCACATTGCCTGCGCGCTGGGGGTGCCCACGGTGGGTGTGTTCGGCTCCACCTCGCCGGGGTTTACCCCGCCGCTGGGTGAACATGCCCAGGTGGCTGAGATTGAGCTCGATTGCCGGCCCTGCTTTCAACGCGAGTGCCCGCTGGGCCACCTGAACTGTCTGCGACAGTTACAACCTTCCGAGGTACTGGCAAAATTGGCCATATGAAACAGCTGTTGCTGGTGAAAATGTCCTCGCTGGGTGATGTGGTGCATGCGCTGCCGGCAGTGAGTGACGCCATTGCCCATGGCTGGCAGGTCGACTGGGTGGTGGAAGAGGCCTTTGCCGATGTGGCACGGGCCCATCCCGGGGTGCGCACGGTAATCCCCATCGCCTGGCGCCGCTGGCGCAAGTCGCTGACTGCCAGTCGCGCTGAATTGAAATCCTTCGATGACGCCCTGCGTGCTGTGCACTACGACTGTGTGCTCGACAGTCAGGGTCTGATCAAAAGTGCCGTGGTGGCCCTGCGCGCACGTGGTCCCAGTGCGGGGTTTTCACATACCAGCGCACGCGAACCCTGGGCTGCCTTTAGCTATCGCCGTGGTTACGCGGTGGCCAGAGCGCAACATGCCATCGCCCGGCAGCGCCAGTTGTTCGCGGCGGCGCTGGACTACCCACTGACAGATGCCGGCAGTGTGCTGGACCTTGGCGCCAGCAACGCTGCCGGTCAGCAGGTACTGCTGCTGCATGGCACCACCTGGGAAAGTAAACACTGGCCGCTGGCCATGTGGCAGGAGTTGGTGCAGCTGATCAAAGCCAGCGGCTATGAGCCGGTGGTGACCTGGGGCGACGAAGTGGAACGCGCACGGGCGCAAGAGCTGGTCGCGGCGGGTGCCACGCTGTTGGATCGACAACCGTTGGCGACCCTGATCACCCATATGGCGCAGATGGCAGCGGTTATTACCGTGGATTCAGGCCTGGGTCATCTGGCGGCAGTGCTGGGTCGACCCACGGTGGGGCTTTATGGCGCCACCAGTGGTCTGCTGACCGGCGTGCAGGGTGAGCATAGCGTTGTGCTGCAGGGTGAAATCAGTTGTGCGCCTTGTTTGCGTAAAGAATGTCGTTACCGCGGAACGCCGCTGGAATGGCAGGGCCAGGTGGTGCAACCGCCGTGCTTTGCCAGCGTGCCACCTGACCAGGTGTGGTCATCGGCGCTCAAGCTCATGGCGAGTGCCTGAACGGTGCGCATTGCCTTTGCGATCTTCAAGTACTTCCCCTACGGCGGCATTCAGCGAGACCTGATGAAGGTGGCCCGCGAGGCGCGCCGGCGGGGACATGAGGTCAAGATATTTACCCTGCGCTGGCAGGCGCCACCACTCGATGAAACGCTGGGGATAGAGGTAGAGATATTGCCTATCAGTGGTTTGTCTCGTCACACTCAGTACGACAAATTTGCCCACGCACTCAACACGGCGGTACAACGCGAACCCTTCGATCTGGTGGTCGGCTTTAACAAGATGGCCGGCCTCGATGCGTACTACGCAGGCGACTCCTGTTATCTGGAAAAGGCCCTGCATCAGCGCAGTAGCGCTTATCGGCTGCTGCCGCGCTTCAAAAGCTTTTATGCCGCTGAACAGGCTGTCTTTGATGAGCACAGCCCTACTCAGATACTGGCCATTTCCGATCACGAAATTCCACGTTATCGGCACCACTACCGTACCCCGCCTGAGCGGTTTCATATGCTGCCGCCCGGTATCGAGCGCGATCGGGTGGCACCGCCAGATGCAGATAAGATTGGTGCCGAGCTGCGGGCCGAGCTGGGTCTGGCCGACGATGCGCTGATGTTGTTGTTTATTGGTTCCGGCTTTAAAAAGAAAGGGCTGGATCGTGCACTGCTTGCCGTCGCCGCCTTACCGAGAAAGTTACGCAACCGCGTGCAGTTCTTTGTCGTCGGTCGTGACCGCGCCGACAGTTTCGAACGCATGGCCATGCGTCTGGGCATTGAGGATCAGACCACCTTCTTTGCTGATGGTCGCGAGGATGTGCCGCGCTTTCTGTTTGCCGCCGATGCCCTGCTGTTGCCCGCCTATGATGAAAATGCCGGCATGGTCATCATCGAATCGCTGCTCGCTGGCCTGCCCGCACTGGTCACCAGAAACTGCGGCTATGCCAAGTACCTCAAGAAGTACGAGGCCGGCATCGTGCTCGACCAGCCGTTCTCGCAACTGGCCATGAACACGGCACTGGTGGAGCTGCTTACATCTGATCAGCGCGCTAGCTGGTCGGCCAATGGCCTGCGGGCGGCGGCGGATGATCAGCTGTTTCAGCTGGTGCCTACGGTGGTCGACAAGCTTGAGCAGTTCGCTCACGAGCGACGCCCGGTGCTGATCTTCTGCCTGTTCCGCTATTTTGCCTATGGGGGCCTGCAGCGCGATTTCATGCGCATTGCGCTGGCCTGTCAGGCGGACGGCTACGCCATTGTCGTCTACTGCCTGGAATGGTTTGGTCAGGTGCCGGACGGCTTTCACGTCGAGCGCATCGAAGTGGCCGGGGTCGTCAATCATGTGCGCTACCAGAACTTCGGCCAGGCGGTGACCCAGCGCGCCCATTGGCGTCGACCCGCAGCGGTGATCGGTTTTAACAAGATTCCCGGGCTGGACATTTACTATGCCGCCGACCCCTGTTTTGAGCACAAAGCCCAGACCCAGCGCAAACCCATCTACCGCTACACCCGGCGCTATAAACAGATGGCCGCTTATGAGCGGGCGGTGTTCGAGCCCGATGCCAAGACCCACATTCTGCTCATCACGCAACAGCAGCAGGAAGACTTTGTAACTCACTACCACACGCAACCCGAGCGCTTCCATGTGTTACCCCCTGGCGTCAGCCAGGATCGACAGCGCCAACCCAACTGGCGTGAAGCACGCCAGGCGGTGCGCGATGAGCTGGATCTGAAGGACCATGAGTTGCTTCTGCTACTGGTGGGCAGCGGCTTCATCACCAAGGGGTTGGATCGCTTGTTGCTGGCGGTGGCTGCCCTGCCGGGTGAGATGCGCGCCAGGGTTCGCCTGCTGGTCATCGGTCAGGACAACCCGACCGCCTTTCTGCGTCAGGCACAGAAGCTCAACATTGCTGAGCGGGTTACCATCCAGTCAGGCCGCAACGACATTCCAGACGTGCTGCAGGGTGCCGATCTCATGGTACACCCGGCCTACAGTGAAAGTGGCGGTCTGGTGCTGATCGAGGCCATCATCGCCGGCCTGCCGGTGATCGCCACCGGTGCCTGTGGTTTTGCCCACTATATAGAAGAGGCGGGTGCGGGCTGTGTGCTGGCCGAGCCTTTCTCCCAGGCAGATCTTAATCAGGCGGTGGTTCAGGCGCTGGATGACGAAGCGCAGCGTCAGACCTGGTCCGCTGCCGGGGTGGCATTTGGCCAGGCGCACCAGGAGCTATACGATATGCCCCGTCACGCTCTCAGCATCATCAACCAGCTTGTGAATTCCCGTTGAGCTATTTACGCGCAGACATCCAGGCCATCTGGCAACAGCAGGATCCGCTGCAGGCGGCCTTCGCCCTCGAGGGCGAGATATTTCGCGATATGCCGGGCCGGCGGACCATGCGTGTGCAGCTCGGCGATGGCCACTACTTTGTCAAACTGCACTATGGCGTGGGCTGGCGCGAGGTGATTAAGAACTGGTTGCAGTTCAAACACCCGGTGATCGGCGCGCAGAATGAATTTGATGCCTGTCGCCAGCTCACGGACCTGGGCATCACCGCACCGCGACCGGCCGCGTTTGCCAAATCTGCGGGCTCACTGGCGAGCCAACGTTCCTTTGTCTTGTGTGATGAACTGGTCGGCTACACCACCCTCGAAGATCTGACCGAAGCCTGGGCGCAAACGCCCCCGGACCCGCAGCTGCGACGCAGGCTGCTGTATGCCGTAGCCGCCTTCGCCAGATCTTTCCATGGTCACGGCTTTATCCATCGGGATTTTTATATCTGTCATCTGCTGGTGCAGAATGCGGCGCTTGAGGAGGACAGAGTGGAGTTAGCCGTGCTGGATCTGCACCGCGCCAGTCGCTTTGCGCGCATCCCCGACCGCTGGCTGAAGCGTGATCTGGCGGCGTTGCTGTTTTCTACCTTACACATCCCTTTAAGCACACGTGAACAGTTGCGCTTTCTGCGTTTGTATACCCAGCGTCCGCTGCGCGAGGAACTGGTGGCACGTGGTGGCTTCTGGCGCACGGTGGTCGAGCGGGCGCGCAAGCTGTATGCCAAAGATCAACGCAAGCGGGCGGGCACATAAGGTGCTGTATTCCACCGAAGGTCTGGCCGCCGCGGGGCTGAATCTGGTGCCGCCCTTTACGGTGGCGCTATGTCTGGATCCGGAACAGGACGTCGATGACCAGCCCGACCTGCCACTTCTGTACAAGAGTGTGGCGCGGGTGCTGCCGGGTCGGCGGCTTGCCGGCATTGCTGAGTTTCAGGGCCAGACCGTGTTCGCCAAATTGTTTTACGGCAAGGCTGCGCGACGCTACTGGTCGCGCGAACTGCACGGTGCACAACTGATGGCCAATGCCGGTACCCGCACTCCACCGGTGCTGTTCTCCGGTGCCACCTCTGACGGTCAGGGCTTTGTGGTGCTGTATGCCGCCATCCCGAATCCAGCTGCTCTGGCGGAAGATGATCTGCCGCAGATCCTCGCCGCCACAGAACAGGTGGCGTTGCTGCATGAGCACAATCTGATGCAGACCGATATTCACCTCAATAACTTTGTCGTCAGCAGTCAGCAGGTGCATCTGGTGGATGCAGACGGCGTACGCGCGGCAGCGATATTGCGTCGGCACTTCCGTAATCTGGCCTGCTTTCTGGCGCAACGCGCGCCCTGGTTCGATCATCAGATCGAGGCGGTGTGGGCCGCCTATGTAGCGGTGCGGGGCGAGTATGTCGCCAAAATGGGCTCGACGGACAAGCTGCGCGAGTTGACCTTGGCGGAACGTGAGCGACGCATCCAGAAATACCTGCAGAAAACCCAGCGTGAGTGCACTGAGTTTGTGCAACGTAAAAAGCTCAAACGTGAGTTCCTGTGTGACCGCAAGCACTGGCCGCGCCTGCAACGCTTCATGCTCTTTCCCGAGGTGTATCTGGGTGAAGGCACGCCGCTCAAGCTGGGCAACAGCGCCACGGTGGTGCGCTGTGAAATCGAGGGTGAACGCTACGTCGTAAAGCGGTATAACATCAAAAATTTTGGCCACCGGATACGCCGCTGGTTCAAGCGTCGTGCGCGCAATGCCTGGTGCAACGGGCACTGGCTGGAGTTCCTCGGCATCGCCACGGCCCGGCCGGTGGCCTTGTTGGAACAACGTGTGGGGCCGCTTGTGGGAGTGTCCTATCTGGTGATGGTGGATGTGGGGGATCGCGATCTTGGGCAGGTGCTGTCCAGTGAGCCGGAAGCTTTTGAGCAGGTTGCGATTCAGACCTGCGAGTTGCTCACCAGGCTGCAGGCCGCCAGAATAATCCATGGCGATCTTAAAGCCACCAACCTGATTGAGCGGGTGAACACTGGGAGAGAGACAGAGCAGCGACAGATGGTATTGATTGATTTTGACGCCTTGAGCAGTGGCGTGAGCGATAAGGATAAGGTCAGATTCATGGCCAACTGGCAGGATGACCCGCAACTCTATCAGGCCTGGCAGGCTAAGCTGGTGGCCGCTGGATTATGATCGTGCTGGGTCTGTCCGGCGCGCTGAACCATGACCCGTCGGCGGCGCTGCTGATTGATGGTGAGATCATCGCCGCTGCCGAAGAAGAACGCTTTGTACGCGACAAGCACGCTAAGAATCGCCCGCCCCTGGAGGCGGCGAAATTCTGCCTCGACGATGCCGGCATCAAACCTACCGAGGTCGACTGCATCGCCTTTCCCTATGCGCCCATCAGTCTGTTCAGCCCGGCGCGCTGGCACTTTGCGCGACGTTACTGGTATGCCCCTGACCGTGCGCTGGATGCGCTCTTGAATGGCAACCGACGCTTTCGTCGGCACCGAAAATCCGTCCATGCGCTGGGCGATATGCTGGGCATCAACTGGCAGCGTACCGAGTTTGTGCCGGTGGAGCATCATCTGTCCCACGCTTCCAGCGCCTACCACCTGTCCGGCTTTGACGGTAAATGTGCGATTCTCGGCGTCGATGGCAAAGGCGAATACGCCACCACTTTTTTCGGCTACGGTGAGGGCGGCAGGATTCACAAAATCGCCGAACTCTACGACCCGGATTCGCTGGCTGGGGTCTATGGTGCACTGACCGAGTATCTCGGCTTCGAGATGCTGGATGGCGAGTACAAGGTCATGGGCATGGCACCCTATGGTGACCCCCAGCGTTATGATTTTTCCAGGTTGATCCGCCCCCATGGCAAGTCGTTCCGGGTGGACACCAGCCTGGTGAATACCGTGGGTCTGCGCCGCTATAAGGAGGCTGGCCGGGGCTTTTACTTCAGTGACAAGCTGGTGCAATGGCTGGGACCCCGTCGCCAGGGCGAGCAGGCGGATGATCCCTATATTCACTACGCCGCGTCGATGCAGGCATTGTTCGAGGACTGGGTGATGCGCCTGATCGATAATTATCTGGGCGATATCGTTCGCGACACCGGCAAGCTGGCCTATGCCGGGGGCGGTGCGCTGAACGTAAAGCTCAATCAGCGGCTGCTGCAGCGCGGTGACATCCAGCAGTTATTCGTACAGCCCGCCGCCGGTGACTCAGGCACGGCGCTGGGTGCTGCCACCTATGGTGCGCAGGCCGGTGGTGATACCGTGCAACCTATGCAGCACGCGTATCTCGGCCCCAGTTACAGTTCCGATGAATGCTTCACGGCCATCGAGGCGTGCGCTGAGCCCTTGCGCAAAGAACGGCTGCACGATGTACCCGCCCAGTCGGCAGAACTGCTGGCCGCGGGTCATCCGGTGGCCTGGTTCCAGGGCCGCATGGAGTTTGGTCCCCGTGCGCTGGGTGCGCGCAGTATTCTGGGCTGTCCGAATTCGCCGGGCATCGCCGATCGCATCAATGCGCAGATCAAATTCCGTGAGCGCTGGCGGCCCTTCTGTCCGAGCATGCTGGACACCGTGGCGCCAGACATACTGCAGACGGATCATCCGGCCCCTTATATGACCATCACCTTTGACGTGGCTGAGCACTGGCGTTGCCGCATTCCCGAGGTGGTGCATGAAGACGGTACCGCCCGTGCACAGGTGGTCACCGCCGAGGCTAACCCTCGTTACTACGCCTTGCTCAAGGCACTGGAAGATAAGACCGGCAACGGTGTGGTATTGAACACCTCACTCAACCGTCGCGGTGAAGCCATGGTGTGTTCGCCCACCGATGCGCTCAATATGTTTTTCGGCTGCGACCTTAAATATCTGGTGTTGGAAGACTGGCTGGTCACCAAGGCATGACCACATGAACCGCCAGGCGCGGGCCGATGCCCCCAGGCGTCTGCTGCAGATCTGCCCGCACGATACCCCGCCCTTCGGCAAACTGTGCGCTGCCATCGAGCAGGCCGCGCGACAGGCGGAGCTCAGTGTAACCACGGTCATCCTGGGTCCACCCGCTGCCGAGCCACGGACCGACTTTATCTATCTGGGCTGTGAGGATGTGCGCCGCGCCGGAACGCTATTGCGCCAGCACCCGGATGTGGGTGTCGAGCGGGACTATTGGGACCTGGTGCTGTGCCACCGCTATGCGTCGCTGCGTGCCGCGCTCAAACTGCGGGTGGCCAATCGCCGTATCGCGGTGCTGGCCCATGAGTTCGATATGCTGAAGTCCTGGCGCCGCCGCCTGTTCCGCCTGGTGTTTGCACGCAAGGTGAATTTCGGTGGCGTGTCGCCGGTGGTCAGTGCGCAACTGGCCAGGCATACCCGCATGGGCTTTGTGCTGCCCAACATTCTGGATCTTGAGAAGTTTGATGCACAACTGTTGTCCCGCGCAGATGCCTTGCGCCGCCTTGGATTAGAGCCGGGGCCGCTGACCATCGGCGTGGTCGGCCGTCTGCACTACAAAAAGCGTCCGGAGCTGGCGTTGGCGGCTTTTCAGCACTTTGCCCGGGAGCATCCCCAGGCCCGCCTGGTGTTCGTCGGCGGTGACCCTGCTACTCATCAGCACCTGCTTGCCGAGGGTGTGCATCTGACCGGTCCGGTGCATGATGCTGCGCAGGCCTTCCGTGCGTTTGACGTTCTGTTACACACCGGCAATGTTGAATCCTTTGGCATGGTGGTGCTGGAAGCCATGGCGGCTGGCGTGCCGGTGGTGGTGGCCGCTGGGGGTGGGCCGGAGTATGTGCTCGGCAAGCTGGGTACCTATCCGGACAGTGACGATGCCGCGGGTTATGCTCAGGCGCTGGCCCATGCTGTGGATAGGGATGTAGAGGCTTATCGGCAAGCCGCGCGAGAACGCTGTGAGCGCCTGTTTTCCACGACCGCGCTGGCCGCCAGCCTGGGGGCCATGGTCAAGTTTGTCGATCAGACCGAGACCGATCCGTTTGGCCCGATGCTGTAAGCCACGCGGCAAGCCGAGCCCAGCGCGTTAGTGAACGCAGCTAGTCTTTCTTATAGAAGTCCGGCGCACCTTCGGGTTGGGTTTTGAAGCGCTTATGCAGCCACAGGTACTGGCTGGGGTCCTGCCGGATCATGGCTTCCAGCTGCTGGTTAATGGTGACCGCGTCAGTGTAGTCGTCACCGCTGGGAAAGTTCTCCAGCACCGGACTGAACTCCAGTCGCCAGCTGCGGTGCTCAAGGTTGCGCGACACCCGTAACATCAGGACCGGCGAGTTGTTCAGCCTGGCGAAACGTGAGGTGGCCACAATGGTTGCTGCCTGCACCCCGAAAAACGGCGCGAATACCGAGTGCCGCGGGCCATAGTCCTGATCCGGCGCATACCAGATCACCCGTCCCTGACGCAGACGCTTCAATACCTGGCGCGTATCTTCCCGCTCCACCACGCCGTCAAAGTAGCGTTTGCGACCGCTGACCTGCAGCCATTCCCAGACCGGATTCTTGTTGAAGCGGTACATCACATCGATGGGCCCGCAGTCGCTCAACGGCTGGCTGATCACATCCATCACCGCGAAGTGCGCACCGATCAGCACCACGCCGCGATTCTCGGCCACCGCAGCTTTCAGATGCGCAAGCCCATCGATGTCAAACCGATGTGCCAGTGAACGGCCTGGATTGAGCCAGGGAATCATCAGCTCCAGGCCACCGATACTGACGTTCTGAAAGGTCTGTCTGGCCAACTGCAGCCGTTCGGCCTCGGTTTTTTCCGGAAAACAGGCGGTCAGGTTGGTCAGCGTAACCTGGCGTCGTCTCTTGCCGAACTTAAACAGCGGGTTGCCCACACCGCGACCCAGCGCAAATATCCAGCTGAGCGGCAGTCGTGCAATGACCCAGGCAAACCCCACCAGCAGCCAGGTGGGCCACATGGCGGGTGACGCGATATGGGCCTTGGACGCATGCTTGCCGCGCCGCCGCTTGTTGGGACGGGCTCTGGCGGCTGGCTGTTCAGGCTGCTGGGGTTCGGGCATGCGCGGGATAATATAGGGTCCCGCTGCAGGCGTCATGTTAGACTTTGCGCCGTGCAACCAAGGTAGCTTAAGCACGTGCAAGCCTCGCAACTGCCCGAATTCGGATCCCTCAATCAGGTGCATGTCCTGGTGGTGGGCGACGTCATGTTAGACCGTTACTGGCTCGGTGCCGCAGATCGTGTCTCACCGGAAGCACCCGTGCCGGTGCTCGATGTCGAGTCTATTGAAGAATACCCCGGTGGTGCCGCCAACGTGGCGCTCAACATTGTCAGCCTGGGCGCCCGTTGTACGTTGATTGGTTATGTCGGCGAAGACGAAGCGGCTCGCACCCTGACCACCACTCTCGAGGCGGCCGGCGTTGAATGTGATTTCCTACCGGTGGCCGACTGGTCCACCATCGTCAAACTGCGGCTGGTTGCCCAGCAGCAACAGCTTATGCGTGCCGACTTTGAAAGCCTGCCACCAGTGATTGGCACCAGCGAACGCCAGGCCCTGCTGCTGAACAAGGTAGAGAAGCATCTGCAGCACAGTCAGGTGGTGGTGCTGGAAGATTATGACAAGGGTGTGCTGGATGAACCTCAGGCACTGATCGCGGCCGCACAAAGCGCCGGTGTGCCTTCGGTTGTAGATCCCAAGCACAAGGATCTGGTGCACTATGCCGGCGCCACTGTGATTAAACCCAATGAGAAAGAATTCCGCCACGCCGTTGGAGGCAAGGGCGATGCCAGTGCTGCCCAGGCGCTATGCAAAGAGCTGAACATCAGCGGCATGGTCGTCACCCGTGGCGGCGACGGTATGGATGTCTGCGACGCCGAAAGTGTGCGCCATGTGCCGGCCAGACCGGTGGATGTTTATGATGTGACCGGTGCTGGAGACACCACCGCCGCCACCCTGGCGCTGGGTCTCGGCTGTGGCTGGTCGTTGCTGGATGCCGCTCGGGTCGCCAATGTGGCGGCCAGTATCGCTGTGTCCAAATCCGGTACCACCGCGGTGACTGGCCCTGAGCTTGCCCGTGCGCTGACCGGTCGTGGCGATGGTGGCATGTTGAGTCGCGCCGATCTGGCCCAGGAAGTGGCGGCCGCCAAGAATCAAGGTCAGCGGGTTGTCTTCACCAATGGCTGTTTCGATATTCTGCATGCCGGTCACGTCACCTATCTGGAAGAAGCAGCCGCCCTGGGCGATCGGCTGATCGTTGCCATCAACGACGATGCCAGCGTGACCGCCTTGAAAGGTGCCGGCCGACCCATCGTGCCCCAGGAAGGCCGCGCCCGGGTGCTGCTCGGGCTGGGTTGTGTGGACTGGGTGGTTATTTTTTCTGAAGCCACACCGGAACCGTTGCTGGAATTGTTAAAACCTGACGTTCTGGTTAAGGGGGGCGATTACACCGAGGAGCAGGTAGTCGGTGCCGAGATCGTGCAGGCTTACGGTGGCAGCGTGCAGGTCTTAAGTATGGTGGCTGACGTCTCCACCACCCGCATCGTGGAACGGATCAAGTCAAACAGCTAGTGTCCTGTCTTGTTGCTGCAAGGCGGTAAGGCGAATTAAGACGGAGCACTCGAAACCAACACGTCGGCGTTTTCTCTGAGGTGTGCCGGGTTGGTGGTGCCTACCACAATACTGCACACGCCTGACTGCGCCCCCACCCAGGCAAGATCTGCACTCTGGCCGTGGCCGCTGGCCAGGGCTTTCTTGATGAGTACGGCCACACCCGCTGCGCCGGCCCGGGCGATGACCTCCAGTTCGTCCTGATAGTCCGGGTTTAACGTGGCCATCAGCACATCGGCGCCCTGTTCGATGGCGCGTTCGGCACCGGCAACAGTTTTGTGCGAAATACCCACCAGCCGAATCTTACCTTCAGCCTGCATGTCCTTGAGCGTCTCCAGCGTGCCGAACTCATCGAGTATTTCCAGATCACGGCCATCCGAGTGGATCAGTACCAGATCCAGGTAATCGGTCTGCAGTCGCTTCAGCGATCGTTCCACGCTCGCGCGTGTCGCGCTGGCGGTAAAATCGTAGCTCGATTGCTCGCCATCAAAGGTTTCACCCACTTTGGTGCTCAGCAGCCAGTCCTGGCGTTGGCCGACCAGCAGCTCGCCCAGGCGTGTCTCACTGGTGCCATAAGCCGGCGCGGTATCCAGCAGATTGATGCCCAGCGCCCGGGCAGTGGCCAGCAGTTCCCGTGCCTCGGCGTCGGTCGGCAGCTGCACCGGGGTCGGATACTTCACGCCCCTGGTGCGGCCGAGTTTCACCAGACCCAGCGCCAGCATCCCCGTTTGCAGGTTGCTCGCGCCCAGCTTACGTACCGGCAACATCAGTCTGTCACCCAGGGTGGGTGGCCGAACGGCACGGGCTGGGAGCTCGTGATTTCAGCCCCTTCGGCGCTCGGCGGTGGCAGCAGCGCCATGACTCGATCACCCAGATCAGGCGCCAGGGTCAGCTTGGTAGGAAAGCATTGGATGAACTGCCCACGGCGTTCGGCATAGGCCTGATCGGGCTTCAACCCACGGGCATGCTTCGGTTCGGCACGATCTACCGCGTTTACCTGATAGCCGCTGTTCTGCCATGGCAGCCAGGGCACACAGTCTTGCAGCTCGGCTTTCGCTGCGGCGATCTGCTCGGCATCGCCGCGTGCCACGCCCTCGGTGGCCAGTTTGCCGCCCAGATACCAGATCAGGCCGCGGTCATCGGTATGTGAGGTAATGGTCAGTCGCGGTTCATTACTTTTAATACCAGTCAGGCAGTGCGCGTACAGGGCGGTGTCGTGACTCGGGCGCACCGATACCTGTTTCAGCGGCCGTTGCTGAATGGCGAAGCCGTCGATCTCAAGCTCCGTCAATAGGCGGGCACTGCCATTACCGGCACAACTGATCAGGCAGTTGGCATGGATCACGCCGTCTGCAGTGTTGATGCGCCAGCCGTTGTCCACTGCGCTGACCGTGTCGCGGGTCAACTTCTGCTGCCAGCAGTGGGTTTCCAGGTCCGCCACCAGTTCGCTGAGCAGTGAGGGTGTGTCCAGCACAAAATCGTTCAGCGCATAGACTTCACCCTGAAAGCCATCAAAGGCGGCTGGTCGTTCAGTCGGTGCCAGCCGTTCGATGCGACCACGCAGGGCTTTGGCAGCAAAAAACGTGGTCAGTTTGCCCAGTGCCGAGCCTTCGGCAAACATGTAGTAGCGATCACTGAGCAGGCGCACCGCACGCAGATCGATCTCGCCGCTGCCTGTTACACAAGCGCGCCAACGTGCCGGCATATCAGCGATGGCTTCGGATGCACCGGTCAGCGCGCCACCCAGGGCGTACTTCAGACCACCGTGGATCATACCCTGGGAAGCCAGGGTCTGGTCTGCCCCCCAGCCTTGTGCTTCAAACACCGCCACCCGATAGCCACGGCTGCTCAACAGGCGTAACAACCAGGCACCGGCAATGCCGCCACCGGCAATGGCGACGTCCACTTGAGCATCGGGTGAGTCGAGATCAGCGGCCATGCCGGGAGCGGGTTTGCATAGGGTGTCAGAGTGGGCGTGTTGGATTGACAGTTTAAAGCCGAGACCTCAGTCTGCAAGCATGTCAGAGTGGTTTTATCAGACTGTATTGCTGCTGGCGCGACCGCTGGTGCATCTGCGGCTTAAATGGCGTGCGCGCCGCGAAGTGGAGTACGGTCAGCGTCAACAGGAGCGCTTCGGTCACGTACCGCAAACCCTTTCCCGTGGCCCGGTGTGGTTCCATACCGTGAGTGCGGGCGAGACCATCGCCGCTGCGCCATTGATTCTGGATCTGACCGAACAATATCCCGACTTGCCCTTTCTGGTCACCACCATGACCCCCACGGGCTCCGCCCAGGTGATCGAACGACTCGGCGATCACGTTGAGCATTGTTATGCACCCTACGACTTCAAGGACGGTGTAAAGCGCTTTTTCGACCGGGTACAACCCCGCGTGCTGGTGCTGATGGAGACTGAGCTGTGGCCCAACATCCTGGCCCAGGCCGCCGCTCGCCAGGTTCCAGTCATGCTGGTCAACGCACGCCTTTCCGCCCGCTCGGCACGCGGCTACGCCCGCCTTGCCGGTCTGACCCGCACCATGCTCAGTCGAGTCGAGCACATTGCCTGTCAGACCACAGAACACCGTGACCGTTTTATCGGTCTGGGTGCCGAACCCCGCGCTGTGACCGTGACCGGCAGCGTCAAATACGACGTCTCCCTGCCAGAAAACTACGCTTCGACGCTGGCGGCGCTGCGCGAGCGGTTTGGTATGCACGCCAGCGATCCGATCTGGATTGCGGCTTCGACGCACCCGGGTGAGGATGAGATCGTGCTTGCCGCCCACCAGGTTATGGTCGCGCGTATCCCGCAACTGCGCCTGGTACTGGTACCCCGTCACCCGGTACGTTGTGATGAGGTGATCTCCCTGGTGACGCAGGCGGGGCTCACTGCAGTACGCCAGAGTGTGCAGGTGGATGCCGGGTCAGCCCAGGCGCAACAGGCCGATGTGTTGATCGGCGATGTGATGGGCAGTCTGCAGCAGCTGTATGGTTTAGCGCGGGTCGCCTATGTCGGTGGCAGTCTGGTGGATGTGGGTGGTCATAATCCCATTGAGCCGGCACTGGCCGGGGTGCCGGTGGTGTGTGGTCCCTTTCAACACAATTTCGCCGATGTCATGCAGCATATGGCGTCAGCCGGGGGCTTACAGACGGTGACCAGTGCCGAAGACCTGGCCCGCGCGGTAGGTGACTGGCTGGAACGCGATGAGGCGCGTCAGGTTGCCGCCGAGGCGGCGCTGCGGGTGGTGGACAACAATCGCGGCGCCCAGGCCCGCGTGCGGGCGCTAGTTTGCGCCTGTATTGACCGCGCTGTTGCTGAGTAACACGATCCGCTCAACCTTATCGTTGGGATCAGTGTAGCTGTTCAGCTCTTCCAGATCTGCTTTGACCAGTACGCCGGCTACCTGCTTTAACAGCATCAGGTTAGTCACGTAGTTGTAGCGTGAGTCAGCATAGTCAAATTGTGATGAGAACAGTCGCTGTTGCGCCTGCAATACATCGACGATGTTGCGCGTGCCCACTTCATAGCCGGTTTCAGTGGCATCCAGCGCCGACTGGGAAGACTTGATGGCTTTCAGCCGCGCGCGTACCCGTACCACGTCGGTGGCCACCGACTGGAACAGGTTGCGTGTGTCGCGGGTGACTGTGCGTTGTTGATTGAGCAACAACTCACGCGCCTGTTCAGCCAGCGCGGTGGCTTCCTTAGTCCGCGAACGTACCAGGCCACCATTGTAGAGGGGCATGTTGAACTGCAGGCCGTAGACCGTCTGGTCGGTGGTGTCGACGCCAAAAAAGTTAGGCGCGCCGGTCACGCTGTGTACCTGGGTGACCGTTGCATCGATGGTCGGGTAGTGGCCGCTGCGCCGTGCCTGTACCGTGCGCCGTGCTGCGGCCAGTTGTTCCTGGGCGGTACGGATGCCAAGATTCTGCGCCATTGCTGCGTCTACCCACTCTCGCTCGTCCTGCGGGTTGGGGTTTACGATGGGCAACTTTACGGACAGTCGATCCAGCGTTTCGTAGTACTCGCCACTCAGGGTGCCCAGGGTTTCGAAGAAAATGTCCCGGTCGCCATCTGCTTGAATGCGCCGTACCACAGCATTGTCATAGGCTGCCTGGGATTCCAGCACATCGGTGATGGCCACCAGGCCGACATCGAAGCGTTGCTGGACCTGTTCCAGTTGCCGCTTCACCGCAGTTTCTTCGGCGGTGGTGGTGTCCAGCAGGTCCTGGGCGCGCAGTACGTTCAGATAAGCCCGCACCACGCGTACGATCAACTCCTGCTCAGTAGCGTCCAGGTTGGATTCTGCTGCGCGCACCGATGCCTTGGCACTGCCCAGCGTGAACCAGGCGTTCATGTCCAGTACCGGCTGTGACAGCTGGGCGTTCCAGCCATGATCGTTGAATTCCTGATCGGGCAGGGACTGACCGAAAAAGATGCTGCTCGGGTCAGTAACGACGCCACCGGGAAATTCGCGTTCGGTATAGGTGGTAGTAGCGCTGGCGTTGAGGCTCGGCAGCAGGGCCGAGCGTGCCTGCGGCACCGCCTGTCGGGAGGCCTGATAGCCTGCCCGCGCGGCACCCAGCACCGGGTCGTTGTCATAGCTTGCGGTATAAACGTCAAGCAGGTTTGTTGCGTTTGCCGTTGTGCTGGCCAACAGCAGTACTAAAGCGCCACAGGCGCTTGAAATTCGAAAATACTTCATGCTTGTCAGTCCTTGTCTACCTTAAGTCTACACCAGCCGCCTCTGCAAAGTCGCAATTGATCCACAAATGGTTCTGTTGTTGACGGAAGTCTGTGCACTGCTTCATGGTTTGTAATTAATCGTATTTAACCGTGACCCTCACCGCCTCGGTGTATATATTTAACCCATGAGTGAAAAGCGACCAGAAACCAGTGCAGACATCGTCAGCCGTTCCCGAGCGGTGTCCGCAGCACGCCTGCGATCGTATAAACACAAGCCAAAAAGCTACAGCATCGACCTGCAGCACCACATGGCGGAATGCGATGCCAACTATGTCCGGCTGTTGCGCCTGTTCCCCATGCTCAAGTCTGAAGACGCGCAGGAGTTTACCCTGGCGCTGCCAAACCAGCCTGCGCAGGTGTTGTTCAGTGTGGTTGAGCGCGGGCCTTTCACCACGCTGTTGAAAATTTCCTTTGCCGCGGAAAACAAATGGATGGGTATGGCCACGCCACAACTCGAGGTGCGGGTCTATCACGATGCACGCAGTGCCGAGGTGGTGTCCTACCAGAACCAGAACTACTTCCACGGCAAATACGAATACCCCAATACGCGCATGCGTCAGCGGGACGAAAAAGTACAGATCAATCGCTTTCTCAGCGAGTTCCTGAATCTCTGTCTGGAACACGGCGCCACCGCCAAACCGATCACTTTTTGAGCCAATGCTCAACATAACTGGTACACTGGCACGCCGAGTCCAGCTCTCTCAATTTTAAGGTTTTATGGCAGCTAAAGAGTATTCTGCAGCCTCGCTGCAAGTGTTGTCCGGTCTTGAACCCGTACGCCGCCGCCCGGGTATGTACACCGACACCACGCGCCCCAACCACCTGGTTCAGGAGGTGGTGGACAACAGTGTCGACGAGGCCCTTTCCGGTTATGCCCGCGAGGTGGAAGTCACGCTGAAAAAAGATGGCTCGGTGGAAGTCATCGACGACGGTCGCGGTATGCCGGTAGACATTCACCCCCAGCACAAAGTCTCCGGCGTAGAGCTGATCCTCACCCGCCTGCATGCCGGCGGCAAGTTCGACAACGACAACTACAACTTTTCCGGTGGCCTGCACGGTGTCGGCGTGTCGGTGGTCAATGCGCTGTCTGAGTGGCTGGAAGTCGAGATCAAGCGCGACGGTAAGCTGCACACCCAGCGTTACGAAAAAGGCAAAGCCAAAACCAAACTGAAAGCCTCGGGTGATGTGGGCAAGCGCAATACCGGTACACGCATTCACTTTCTACCGGAAGCGAGCTACTTTGACTCGCCCAACATATCCGTACCACGCCTGCGCCACCTGTTGCGCGCCAAGGCGGTGTTGTGTTCAGGTCTGCGGGTGTCGCTCACAGTGGAGTCCGGCAAGCAGACTGAGACCGAAACCTGGCACTATGAAGACGGTCTGAAAAGTTATCTGGAAAATGCCCTGGCCGGGGCTGAGTGTGTACCGCAGGAAATCATTCTGCACAGCGCTCAGGGTAATCAGGAGGCGGTGGATTTCGCCCTCAAATGGGTGGTCGATGGTGGCGAACTGATCACCGAGTCCTACGTCAATCTCATCCCCACCCCTCAGGGTGGCACCCATGTTAACGGTCTGCGTTCAGGTCTGAACGACGCGCTGAAGGAATTCTGCGAGTTTCGTGATCTGATGCCCCGTGGGGTCAAACTCACCGGTGAAGATCTGTGGGAGCAGTGCAGCTATGTCTTGTCGGCCAAGATGACCGATCCGCAGTTTGCCGGTCAGACCAAGGAAAAGTTGTCCTCCCGTCAGTCCGCCGCCTTTATCTCCGGCGTGGCCAAAGACGCGTTCAGCCTGTGGCTGAACGAACACCCCAACGAAGGTGAAAAGATTGCCGAACTGGCGATCTCCAATGCTCAGAAGCGGGTCCAGGCGGCCAAAAAAGTGGCGCGCAAAAAAGTCACTGCCGGTCCAGCATTGCCCGGCAAGCTGGCCGACTGCTCGGGTCAGGATGCAGACCGTGCCGAACTCTTCCTGGTGGAAGGCGACTCTGCGGGTGGCTCAGCCAAGCAGGCCCGCGACCGTGAATTTCAGGCGGTGTTGCCGCTGCGCGGTAAGATTCTCAACACCTGGGAAGTAGACTCCAGCCAGGTGCTGGCTAACCAGGAAGTGCACGACATCGCCGTCGCTATTGGTGTCGATCCCGGCAACGGCGACCTCGATGGTCTGCGTTACAACAAGGTCTGCATCCTGGCGGATGCAGACTCAGATGGCCTGCACATTGCCACCCTGTTGTGCGCCTTGTTTGTTAAACACTTCCGCCCACTGGTGGATGCCGGTCATGTCTACGTGGCCATGCCGCCGCTGTACCGCATCGACCTCGGCAAAGAAGTGTTCTATGCCCTGGACGAATCAGAAAAAGAAGGCGTGCTGGATCGAATTGCAGCCGAAAAGAAACGCGGCACCCCCGTAGTCCAACGCTTCAAAGGCCTGGGTGAAATGAACCCCCTGCAACTGCGCGAAACCACCATGGATCCGGATACCCGTCGCCTGGTGCAGCTGTCACTGGACGGCACCAGAAAAACCGACGAGATCATGGACATGCTGCTGGCCAAGAAGCGCGCCCCGGACCGCCGCCAGTGGCTGGAAAAGAAAGGTGATCAAGCAGCACTCGCCTGACAGCCTGCGGCACGCCCTGGCTATACAGATATCAATGTGTACTGGATGCAACGACCGGACGCACAGGCACAGATCTAGATGCGCTGACTCGGCCAGCAGATATAGGTGCGCAGACCGCAATGCGCTGACCCCGCTTACGGCTCAAGGTACAGACTTGAATGTGTAAAAGCCTGGATGTATGCGTAGATCTAGACGCACAGAACAAGGCAGAGGGCGGTGGCTTTGGTAGGTTTTTGGAACGCTTTTCGCCATCCATGGCCGCTGGCGCGCGGACATCCTGTCCGCGAGCCTCCTGCAAACCAACCAAAGCCACCGCCCTCTGCCTTGTTCTGTGCGTCTAGATCTACGCAAACAACCAGGCTTTTAAACATTCAAGTCTGT
>JAVKCL010000023.1:0-167553 GCA_040222775.1 Pseudomonadales bacterium
CATCATTGTGAACCACAAAAATACTCTTAGAGTAGTAAGAGATTTGAAGCTTGCTGATGACGCGCGTGGTAGGGGTAAATAGAATTCGCCGCTTCGCTGATTCTGGTCAGTGAAGGGCTAGCAATAGCCACAGTCCTTACGTCCCCTTCGTCTAGAGGCCTAGGACACCGGGTTTTCATCCCGGCAACAGGGGTTCGACTCCCCTAGGGGACGCCACTTTCTTTCTAACGTTCAAACATCTCCCAGCCTGCAAGGCCGGGATGAATCGGCGCTGCGCGAGCAGCCAGCCGCTTACCAGAGGCTGGCGTTGACGCGAGCCGTGGGGTTACAACGAACTGAAGCCGTCGCGGCAGGGATGCCGAGAAAGTAATCCAAGTCATGTTTCCTGGACTGGGACGCCATTCATTTCGTTATGCAACTCCATATTCTGCGATCAGTGCATCTGCCGGAATATTCAGTTCTTTGTGTAGCTTGCGAATCATATTGATGGTCAACGGGCGATGCCCTGACATAACTTCTGATACGCGTCCGGAGCTTCCGATGTATGGCATAAGATCTTTGTCGATCATGTCGTTCTGTTCCATGACGAATCGAATGACTTCAAGAGGGTGTGCCTGATCAATAGGGAAGTGCTTTTGTTCGTAGGCTTGTACTAGCGTTGCCAGCACGTCAAGTTCATCTTCCTCTGGTGACCCAGGGTGCGCGTCCATCAGCTTTTCTATACGGGCAAGCGTGCTTTGATAGTCTTTATTGGTTTTGATGGGCTTGATTTTCATGTCACACCTCTTCCGCATTAATCGCATCGTACTGGCGATGGGTCCCGACAAATCGCACATAGACGATGCCGGTGTTGTAGTGAATTTTTACGATCAAGCGGTATTTATTGCCAGCGACATTAAACACCGCTCGGTTACCGGCAATAATGCTCGCAGAGCGAAACTGCCGCTTGATGTCATTTGGCGTGTTCCAAGCAGCAGATTGCGCCAGCTGGTACCACGCTTTAAGTGGCTCTTCGCTATCGGGGTAAGCAGTCCAAAATCTGCGTAATGTTCCAATTGCGATGAGCCTCATACCTCCCATAATGGGAGTATTTTGTCTCACCGTCAAGGGGCTTCCTCTACGTTTTCTGTGCGATTCGGCTTCCAGCAGGGGTTTCAGTGCCCTAGGGGACGCCATCCATTCGTCTAATATATTGATTTATATGATGATTTTGCGCTGGCAGGCATTGAGCCCATGTCTTTGCCCATACTTGGGCTTGGTCGAGACCAGCTTGCCAACGCTCAATCAAAGCTTTGATAGCGAGTTCAGACTCAGAGCAACGTCACTCCTTCAGGGGTGTCGTAGCGTTAAAAGAGTAAGCTTCACACAAGCCAAACTCTTAGTCCGTATGAGATACCTGCGACGATTAGTACTCCTAGGGTATAGAGCCCAATAAACCAAACCCATTGGGATGTCTTTTCTTTCATCCTTCGTAGCCTTTGCCGTCATCGATTTTGCCTCGGAACACCCAGTAGCTGTGGGCGGTGTAGGCGATAATCATTGGCAATAGAACGACCGTGCCGACTAACAAGAATTTCAAACTAGAATCTGGTGCGGCGGCATCCCAGATATCGACTTCGTGAGGTACGACGTAGGGGTAGGTGCTAATGCCAAAGCCTATGTAAGTCCCGGGTTCTGACGGCGATGTACCCAACCGTCTTGCTCCAATTTTTCAATGACTTTTCCTTGAGGTGGTTTAGCTGTCGACAAAGCGGTGGCTAGATCGGTCTGGCTTTGTTCGCCATCTAAGTAAAGCTGATACATCACCATCCACTGAGTCCGAGTAAGGCCGAGGTCTTTCATTTCGCGATTGAAAAGCCTAGCGATGAATAAGCTCATCTTGTGGATAGTCCTCGATATTTCGGTACCGTCATCAATCTGATTTTTTTTTGGACTCCTCGTCAGATTTTCTCATCGCTCTCGTTAGCGCACGTTTATGGTCAATTTCGCCCAAACTGCCGAAATTATGCAGTAGCATCTAGGTAGTCATACCCCAGTTTCGCGAGTCAGTGCGAGCTAGATCTGCGGCGATAGCACCAAGATCGATCGAGAGGTCTTAAATCACTGTCGAAACGGCGGATCACATTAATCCACATTCGGTAACAGGTTGTTCATACGTTCGCTTGTTTCGAGGTACTCCTCGACCAATGCCATGACCACATCTCGTGCATTCATGACCTCGTTCAAGCGCCCCACTATCTGTCCTGCAGGAACGAACATCAGATCACGTGACTGTTCGGGATAACGGCGCATGCGCGAAATGGCATTGCCGACTGCCATCATCTGCATAGGCGCCCCGAGGGATTTTGGATTGTTGTCCGCGTCCCATGCGTCGGTCCAGGCATTGCGCAACATTCGCACGGGCTTTCCCGTGACGCTGGCGGATCGGACAGTCTCGTTGCTCTTAGCGGCAAGCAACAGCTCTTTTTCGATGGGAGTAGTCGCCGCTTCGGCTACGGTCAACCATAGGGAGCCGCACCAGACTCCCTGTGCGCCGGTTGCCAGCGCCGCGTACATCTGACGACCTGAACCAATGCCGCCTGCGGCGATAACTGGAACATCACCGGCGATGTCCACTACCTCCGGCCACAGCACGACGCTGCCGATCTCGCCTGTATGTCCTCCGCCTTCACCGCCTTGCGCGATAATGAAGTCCAGACCCGCATCAACGTGCATTTGCGCGTGTTTTGGTGAGCCGCACAGTGCCCCGACCATGCGGCCTGAGTCCTGGATTTGCTTGATGATCTCGGGCGGCGGTGTGCCCAGAGCGTTAGCTATCAACCTCACCTGCGGATGCGCCAGCGCGATATCAACCAGCGGTGCCGACGTCGCCTCCGTCATTGTCAGGCGGTCTTCGGCTTTCCTGTCGTCGGGTAAGCGAGGTACGTTATACGCATCGAGCAGTTCGTCTGCGAATTCGCGATGCCCCTGAGGAATTGCCGCGCTGATCATGGTGCGTAGCTTCTCTTCGTCTTTTTCCTCCTGGCCAGCGTATTTGTTGGGGATGATGACGTCGACGCCGTAGGGCTTATCCCCTACATGCTCGTCGATCCAATCGAGTTCTATCTTGAGTTGTTCCGGGCGGAAGCCTACTGCACCTAGTACACCTATGCCGCCCGCATTGCTTACCGCAGCAACTACATCGCGACAGTGGGTGAAAGCGAATATGGGGAACTCAATGCCGAGTTTCTTACAAAGTTCGGTTTGCATAATTAATCCTTGTTCTACCGGTTGTTACACGTCCATCGGACCAAGCAATTTTGGCCAACGATCCATGCTCGCTCGGATTTCCTCTCCTATTTCGCTTGGTGTCCACGTAGCCGCGGCTGGATCGCGCCGAGCTAGCTCGTCGACTTGCCAGGAAAGCATCGAAACCCGGTTACCACCTACGCAAAATTGACGGCCGGTAATGTCGTTGGCATCGTCCGAACACAGCCATACGGCAACGGGAGACACCCGATCAGGCGCAAACCGTTCCTTCATGTCAGCCTGCATCAGATCTTCGGTCATACGCGACCAGGCCGCAGGTGCGAGCACATTGACGGTGATGCCGTACTTAATACCTTCTCGCGACAGACACCGCATAAAGCCAGCAATGCCGGCCTTTGCTGCGCCGTAATTGGTTTGACCGAAGTTACCGATCAACCCGGCAGTGGAGCTGGTAACAATAATGCGACCACCGCCACCCCGCTCGAGCATATGATCGTACGCAGCTTTGCTGACCAGATAGGTGCCTTTCAGGTGTATATCGAGCACTGGATCCCAAAGATCGGGTGTCATGTGTTTAAAGGACTTATCCCGCAGAATACCGGCATTGCATATGCAGGCATCAAGGCGGCCGAAATTGTCTACTGCTCGTTGAACCATGGCAGTAGCATCCGCCGGATCGCAGACCGAGCCGTAATCAGGAACAGCATCTCCTCCTGCGGACTGAATCTCTTCAACCACCGAGTCTGCCATGTTCATTCCGGTTCCCGTTCCATCACGCGCGCCGCCCAGATCGTTTACCACCACCTTGGCTCCGTGGGCTGCGAGCAGCAAAGCGTGGCTTCGCCCCAAGCCGCCACCTGCCCCGGTTACCAAGGCGACCTTTCCGTCAAGTAATCTCATCGTCCAACCGCTCTTTATTGTATGCATACTTATCATACGACGTGAAAGAGCGAGACGAAAGCGTCGCGGGGCGTTATATTTAAGGTGTTGTACTTACAGTTCACCTTTAGGAGCGAACATGACGCCATCGACTGTTGATTTTCGCGAACTCGTCCAGGACGCTGCGGTGCACGGCAGTGTGTACCTATCCCCGGAAGTTTTTGCAGCGGAGCTTGATTACATCTATAGCCGTGGCTGGGTATATATCGGGCACGAAAGCGAGGTACCCGAGGTTGGGGACTTCAAACGCAAGACCATGGGGCGGCAGCCCGTTATCTTGTGTCGAGACAATGAACGGAACGTCCAGGTACTATTCAACCGCTGTCGCCATCGAGCCGCCAGCGTTTGTCAGATGGACCAGGGCAATGCGCGTCAGTTTCGCTGTGAGTACCATGGTTGGACGTACGGATTGGAAGGCGAATTGAAAAACGTTCCATATGCGGATGCGTATGCGAATTTGGATAAATCAGCGCTGGGCTTGTCGAAACCACCCCAGGTGCAAAGTTATCGCGGATTCGTGTTTGCCAATCTGCAGGCCGAGACGCGTAGCCTCACCGAACATCTGGGTCGCCCCGCTATGGAGCAGATCGACTTTTTCTGTGATCTGTCGCCGGAGGGCGAGATCGAAGTGCAAGCGGGTGCTGCTTTGTTAGCTTACAACGGCAACTGGAAGTTGCAGATGGAGAACTCGATTGACGGGTATCATCCTAACTTCACCCACCAATCTTTTTTTCAGTCTATCGCCCGCCAAACAGGAGTTCGGCTGGATACGTTCGATGGCAACGCTCCCACGGAGTGCCGTGCCCTTGGTAAAGGCCATACGCACCTCGACTATCGGCCCGTGAACTTGGCGCCAAAGGAAAAGGAGAAGCGAGTTAGTGCGCTACAAAGCACACAGTGGGGGAAGAAATATTACGACGATATGGTCGCGAGTTATGGGCCTGCGCGAGCAGAAGAGGTGATTGCGATTGGCGGGACGCATATGAACGTGTTCCCTAATCTAGTGGTTTTGGGGCAGCAAGTTCGCACTATTCGACCATTGGCACCGGAGCGCACGGAAGTAGAGTTGGCGTTTGCCAGGCTCAAGGGCGTGCCGGAAGAGCTGAACACCATGAGGTTGCGTCAGTACGAGCAGTTTTACAGCCCGCAAGGTGGAGGGATCCATGATGACATCGAGATGTTCAATCGTGTTGGTGAAGGGCTCCATTGCACGCTGGAGCCCTGGGTCATATTTCAACGCGGACTCCAGCGGGAAAGGATTATGGAAGACGGCACTATTGTCGGTCAGGTCACGGATGAAGTTTCACAGCGCGGGATGTGGCGCCATTGGTTGGAGGTCATGACAGACAATGACTAATCAAACTAACGACCGTATCGAAGCGCTGCTTTATCTCGAAGCGCGGTTGATGGACGAAAATCGGTACAGTGAGTGGCTCGAGTTGTTCGCGGATGAATGTGAATATTGGATTCCATCGAATGCTGAAGACGTTGATCCGAGACGGCACGTATCCATTCTGTTCGGTGGTCGCCCGATGCTCGAGAATCATGTGCAACGTCTAATGGAAGGCAAAGCATTCGCGCAGGTGCCCGCGTCCCGCATGCGCCGCCTCGTTAGCAATATTGAAATCGAAAAACTTGAAGGTGACTGGGCTGTTAGCGCGAACTTTCTGATTTATGAAATTCGCAAGCATAGTCAGCGTTTACATGGCGGCAGGAGTGAATATCGGCTCCTTGAGGTGGATAACAAACTGCGAATTTCCTCCAAGAAGGTATTGCTCGTCGGAATAGACGAGCATCAAGAGAATATAACGTTTTTGTTGTAGTGGCTCGTGAGCTGTTTATCGTTGGGGGGATGAATAGGCCTCGGCTTCCAGTAGGCGGGCACCGCGAAGTATACCCGGTAGCGCGTAGTTTCCTTCGTGGCATGCGTATTCGTACATGCGTGCTGCGGATTTCAGCATAGGAATCTCAACGGTAAACGGTTTGGTGAATACCTCCGGTGCGTCGATGGTATACGAATAAATCAGAGTCTCACCTTGTCGGGTAAACCTCTCCGTGAGCATGAAACCCTTGCTCGAGCCAACTGCTCCGCTGCCGATTGCATCGGCGATTGAGTTTGCAGGCATTTGAAAAATTGCTGTTCTGTCAGAAAAATTCTTAGTTTGCACCACCAGTGTATCGTTGTCCCAATGACCGCGCGAGATCCCAGACCACAATTTGAGTTCAGCTGGCAAGAAAGGCCGACCGTCCAATGGCACCACGCGAGCATTGTGGATCATCTCCGTAACCAAGAGTACATGGTCGGGTGTTTGTACAATGCGCAGATTGTTGTTGTAGGCGCTTGGGATCAACGGTGGACCTGCGTTGAACCCAGCAAGGCAACGCTCGGACAATCCCAATGATTCTGGCCCCGCGGGCCGGAATGTGGTGGGATCGGCACTGTAAGAAAACATATCGCGAACTGGCGGCATCCGTTTGCTGTTGTGTTCGAGCATTTGTTTTTCAGCTGTGGTCGTCAAAGCCGGAAGGCGGCCGTTCGGTGGGTCAACGATCAACGATGTGCGTAGATCGCCGGTGAGTTCCGTGCCCCAGTCGTACCATGCGTTATTGTATGCACCTTCAATATCCACACTTTCATCGTCGGCTCGATTGTCTACGTCCAGTCTTTGCAGAACTACCGCCTGAAAAGCCCGCGCTTCTTCCGGCGTAAGCACGGCTTTGTCGCCGAACTGCTCTGGGCGTTGGAAAGGAGTTATCGTGCGAAAGTCCCAAACGCCCTCAATGTTCGGGTTGCCCCAGCGGGTGAGCGGATCTGTGGAGCCCCATGCCGGGCCGACGCCGAGAACAAACAGGAAAACTGCATGGGCCGAAAATAAAGTTAGCCGGAACAACTCGGCGAATCCGCCTTCCCCAGAAATATTCATCAGTAACAGGCTCGTACACAAACAAAATGTAAGTATACGTATTATAGGCGACCGCACCATGCAGCGACAAGGAGGAATGCGATTGAACTTCCGGTCAACTAGCACCTGAGCGCAACTAAAGGCCACGTACAAATAGCATGTAGTGTTGCTACACACTCTACGTTTGGCTAGGATGTATGGAATCAATGAAGGGAGCAGTTAACGTGACTGAAGCGACTGAACAGGTCTTACCTCAATATCAACGCGATCCATTCAGTGTTCCCCTACACGAAATAGACGTGGCCGATCCTGAAATTTTTGAGCACGACACTTGGTTGGGATTCTTTGAGCGATTGCGTGCTGAAGACCCTGTCCACTACACCAACAGCAAGAGCTTTGGCGGTTTTTGGTCGGTGACAAAATTCGATGACATCCAATATGTGGATAAGCATCACGAGCTGTTTTCTTCCGAGCCCACTGTCACATTGGGTGATCAGCCGGAGGACTTTAAGTTCACGAACTTCATTCAATCTGATCCTCCTGTGCATGACGAGCAGCGCAAGGCCGTCCAGAACGTAGTGGCACCCCGCAATCTGGCAGAGCTTGAGCCGATTATCCGTGAGCGCATGCAGACCATTCTCGATAACTTGCCGATCAGCGAGACATTCAATTGGGTGGATCGAGTATCCATAGAATTGACTACCCAGATGTTGGCCACGCTGTTCGATTTCCCCTTTGAGGAGCGCAGTCTTTTAACGCGCTGGTCAGATGTTGCCATTGCTACGCCGGAACTGACGGGGTCAAATGCAGTTACCGAGGAGCAGCGGCGCGCAGAGATGGGTGAGTGCTTAGCCTATTTCACGAAGCTGTGGAAAGAGCGTGAAAATCAACCGCCGAAGTTTGATCTATTGTCGATGCTTATTCACGGCGAAAGCACAAAACACCTGATCAACGAGCCAATGGAGTTTCTCGGCAACTTGCTTTTGTTGATTATAGGTGGCAACGACACCACCCGAAATTCTATATCTGGTGGTGTGGTGGCCTTGAATGAAAACCCCCGCGAGTATGACAAGTTGCGGGCGAACTCCACACTTATTTCCAATATGGTATCGGAAATTATACGCTGGCAAACACCGTTGTCGCACATGCGGCGGACAGCGACGGTAGATACGGAACTGGGTGGCAAAACGATAAAGCAGGGCGAACGAGTGGTTATGTGGTATGCCTCGGGTAACCGCGACGGCGAAGCCATTGATCGGCCTAATGAGTTCATCATCGACCGGGCCAATGCCCGCCACCATTTGTCATTTGGTTTCGGCATTCATCGCTGCATGGGTAATCGCCTCGCAGAGATGCAACTAAGGATTGTCTGGGAAGAAATCCTCAAACGTTTTCACACGGTCGAAATGGTCGGTCAACCAGTGCGCGTACGTTCAAATTTTGTGCGTGGCTATTCCGAATTACCGGTTCGTGTCCACCCCCACTAATGCAAGGCCAGCTATGAAAATCACGTATATTTCTCATGATGGAGAAAAGTTTGTCGTTGAAGCGGAAGCGGGTACAACGGTTATGAATGCCGCGCTCGATAACTTGGTGCCGGGTATCGATGCCGACTGCGGTGGCGAGTGTTCATGCGCTACATGCCATGTGTTTGTAGACGCGGAATGGGTGAATGCCGTGGGCGTCGCGGGTGATACCGAGGAGTCCATGTTGGATTTGAACCCGGAACGAGAAGCCAATTCGCGCCTGTCCTGCCAGATTCAACTTGTCGATCAGTTAGACGGTTTAGTCGTACACCTGCCTGAGTTTCAATTTTAAAGTGCCAATGAATGCCGTCCTGAAGATGAAGGAACTCACCGTGAAAACAGGCGTGAGCCGTGAGGCTATTCACTTTTATCTGCGTGAAGGGTTGCTACCGCAGCCACTCAAGCCGAAGCCTAACGTGGCGCACTATACTGAAGAGCATGTCGTGAGGATCAAAACAATTAAGCGGCTGCAACAAAGCCGATCACTATCCCTAGCATCAATCAAGAAGACGTTGGAACAATTTGACTTCGACGCACTTCCCGCCAGTGCGGATTTGGCAGATTTTGAGTTGGCTGTGCAAGGTCAATTGGATGGTGATTTGCCCGCAAGAGATCAGCCTGTGTCAGTTGTGGCAAAGTCCACTGGGTTTTCCATGGATGATCTATACGAGTTTGATGAACTTGGGGTGATTTCGATTAAGCGGGAATCTTCAGGCGCGGCCCTAGATTTTCGTGATGTTGGCATATTGCTTGAGTGGCGACGACTGCTCGATCAAGGTTTTGCCGATCGACCAGGATACGATGCTCACTATCTCGGGCGATATGTCAGCGCGATCAAAACTTTTGCTGGTTGGGAAGTTGAGCAGTTTCTCGATGTGTTTGGCGGCCTGCCCACTGCACAGGCGGCAGAATTAGCTGCGGAAGGGATTGGAATGACCAACGATATCATCGCCAAGCTACGTACAAAATTCTTGATGCGCGAGCTGCATAAATTCGTGGGTGTCTGAGTGTAGCGAAAACTGGTTCGAAGATGCCTAGGCATATCGGACTTCTTTGTTGTGACGGCAACCTCGTTTAGCCGAAATTAATTGTAAGTATACGGACAAAAGTATTAACATCTTTCGGGTCACTTGTCGAAAGCTGGAAGGATGCAACGATGAAAGCAGCGATTTTCCATGGACCAAACGTCCCGATGACGATCGAGGATGTAAAAACTGATGACTTAGGCGCTCGAGAGATACGAGTGCGTACTAAATTCGCCGGAATCTGTCACAGCGATCTGCATTTCGTGGAAGGATTGTTCCCGTTCCGTGCGCCGGCGGTTCTGGGTCATGAATCTGCGGGTGTGGTCGAAGAGGTCGGTTTCGAAGTCGAGTACGTCAAGCCTGGGGACCATGTCATAACGTGCTTGTCGGTGTTTTGCGGACATTGTAACCATTGCCTTTCCGGGTTTCCCAATCGTTGCGGTGGACGTGGTACAGATCGTAAATCCGGACAGAAGCCGCGCCTTTCTATGAATGGAGAACCGGTGGCACAGTTTGCACATCTTTCATCATTCGCCGAAGAAATGCTCGTGCATGAAAATGCTGTTGTAAAGGTCCGTGAAGACATGCCATTGGATCGTGCCGCGCTCATCGGTTGCGGCGTGACTACAGGTGCGGGTGCGGCGCTGCGCACAGCCGACGTGGAGGCAGGTTCGACGGTTGCAGTCATTGGCTGCGGAGGCGTGGGATTGAGCGCGATTAATGGCGCGGCAATCGCCGGTGCCGGACGGATCATCGCCATCGATCAGGTGGCATCGAAGCTTGAACTGGCTCGGCAATTCGGTGCCACAGACACAGTGGATGCGTCTGTCGGTGATCCGGTCGAGCAGGTCAAAGAACTCACCAGCGGCGGTGTGGACTATTCCTTTGAAGCGATTGGCCTCAAGGTCACCTGCGAACAAGCCTGGCGGATGTTGGCAACAGGTGGCACTGCGACGGTCATTGGTATGGTGCCGGGCGGGCAAAGTATCGAGGTGCCTGGTATGGACCTGCTACAGGAGAAGAAGCTGCAGGGCTCTATGATGGGATCCAATCGATTCCGCATCGACATGCCGCGCTACGTCGATTTCTATCTGTCAGGCAAGCTAAAGCTCGATCCACTGATTTCCCGAACCATTCGCCTGGATGAAATTAATGACGGTATGGAAGCGCTGAAGGGTGGCGAGGTTGCCCGTCAAGTAATCGCACTCTAAGCACCCACCCGAGCAGAAATTGCAGCGCAAGTCAGGACAAGACAAAAGGGAGTCCGCATGAACCCCAACCATCCAGAGATCGTGCATGACGTTCTCGTCATAGGCGCTGGCATGGCAGGACTGTACCAGTTGCACAAACTCCGCCAATCAGGGTTGTCGGTGCGGGTATTCGAGACAGGTTCGGGAGTAGGAGGTACGTGGTACTGGAATCGCTACCCGGGATGCAAGTTCGATTCTGAAAGCTATAGCTATGGTTACTCGTTCTCACAGGAAATACTGGACGAGTGGGAGTGGAGCGAGCACTTTGCAAGGCAGCCGGAAACAGAACGCTATCTGAATTTTGTGGCAGACAAACTGGGCCTGCGCAAAGACATCACTTTCAACACCAGGGTCGCTGCGGCATCGTTCGAAGCACAGAACGAGCGCTGGCGTATCGAAACTGAGGGAGGTGACGTCGCTTACGGACAGTTTTTGATTACTGCCGTGGGCCCTCTATCTGCGCCGACACTACCGAACTACAAAGGCATGGAAACGTTCACAGGAGGCTCCTGGCATACGGCCGAGTGGCCTAAGCAGTCTCCGGACTTCGCGGGCAAACGCGTCGCGGTGATCGGGACAGGTGCAACCGGAGTCCAGGTAATACAAGAAATGGCCTATATGGCTGAACATCTCACGGTGTTCCAGCGCAATCCGAACTGGTGCGCACCGCTCAATAACGCGCCGATAATGCCGGAAGAGCAACGTCAGATCAAAGCCAGATATCCGGAGATCTTTGCGCGTTGTCGCGAGACGCACGGTTGTTTCCTGCATTCGCCGGATCCGCGCAGCGTGTTCGAGGTTACTGAGGACGAACGAAACGCATTCTTCGAAAAACTCTACAACGAACCCGGATTCGGTATATGGGTGGGCAGCTTCGTCGACACCCTGATGGACGACAAAGCGAACCAGTTCCGCAGTGACTTCGTTGCCGACAAAATTCGCTCGCGTGTGAACGACCCGGATCTGGCGGAAAAGCTGATCCCGACGGATCACGGATTCGGTACCAAGCGCGTGCCCTTGGAGTCTGACTATTATGAAGTTTACAATCGTGAGAACGTAGAACTGGTGGACTTGCGGGAAACGGCTATTGTCGAAGTGACCCCCAGCGGAATCCAAACCACGGATTGTGAGTTCGAATTCGATTACATCGTTTATGCCACCGGCTTTGATCCCGTAACAGGGGCGCTGAACCGTATTGATATTTCGGGCACGGACGGGCGGAAGTTAAAGGACAAATGGTCTGACGGTCCGCTGACTTATCTGGGGATCCAGAGCGTTGGTTTTCCAAATATGTTTACTCTCGTCGGTCCTCACAATGCAGCGACACTTTGCAATATTCCGCGTTGCATAGAGCAGAATGTGGACTGGGTAACCGCGCTCATTGAATATATGCGGGCGCACAACTATTCGCGAGTAGAGCCCAAAACAGAATCGGAAAGCGGCTGGACAGACGAGGTGCTCTCCGCAGGGGCCGAATCGCCGTTTATGCGGGTGAATTCATGGTTGTCGGGGGTCAATTCGAACATGGAAAATCGACAGGAGCGCATATTTCAAGTTTATGCGGGTGGAGCGCCTGCATATCGGGAGCATTGCGAGCGCGAAACCGACGGTGGTTATTCAGGGTTCAGATTTGATTGAATCCGATAGCGTTGGTGTCAACCTACTAACAGGTTAACACAGGCGGATTTTCCGAGCGGCGCGCTGTCTTCACCAGGATTTTCGAGAAAAGCGTCCGCTGCGCATTGTCGTCTCGATGTGGGCACCGGTGTTCATCTTCTGCCAGTCGTTTTTGAGGATAAAGGTAGCCTGATGCCCCGGACGAACGTATTTGTCGTTCGTTCGAATTCGCCACCTATATTGACAATATGTTAATTCTATACATGAGGGTCGTCGTATTCGACAGCGCGATCCGTGCTTTGTCAGTAAATATGGCCTTATATGGGACATAAAGTAGTGTTCAGCTGTGACTTAGATTGTTAACATTATGATAACTTTAGATAAAGAAGCACGGAATGGGAGGCGAATTGAAAGCGGTGGGTGTGCTCGGCGCAGGCTTGAGCGGTGTGCTGATGGGGATGCAGCTTAAGCGGGCTGGATATGATGACTTTGTAATATATGAGAAAGCGGAGGATGTGGGCGGTACCTGGCTGCGTAACACCTGGCCGGGATTACATTGCGATGTTCCTTCTCATTTGTACTGTTATTCCTTTGAACCCAATCCAGACTGGTCGATGTCTTATGCAGGGCAGCCGGAGATACAAGCCTATATACGTAGCTGTGCTGAAAAGTACGGTTTACTGGAGCATCTTGAGTTTGGTGCTTGCGTCGATAAGGCAAGCTATGACGAGGATCAAGGTGTTTGGATCATAGAGACGGCCAGCGGCGAATCACATCAACACCGCGTATTGGTCTCTGCTACCGGTGGGCTGACCGAGCCTAACTTTCCTCCGATTGAGGGTCTGGCTGAATTTTCAGGGCTCAGCTGGCATTCGGGTGCATGGCGACATGACGTTGATCTAAGCGGATTGCGGGTGGCAATAGTGGGGTCAGCCGCCAGTGCAATCACAGTCGTGCCGGAAGTTGTGAAGCATGCGCGTGAAGCTTATGTTTTTCAACGATCCCCAAACTGGGTCATGCCGCGAAATAACGTGACCTTTAGCGCTGAACAGAAAGAGGCGTTCAAAGACAAGGCAGTGCACGGAAAATATTGGCGGCAGTTGTACCGCGGATCAACCCTCATGTATCGAACGTTTCTACGTGATGAGGATGCCATAGATACTATGCGTCGGGTTGGCATGAAGCACATGCGTACAGCCATCGATGATCCGGAGTTGATCAAGAGTTTGACGCCTGACTACGAGCCCGGTTGCAAACGCATTGTTGTTTCCGATGACTACTACCCGGCGCTTGCTCAAACTCACGCGCACCTGATACCTCATGCCGTGTCGGGTTTGAGTCCCACGGGAGTGATTGCAGTAGACGGTTCTGAAACCCCGGTAGATGTAGTCATCTTCTGCACGGGATACAAGCTGGGTGGGCGTGCAGACGGCAAGCCCGCGATCGAGGTATACGGGCGTAGTGGCAAGCGTCTGGCGGCTGCCCTGGCGCAACGGCCAGAATCCTATCGGGGTGTGGCAGTGCCTGGATTCCCTAATTATTTTACGGTTTGCGGTATCAACGGCGTTGCAGCCTATACGTCTTTGTTCTATTCAGCCGAGATATGCACAGAATTCATTACCAAGCGTGTTGGCGAGATTGTCTGCGGCGATCTTAAATCCATGGAAGTAGAGGCTGAAGAAACCCGGCGATACAACGAAGAAATTCAGTCGCGCCTGCAGGAAATGAGTTGGGCGACGGGTCAATGCACTAATTTTTATCGAGATTCGACAGGTAGAGTGTTGTCCTTCCATCCCAATACCTTGGGCCGAATGCGAAGAGAGCTACGTGAAGTAGGCAGTCGAGATTTCATTCTGGAACACAACCATTAAGAGCTAGGTGAGGAGAATACAAACATGAGCAAAGGTCGCGATACGACCCCACACATTCATTTCACGGGCTTCATGTTGTATGGGCCAGCACCGCACATGATCATGTCATGGGTATACCCGGAAGAAGAAATGACTGCGGGTAAATGGTATGAAATGTCTTATTGGACTGACATCGCGCAAACGCTTGAGCGCGGCTGCTTTGACATGTTCTTTTTTGCTGATGGATTGTCGGGCGGTACCAATCGAGCCAGTAAGCAGTACGGCATACAGTTTCCCACGCATGATCCACTGGAACTTGTGCCTTATCTTGCCGCGAAAACTAACAAGCTCGGTTTTGCCGTCACCATGTCCACTACGTTTTATCAGCCCTTTATGCTGGCGCGTAAGCTGCTCACCCTGGATCATGTGACTCAGGGCCGCATTGGCTGGAATGTCGTTTGTTCCCTGTCGTCTGGGGAGGCGAAAAATTTCAGCATGAACGCCTTGCCAGAGCACGATGAAAGATATGACCGTGCGGATGAGTTTATGGAGTGCGTCAACGCACTCTGGGAAAGCTGGGACGAAGATGCCATGGAAATGGACATGGAGGAAGGACGCTTCGCTGATCCGGATAAGATCCAAAAAATTAACTTTGAAGGTCGATGGTTTAACTGTCAGGGACCTCTTAACGTCATTCCATCACCTCAGCGCAAGCCTTATGTATTCCAAGCAGGTGGCAGTGAGCGTGGCAAGACCTTTGCGGCGAAGCATGCCGAATGCGTATTTGCATCGGCTGCCGGTACCCGCCAAATGAGAGAAACCGTCGATGATCTGAAATCGAAAATGGAAAATGCTGGCCGTGATCCGGAAACGTTGAAAGTACTATGGGGTGGGCAGCCATTGGTTGCGGCCAGTGAGAGTGAAGCTCGAGAAAAGTTCCAAGCCATTCGTGCACGCATACCGATTGAGGCCAAACTCTCTCTGGTAGCAGGGCACTTCAATTTAAATCTGGCGGAAATCAATGTAGATGAGCCAATCGCTGATTGGGATATTCAGGGTACGCAGGGCATGGCTGAAATGTACGTGAAAGACAATCCGAACATCACGTTACGCCAGATTGCCGATAGCTATCTCTCGGGCAGTGACGACAGTCCGATGGTCGGTACGCCGGAACAGGTGGCGGAGTACCTCATTCACTTGATTGAAGAAGGTGGAGGCAGCGGCTTTCAAATCACGCCGTCATACTATGCGCCCGTGTACTACAGAGACTTCGTCGAGCAGTTAGTGCCTGTTCTGCAAAAGAAGGGCGTAATGCGCACTAGCTACGAAGGAAACACGTTGCGGGACTACATGAACGCCTGGTAGGTGCAAGCGCCATTACAGTTCCCTTTAACGAGGAGAGGTTGCTCGTTGATGCCCCGTTGCCTCGATAGTAAACCAAAATACTATTGATTGGTTTACAGATTGATTCCGCCGGCTATGATGTCGTCTGGAACTGGTGCCCGGCAGGCCGGTTTGGACCAGAACCAGGCAACGGTCATTACCTAGAATTCACTACCTGCGACGGAGAAAAAGACAATGGGATCTCTTCACGAATCATTGCGTCACGACTGGTCGGTCCGTGAAGTACAGGATCTGTTTGACAAACCGTTTAACGACCTTCTGTTCGAGGCGCAAAGCGTGCATCGGCGCCGCTTCGATCCGAACCAGATCCAGTTGAGCACCCTGCTTTCCGTTAAGACAGGGGCTTGTCCGGAGGACTGCAAATACTGCCCGCAGAGCACCCGCTATGAAACCGGGGTCGAACAAGAAGAGCTGATCGATGTGGACCGGGTCATGGCGGCGGCCGGGCAGGCAAAGCGGGCGGGCGCGACCCGTTTCTGCATGGGTGCGGCCTGGCGCTCGCCGAAAGACCGCGATCTGCCAGCGCTTGTCTCAATGGTGCAAAACGTAAAAGCCATGGGGCTCGAGACGTGCATGACCCTGGGCATGCTGACACCGCAACAGTCGCAGACCCTCTCGGACGCCGGCCTCGACTACTACAATCACAATCTCGACACGTCCCCAGAGTACTACGGCGAGATCATCACCACGCGGACGTATCAGGATCGGCTCACCACCCTTGCAAACGTCCGGGACGCCGGCATCAAAGTATGCTGCGGCGGCATCGTCGGCATGGGCGAGTCACGGCGCGACCGGGCTGCAATGCTGGCTCAACTTGCTACTCTGCCCCAGCACCCCGAAAGCGTACCGATCAATCTGCTGGTTCGAGTCAAAGGCACGCCCTTAGCCGATGCGGCAGACCTGGACAGCTTTGAGTTCATCAGAACCATCGCGGTTGCCAGGATTCTAATGCCACAATCGTATGTGCGATTGTCCGCAGGCCGGGACGACATGAGCGAAGAGCAGCATGCGCTGGCCTACTTTGCAGGTGCCAATTCCATATTCTGCGGGACAAAGCTCCTGACCACACCCCTTCCCGAGGCGGACGCGGACCTCATGTTGCTCAAGCGCCTTGGAATCCGCACCGAAACGCTGCAATCTGACGGCGTGCTTTACCACGAGGCCGGCTGAGCGCAAACACGTGAGCCGATCCCCCAGCGATGCCTGGATGGGCGTCAGGTGATCGACGGCATGTCATCGTGGTGGGCCGCTATTCACGGCTACAACCAACCTCATTTGAATGCCGCGGTTCGCTCACAACTGGACCAGTCCCATGTGATGTTTGGAGGCATCATAGGTCTAGTCGCCGAATCCGCGAATACAACTCAGGCGGCGGTATCGGATTCACGCATCTCTTGGATGTAGATCGAAAGTTGGTCGATGTCATATGGCTCCCGTTGCCACGTTTGTGGGTTCCACATACTACGACCTTCACGGTCAATCAGATTGCCACCATAAACGTGGATAGCGTAGCAGGGCACATCCAGTGGGTTTGAGATGGCATGAATAGTATTGCCGTCCAATACTGCGACGTCTCCTGTTTCCAACACTCTTGAACTCTTCTTTTCAAGACCTTCGTTACCGTCCAGGTAAAAATCGTTAGGCTCAATACCTTCGTAAACGCCAATAACAGCCCACATCTGGTGATTGTGCGGTGGGGTCCGCAATCCTGGTGGCGTGGTAGCGGGCAATATCGTCAACTCATCAGAACAGTACAGGACGGCATCCCTGAGTGAATTGCCTGTGCGCTTTCCTGTGATGGCAGCTTTCAGATTTTCCGGGTCAGTCAAAGCTTGTTGAACGAGTGCCTTTACCCTTTGTGGAGGCTCCGGTGCTTCTACTGCGGATTTGCAGTCGGCTATGAATTGGTCTAACTCAAACATTCTCAGTCACTCCTTCTGTGAATCCCTGCAGGGATAATACGTTATGGTCTTAGAACAGAGATTAGGACTAGTGTATCGTTAATTAACGAGCCAAGCATTTCACTTTGCAGGTCCGCTGGTAACGCAATATGCGTCGAAATCATTGATTTATGGGTGCGCTATTCGATCACAACGTCGGTGGGCACAATGCCATCGAAATGCTTGCGTTGATAATTCCAGGGAATCTGTGGCTGCACGCGACCTTTCTCATCCGTTGCCCTGGCCATAATTTGATAGGTTCCGGGATCATCGACGTTCCACACGTAACTCCAACGTACCCACATCCAGCGATCATGGGAAGTTTCGATGTGTGCGTCTTGCCAGTTGTTGCCGCCATCGGTACTGATTTCGACCTGCGTCACCGCCCCTTCTCCGCTCCAGGCAAGACCGCGCACGATATGGCTGCCTGGTGGTAAAGGTGAGTCTTCATCTAATGGATCGAGAATAAGGGTTTTTACACCCAACGCTGAACACATCACTTTGTTCGGGTCGTCATGGGACTCGCCCAGCACAAAATATTCCGTTTGATGGTAACAATCCGGCATGTGATCCATGACCTCTATTTTTTCGATCCACTTGACCCACCAATTACCTGACCAACCGGGCACGATCAGGCGCAAGGGTGCACCGTGGACGTGACGAAGATGTTCGCCGTTCATCGCCCAGGCCAGCAACGTGTCATGGTCCAGTGCTTTTTCAATTGGCAAACCCTTGTCGTAATTGATGGTGCCGGGATCCTTCACATCGATGTCTTTAGTACCGGCTGACATATAAACGAGACTCGGATCGGGGCGACCGACATCGAAACCGACCATCCGAATGGCGACTGCACCGTCTTTGACGCCTGCCATTTGCAGCACTTCGCGCAGAGGTACACCCGTAAACTCACCCGCACTGGACATCCCGTTGGTTGGAATGGATTGTGCGTTGATTTGCTCATCTTTATTGCGGAAGTTACCGATATTGGATTGTCCGGGTGGCAGAAGTGAGGGCTTGCGACCACCTTTGTGCAGGTAGTCAAAAAACAAGGCATCATTACCTGCGCATTCGGTGACCGCTCTTACGGTCTGAGACGGTAACTTTTTAATGTCCTCCAATGTCAATGACACCGGGGAATCGACCTCGCCACAAATTTCCATTGCCCAGTCATCGGGATGAATAGGATCAGGCATGTTCATTTGAGCGACAACGTAGTAAAGCTCGGTAGGCGTGATACGACCCTCGAGTTCGGTCATGGGCGTGGTAGCGAAGATAACGCGCCCATCCGAGTCTTCCGCGACGACACCTTCGGGCCGAGGCTGTGTAAAAACTCACTGTAGATAAGTAAACTACGATCTTCCGGTTGTGGGGAATGCTATGAGCGGCTTTATTGAGGGTGAGAACCGTTACCAGTCGACGATGTTCCCCGAAAAAGTTGATGACTATGTCGACGAAGACAGCATTGCCCGGGTGATAGACGTCTTTATTGATCGGTTAGATATATCTGGCCTAGGCTTTAAGGCTGAAGCTGCAGATACAGGACGCCCAGGCTTCCATCCCCGAACAATGCTCAAGATCTATGTTTATGGGTATCTCAACCAAGTCCATTCCTCCCGACGACTCGAACGAGAAGCGAAACGCAATGTGGAGCTGATGTGGCTGACCGGTCGTCTTGCACCGGATCACAAGACCATTGCCAATTTTAGAGCCGACAATGGTGAAGCGATTAAGTTGGTCTGCCGAGAGTTCGTGTTGCTGTGTCGTAAGCTGAACTTGTTAAGCGACACTGTGTCGGTCGATGGGAGCAAGTTTAAAGCGGTCAATAATCGAGATAGGAACTTCACCAAGGCCAAGATGAAGCGCCGTATTGCCGAAGTCGAGGCGAGTATCGAGAAGTATCTGGCTCGATTAGAACGCGCTGATGCACAAGCAGGCCCAGAAGATACCCGCACATTGCAGGATAAGATCGCAGCTCTTGAAGAGGAGATGGGTCACTTAAAAAAGTGTGAAGTCCGGATGCTTGCAGCACCGGACCAACAACTCTCCCTGACTGACCCAGACGCCCGCTCCATGAAGAGTCGAGGCAGCGGTATCGTTGGCTATAACGTACAGACCGCAGTGGATGTAGAAACGCACCTTATCGTCGCTCACGATGTGACCAACGCCGGCGCTGATCGGCGACAACTGAGTTCGATGGCGAACAAAGCGAAAGAAGTACTCGAGGCAGACAAGACGATCAACGTGATCGCCGACCAGGGTTACTACCGAGGTGAAGAACTGCTCGCCTGTGAGGAAGCCAACATCACAGCGTATGTCATGAAAACAGACACCTCGGGTAAGCGTGGTAAGGGCGAGTTCAAACGCAGCCAGTTCCGCTACATCGCCGAAGACGACGAGTACGAGTGTCCGGCGGGAGAGCGCGCCATCTATCGTTTTACGCGAACCGAATCGGGCAAGCAGATCCGTCGCTATTGGTCTTCGGCGTGTGTTCGCTGTCCAATCAAAGCCCAGTGCACGCCGAGCGACTATCGCCGAATCAGTCGCTGGGAACATGAGGCAGTTGTTGAACGAGCTGAAGCGAGGCTAGCCGATTACCCAGACGCGATGCGCATACGGCGGGCTACTGTAGAACATCCGTTCGGGACGTTAAAACACTGGATGGGGTCAGAACACTTCCTGACCAAGAAACTCGAAAACGTAAGTACAGAAATGAGCCTTCATGTGCTTGCGTACAACATGAAACGGGTCGTTAACCTCATTGGAACAAAACAGTTGGTAGCGGCGATCTGAAACTTCGCTTGTCCCAAGGAAAGTTCAGTCAAATTACTTCAACCTGAACCGTGTTTTTACACAGCCTCGGCCGTTTGCGGTCGGGCCAACCGCGAACCCAGCCACCTTCTATCTCTCTGCGAGGCATGTTCCCTCTCCTGAATTGACAAATATGAACAAAACGTTACTCCAAATAGTTGTGGAGCTCAATTCCCCATAAATACTTAAAATATCGGAATTGATGGGTATTTCAGACTCTGTGAAACTTGGATGTCGACCCGTCTGTTAACGATATGTTAATGTGTAGGGGAGGTAACTTCGAGCTTGGGGAAATGCAACATGCACATCGTGGTTTGTGCTAAGTACATTCCAGATCCGGAATTCTCATCGATCGCGTTTGAAATCAATCCAGACACTTTGCGTCGCGCGGAGGTGCCGGGATTGAAGAAGGTTATGAGCCCCTATGACGAGCAATGCTTCGAAGTGGCATTGCAGGTCAGGGAGCAGCTTGGCGATGACATCAGAATCACGGTTTTGTGTCTCGGTGATGAAGATGACGCGAAAATTTTCAAGACCGCATTTTCGTTGGGTGCAGATCAGGGTATTTTCTTGAACGACCCGGTTTTAGCCGGCGCGGACGGTTACATAACTGCCATGGCTTTGAGCGCGGCTATCCGAAAACTTGGCGATGTGAACCTGGTGCTCACAGGCCGAATGGCGGCAGATTATGACGAAGGTATTGTGGGATATGGCATTGCTGAACTTTTAGGGTGGCCGGTGCTGCCTTGCGCCGGAAGTGTCAGTGTTGGTGAAAGCAGCGTGAACGTGGAGCGTATTCGCGCCAATGGCCATGACGTGATTGAAGCGGCGCTGCCGGCCGTGGTGACGGTCTCGAACGAAGTGGGTGAGCCAAGAAGACCGACCATGCGCCAGATAATGCAGGCCGGGCGCATGAAGCCCGAAGAATGGTGTGTCGATGATTTGCAACTCAATGAGAATGAGTTAGACGTGCAAGGCGCACGGCTTGTGGTGGAAGATGTTTTTGTACCCACTGTTGAGCGGCACTGTGATTTCATTCAGGCAGCGACCGCAGCGGACACTGCGGCGCAACTGGTCGAATTATTGCGCACCATGAAGGTTGGAAAATGAAAACAGCGATACTCACCTGGGCGGAAGTCGCCAACGGTCGCATTTCCTCCAATAGCCTTGAGCTTTTGTCATTAGCCCGGTCTTTGGCCGACAGTCTGGACGGTCGATTGGCGAGTGTGCTGTTGGGGCAACAAGACAATGAGCTTGCGGCGACATTGATTCGTTCCGGTGTAGACCAGGTTTATTTTCTGACAGAAGTAGCTGATGATTTTTATCCTGACAGAGCACTTGCCGACATGACGGGTGCGATAGAACAGATTGATCCTCATCTGATCTTACTGCCGCATTCCGACTACGGGGTGGAACTGGCTCCGCGACTGGCGTTCCGCCTGCAATCCGCAACAGCCATGGGTTGTGTCGAGGGTCGGGTTGAGGACGGTAGATTAAAACTTACGCGAACTTGTTACGGCGGCAAGGCCAGAGCCCTGGTCAGCTTCCGATCTGAGCTGGGTGTGGCTACGATTCGTTCCAAATGTTTCGATGTGCCTGAACAGGACAGCGCGCGAGAAGGTGAAATTACCATCATGAGTGGAGCATGCGCGCCAACTGCCCCGTTGACGAAGCTAGTGTCACGGCATACAAACAGCGCTGATGGTGTGAATCTGGAAGATGCCACGGTGGTGGTTGCCGGTGGGCAGGGTCTAGGCGGTGCTGATGCGTTCGAGTTGCTGGAGACGTTCGCCGATCTGTTGGGCGGTACCGTCGGTGCCAGCCGACCGGCGTGTGACCTGGGCTGGTATCCTCAGGACCGACAGGTGGGCATTTCAGGCATTACCATTGCACCCGAACTGTATATCGCAGTAGGTATATCGGGTGCTGATCATCATATGGCGGGGTGTGGTCGCGCCAAATTGATCGTCGCGATTAACAACGATCCGGATGCCGCAATATTTTCCCATGCGCATGTCGGCGTGGTGGCAGACTTCGAGTCCGTGATACCCGAGGTAGTGGATCTGCTGCAAAGTCCGCCAGGTCAGGACGGATAAACCTCTTGTCATGATGCGTCTCACCAACTCGCGCTTAACCACTTCCAGCAACTATCGGTGGTACGCACTGGCTGTGCTGGTCCTCGTGTTCACGTCCAGTCATGTGGACCGTCAAATCATGGGCATTCTTCTCGAGCCAATTAAGCAAGACCTGGGTGCCAGTGATACGCAAATGGGGTTCATGGTTGGCCTTACGTTTGCGTTGTTTTATGCAACGCTTGGACTGCCCATTGCCATGCTGGCTGATCGTAGCAATCGCCGCAATATCATCGCGTGGTCAGTGACAATCTGGAGCGCGATGACCGTGGCCTGTGGCTTTGCTCAGACTTTCTGGCAAATGGCGCTGATGCGGGTGGGTGTGGGGGTGGGTGAAGCCGGTTCCAATCCGCCTTCCCACTCGATGATCTCCGATATGTTTCCCATGTCGGAGCGCGCCACCGCCATGGGTGTTTTTGCGATGGGTGTCAACATCGGGCTGCTGATCGCCTTTCTGGGCGGCGGTTGGATGAGTGAGCATTGGGGTTGGCGCACTACCTTTGTTGTCGTTGGGGTGCCAGGACTATTGATCGCAGTGTTAGTAAGATTGACTCTGAGAGAACCGGAAAGGGGTGGTTCGGAGGCCACTGCTACCCCCGAAAGTGTGCCGGGATTCTGGCGGGTTGCTGGCACCATGCTGCATACGCCAAGTGTGCGCAACATTGTAATCGGTGGTGCACTGGCGGTGTTCGTCGGGTACGGCATGGTGTTGTGGCTACCGGCATTTTTTGTCCGCTCCCATGGTCTGAGCCAGACCGAAACCGGCATGACATTGGCGCTGATGTCAGGTGTTGTAGGAGGGTTGGGGGCGTTTACTTCAGGACGGCTCGCTGATGTTCTGGCCAAGCGTGATGTTCGCTGGATCCCTTGGGTGGTAACACTGGCCAAACTGATTACGGTGCCATTTACCATCGCGTTCTTCCTCACCGCAGACTTCGCCACAGCACTGTGGATCTATCTGATCCCGGCTTTTCTTGGTGGTTTTTATCTAGGTCCCGGATTCGCGATGCTGCAAAATCTTATGCCTGTGCGGATGCGTTCTGTGGCAGCTGCGATCAGCTTGTTTGTAGGCAATATGATTGGCCTTGGCCTCGGGCCGCAGGGGGTCGGGATTCTATCCGACGTCTTTGCGTCCAGTTATGGCAATGAAAGTTTACGCTACGCATTGATGTGCTTTGCCTGTCTGAATGTCTGGGCAGCGTTACATTACTTTCTGGCCAGTCGGACGATAGAAGCCGATCTGGTGCGTGTCTCCCAGGGGCCTATCGCTGGAATGCAACGCGATAACGATGAAAATGGTTGACATAATGTTAATTATGATGATATCTGTTCAAAATATTGATTGGCATTGGAGGTTGTGATGAGCACAGCAAAAGCGGAACCGTTCAAAAATCCCATCCGGCGTGATGACCGCCAGCGTACGGTTGACCCGGTTGAGTATGGTTCTTTCGTGGCACGACCGGTGACGCCGGTTATTGGTGCTGAACTTGAAGGCTTAGATTTGGGTCAAGATTTGAATTCGCAGCAGGCCGCAGATATTCGCGCGGCGCTGCTTGAGTTCCAGGTTTTGTTTTTTCGGGGTCAGAACATGACCATGGAGCAGCATAAGAACCTGGGGCGTCTTTTTGGTGATCTTCACTGCCATCCCTCCATTCCGGGACCGGAAGGCCACCCCGAGATTCTTATGTTGCACTCCGACAAAGACCGCCCTGGTGCTGCCAGTGCCTGGCATTCGGATGTATCCTGCGACCAGATCCCAAATCTGGGATCGATCCTGTATGGCAAGGTGGTGCCAGTCGCCGGGGGCGATACGTGCTGGGCGAGTATGTATGAAGCGTATGATGCTTTGTCAGCGAGCATGCAAGCGTTTCTGTCAGGCCTCACTGCAATACACGAAAGTGAGCACGTTTATGGTCGTATTAAGGGCTCAGTGGAGAACTATCCCGCGGCAGAGCATCCCGTGGTGCGAACCCACCCGGAAACGGGTCGACACGCGCTCTATGTTAACAGTGTATTCACGACGGGTATCAAAGAACTGAATGAGGCCGAGGGTCGCAGTCTACTTGAGTTCCTCTTTCGACATATTGAAACGCCGGAGTTCCAAGTTCGGTTTCACTGGGAACCAAATTCTGTTGCTTTCTGGGACAATCGTTGTACCCAACACCGTGCTACGGCCGACTTCTTTCCTCAGACTCGAACCATGCAACGGGTCACCATTGCCGGCACCGATCGACCGGCTTATCGGCCAGGCTAACAATAGCCCGATCTAACAATAGGCAGCGTAAGCTGCCTGACTCAAGTCAGAGAAAATCCAGCGTTGCGCGTGAACTCGCCAACATTAGTGCGTTCGGGTTTAGACATTTGTCGGGCTTTATCTTCTGACCAGCCATAGAACTTGGCTAAGCCATAATCCGCAACGTACTTTTGTGCTTCCTTGGGTATGCTGTAGCGATCGTCGCGCTCGCGGTCGTAGGCATCGATGTGGTTGTGGAGATTAGTCGAATCGTACCCGTTTCTGTGTACATTTACGGCTGCAGGCAAGCGCAGAGATACGTGTCCCTCCCGGGCTGGGTAGCCTAAACAAAGGCCAGCGAGCGGAACAACCCTGCGTGGTAGTGTCAGAAGGTTTGCTACCTCGCTCATATGATCGCGGATCACACTGATCGGGCAGCAACCGAGGCCAAGTGCTTCAGCACCGGTGATAGCATTCTGCAGGGCCAGGCTTGCATCGCTCACCGCAGCAAGAAAATTATCCAGGTTATCGTTCGCGAACGGTTTGCCTCGGTGTGCGCAAAGTGACTCAATGCGGTGTCCGTCAGCCAGAAACACCAGAAATGCAGCGGCGTTCTTAATCCATGGCATGGTTGGAATCATCGCAGCGAATTTTTCGCGCAGTTGTGGTTCGTCGATGACGACGATACTCAATTGCTGCAGGTCAGATTTAGAAGGGGCCGATAGGGCGCAGCCAAGTACCGCATTTAGTGTCTCTTCGTTGATGGGTTCGTTGATGTACGCTCTATGGGTTCTATGACGTAAAAGCAGGCGCACGGTATCTGCGCAAGCAGCTTGATCCAGCACGCGCTCGGAAGGTGCGGCTTCTGTGCCGCCAAAACGGGCTTGCCACAACTTATCTATCTGGGTTTCGGGCATGTTATCTGCTCTCCATTGAACAAGAAGAAAATACTGATACGTATTGTAGACCAAATTAACATTATGTTAACCTTTCCTGATCGTTCTAGGGGAATGCACAAATGCACCAACTATCGCCTACGCAAGACCTTGAGCTAAATTATAAACTGATGGCCCCGCACGGTGGGGCGGTGATTCAGGATATCGACCTTTCCGGGAGCCTGCCGCAGAGCACGATCGATGAAATTGAATACCTGCTGGTTACCTATGGTGTGGTCTTTTTTCGCGATCAAAAACTGACCAGAGAACAACACAGAGACCTAGGCGCGCGCTTCGGTAAGCTGCATATTCATCCAGCAGCCCCTGCGCCTGAGGGCTTCCCCGAGATATTGATCATTCACGCCGATGATAAGCGCAAAGGCGTAGCCGGCAGCGGCTGGCATTCGGATGTGTCCTGTGATCCTGAGCCCCCGGCCGCGAGCATGTTGTATATGAAAACTATGCCTGCGGTGGGTGGTGATACGTTGTTCAGCAATATGTATGCGGCGTACGATGCCTTGTCAGATTCGATTAAATCCTATCTGGCTGGTTTGACAGCGATTCACTCGGGCGACGTTTATCGCAGTGGCGGTTATAAGAGCGAAGACCAGGGTGCCCGTTTTCCAAACTCGGAACATCCGGTGATTCGCACGCACCCTGTTTCCAAGCGTAAGGCGCTATTTGTCAATTACGGGTTCACACGCCAGATCGTGGGCTTGCCTCGTCGCGAAAGCGACAACATGTTGCGCTTTCTGTTTGATCACGTGAACGATCCCCACTTTCAGGTTCGATTTGCGTGGCAGCCAGGCTCGATCGCATTCTGGGACAATCGGTGTGTTCAACACTATCCCACGGACGATTACTTCCCAGCCACTCGGACCGCGGAAAGGATTACCCTCTGCGGCGATGCACCGTATTTCGAGGAGGTGTGAGATGAGTGTCCATGCACAGACAAACGAGATACAGCTCAACAAAACTTGGCTGACAGGTTCCTGCGGTGCGGTGTTGCACGATGTCGACATCGCCAAAGGGGTAGATCAACCACTGTTCGAAGCAATTCATGGCGCTTTGATGGAACATGGTGTGATCTTCTTTCGTGATCAAGACATCACTCGCGATCAACATAAAGCATTCGGTAGTTTATTTGGAAAGCTGCATTACCATCCTGCGGCGCCTGGGCCAGAAGGGCATCCGGAAATTCTCATTATTCATGCGGACGAAAATTCAACCTACTCCGCCGGGCAGGGCTGGCATTCTGATGTCTCTTGTGACGAAGAGCCGCCAATGGGCAGCATTCTGCGTCTTGAGACCGTACCCGAGACTGGGGGTGATACGCTTTTCAGCAACATGTACGCAGCCTATGAGGCGCTCTCGGACAGAATGAAAAATTTGATAACAGGTATGACGGCGGTCCACTCGGGCAAGCATGTCTATGCAGGTCGATACAATGTCTCGGCAGATAAGATGGTGCGCGAATATCCTGAGTCGGAACATCCAATGGTTCGAACACATCCGGTGACTAAGCGACCAGCACTGTTCGTTAACTCGGGGTTTACAACGCATATCGTCGGGATGAAACCCAAGGAGAGTAAAGCGGTCCTCGAGCACCTTTATCAGCATATCGCGCTGCCAGATTTCCAGTGTCGGTTTCACTGGGAGCCGAGCTCTATTGCTTTCTGGGATAACCGTTGTGTTCAACACCATGCGGTTTTTGATTACTGGCCTGAAGTCAGGCACGGAGAGCGTGTGACTGTCGCAGGGGATAAACCTTATTATGAGCCAGCCTAATTTTAGACTCGATATTCTAGCGATCTAGAGGACAACCTTTTTGGAAAAATCGACCGACAACAAAGTCACTTCCCTTCAGCCAGACTCAGACAAGTCCAAGGACTCAAGTAAAGCATTGCTGGAACAAGCAGCACTTAAGCTTTTGGAAGAAAATGGGGTTTTGGCGGGTTTGAATCTGCGCGAAGTTGCAGAAGACGCGGGCGTGAACCGTGCCCTGGTTTACCATCACTTTGGTTCCCGGGAGGAACTATTGCGTTCCGCTCTGGCGAGAGATTTACAGGACCGATTGGATCAGATTGCACAGGGCTTGTCGCTACCCTTCAATGCCCGTATTCGACAGATGTTGCGCACCATGGTGCAGCATCAACCCGCATTGAAACTTGCCATGCTGCTGATACTCGATGGGCAAGAACCCGTGCGCCTTGCACCATTGAAGGACGCCTGGTTAGAGACTTTCGAGGCCGATAGTGAAGCAGAAAAAATTGACGATGACATAGATCTAGAAGCGTTTCTGGTATTGATATCGGCGTTGTCCTACGGCTATGCGCTGATGCGCGAGTCTTTTGCAGAGGAGTTTGATATAGATCCGGTTAATCTTGACTGGCGTCTGGAGACCGTGCTTCAGCGGGTGTTGGAGAAATTAGAACGCTGAGCACACAAACTGGGCCGAACAATTTTATCTGCATACTCTCACCGGGGAACAGATTTTTTCGCTGCTCACGGTATTCAATCATTCCGGTATGATGGTCCTGCGAGATCAAAATCGGCTCACGCCGGAACGTCAGTGCGAGATCACGCAGTGGTTTGGGCAGCCGTTTGCCCGGGGTGGAGCAGGCGATAAGCTGCCTATGGTGGGTTCATTACCTTTGCAGCTATTGTCGAACAGAGATACGCGCAAACCAGGCAAGCAGGTCATTGCGAAAGAAGATGATCCGCATAATTCCGCCACTCAGGCGCTCGGTTGGCACTCGGCTGTACAGGATTATGAGGTTCCTCCCGATGTGACGGTCTTGCATGGTGTTGAAATCCCGCCGGTAGCTGCGGGCGGCAAAACCCATTTCGTCAACATGTATCAAGCGTTTGCGGTACTCGATGCGGAGAACGCAAGCGCTGCTAATACCGATGCGTTGGCGACCCATGAGCACGAACGCCACGATGAAGGGCGTCAAACAGCGGGCAGCGATGAACAGTAGCGAACCGATTGACGATTCACCCGTAGAGCATCCAGCGGTGCGTACCCATCCGGTGACCGGTCGTCAAGCACTGTGGCTAACGCCTGGCTTTGTCGCGACTTTGTGCGGTTTTGAAGAAAAGCCCTCTGAAGGTGAGGCGCTGTTGGAGCGTTTGAAGAAGCACCTGACACAACCGCACCTGATCTATACCCATGAGTGGCAGCCGCACGACGTCATTTTCTGGGATAACCGATGTGTGACGCATGCGCGGGATACCTGGGACCGGAATTGCCTGCGTGAAATGCATCGGTCGCAAGCCGGTGGGTCTAGACCTTTTCAGCAGCTGATCTGGTGGGTTGCCCCACCTACTCGCTCTGTTCCATATAGTCGCGCATCGTTTTGCCCTGGTAGTCTTCCCGATAGACACCGCGGCGCTGTAGAGCAGGAATGAGTCTTGCCACGATGTCGTCGAAAAATTGCGGTGCGTAATAAGAAGGGGTGATCTGGAATCCGTCACCGCCGCCGTCCTCTAGATGTTGAATCATTGCATCCGCAACTTGATCTCCGGTACCCGCTAAAGCGCTGTCGTCACTGCTGGAGAGGTAACTGTCGGCAATCTTGCGCAGAGTGATATCGGGATTGCGGGACGTGTAGGATTCAAACATACCCTTGGTGCCGGTGATTTCCAATCCCTCGAGTTGACTGACCGGTGTATCGGCGTCGAACCCGCTGAGGTCGATGTTGAAATGCCCTGACATCAAAGCCAGCGATGCTTCGAAAGGTATACGCTCGCGGATTTCCTGCATTCGAACCTTTGCCTCGCTTGCAGTCTCTGCTACGACCGGCTGCGCGCTCCATAAGATCCGCACAGATTCTGGATCCCGCCCTGCGTTGTCAGCCCGGGACTTGATGTCGTCAACGAAATCCCGCATCTGCGCAATGCCGGTGCCGACTGCAAATATGCAATCGGCATGATCTACGGCAAACCTACGCCCGCGGTCAGACGCGCCGGCCTGGAACAAGTACGGTCGGCCCTGTGGCATGGGCGCTACCGTTAGTGGCCCTTGGACTTTGAAGTGTTCACCGACGTGGTTAATTTTGTGAATACGCTCTGGGTCCGCGAATATTCCACGCTCCATATCCATCATCAGCGCGTCCGGTTCCCAACTGTTCCAAAGTTTGTGGCACACCTCCATGAATTCGTCCGCGCGACCGTAGCGCACATCATGGGGGGGCAATTCCTCCATCCCAAAGTTCTTTGCTTCGCCTGACGAGATGGAGCAAACAATGTTCCAGCCGATCTTGCCCTTCGTTACGTGGTCGAGCGATGCCAGTTTTCTAGCAAGCATATAAGGTTGAAAGAACGTCGTTGACATGGTCAAGGCATAGCCGAGCTTGGGCGCTACAGCGCTGAGGTAAGGTACGATGGTTGTTGGGTCGTGTACCGGAAACTGAATGCCGTATTTAATGCCCGTTGCGTTGACGCCGCCAGCCCAGCCATCAGCGAAGAACAGCATATCGAATTTACCTCGCTGCAGCGTCTTTGCAATGTGCGCCCAGTACCCAATGTCTGTCCACGTGCCTGCAAACATCTCATCCTTGGGATAAACCCAGGACATGATCATGTGTGGTGCCGGGCAGGCCAGCAGGAATCCGGTCAGGTGCATTTGTCTTTTCAATTGTCTTCTGGCTCTCTGGCACGAGGTGCTTAACATTATGTCAATAATAGTAGATGAAGCCTAGACAATAATGGCTTATCTAAACTCGCTAATGGCGGCGGATGCGCGCCTTATTTAACATATTGTTAGTTAGTGCTGCTGTTGGTGGCAAAGTTGCCCGTCAAGTAATCGCATTCTAAGCACCCACCCGAGCAGAAATTGCAGCGCAAATCAGGACAAGACGAAAGGGACTCCCTATGAACCCCAACCATCCAGAGACCGTGCATGACTTTCTCGTCAAAGGCGCTCGCATGGCAGGACTGTACCAGTTGCACAAACTCCGCCAATCAGGGTTATCGGGGTCAATTCGAACATGGAAAATCGACAGGGGCGCATCTTCCAGGTCTATGCGGGTGGAGCGCCTGCATATCGGGAGCATTGCGAGTGCGAAACTGGTGGTGGTTATTCAGGGTTCAGATTTGATTGAATCCGATAGCGTTGGTGTCAACCTACTAACAGGTTAACACAAGCGGATTTTCCGAGCGGCGCGCTCGCCTGATGCCACGGACGAACGTATTCGTCGTTCGTTCGAATACGATGACATCGTTTTTGCTACGGGCTTCGATCGCCTAGCGGGGATTGGACGTGAGGAAATGAACTTCACTGATACGTAAACGCCGGCGCAATAACCTCCCTCACAGTGGATGCACCTTTACTGGCAACTGTGTGTAGCCGCGAATAAGATTAGAAAGGCTTCTCTCTGGTTCACCGACCACCTCAACCATGTGAAAGCGTTTGCCGATTTCCTCCCAAAGTATACGCAGCTGCAATTCTGCCACCCGATTCCCCATACAACGATGGATGCCGAATCCGAAAGAGAGGTGTTGACGCGCGTTTGGCCGGTCGATGATAAGTTTGTCAGCATCATCGAAGATACTGTCATCGCGATTTCCTGACACGTACCACATGACTACCCGATCACCTTTACGGATCTTCTCGCCATTGATTTCCACATCTTGAATTGCAGTCCGACGCATGTAAGCGAGCGGTGTCTGCCATCGAATTATTTCTGGGACCATGTTCGGGATCAGTGACGGGTCGCGACGGAGCTTGTCATACTGATCGGGGAATTTGTTCAGAGCTAAAACACCGCCGGAGATTGAATTTCGGGTTGTATCGTTTCCGCCGACGATTAAAAGCAATAGATTACCTAGAAATTCCATGTCCGGCATGTCTCGTGTTGCTGCGTCGTGAGCGAGCATCGACAGCAGATCTGTCCCGAGCGGTCGGGACTCTCGCTCCTCACGCAGCGACTTAAAATAGTTCAGGCATTCGAAGAGTTCCTCTGATCGTTGTTCGTGCGACTCCACCAGCCCCGCCTTGATTGGGGAAGTGGCCACATCGGACCAGCGCGTGAGTTTGCGACGCTCGTCGAAGGGAAAATCGAACAGGGTCGCTAGCATCTGTGTGGTTAGTTCGATCGAGACTCGCTCTACCCAGTTGAATCTCTCCCCGATTGGAAGGTTCTCGAGAATGTCGATGACACGGCGCCTTATGGTGGGCTCCAGGTTTGCCAGGTTACGCGGTGCCGCGACCGGAGCGACAGCCTTGCGTTGCTCGTTGTGCTTTGGTTGGTCCATCGCGATGAACATCGGCATAGTTTCGTTGGGCAGCAGTTCATCGAGGCCGATTGTAGGCTCAGAAGAAAACCTTTCGTGGTCCGAATCAATGGCTTTGATATGTTCGTATGTTGTCACGGACCAGAAAGGTCCGACCTGGCTGCGTTCGTGAAAAAATACGGGCTTTTCGTGGCGTAGGCGTTCAAAGTAAGGCCAGAGGGTGTCGTCTCTGAACAAGTCCCAGTGACTGACATCGATGTCTTCCAGGGTTAACGAATATGCGTGGTCTCGGGCTTGCGCTAATCGAGTATCGTAGCTTATCGAATTTGTGATGTGATTTCCCATTTGTTCAGTCCTTAAGGGATAAATGTAAACGAGCTTATCAGTCCCGCCAATTTATACGTGAACCCAGTGGTTTTGGCTAGTTCGGAAATCGCACTTCCTATCTAATACTGAATAGCGAGAGTTGCAAACGGCTGCGCTTTAGGAATATTTGTTTGTATGCATACAATCGCTTAAACTCATACAGTCTTAGGCTTAGGGAAGACCATGAGCGCTGGATCAAGATTGCCGGGTACGCTGGCTCCCATGCACTACTTCGCAGGACACGGTGGAATAACGCTTGCAGGGGACTCATGGGGTGATCCAAATGGTCCGCTGGTCATATTGCAGCATGGCGGAGGGCAGACCCGCCACGCGTGGAAGGGAGCGGCTGAGGCTCTTGGGCTGGCCGGCTACCACGCTGTTGCGTTTGATGCACGAGGCCATGGCGATTCAGAGTGGGCTGCAGATGGTGTCTACGGCATGGATGTCATGGTAAATGATCTGCGATGCGTGATAAAGGCATTTGGAGGCGATCGTCCTGTGCTGGTTGGCGCATCGATGGGCGGTGGCACAAGTCTGGTCGCAGTGGGTGAAGAACATATCGACGCGACCGCCCTGGTAATGGTGGATATCGCACCTAAGATCGAAGCTGACGGGGTGGCCAAAATTCAGTCCTTTATGAACCAGAAACCCGAGGGGTTCGATTCTCTGCACGAGGTGGCTGAAGCGATCAGCAGATATCAACCCCATCGTAAGGCTCCGAAAAATCTCGACGGCCTGGCGAAAAACGTTCGTCTCGCAAAGAATGGGAAATATCGTTGGCATTGGGATCCGGCATTCCGTTCCATGCGAAGAGATGCAAAACAACGGCAGAAGCGTCAGATTGCGTGTGCTCGGAATCTGGAATTACCAGTTCTTCTAGTCAGAGGAGGGCTGTCCGACGTCTTGAGCGAAGAAGGTGCTGCGCATTTCCTGGAGCTGTGCCCTCATAGCGAATTCGTTAACGTCACTGGTGCCGGGCACATGGTTGCGGGTGACCGCAATGATGTTTTCGCTGGCGCCGTTGTCGAGTTCCTTACCCGAACGGTACCGATAGACGCCGAGCCGTTACAGCAACCACGGACGCTTCATCCGCACCATCTAGGGCCGCCTGGAGACGTCGTCGATGCGCCGTGAAGTTGGTCATGTGTGACGCAATTCTCGAATAACTTGGAGTAAGAGCATGGATAAGAGCTTGATCGGGCAGAAATCTACGCCTAAGAGCATAACCGTAGAACAAGGGCAGATGCGGTTTTTCGCTAAAGCAACAGGAACTAAAGACAGAGTGTACTGGGATGTGGAAGATGCCAAAACTGCTGGCCACCCCGCCTTGCCTGCGCCGCCAACATTTATGTTCTGTCTGGATTCGCTGGCACCTGCGGCGGATCGCAGCATCTTGCAGCAGCTCGGTGTCGACATCGGCAGAATTCTCCATGGCGAGCAGAGATTCAAGTATGGCAAGCCGATCTATGCAGGGGATGTCATCACGTTTCAGAGCGAGATTACCGATATGTACGAGAAAAAGGGGGGCGCTCTGAAGTTCGTCGTTAGTGAAACGATCGCCAAGAATCAAAATGACGAGTATGTCGGCACCATGATTAACAGTCTGGTAATCAGATAGGGGGAATACCATGTCCGAATTGAATTATGACGCATTAAACGTAGGTGACGAGTTGCCGGAACACATCTGTGGTCCAATTAGTCGAGCCACGCTTGCTCTGTATGGTGGTGCGTCCGGGGACCACAACCCGATTCACGTCGATAGCGATTTCGCTAAAAAGGCCGGAATGTCTGATGTGTTTGCGCACGGCATGTTGTCTATGGCCTATCTTGCGCAACTTCTCACGAACTGGGTTAACCAGAGCCAGCTGCGGGAGTACGGCGTGCGTTTTGCAGCCATCACGCCAGTGCATGCCAAAGTAACTTGCAAAGGAAAAGTCATAGAAAAACTGGATGTTGGTGGCGAGCGTTGTGCGAAGCTGGAGTTAAGTGCGGAAATCGATGATGGCACCAAAACGCTGATCGGTGATGCCATCGTTGCATTCGATTAGTTCCGCGCAATGCGGCGGTCGATAGAGCGGAAACTACACGCAGTTTAGAAGAAGCAAATCAAGAGGCGAGCTACATGCAGATTGCGGTCATTGAGGGAGATGATGCAGCTCCGGAGGCAATGCGGCCGAGTTTAGAGATTCTGGAGCGATTGAACCGTCACTACGCCCTTGGAATCGATTGGGTTTATCCGCCGATAGGTGCACCTGCCGAACAGGAATTTGGGTCGCCGTTTCCTATGGAGGCGCAACAGATTATAGATGCTGCGTCAACAACGTACTTTGGATCCACCAGCGGGAATGCCTCCCGCGCACTCTTCTACCTGCGTTGGGGAAAGGAGACGTACGCAAACGTGCGGCCCTGCCGCTATTTTATGGGCATGAGTTCGCCACTGTCTGATCCTACGGGCATCGACTTTGTCGTTGTCCGCGAGAACTTAGAAGACCTTTATCTGGGGATCGAAGGAGATCTGGATGAGTTGCGGGGTTTAAACTTTCCTCAGCGCACTCGACGCGGAGCGCTTTCTGAAATTGGAGAAGGCCGTTACGCGGTAAAGGCGATTACCCGACATGGGACCGAGCGGGTCGTTAGGTTTGCCTTCGAACTGGCCCAGAAGCGTGCGCAGGCGGCTGGGCGTGTGCCACATGTGACCTGTACAGCGAAATACAACATGCTGGCTCGCTCGGATGGTTACTTTGTAGATATTGCCCGTGATCTGGCGGCGGAGTATCCCGATGTCGAACTGGATACGTTCATCATTGACGATTTCGCCTGCCGAATCATCGCCCAACCGAAGGCACTGGATGTAGTGGTCATGCCAAACCTCTACGGTGACATTATGTCTGATGCTGCCGCTGGCCTCATAGGGGGCCTCGGTCTCGCTGCCAGTGGTTGCTATGGCCGGGACTATGCCTACTTCGAATCAGCCCATGGCACGGCACCGGATATTGCGGGGCAAAACATCATCAACCCGACCGCGACCCTGCTGAGCGGGGTGATGATGTTGAATTATCTCGGCTTTGTGCGTGCGGGTGAGTCATTGGAGCGAGCGATTGAGGCAACCTATGCGGATGGTCACGCGCTAACACCGGATCAGGGCGGCACTGCGTCTACTACGGATTTCTGTGCGAGTGTCAGCGATCATTTGGGTGTATGAACGGTCGGACAATGGAGTTCCATGGGCCTGAGAGTGTGAAGTGGTTCATTGGGTTCCAATTGCGCAGCTGGTTGAATAATGTAAGTATGATTAGTATTGTGAGAGCAACTACGGAGAATATGCCATGAGTGAAGCGCCAATCAACGAAACAGCAATGGATGAGGTGGCAGCCACGGTTATGGATCTGAGAGACAGTATGTTGGGCAAAGATCCGTCCAAGGTACCACTTGACGAAATTGATGTTGCGCAGCCGGCTCTGTTTCAGGCAGATGCATTCTGGCCGTTTTTCGACCGTCTGCGAAAGGAAGACCCTGTCCACTACTGCAGAGATTCGCAGTTCGGCCCGTTTTGGTCGGTGACCAAATTCAATGACATCATGGAAGTGGAGGGAAATCCTCAGGTCTTTTCCTCGGCCGATGGTATCAGCATCGCGCCGGTCAACTCGTCGTCCCTGCCTGTGGAGATGTTCATTGCAATGGACGAGCCCAAGCATGGTGTGCAGCGCAAGACAGTTCAAGGCGTGGTAGCACCCAAACACCTGGCCGAACTTGAGCCTCTGATCAGAGAGCGGGTAGCAAATATTCTGGATTCATTGCCCGTCGGTAAAGCGTTCAATTGGGTGGACAAAGTTTCTATCGAACTAACCACACAGATGTTAGCGACGTTGTTTGACTTTCCGTTTGAAGAGCGGCGCAAACTCACGTTCTGGTCTGACGTCGCGACGACCCAGCCTGGTCCTGATGGGCTGGTAGGGTCGGTTGAAGAAAGGCGTGACGTGTTACTGGAATGCCTCGCAGCGTTCACCGAATTGTGGAATGAAAGAGTCAATGAGCCGCCTCGTGGGGATCTCATCTCAATGCTCGCCCACGGTGAAGCGACGCGACACATGCAGCCCTATGAGTTTCTTGGAAATCTGATGTTATTGATCATCGGCGGCAACGACACTACGCGGAATTCGATTTCGGGTGGTGTTCTTGCATTGAACCAGAACCCCAAGGAGTACGATAAACTCCGCGCAAACCACCGCTTGATAACCAACATGGTGCCGGAGATCATCCGTTGGCAGACGCCTCTGACGTCGATGCGCCGGACAGTTACCGAGGATACCGAGTTGGGGGGAAAGAAGCTGAGAAAAGGTGACAAGGTGGTGATGTGGTATGTATCTGGTAACCGCGATGAAGAGGTAATCGAACGACCGTACGAATTCATCATTGACCGTGAACGGCCCCGTCATCATTTATCGTTTGGCTTCGGGATACACCGCTGCATGGGTAACCGCCTTGCGGAGATGCAGCTACGCCTTGTTTGGGAGGGAATCATGGAGCGATTCGATATGGTTGAAGTTGTAGGTGAGCCGGTACGCAGTTTGTCGACGTTAATTAAGGGATATACTGATCTACCGGTACGACTTCACCCGAAAAAAGCGGCCTGAACTCAGCGCGTTAGCTCGAAATCGTCGAGATTTGGTTCTCCGAGAGCGGAGCGGAACCGTTGCATTGACCATGGCCACGCGGCAGGGACGCCACGGTCGTCAAGGTACCAACTGTTGCAACCGGATACCCACACCGTGTTCTTCGTCGCCTCTACCCGCTCTGCTTCGAAAGTTTGAGCCGCCTCCGGTTTCACTGCAAATTCGGTGAAGCCGCCCTCGCGCACTTTTCTCACGAGTTTTAAGAAAAAATCGAGTTGGATATCTGCAACGTCTATCAACGAGAAGTTGCCAACCGGTCCATTGGGACCATTGAGCATGACAAGATTCGGAAACCCAGGTGCGCAGACGGACAGATAGGCTGACGGACGATCAGACCACGCCTGATCAAGGGTTTTGCCGCCGGATCCGGCAACATTGATTGGGCGTAAAAACTGGTCGACTTTGAATCCCGTTGCTATGACGAGTACATCTAGTTTTCGAAAAACGCCATCAGCGGTGCGGACGCCAGTCGGCTCGATCGCTTCTATTGACTCAGTCACCAACTCGGAGTCGGGATGTTGAATGGCTTCGTAATAATTGTCTGCCATGATGAGACGTTTGCAAGCTGCCTGGTAGTTGGACCGCAACTTTTCTCGCAACACCGAGTCTTTCACGTTGTCCTCGAGATTGGCCAGCGTCACCTCGTGAATCCTAGCCAATGCCTCGGGATTCTCCCCGACGACGGCTGAGGAAAAGCCGTGCTCGAACATCTGCATCTGTTCTTCGCGTACTTTGTGCATGGCATCGGGGTGGTCGCGGAAATACCGTTTTTCATCCTCCGTATAGGCTGGATTCGGACGCGGCAAAATCCACTGCGGCGTGCGCTGAAATTGGACTAATCCCGCCACTTTACCGGCGAGTGCGCCGACGATCTGTATGGCGCTGGAACCTGTGCCTATGATGCCGACACGCTTGCCTTCCAGTTCTACCGAGTGATCCCACCGGGCCGTGTGAAACATGGGGCCAGCAAAAGTTTGTAGGCCGGGGATATCGGGATAGGAGGGGTGATGCAGCACGCCGGTTGCGGCAATGATGAAGTCAACGATATCGCTCTGGCCATCGCGGCATTGAACATCCCACTGTCCATCATGATATTGAAGTTGCGATACGTCTGCATCGAATCGGACATGTTCAGTTACGCCGTATTTTTCCGCTACGTTTTCCAAATATTCCAGAATTTCAGAACCAGGCGAACACGTGTGGGACCATTCAGCATTGGGTTCGAATTCATAGCAGTAGGAATGGGATGGTACGTCACAGGCGATGCCAGGATATGTGTTCTCTCTCCACGTACCGCCAAGGCGTGATGCTTTCTCGTAGACCGTGAAGTTACTGTAGCCGTTGTGCTGAAGTTTGATGGCGCTCAAGATTCCGGCCATACCGCCGCCGATGATTGCGAATTTCAGTTCGCGCTTGTCGATTTTTTGATTCAATTTGGTTTTCTCGATAGCTAGTGATGTGTCACAAAGTGAGGGTCAGGTCCTTTGCACGTCGGAAAGTCCACTATAAATCAGATTGTTTGAAACAAGAAAGCATGCATACATTATCTGTTCATGCTTATTCCTAATAGGTGACGGAGCTGCTCAATGATCCATCATCCACATGCCGTTTTTGACAATCGCGCTAAGCGATATGAGCATCTTACGGTGTTACCGTTGGCCTCGGCCATGGGCGCAGAAGTTAGTGGGGTCAATATCTCTGACCTCTCCGATCAGGCATTCGAAGAGATTCGCGATGCGCTGTATCGACATAAGATGATTTTCTTTCGTGATCAAAACATATCTCATGCAGAGCATGAGGCTTTCTCTGAGAGATTTGGTTCATTTGGGAAGGATGCGTATACAGAAGGGTTGGAAGGGTATGAGCATATTCAACCTGTCATCAGGCTGGCAGAAGACCCGGTGGCGATCATTTTCGGGTCTGGCTGGCATTTTGATTCGCCATTTCTTCCCGATCCCCCAGCAATCACAACATTGCGCGGTGTGGATACACCACCCTACGGCGGCGATACCATGTGGGCTAATGCGGTCCTGGCGTACTCGGCTCTTTCGGAAACCATGAAATCCGTGCTGAAACCGCTGAAAGTTCGTATGTCCATTCAGAATTTCATGCTGGAAATTCAGAGGGCAAAGTTGGATATGGGTGCAGCCGAGATCAAAACCTCGGTTAAGGAATCCTCAGACCCGGAGATGGCGCAACAAAAACTTGTTGGCTCGGTGCATCCAATCGTGCGTGTACATCCGGTAACGGGAGAAAGCGCTTTGTTCTGCGACCGTACGTATACGACAAATATTGAGGGCATGCACTCAGACGAAGGCAAGTCGATCATTGAATTCCTGGCCAATCACCTGACTCAACCCGCTTTCACCTGCCGGTTGCGTTGGCAGCCCGGTACGATTGCTATCTGGGACAATAGATTGTGTGCTCACCAGGCGTTTAACGACCATGACGGATTTCGGCGCGAGATGTATAGGACGATCGTTACGGACGAGCATGGATAACGGGACGGTTGATAGCGTCGTCACAATCGTAGACGGTGAATTGCGCTGTTGGAGCGATTGGATTAAGCTGGGGATTAAATGTAAGCGTATATACATATACGTGAATTCATAACGTGTGACCATGGATCAACAGGACAAAGGCATGCAATACGATATCAAGATTTCAGGTGGAACTATTCTGGATGGTAGCGGGGCGGATGGCTACCAAGGTGACGTGGCGATTGCGGATGGCAAAATCGTAGCGCTTGGTGAAGCGCCGGGAGATGCAGACAAAACCATAGACGCCACAGGGAAATACGTAACGCCTGGCTTTGTGGATATCCACACTCACTACGATGCTCAAATCATGTGGGACAAAATGCTGAGCATCTCTCCCTGGCATGGGGTTACCACTGTGGTTTTAGGCAATTGCGGATTCGGTATTGCGCCAACACGGCCGGAGCATAGACTGCTGATCGCCGAAACGCTGGAGAGCGTCGAAGGCATGAGTGTTGAAGCGTTGAAGAGTGGCCTCGGGGAAGACTGGGGGTTTGAGAGCTTTCCAGAGTACCTCGATGCAATAGAAGGTCAGGGATCCGCTATTAATGTGGCTGTTTTGCTCGGCCACACGCCGCTTCGTCTGTACGTCATGGGCGAAGACGCCACCGAGCGAGAAGCCACTGACGAAGAGATTGCCGACATGCGTAAATTGGTGCGTGAAGCCCTTGATGCTGGAGCCGTCGGGTTCGCGACATCGAAGGCGCGTACCCACGTAGGCTATCGAGGTAAACCTGTACCCAGTCGGCTGGCGGACAAACGTGAACTGATGGATCTGACAGGCGTACTCGGTGATGCGTCACGCGGTATGATCCAGGCAACCATTGGTGAGGGGCTGTCCTACAAGGAATTTGCAGAGATCAATCAGAGCACCGGTAGGCGCATCAGTTGGACCGCTTTGCTCGCCGGGACCTCGTTCGGAGGTGGAGGAACTTACAAAGATCAACTACGGAAATCAGAAGAGCTTATAGCAGCGGGGTATGACGTCGTTCCCCAGGTCACCTGTCGTCCATTGAATTTCGAATTTACCTTTAAAGCACCGTTCGTTTTTGAGAGTTCGCGCCTGTTTCAAGAGGTGTCGGCCGCGGATTTTGCCAAGCGGAAAGAGATTTATGCTGATCCCGAATTTCGTGAGAGATTCAGGCGGATGCTTGACAAGCCAGGCAATGCTTTGACGGTAGGCTTTCCGCAAGCTATCGTTTCAAATTGCCAAAGCGATCCGGATATGAATGAGTGCGTTCTTGCAGACCTCGCCACACAGCAAGACAAACATTTTGTAGATGTTGCCCTTGACCTTTCGCTGGCGAATGAGTTGGAAGTCCGGTTTCGCATGCCGATAGCCAACAACGACGAAGATGAAGTTCAGGAACTGCTTGACCATCCGGAAACAGTACTCGGTTTGTCTGATGCCGGAGCGCACGCAAGCCAACTGTGCGATGCATGTTTTTCGACACATCTACTCGGCCATTGGGTGCGTGACAAAGGCACGATACCCATCGCCAGGGCCGTTCGCATGCTGACTTCGAGACCGGCTGAGGTGTTTGGATTGAGCGATCGAGGCACGCTTGCAGAAGGTAAGCCCGCCGATGTTGTCGTATTCGATCTAGAGACCGTCGGCGCGTCAGAACTCGAACGGGTCTATGATCTGCCGGCAGGGCAGGACCGCCTCATTTCGAAAGCGTCGGGGATTGAAGCGGTGATCGTCAATGGGATTATTTTGCGAGCACAAGGCATTGACATGATAGGGACTTCTGCTGAGGAACTTCCCGGAAAGCTGCTACGCAACGGCGCGGCTGCTTGAGGAAAGTAGGGCCGGTTGTTAGGCCGGCAGTTTGTCCAGCGGTAGATCGTAGCATTCGACGATATTGTCTCTCATGATCCAGCGCTGTTGCTCTGGGCTTAAATCCGATGCGTATTTAGCCAGCATATCCTGGGACCATGGCCACGTTGCATCGCTGTGCGGAAAATCATTGGCCCAGACGAGACGTTTTGGATTCATGAGATTGGCGACTTTGAATGCCACCCAATCGTCCTGAAAGGTCAACCAGACGTTTGAAGAGAGATATTCGCTGGGCATTTTCTCCAGGTTCTGACCGCCGCCCATCCAGATGGCGTGCCGTTCGTAAGCGTGGTCCATGCGATATGCGTAATGTGGGAGCCAGCCAGCGTCGGCTTCGGCGGCAATGAATTTTAGGTTGGGGTGCCGATCAAAGACGCCACCCAGCACGAAAACGCCCATAACGTCTTGCACGCTGCGGATGATGCTCAAAAAACCGTTGGTTTTGTTACCCCGAACTTTCCCGCCACTGTTGCGGGAAGTAAGAATGTGAAATGATAGAGGCATGTTGAGATCCACTGCGCACTCCCACAGTGGATCGTACATCGGGTGGTCGTAGTCTTCTTCCTGGGGCTCTCCGGGCATCATCATGCCGACGAAGCCTTTTTTCTTACAGTCCTTAAAATCGTTGATCATTTGCTTCACGGAACAACCCGATGTTTGTCCAAGGCCGAACAAGCGTCCCTGTGGCGCGTCGTCAACGTACGCTGCTAGCCACTCATTGTATGCGTGCATGCATGCGGTTTTATAGTCGTAGTCTTCGTGGTTGCATAACACCATCCCCACCGACGGATATAGAATCTCGGCAACGACGCCATCGCGTTCCTGATCGGCCACGCGAAACTTTGCGTTGTGCCCGCTTTCGTGTAACTGATCGAAGGTGCATCCTTTACGTCGCTCACCTAGTTCTTCCGCCGACAGCCCGGCGGCAGCAACCAATCCTAGAGGAATCGTTGAATCCATGCCGGGAATCACGTAAATGTCGTTACCCAGCGCGTCGCGCTGTATGGTGGGTGCACGGTCTCGATACTTAGGAGCGATAAATTTAGAATAGCAATCCGCCGGTTCGACGATGTGAGAATCGGCCGAAATAAGTCCAAATCCTAGACTACTCATGGTGATGTCCTTAACGCGTTAACGATGCAATCAAATAGTAAGTGCCATTACAACTATACCCGAGGAAAAAAGCAAGCGCCGATCAACCCAGCAAGCCATCGACGAGGTGGGCAGACAGCCGTGGCCACTGACTTTGGTTTCACGCACCCAGATTTGGCATTTCAATTCGGAAAGCCTCCCGATCGGTAGCTATCTTTACACGGACCTCGCCGTTGGGCCCATTCCGTAGCAATTCAACCACTTCTTCAGCCATCACACTCGGCGACATTGCGTTCATCGACCCTGCAGCTTTCAACTCGTCCGGTACGATGGCTGTGTCGACCCCGCCAGGACAGATCACATTTACTCGTAGATTGGTGCCGTTCGTCGAGGCCGCAACAGAGCGGGCCAGACCGATGACGGCGTGTTTGGTTGCGGTATAAAGTGGGTCAAACGGGACGATGATTAACCCAGCGATCGATGCGGTGATGGTAATTGCTCCCCCCGTCCCCCGCATCCTCGGGAGTAGGGCCTTGAGGCCATGGAAGATGCCAGTAACATTTACGCCAACAATGCGGCGATATTGATCCTCGGAAACTTCTTCGAGTGGAATGAAAGGGTCGGAAGGAGGAACGGTCATCACTCCAGCATTCAGATGGACGTAGTCCGGTTGACCTAATCGGCTGACGCACTCCTCTACGGCGTTTTCCATGCTTCCCAAACTGGAAACATCGCACATTATGAATTCTGCTTGCAATTCTTCCGCCAGCAACGACCCTGCCGCTTCGTTTACATCACAGATAGCGACTCGCACACCTTCGGTTGATAACTGTCTGGCCACTTCTGCACCGATGCCGCTGGCGGCTCCCGTAATCAGGGCTATCTTATCCCTCATCTCCTTCCTCTCTAAGCTTTGTGTACTGAGTAATTCGATATTACGGTTGCTACGCTATCGTCAACCAAAACCCATGCATCGATTCTCACTGCGATGAAAAAATGTGTGGAGTGGGCTGCGATAATCCCGATCACTTTCCTAATTAGGAACAATATATAAGGTTGCGTACAATGTGAAACTGTAATATCAATAGCCAACGGGAACAATACTGCCAGTAGATCTGGAGCCTGGTGCCAACGAAGGATAAAGAGCAGGAACTCAGGGGTGCACGGGATTGGCACTTGCGGTGTAAGCCCGTGGCGGAAACTGTGTAGTGGTGCAGGCGGGACATTGGTCCTGTTATCACCTTTGTTTAAATTGCAGGCATCGAATTCCACCCTGAGCTGGTGGCGGCCATACCAAGGAGCGGCCTTGAAAATCAAGATTGAAAAAACAAAGTGCGCTGGACATAACCGCTGCTATTCGGGCTATCCGGAGTTATTCTGCCTTGATGAAGACGGTGAGTCTTATGCGTTGAACGACGGCGTGGTTCCGCAAGAATTCGAGGAGGATGTGGACCACGCTATAAAGGACTGTCCCGAGAAAGCGATCGTCATCATTTCTGAGTAGTTCCGCGTATATATCTGGCGTTCTCAGGAATGAGCACATTCATGGCTGCGCACAAATCGATGTGACCTGAGCCCTTGGGGTCCAACGCTTCATGAGCACCAATTGGGCCTCCTACAGTGAATGTATGTATGGCTAACAAAGGTGATGTAACTGCGGTTCTCAAGATACGATGAAGGACGAGTATGACTGACTTTACCCAAACAAGTCTCTTTCAGTCTGAAACACAGAATGAGCCTTTCGACTACTACGCATGGCTGCGGAAAGAAGCACCAGTCAATCAGATGCCTGACATGGGTTTCTTCATCGTCAGTCGCTACGATCTTGTGCTGCAGGCGTTGAAGAAGCCGACCCTGATCTCCAGCAAGCTGGGTTTTGCAGCCAATCGCGAAGTGCCCCCTGAGGTAACGGAGATATACGAAAAAGGGGGATTCGGGGAACAAGTAAACACGCTCGTTAGCAATGATCCGCCCACCATTCGCGGTACCGTAATCTGGTAAACGAAGCGTTCACAGCAGCTCGTGTACGCAAGAATGGATACCTACATTCAGGCGATTGCTGATGAACTGGTCGATGCCATGCTAGACAAAGGCACAAACGAAGCGGAAATCGTGGCCGAATTCGCGATTCCTCTTCCAATGATGGTGATCGCCGACCAGCTGGGTGTGCCTCGAGAACACATGGGCCAATTCAAAGAATGGTCAGACACTGCCGTCGAACCGCTGGGGATGATGCTTTCCAAGGAACGTTACGTTTATTGCGCCAGAAAACAGGTAGAGTTCGAAAGTAGCCCAGCTGCAGCAAATAGTGGGCCTTGGTGCGCCGCGTTCTCAACCGGGCCAGCGAATTCGAACTGGTCAGCCAGGAGTGTGCCGATCAATTTCTCGAGTTGGTGCCGCAGGCGGAGCTTGTGGACGTGGTGGATGCCGGCCATATGGTAGCCGGCGACCGGAACGTGCGTTCAACGAGGCGATCTTGGATTTTCTGAGCGTTTGATCCGATTGTGCCCGGACTAAATACGCGCCCCTACCTGGTGCCCCGAATCGATGGCCGCGCCCAGGAAGCGCGGGGACAACGCATCGCCCACCAAGTGTACATGCGCACCCATCTTGTCGGAAAGCGCAGTTGCGACCTCGTTGACCGGTTGGTTGTGCGAAACGAACACGACCACGTCCGCCGTTACGTGCCGAACAACGTCGCCATAATTGGATCTGAGCGTCACCGACTTGCCATTGACGCCGTCGACCCCGGTACGGATCAGATACTCGCTGACGTGGTTGCCGAACCTCTCCATCGCCGGCTCCACCAGAAGGGCCGGTTCGACGAGATCGCCGACGCCGGGGCGTGAGGTCACGAAGGTAACCTCGAAGCCCGCGTTGACCAGATGCTCGGTTGCCGCCAACGCTTCGAAATGCCCGACGTCGTCGAACACGACGGCGCGGCTGCCTGTTGGTGGGTGGCTCGAGGTGAGCAAGTCGACTGACGAGAGTACCTTGGCCTGATCCATTCCGATGGCCGGAAGACCGGGGCGTCGAATCTGTACGCCGTCCATACGGGGCTGGGAACCGGTGGCCACCACCACCACGTCCGGCGCATATCCCAGCACGTCCTCGACGGTGGCGTAGGTACCCGTGTGGACCACCGCGCCAAGCCGAAAGATCTCCTGCTCGAGCCAGTAAGTGATGTCGCCCAGGCCGTGCCGAAAAGGCGCGCGCTTTGCGACGTTGATCTGTCCACCCAGATCTGCTTGGGCCTCCAGCAGGGTTACGCGATGGCCTCGGGTAGCCGCCACACGGGCCGCTTCGAGCCCCGCCGGTCCACCGCCGACCACCACGATGCGTTTGGTCTGCGTGACCGATTGCAGCTTGTCATCACCCAGAAACCGCTCACGGCCGACAGCCGGATTGACCACACAACCCATGCGCCGCAACGGGCCCAGTACCTGACCCACGCAGCCCTGATTGCAGGCGATGCACGGTCGAATCTGCTCCACGGCGCCGGCGATGGTCTTGGCGACGATGTCGGGGTCGGCGATGTGGGCGCGAGTCATGCCAACCATATCTGCGGCCCCGGCGACGATGACCTGGTCTGCTTCTTCTAGGGTGCGAAACCGGCCGGTAACGATGGTCGGCAGCTCGGTTGCCTTGGTAACCGGCTCGCTGCTTGCCATCTCGTAAGCTACCGGTTCGTGCATGGCGCCGATCATTTTCGGGAAGGCGTAGTAGCTGCCGAGAGAGACGTCCACGAAGTCCGCAAGGCCTTCTTCCTCGATGAGCTTGAGTAACTCGATGTTGGCGTCTACGTCCACGCCGCCGCCTGCTCCGTCCGGGCTCAATCGCACCCCCAACGGAAATCCGGCACCCACCGCCTGACGAATGGCGCGAAGGACATCCAGCCCGAGCCGTGCCCGGTTCTCGAAGCTTCCGCCGTAGGCATCGCTACGATGGTTTGCCAGCGGGGACAAGAATTGCTGAATGAGATACCCGTGGGCGCAGTGAATCTCCACGCCGTCCAGCCCGCCTTTCTGGCACAACGTTGCAGCGTGTGCGTAGGCGCCAACGATCTCGTCGATCTGAGTTTTGGTCATTGCCACCGGCACGACGCCGACAGTGGGGCTAGGCACGTCCGATGCCGACCAGGGCGGGCTACCGTCGATGTTCGTGCCGTTGTGGCCGCCGTGCCAGATTTGCTGGAAGACGCGCATGCCGTGGGGGCGCACCGTTTCCATGAGCACCTGATAGCGCTCGACCAGGGTCGGGTCGAAAGTGTTCAACGTACCCGCTGAGCTCGGGTGCACCCCGAGGATTTCGAGTATCGTGAGCCCCACGCCGCCCCTGGCGCGTGCCTCGTGATAGGCGATGAGGTCATCGCTCATCGTGCCCTCGCCGATGTTTGTGCCGTGCGCGGTGCGCACCACGCGGTTCTTGATCTCCAGCCCACTGATGGTGATGGGCGATAGGACTTTTTTCAGATGACTTTCCACGCCTGCAGCTCCCTTCGTTGGAATCCGTTTACTCGTTCTGGCTCAGGGCATCCGTTGCGGCATTGGTGCCGGCAATCTGCCCGAACACTATTGCATTGGCGATGGAGTTTCCGCCGCCGATGTAGCGCTCGCCCAGCACGCCGCCCGAGGTCTCGCCCGCGGCATACAGCCCCGGGATGGGTTGGTCCGCCGGGGTCAGCACGTGTGCTTTACTGTCGATTCTCAGGCCCGTGGACGTGAGACATACGATCGCGCAACGGATCTCCGCCGCGTAGTAGGGAGGCTCTTCAATGGTCTGCATCACCGACGGATCTTTGAAGAATTGTGAATCTGTTCCGGCCCTACAGTCCTGATTGTAGGTCGCGACCGTAGTTGCCAGAGCATCCGCTCGAATGCCGGCGAGCACAGCCAGTTCCTCCAGCGTGTCGGCTTTCAGGATCTTGCCTTTCTCGATCTGCTGATCGAGCACGTCGGTGATCCAGTTCAGAGTGATCATACCGGCTTCCATGGCGGCCGCGTATGCCTGGTTCGGTTTGGCCGTCGCCCGTGTTGCGTCGTCGAATATCGCGAAGCAAGTACCGCCCACCTGGTCTTTCACCACGCCCGACATCACTGCATATTCTGTTGTCTCGTTGATGAAGCGACGTCCATCGCGATTTACGTATACGATCCAGCCGGGCACGAACACCTCGAGGTCCTTGTAGAAGCCGGGCGTGGTCAGCAGCAGGCCGCGGTTGTAGCCGATGACGTCGGCGCCAATCGCCAGGCCCATATCCAAGCCGTCACCCACGCAGTCGGCGGCGGAGATACCCCAGGTCCAATCGCCGTGGGCTGCCGCTTCGGGATAATAGCGATGCAGCTTTTCCGGGTTCTGGGCGAACCCGCCGGAGGCGATCACCACAGCGCTCGCGGTGACATCGGCACCGGCAGCATGCACTCCGGTGACGCGGCCCGTCGCGTCGGTCAGCAGGTGCTGCACCCGAGTCTTGACCGCGAAATCGACCTTTTCGAGATTGCTTGCGGCGCCCTCGAGGCGCGCGGCAATCTCTGCACCGTTCTCCTTGGCCTTGTGACCGCGCGGCACGGATTCGACCCCTGAGGCGTACAGGTCCGCCGGATCGAATTGCACACCCAGCGAGATGAGCCACTCCAACCCTGGTGCGGCATGGTCGCAGATTACCCGAGCAAGGGCGGGCTCAACGCGATACTGGTTGAGCGTCAGGTAGTATTCGAACATGTCATCGGCGCTATCACCGCTGATACCCTTGGCCTGCTGCACGCTGGTTCCAGCCGCATAGTAGACACCACCCGAGAGTGCAGTGGATCCACCCATCTTCTCGCCCGCTTCGACGACCAGCACCGTTGCGCCGGCTTCCGCGGCGCGAATCGCGGCAGACAACCCCGCACCCCCGCCTCCAATCACAATGACGTCGTAGTCGGCCATGCTTTCCCCTGACGAATCAGTTACGTTATTTCTACTAGTCGCGTCGCTCGAAGTTGACGTTCAGCGCCTTGAATCCACGAAGAATGAAGCTGGGATGGTGCTCGAAGGTGTTTTTTCCCTCGGTGAAGCGCAGGTTGTCCAGCTTGCTGATCAGCGACCGCATGCCACACTGAATCTCACGGCGTGCCAACTGCGCGCCGATGCAGTGATGGATGCCTGCGCCGAATGAAAGGTGGGCGCTCGCGTTCTTGCGCAATACGTTGAACTGATCGGCACCCTCGAACCGCTCTTCGTCCCGATTGGCCGAGCCGTAACGCAGATTCACCACCGAGCCTTCCGGGATTTTCACGCCGCCCAGAGTGGTGTCGGCAGTGGTCTGGCGAAACAGACCCTGCACCGGCGCATCGATGCGTAAGATTTCCTCGGCGACGTTCTCGATGCGGCTCATGTCTTCCTGGCACAGGGCCACCTGTTCCGGGTTCTTGATGAGCCAGTAGGTCCCGGCGCCAAGCGCGTTGGTGGTGGTCTCGTTGCCCGCCACCAGCAGTTGCCCGACAATGGACAGCAGTTCCTTGGTATCGAGCGGGGTTTCTCCTTCGATGCGCGCCGTTACCAGATCGGTGAGCATATCATCGCGGGGATCCTGGCGCCGCTCCTCGAGACGGTCGACGAAGTAGTGCTGGAATTCCACCTGTTTTTTGGCGCAATGAATGTAACGCTCCTTGGAGAGCATCATGCCCAGCGGCTCGACGGCGGTGTCCGACCATTCTTTGAACTGGCCCATGTGTTCTCGAGGCACGCCCAGCTGGTCGGCGATCACCATCATCGGTAGCGGGACTGCGAATTCGGTTACGATCTCCGCCTCGCCCGTGTTTTTGTCGAGCATTGCATCGACCAGCTCGTCGGCAATCGCCTGAATGTAGGTCTCCATCTTGCGCACACGGGCTGCGGTGAATGCTTTGTTTACGAGATTCCGGTACCTCGAATGATCGGGCGGATCGTTGCTGACAAGCGTGTTTACCTGCTCGCCGAAACCCTCTTTCTCGTAGATCTCCGCAACCTCGGGGGGTACCTCACGGTTGGCCGCAAAGCCCAGTTTGCTGGAGAACAGATTCGGTTTCTTCAACGCCTGCAACACGAGATCGTAGCGACTGACGATGAAGAAACCCATATCGGGCATCTGATATATCGGTGCTTCTTCGCGCAGCCATGCGTAGTAGTCGAAAGGCTTATCCTGAATTTCGGGTTGAAAGAGACTTGCTTTGGCAAAGTCAGTCATACTTGCGTTCCGTAATATCTCGCAGATACCTAATACTATATTTAATTGTTTGTATACATACAATATGGGTCGCTGGACGTGGGAGTGATTGAGATGAGCGATGCCACGACCAACGCGCCGGAAATCGATCTGCCGTGGGAGAGCACGACGACCCGTATTTTCGAGTCCGAGAAGTGGGGAAGTGATGCGACTCCCCCGGCGCGCGCCGTCGACCCTTGTCTTCCACCGACGCTCCTCCGGTCGCTTCTGACACCATTCCCGTGAGCAGAGCTTGGTGAGCCAACTTACCAAAAGTTGTCGAACGAGTTTTCCAGTAGCATTGCGTGTTTTTGTGCGCGCAATGCGCCCGGCCAGTTCTGAAAGATACCGACAGGTTCCAGCTGTACTTGGGAACAGCATGGGGTAAGTCGCGCAGATGGGCACGCAGCGCCGGCGTCAATGCAGGCACGATTCGAGTCAGTGGGGGTGATGATCTAAGCCGACATATGGATGCTGATAGCGAAGGGGCAGGTCGAGTTAGCAATGCCATCGATCGCCAATCCGTTAAGGCGCACTCCAATCCGATGCGAAACGGAAAGTTTTCTCCAACGAGCCGTTTGTACTCGTTACTTTGTCGAGCCAGAAATGAAAATGCTGTATTCCCGCCTCGTTGCACCCGACAATCACGTCGTTTTGCAACCCGCTCGCCATATTGGACGCTTGGCCCGCAGACGTCGGCAAATCTTCGGTGCCTACGACATGTGCGAGGAAGTCAGCACGTTGTTGTGCCGCTTCTCGGGCATCTCCTTGCAGCGCCTCGGCTGTGAGATAGGTCTGTATCGTCACCGACTCATTGACGTCGACGCCTGGCAATACCTGAGAAAGGATGATGCCCAAACTGCCGTCGAAGAATAGATTGATCGAAACGTTGGGGAAGATAATCCATTCGCCCAGCATCAGTGCCAAATCAGACCATTGTTCCTCGGGTTGTGTCTGCTGAGCAAAAAGACTAGCGTGTGCGGGTATGTCTCGGTGTTGATAAGTGGGTTGTATGAGCCGCTGATGCGGTCCCCAGAAGTAGTGAAGCGCCTGATTGGAAATGTTTGTTCCGAACGACTCCTTGTGTAGCACCGGAACATGGTAGAACTCGAGGTGGGCGTTGAAAGCCAGCTTCCAGTTCGTGCCGGGTAACGCAGTCTGATTCACAAGGTGCCACGAAGCGAGATCGAGCGGCTCCAACAATTGGTCGAATCCGCGTAGGAAAGAAGGTGCCTTCAACTTGGAGTCCGGGGTCAAGGTGACCCAGATCAACCCGGCATTCTCATATGCGGGGAACTCCAACAAGCCGTGGTCGGACCTGTCCTGCAAGCCAAACCCTTCACTTAAGGGCATGGCGATAAGTTCTCCCGAAAGCGCGAATGTCCACGCGTGATAGGGACACGTGAATTTGCTGGTGATACCACTATCGGATTTCAGTTTAGCGCATCGATGTGGGCAACTATTGAGGTAGGCGCGTGCGGTTCCGGAGGGGTCTCTAACCAGCAACACGGAGATTCCGGCTACATTGATGGTTTTGTAGGCGCCAATGTCCCGCAGTTCGCAACTGGCGGCCAGAATGAGTGGGATGCGACAAAAGAGCTGTCTGCAATCGGCTACGTGAAGGTCTTGATCCGTATACTCCTTTGCACTTATCGACATTGTCGACGAAGCACATCGTGTGGTTCGGGTGGCGACCCTGTGGATGACATCGCGGGCCACGTCCATTAGTTTTTGTCGGGTATCAAACATTTCTTTTCCGTGATTCTGATGGGTTTACGATCAAGTAGTAGCTGCGAGTTCGAGTGCATCTTGAGGAGTTTTGGTTGATACTAAGTATACTTACAGAAACGAATCTCTGGCTAGGGAGAATGAGAGATGAATTTTCCAGTTTATTCGGCGGACGGACACATCGATCTGCCTTGCATGCCCGCTGAGATTTTCGTTGAGAATGCCTCGGCAAAGCTGCGTGACCGCATGCCCAAAGTTACCGAGCAGGATGATGGAAAACGGCATTGGGTTAATGCATCCGGAAAGTCGATGGGATTGTATGGCGGTATGGGGTCGGCGGGTCGGGAATATGTCAAGGGCGTAATCAATCGCGCTGATCGCATGGCCGAAACGGGCCTGTATGAAGACCAGGCACGCGGCATTATGCGCACAACCGATCCAGAACTGCGCGTTCAGGAGCAGGAGCGAGACGGTGTCGCGGGCGAAGTGATTTACGGTATCCTGGGTGCGGCGCGGCGTGCTGGCGATGCTGAAGTCGGCGCTGAAATGGGACGTATCTACAATGACTTTGCAGCGGAGTTTCGCAAAAGCGCGCCGCACCGATTTGCCATGATTGGCTGCCTACCGGCAGTCTCGGCGGAGGACGCGGCTGCGGAACTTCGTCGCTGCGCGGACCTTGGTCTCAGCGGTGGAGAATTGCCGCTGGTAAAGGACAATCTGCCGTTTTGGAAAGACGACTGGGAACCGTTGTGGGTGGCCAGTGAAGAAACGGGATTACCTATCCAACTGCACACGGTAGGCAGTGCCGCCGGAGCGCCACCTTTCACTAATCCGCTCGACTACCATCGATTTCTTGCAACGGTGCTTACCGAGTTCCAGATGGCCATGGCGACGCATCTCGCTGCGATAATTTTTGGTGGTGCCCTGGAGCGGCATCCAGGTATGCGCGTGGTTCTCGGCGAAGCGGGGGTTGGTTGGATACCCTATGCGTTGGAGCGCATGGATTACGAGTGGGAAGATCAATTCCAACACCTCGAATTGAAGATGAAGCCAAGTGAGTACTGGCGCCGCCAGATGTTCGTGACTTTTCAACAGGATGAAACAGGGATAGCCAACATTGATCGTATCGGTGTGGAAACACTCTTGTGGGGATCTGATTTTCCGCATCCTGATGGAATCTGGCCGGATTCGCAGACGATCAATGCGAAACAATTGGCACCGCTGACGGATGATCAACGGCGCATGGTCCTGCACGACAATGCGGTCCGGTTGTATCGCTTGGGGTCTGATGTTGGCGAAGAACGGCAAGCGCGCGCCTGATCGGGAACCTGCGGAGATAAACTGATGAAAAGACTTCCCATGGAAGAAGGGTATATGAACCTGTCGCCGGGAGCAGACGCGTCTGTACGGCTGCTTGGATCGTATAGCGCGGCAGCGGATGTGACCTTTTTCCCGATGCGTAAACGCTGTCCGATCACCGGGGAGCCCGTTGCAACGGTTGAGTTGTCTGCGGAGGGGACCTTGTATAGCTGGTCATTCATACATATGCCGAAAATGGGCAGTATGGAAGTGCAAGCAGGTGGTGGATATGGCGTGGGTCAGGTGGACCTGCCGGAAGGGGTTCGCGTGCAGACGTTGATCGATGGCCGCCCGGAAGATTTTGAGATCGGGATGCGCATGCGTATCGAGGCTAACGTCGTAGCAACTGATGAGTCGGGAACCGAGTATTGCGGATTCAAATTTGTGCCCGCCACCAATGACAGTGAGGGAAAGTAACAGTGAATAGAGAGGTTTATGTTATCGGCGTAGGCATGCACCCTTTTACCAAAGAGTACGTGCCAGTGCGAGATATGTATTTCACTGCTGGTGTCGCTGCGCTGGAAGATGCGGGCGTGCAATTTCGCGACGTCGGTTCTCTGTATAACGGCTACATTGGCGGTGGAATGATGGAAGGTGTTGGCTTCGCCAAAGACCTTGGCTTGACCGGTGTACCTATAGTGCATGTCGAAAACGCATCTGCGACGGGGTCGTCGGCATTCCGGGAGGCGGTCTGGGCGGTTTCCGGCGGTGCTACAGACGTTGCGATGGCATTGGGATTTGACGATATGGCACGGATGGGTGTAGCGCGGCGCAAGCCTGCTCCCGGTGCCAAGAAAGGTCTACCAGGATTCGAAAATGTGATGCTGCCAGCGGGATTCTTCGCCATGTGGGCGGTGCGTCGGATGTATGAAGTGGGTACGACGGTGGAGACATATGCCGCCATAGCGGCGAAGAACTGGAATCATGCACGCCATAATCCCAACGCCCAGCGGCGCGCTGATCATGAGATTACGGTTGAAGAAGTAATGGCCGCGCCGATGGTCGCCTATCCTCATACGGCGATGATGGCGTGTGCCAGCGGTGCAGGCGCGGCCTGCGCCGTTGTGGCGACCAAGGAATGGGCGCAAAAATTGGCCGCGGGTAGACCGTTGGTCAAGGTGGTGGCATCACAAATGCAGTCCGAGGTTTATTCGGAAGGGCACGTGTTCCTGGGCGCAGTGGTAGGCCCGCCGCAGTCCACGGAGAGAACGGCGAAGCTGGCGTATGAGGAAGCTGGCCTAGGTCCGGAAGACCTCAGCTTGGTCCAGGTGCACGACGCCTTTCCGATAGAGGAACTGATTTACTACGAACTGTTGGGTTTATGCCCGGAGGGCGAAGGAGACCGTCTTGTCCATGATGGAGATACCAAGATCGGAGGTCGAATTCCGTTCTCGACCGATGGCGGCTTGATCGCGCGTGGGCATCCCGGCGGACCAACCGGCATCGCTCAGGTATGGGATGCGACGAGACAACTGCGTGGAGAGCAGGGCAAAAATCAGGTGGCGGGTGCCACCAACGCATTGGTGCACATGATGGGCGCGGGATCCGTATGCGCCATCCATATACTGCAGAGGGCGTGATACGCTAAATCCATTCTTCATGCGGGCAGTAGGGCGAAGCACTTCTGCGAATTGAAGATCCACGTGTCCAGGTAGTCGAGAATGGTCGCCTGCCGTTCCGGAAACGCGCCTGCCAGGCAGATCCAATTTTTGAACTCCTGACAACCGGCGTCTTCGATGGCATCGTTGCTCAGCTCCGCCCAGGTGCGCTGTTGCCCCTGCTTGAGTTCGTTGACTCGAGCCAGGTCGAATTCTCTGTCAGGGTACAGCCAGTGGTGCTTGGCAGTGAGAAATGCGTGGGACCAGCCGGAGGATGCCATGACGACGTAGCGTCCGTCCTGGGCTTCTAACGCTTCGCGTAGCGCCGCTCCGACTGTAAAGCAGGACCGTGGTGTTGGACCTGCAGGTGATGGCTGGTCCAGGTATGGATCTTTGTCTTCGTCAGCGCGGGTATCGAACAACTGCGCCATACCACCACGGGTGTGTACTACGCCGGTGCCGTAACAGTTCACTGCTATCGGTATGATTGGATAGTTCCACCCCCGCCGATCCCAGTCGAGAAATACCATGGCATTGGCGAACGCGTGGGTGAGGAAAGGGTGATTGAGGTATTTGTATGAATATGCCACGGGACAATCCCGTGAAATGATTTCATGGGTCAGCGTTCTGGCAATGCGGCCTGCGCCAGGTATGTCGTAGCTATCAGTATTGGCGACTTGCCAGATGTTGTTTCCGCCTCCCAGCGCGTCCAACATGGCGAACGGTTTTGAAGGAAACGCATCCATGCAATAGACATTAAAGGGGGGAATAACGTCTTCCTTAAAATTCTCGTATTGATCATCGCCGAAAATGATGACGGCGTCTGGCTCGAAATCGTCAATGGTCTGCCTGATTGCCCGGAATGCTTCCCGATGACGCTGTTGATGCTGTAAAGCAGCGTCATGTTCGTTGTTCCACTCATCGAGCATGCCTGCCGGCCAGGATTCCGGCCGCTTCATTTCTTCGGGAATGTGAGGACTATTGAGCACCAATCTCAATAGATTGGCGTAGGAGTCCGGTTCCCCGAGCAAGGGTGGGTAGTGGGTTATGCCGACGCCGAGTAGTTCCGCCATCTCTGCTCCGATTTAAGTCATTGTCTGAGAGCCGAGGAATCGCAAGGCTGCTCCGTTCCTGACCGACTCGTGGTTAGTTAGCGCGGCCGTGGCAATAAATTCTGCCGGGTCGGATTCCATTATTGGGTAGGGGTAATCGGTTCCGCAGAATACCTGGCCGGGCGCGAATGAGTTAGCCAGGAATGCCAGGTAGTCGTGGTCATATACCAGGCTGTCGTAAAAGAATTTTGCGGCGTATTCTGTAGGTGACTTTGTCAAATCTCCGCCGAAATGCTTGGTAAGTTCGGCTCCCCGGGCAAGCCGGTGAGCAAGGGGGATAATGGCGCCTCCACCATGGCTGAAGGCGAGTCTCAGCGTCGGATGTCGCTCCGGGATCCCGGCCCGGATTAGGGACATTGCGGACAGCGCTGTGTCCAGAGGAAATGCAGCAAAAGGCACCAGTTCAGGCATTTGCTTTAGGCGATCGGCCCCAATGGGGTGTATTGCGTGGACAAAAATACAGAGGTTGAGACGTTCCGCCTCGGCAAAGAATTCCCTGAAGTCCGTATCACCAAGGAATTTGCCGTTGATGTTGCTGCCTAACTCCACACCGGCAAGACCTGCATCCGCGATCGCTGAGAGTTCAGCGGCGGCTAGTGCCGGATCCTGTAAAGGCACGATGCCGAGACCGGAAAAGCGGTCGGGTCGCTGGGCAACCATGTCCGCGATACACTCATTCATCCACCGGCACATCTCCCGGCCGTTGTTTGGCGTGAACCAGTAGGAGAGTAGCTCCGGCATTGGGCTGAGTACCTGGCGGATAACGCTGGTTGCATCCATGTCTCGCAGTCGAACAGATAGATCCCAGGAGCGGTGGTCAATCTCGCGGAACGGTTTCTTCCCTACCGTTACGGTAGCCCGGTCGTTTGAATCATGGCATACGCATGGCCATCTGCTCTCCGGGCTGGCGGCAGGTGCAGACGGCAGGGACTCGGGTACCACGTGGCAGTGAACGTCAATGATGTCCATGGTTACTGGCGCTCCGGGATGTGGATCACAAGTCCATCAAGGGCCTCAGTGAAGGGAATCTGGCAACTCAGGCGGCTATTGGCCTGTGGCTGCTCGGCGAAACTCAACATGTCGAGTTCCGTACGAGTTGGTGTGTCGATCTTGTTTTGCCAGTCTGCATCGACGTAGACGTGGCAGGTGGCGCAACTCAACGAGCCCCCGCATTCTGCATCGATGCCGGGTATCGCATTACTGGTTGCGATTCGCATTACACTCATCCGGGAATCGGTTTCAATCTCATAAGTGTCGCCGTCAAACGTTTTAAAAGTGATCCTACCCACGTCAGAGCATCGTCGAGCCGCCGTTGACACTGATGACCTGACCTGTGACAAAGGCGGCTTCTTCGCTTGCAAGGTAAGCCACCATGGAGGCGACTTCTTCGCATTCGGCTGCTCTACCCATGGGAATGACGTCAGTAAACTTCTGGATCAGGGGGCTGCCTTTGGCTGCCGCTGCCTGCACGACCGGGGTCGCCACCATGCAGGGCGCAACGGTATTGATGGTCACGCCAGATGTGGCGAATTCGCGCGCGATACCGGTAGTCAGACCGTGGACACCACCTTTGGCTGCATTGTACCCGGCATGGTCCCACAATCCGTTGCGTACGGAGTCGGCGCCTATGTTGACGATGCGGCCGTAGTGGGCGTCGACCATGTATGGTAAACATGCATGGCACGCCCAAATTGTGGTCCAGAGGTTACGGTCGATGGTTGCTCTGAGAGAAGCGGCATCGTGTTCCAGAAACGGACGAATCACGCCACCACCGGCATTGTTCACAAGTATTGTTATGCCGCCTAATTCGGTGTGGGTCTTTTCGACCATATTGCGGACCCGACTCTCTTCACTCAGGTCGCCGGCAATGTAAACAGCGTCAAGTTCAACCGCCAGTTGCTCTACGGCTTCGGCTTCAAGATCGGCTAACATCAATCTTGCTCCAGCACTTTTCAGGCGCCTGGCGATTGCGCTTCCGATCGGCGAAGCGGCACCTGTAACAATCGCGGTATCTTGTGTGGATTTTCCCATGCCTAACTTACTAAATGATGATGCTGACTTTGCCCTGCTCGTTGATGTCTTCAGTATCCAGAAACGAACGCTTATGTTTGATGCGAACTACACCATCTTCCACGCACATATCATACAGATGGTGCCCCAAGTACGTTTCCGTGGTGCCACCCTTGGAGCGGTAGGTAACAAAATTGGAGGTTACTTTGAAATTCGCATCGCTGCCGCCCAGAACACGTACGTTGCTGACCATGTGCCGGCAGCGTGATTTTGGATGTTCTACATGAGCGGTTTTTTTTCCGAGTCGCTTGACTCGCTGCTGCAGGCGAAACCAGTCGTCTGCGACGTAAAATAGTGTCGTGCTCGGTTCTACGCTGTCGTCTGAGCCCGCCGGCGGAACCCAATAAGAGGCTCCTTCCACGAATAGTTCGAGCCACTCCTCCAGGCGCCATTCATCCAGTAGTGCAGCTTCACCATATAGGAAGTCTTCGATTTCGCTTCTTTGGACGGATAGTGCCATTAACTCACCCCTGACATCTGTCTGTCCCATTCACGCCAGAATACACGCATCTGCTCTTCGTCGTTTGAGACCAGCTCCGCTTGCCCCATGCCCTTGGAAATATCGTTCCATGCCGCCGAGGTCAGATTCTTGTAGCCCTGTTGGCACAGTCTCAACGCCTCGCAATCGTCGGGTGTCGCAAACCCGCCGGGTCCCAGAAACTCCAGAAAGTTGTACAGCCTCCGCTCGCGCATTGTTGCTGATTCATCTACGGGTGCGAGGGCCCATGCCTTGACCGTTTGTTTATCCGCACTCTGTGGAAAGAACGTACGTAACGTGATCGCCATGATGTTGTTGATGACGAAGTTCGGAAAGATCAACATATTAAAGTTGTTGTACGCGATTCGTTCAGCGCGTTCCCTGCCGAAACGTTGCTCCAGGCGATCGCGAATCTCCGCGCATTCGGCTGCCCCCTCATTTCCCCACGCAGCCACCGCTTTTGCGATTGGTCTGCCCCATGGCGCGCCGTACTCGATAACAGCATGGCCATTTCCCAGATCTCGTGGTTCGGAAATTTCGGTCAGGTTGTCACCGAGTTGCCCCCCTGCGGCGATCACATAATCGAAATAGGTGGCATGCGTTGGAAGTCCGTGGTAACCATCAAAACTGTTCTCCGCCAAGAGTTTCCAGTTAGCTTGAAATCCATACTCCTGGATACCACCCACGATTTCCATTGCTACTTCGGAGTGGTCCATGGTCAAGTCAATGTATTCAACAGCCCCGGCCAGATAGGTCACAAGATCGTTAGCGTTTACATCATAGTTGACGAAATATAATCCGCGGTAGTTCTGCAATTGCGGTACAGATACAAGGTCATGCATGCCGGCCTGGGTGGCTGGCGCATAGCGCTCCGCTTCCGGGCGTTGAATGAGTTTCCCCTGCAGGTCAAACGTCCATGCGTGGTAAATACAGCGGAACATCTTATCCTGACCTTGTTTCTCCTGGCACACCAAGGCGCCCCGGTGAGGGCAGGTATTGAAAAAAGCTCGCGGAGTGTTGTCCTTTCCCCGCACAAAGATGAGTTCCCGCCCGCCGACGTCCCGGGTGAGAAAATCTCCAGGAATGGCGATTTCAGATTCATGCCCGAGATAAAGCCAGCACCTGTCGAAAATACGCTCCTGTTCTCGAGCCAAAACGTCCGGCGCGACGAATGCACGTCGGTTGACCCGGAATGTTCCGTGTTCTTGGTCTTCGATGACGTAGGATTCAGGTTCCTGCGGTGTGTGGATGTTTGCCATATTGTTTCTTCCTTTCCCTAAAGCAGATTAGGACTTTTCAGAGATTAGAGGGTGCTGCGCTTCAAACCAGTATTCATCCCCTGCTTCAAGAATGCGCCCTGCGGTGGGCGAAGCAAAGTGTGTACCCAGCACCAGCGTATCCTTGCCGTACGTCCGCATAAATGCCCTGCGGGTCATTTCCGCGAGTTCAGACTGTACGTCCGCAATATCCTGCCAACCAGGCCTGGCAAACTGCACCGGGTGATGGAACAGATCGCCGGTGATGATTGCACGTGAGCCTTCGGATTCAATCAGGACACTGATGTGCCCCGGTGTGTGACCCGGAGTGGGCACCACCCGGATTTCGCCGTTTATCGCGTGGTCGGTTTCGATGAGTTCAACCAGGTCAGACTGGATAATCGGCAGAATTGAATCGACTTTTGCTTCGGCACCGAACGGATCTTCTTCGTTTTTCCAGAAGTTCCATTCCTCTCGGCCGATGAGATATCGAGCGTTGGGGAAAGTAGGCACCCAGTCTCCCTCAACGAGCATGGTGTTCCAGCCGACGTGGTCGACGTGCAGGTGTGTGCAGAGGACGAAATCGACCTCTTCGCGAGGTGCACCCGCGGACGTCAGGTCAGATAAGAAGTCAGTTTGGCGTTGATCCCAGTCAGGCATGGCCCGTGGTTTGTCATTGCCGATGCAGGTGTCCACCACGATGGTCGTATCATCCGACTGAATCACGAACGTGTGGATGCTTAGCGGTACCGTTCCGTCTGAGTTCAAGAAATGTGGTTTAAGCCAACGGGTGAATGGGGCAAGGTTGTCAGGCGTTGCCTCGGGAATTAGAAATGCCAGATCGATGTCCTGAAGGACGTCCACGACCCGCGTAACTTTGACGTTGCCGATTTGCCACTGTTCCATTTCTCAGTCTCCAGTTCGTTCGATGATGCGATACATGGTTGAGCCAGATGCCACGGCTTCCCCCGCCTCAGTTATGATGCTGACCACAGAACCGATGAGATCCCCTGTTCCGCCTAACGCACGCGCCTGAACCCTGACGTCCCGGTCGATCGGCGTGGCGATGGTCTGCAACTTAGTATTGACGGTAGAGCCGAACAGCTTTCGATCGCCCAATCGGGTAGTCATCCAGGCGGCAAGAGATCCCGCGTGATCGACCGCGGACAGCAAAGCACCGCCAGCGACGCCCCTGTCCTCACCCAAGGCGATACCGCGGGCAGGTAGAAGATATTCCGCAAAGCCGAAGTCCCCGCGCATAAAACGCCAACACAGCTGATCCATATAAGGCATGCGACCATCCATTCTCTCGAGCATTCTCAAATTAGCCGCCACAATATCCGGTTGGCGCGAAGGTAGATGACCTAGGCCTTGATCAGAATTGCCTTGCGGTACGTAATTGGCGTCTACGACGTCGGGTGCTGGTGGTGCTGGTGGTACGGTGCCGGGTAGGCCGATATGGAATATGTGATTTCCCGAAGCGAGCACCTTTCCTTCGCGACTCTTCGCCTGCACACTGCTGTAAATGATTTCCTTGCCGCGTCTGAGCACGGTGGCTTCGCCGAATATGTCCTCTCCTAATGCACCGGCAATGTAGCTGACATCGCACGACAGCGTACGCCCAACGAACGCATCGTTCGAATTTCCGCCTGCACTCCAGGCCGCGAGGCTGCCGGCAACATCCAGTGTGGCGGCGATTACCCCGCCATGCAGCGCCGTGGCAGCGGTCGTGTTCGCCTCACTGTAAGGAAGTCTGAGCCTGACATCGCCGCTTTGCCTCGAATCGAGCTGCCAACCAACCTGGCGCCAGAAAGGAGAAGCCTCCAGTCGTTGGTGCAAAAATCTGGTATTACTCAAGAACAACGACCGTCACGATCATGAGCGTGCATCGAACACCTCTCGTGCGATCGCCATCCCTTCGACCGCCACCGGGAATCCCCCGTAGATAGCCATGTGCATGATTATCTCGCTGATCTCCTCCCGGGAAAGACCGTTGTCCAATGCGCGTCCGATGTGCAGACGCAATTCGTTCGGCCGGTGCAGGGCGCAAAGTGCAGCCACTGTGATCAGGCTTCTGTCGCGTTCGGGTAATCCGGGCCGGGACCAGACACCTTCGGGTAGCACCGTATCAATAATGAAACTGCCCCAATCGTCGCGGATTTCCTCCGGTGCCGGGAGCTGGTCGGTAATGGCTCGCGCCAGCTTCAGTTTGTCTTTGTCGTTCATTTATGCTCTCTTATGTCCAAGTATGTAAGTGAGCTTATTAATAGGGTGAGGGTTTGTCTATGCCTCAAAGGGAGTTTTTTACGCTTCGCTCCGGGCACCGGATTGCAGCATTGGATTGGGGAGGGGGTGAGAAACCTTTGGCGATTCTGTGCCATGCCAACGGATTTTGCGCCTCCTCCTGGTCGACGGTTGCGAAACTGTTGCAACAGGATTTACGGGTAGTTGCGCTTGATGCCCGTGGTCATGGTGCTTCATCTGTGCCCCTGGATGAAGACCTTTACGACTGGGAGCATCTGGTAGAAGACCTGTTGGACGTGACAGATCAACTGCTGGCGAAACACACATTGCCATATGTGGAGGTCGTTGTTGGCAATTCTCTCGGAGCGGTGATTGGTGCCGTGGCTGCGGCTCGTGAGCCCGCTAATTTCCGTACTGTGGTGATGCTGGACCCACCCATTCTTCCGAGAGTTGGCGATTTGGGTGCGAGCCTGGGTCCAGAAGGTCGGCCCAGCATAGTGGAGCAAACTCGCAGGCGCAGGAGAGAATTCAATTCGCGAGAAGAACTGGCATTGGCGTATCGCCGAAAAAAGACGTTTGCGAACTGGTGCGATGAAGCGTTCGAACATTATCTGAATGACGGATTTTCTTATCAGGCGGACGGTCGCTTGATACTGCGATGTCTCCCAGAAGTGGAAGCTGCGATATTTGAGAAAACCGGGTCGCTTGACCTGTTTGCTGAAGCGAAAACTATCCAGGCTGATGTGACATTGGTGCACGCCACTCAGGGTCTGTTTCCCTATGAGGGATATCAAAGCCTCAATGAGCAGTTTCCACACGGGGTACTGACTTCGTTACATGGGGGCCATCTGCTTCCCATGGAATTGCCAGAAAAGACAGCTGAAATCGTGCTGACGTCACTCTAGGTGATGCGGGCCCGGTCATCGAATGATCACGTCCCTCTTAACACTTACATCAGACCCGGATACGCGCCGCCATCGACGAGAACGCTTGTACCGGTAACAAAACTCGTGGACTCTGAGCACATAAAGGCAACGATCTCGCCGAATTGGGCCGCATCGCCGAGGAAACCCAACGGAATAGTTTTCGCCATCTGATCCAGATCTACCCCCAGTTCCTTCATCCGGTCGGTAGAGTGCGCGCCTGGTTGCGCCGAATTGACGGTTACCCCTTCGGCGGCAACCTCGTTGCTCAATACTTTCAGATAGCCTGTGATCCCAGTGCGTGCCGTGACCGATGCTGCAATGAACGCGCTGGGTTGACGCACCGCGTGAGACGTGATGGCGACGATGCGTCCCCATCCGCGCTCGCGCATTCCTGGAAGCGCCGCGTTACACATGGCAATAGTGGAAAAAAGGTTCAGATTGAGCGCCTCTTGATATGCCTCGATGCTGGTAGTGGTGGGCGCGCCAGGCGATGGCCCGCCTGCGTTCGGCACCAGTATGTCAACTTGTCCCAACTGCCGGATCGCCTCCTCGACGAATTCCGCGGCATCTGCAGGAGTCGAGACGTCCTGCCTGATCCCGATTGCATCTGTGCCGATTTCGCTAACCGCCCGCTGTAATCGCTCTGGGTCGCGCCCGCAAATCGCTACTCTGACACCTTCGGCTGCCAGCGCCTTTGCAGTGGCAAATCCGAGGCCCTTCGTTGCGCCCGCGACCGCAGCGCATTTGCCCGTAATTCTAAGATCCATGTTTCCTCTCTTGCAGCTGAGCCTCATGGCCCGTGAATTCAATTAAGTGCCTGCACCGACCCTTTCGGCGGGCGGCGGTTACCTTATCCCAGCGCGGTCGTTGTGGGATTACCGTGTTTTTTTTCAAATGCGAATCCCTCATACCCATTAGCGGCCACTTCGGATATGCGCTCGAAGTAGAGCGGGCCGCCAAGGTGTACGCAAAACTTGCGAGGTTTGCCGGGGATGTTGGCGCCTGTGTACCAGGAGTCGGTGAGGGGGTAGAGCGTCCGGTCAGCCAATCCTGCGACCTCATGGTCCCAGGTTTCTTCGGCATCGGGGGTCGGCTCGACGGCGCCCAGCCCCTCTTTCTGCAGGTGTTGTATGCAGTTACCGATCCACTGCGCTTCGCGCTCAGCACCGAGGGGCATGTTATACAGCACGCCGGGTGTGCCGGGGCCGTGAATCATGAAAAGGTTAGGAAAGCCGGCGATCATTATGCCCAGGTAGTTGTCAAATCCGCTGTGCCACTTATTCTTCAGGCTGACTCCTTGCCGCCCCGTCGGATTAAGGTTCAACATGGCACCACTGATCGCGTCGAATCCAGTAGCCAGCACCAGCGCGTCCAGTGGATGGTCACCGTACGTGGTTCGTACACCTGAGCGAGTGAATTGTTTGATTGGATCGTCGCGCAGATCTACCAGGGTGACATTGTCACGATTGAACGTATCGAAATATCCGTCGTCGAGGATGGGGCGTTTGGTACCGACAAAGAAATCGGGCATCAGTTTTTCGGCAGTCTCGGGGTCATCCACGATCTCGCGAATCTTGTCGCGCAGAAATTCTGCAACCCAGCCGTTGACCTCCTTGCTCATGAGGACGTCTGAATAGTTTGCGAAAAAGAAGTTCAGAGTTCCCTGCTGCCAGAGTTTCTCAAGGGTCGCCTGACGCTCTTCAGGGGTGTCTTTGAAAGCCGAGTGTGTATCGAACATGAAGGGAAATCCACCATTGTTCACCTGCATGACCTGACGAATACTGTCCCAGTTTTCTCGAGCGTATTTCGCCTCCGCCGGTGTAAGGGGACGATTCCGTGCTGGCACGCTGTATTGTGGCGTACGCTGGAAAACGGTGAGATGTTCTGCTTCCCGCGCGAGTTGGGGTATCGATTGCACTCCTGATGACCCGGTGCCGATAACGCCCACACGCTTACCAGCGAAGGAAACAGGTTCGTGTGGCCAGGCGCCTGTGTGATAAACATCACCGCTGAAGTCATCGAAGCCAGGAATGTCGGGCTTGTGTGCCTTAGATAGAGCGCCAACTGCACAAACCAGGAACCTGGCGGAGGCTTGCGTGCCGACATCAGTCTCCACAATCCAATGCTGTGACGTTTCATCGTAGCTGGCGTGGGTTACCCATGTGTTGAATTGAATATCGCGGCGTAAGTTGAAACGGTCGGCTACGTGTGCCACATAGGACAAAACTTCAGCCTGACTTGGCTGGGTTTCCGCCCAATCCCATTCAGTCATCAGTTCGTCCGAGAAGGTGTAGCAGTAAAATGGGCTGCCCGGGCCATCGACCCGAGCGCCCGGGTAGCGGTTGTACCACCACGTGCCGCCGACGTCATCGGCACCATCGTATACTCGAACCGAAAGGTTCATATCGTTGCGCAAATGGTGCAGAGCGTACAAACCGCTGACGCCTGCTCCGATTACAATTGCGTCGTATTGTTCCAACATCCTCTCCGCGAAAATAGGTTCGTGTGTGGCAATGTGATCAGGGGATTGCTCCTGGCACCCAGTCGGACTGAACTACGGAAAGACTTCCATCCCGATCGCTGCACTTGGTGACCTCTGATGCCTTTCGGAGTATTGTACACATACATACATATTTTTTAAAAGCAGCTCATGCGCACCAGGATTACCAGCTTGTTCAACATTTCCGCGCCAATCTTGCTACCCGGCATGACGGAGATATCGGTACCACGATTGGTAGCAGCCGTGAGCAATGCTGGCGCACTCGGCCTGCTCGCGAGTGCCTCTCTCCCACCTGCTGCATTGAGAGAGGCCATAGGGGAGACGCGCTCGCTCACGGATGCTCCCTTCGGCGTCGGCATTCCCCTGCTCGTACCAGGCGCGCAGGAAAAAGTGGATGTCGCTATAGCGGAGCAAGTGCCGATCGTGAACTTTGCGCTGGGCAGAGGGAATGAAATAGTACAGCGAGTACACGAATATGGCGGCCATGTGATTGCAACTGTCACCACCGAGCGTCACGCACGCGCCGCGATTGATGCAGGTGCAGATGCTTTGCTCGTGACGGGGCACGAAGCGGCCGGGCATGGAAGTGCCGCGACATCCCTCGTTCTAATTCCTGCCTTCGTGGACCAGTTTGACGTTCCCATCATTGCGGCGGGTGGCTTTGCGGATGGCCGTGGCTTGGCCGCTGCTTTATCCCTCGGCGCCGACGCCGTGGCCATGGGTACCCGTTTCTCAGTCGTAGACGAAAGTCCAATGCATGCGGAGAGCAAACGCGCAGTTCTGGAGCGTGGAATTGGCGCAACGGTCTACACCGATCGGTTCGACGGTATGGATTGTAGAATCATGGAGACACCGGCATCACAGCGACTTTTACACGAACAACCGAATTACCTTGCGGCATTCAAATCTGCACACCAGATGGCAGGCGCGACGGGCCGTCCTCTGCATAAGCTGTATGCGAAGGTGTTGCGCGGCGGACCGTCCCAGGTCATGCGCCTGTCACGAATGGCAGACGCGGCCCAGGCAATGCGGCGGGCGCTGGTGGACGGCGACCACAAAACCGGTATTCAGCCGGTCGGGCAGGTTCAGGGTCTCATCGCGGAGCAGACAAATGCAGCACAAGTCATAGAGCGGACAGTGGCTGAAGCCCGTCTCACCATTTCTCGTGCAGCAGAGCAATTGGCTGAAGCTTAAACGAACTTCGGTCTATCGCGCCTTGAGATACGCGTGTGAAAAACAAAACAGGAGCAGCTGATGAGCCAATGGCAAGCACAGTACAATAGCCGAATTACCACACCCGCGCGAGCAGTTGAATCCATTACGGATGGTTCGACTGTCAACATACCGATTTTCGCACCGCAATCGATATTGAACGCACTGTGGGATCGCAGGGACACGCTGCGTGACGTGCGCCTGCAACTCAACGCACCTACGCATAATCCGGGTTGGTTCGAAGCAGGTAGCGAATCGTCTTTCGCTATAGATTTCGAGATATTTATTGGTGATTTCGGGCGTAGCGCACACGACGAATTGCGTGCATCGTACCTGCCTAACCTGTTCTCAACCTGCTTCAAGCACGTCGACGAAGCTCGCTCCGGGGCAAGATCGCCCGATGTTGCGATTGTTACCTGTTCACCGCCGAACGAAGCCGGATTTGTCCATTTTGGCCCCCACCATTGGACCAAACGCAGCCTGATCCGACGCGCGGACCTTTCTATCGCGGAGGTCGATAGCACGATGATCAGTGTACACGGAGACGTCTATGCACATGTTTCCGAGTTCGATCACTTCGTTGAAGGCGATACTCGCGTCATCGGCCAGTCTGAAATCAATGACATGTTGTTAAAAATCAAGCCCGAGCACAGGGAGCAGATGTCGGCACTGATTCCAAGCATTCCGCAGGAGCGGCTGCGCCTTATATTTCCACTGCTGACGGTTTTCGATCCAGCGGCGTTGGAAAACCAGCTTGGACTCGGCGAACCGCCGGAATCATACAGGGATATCGCCCGCCATCTGGCACCGCTGATCTCCGATGGAGACTGCATACAGATCGGTGTGGGTGAGCCATCGAGTCTGATGGTGCGCCTGGGAGTTTTCGATGAAAAGAACGATCTGGGCATGCACACAGAACTGATCGCCCCCGGAACTGCCAGCCTGGCGAAAAAGGGAATAATCAACGGGAAGCACAAAAACCAGTTTCCCGGCATTGTAGCGGCCGCTGCGTGGTCGGGTGGAAACGACGAAGATTTCGCGATCATCCACGACAATCCATCTTTCCAGTTGTTTGATCCCGAGTTTGTTCTGGATGTACGTCGTATTGCTGAGAATGACCGGCAGGTTTCTATTAACAACGCCTTATCCGTGGATCTCACCGGTCAGATCAACTCCGAATCCGTGTTTGGCGCGCGTATGATCAACGGCACCGGAGGCCAGCCTGAAAATCATATCGGCGCATTCCTGTCCAAAGGCGGCAAGGCTATTACCCTGCTGCCGTCGACTGCCCTGGACGGCGCTGTTTCGCGCATTGTTCCGCAGCTTGAGACGGGTTCGCTGGTCACGATTCCACGCTTCTATGCCGATATGATCGTGACCGAATACGGTGTTGCCCGACTTCTTGGAAAAAACCACCGGGAGCGCGCACACGAACTGATCGCTGTGGCCCACCCGGATTTTCGCGACGAACTTACGGAGGCAGCCCGGAATCTCTTTGGGTAGTTCGTTCTAGAACCCGGGTACCCCGTCCTCGCGCTGTACGCCGACACTGTTGAGCGCCATTGCCAGCATGTTGTACTGGCCGACTGTAAAAATCACATCCAATATCTGCTGCTCGTTGAATTCCGCCTTCAACCCCGCCCACGCCGCATTGCTGAGCATAGTGTCGGCCAGTAATTCATCGGTAGCGGTGAGCACAGCACGCTCCTGTCCGCTCCAGCCTTCTGCTTGAGCGCCAAGGCGAATACGCGCGTGATCCGCAGGCGTGAGACCAGCGGCTTCGCTCATAAGGACGTGTTGACCCCATTCATACTCGCTGTTCGTCTGCCAGCCGACGCGCATGATCGCTATTTCACGGAGCCGTGGAGATAAACTCGAACCACCCATGATATGACCGGCGAGCGGATTCCACGCGTTCAGCAATGGCATGTTGTGCATCAGTGTCTTGAGGACATTAAAAACAAACCCGTATCGTTCGCGTGTCGGTGTGCTCATCGCCACCTGCTCGGGTGTCATATCTTTCTCTTCGATCGGTTTGATTCTCGCTTCACTCAATCGCATGATCAGCTCCTCTCATTGTTGTTCAGCAATCCTGGACTGGTTTGGGAAGATCACCGTCCGTTGATTGCTCGCCCGACCTCTCCCCATTTCGCCAGGTTTTCGGGATTTTTGTGGATGGATTCTGCGGCTAGATACATCACCACGCGGGATGCCACGGTGCCGTACCGCTCAGTGAGTTTATCCGCAAGGTCATCCCAGCGGGCAACTACAGCGAAGTGCTCCATCATCTCATCCGTTATCGCTTCGGCGAGACCGTCAAAGTCACCTTCCTTCATCATTTTTCCGAGCTTTTTAGTTGTGCCCGTAAAGCCTAGATCATCGAATTGAAACGCATAATTCGGCGTTGAGCCATAGAAAGCGAGTTGAGTTCTGGTTCTCTGTAGCAGTGGTGCACGCTCCTCCGGAGTATCTCCAGGAATGGCGAATACCGGCACGATCAGGTCGATATCGTTTAGTGCGCGCCCGGTGCGCTCCGCGCCCTTGCTCACATTTGGTAACAGCCGATTTTGTATATATTGGACAGAGTGCATCGGGTGCACATGCACACCATCCGCCAGTTCTCCTGCAACCTGGCACATAAGTGGACCCACGGCAGACATATCAAGTTTGATATTTTCGTAGTCGTGGCGTGGTGGCGCCCATTGAGCCGGCAGGTAGCTGAAGTTGTAGTAGGGACCCTCATGGAACAACTTCTCCTCCCCGCCAAACGCACGCAGACAAGCTCGAACCGCAGCAAGATAGTCACGCATCTGGGGTGCCGGCTTGTCGAAATGCGCCGAATAACGGCGCACCACGTGGCCTTTGACCTGGCTGCCCAGCCCCAGACGAAAACGCCCCTCGGTATTCTGGGCGAGTTCCCAGGCGATCTGGGCAGAAATCATAGGGCTGCGTGGAAAGGCAACCGATATGCCCGTGCTGAATTCGAGTGTCTGTGCCGCGGTTGCAGCGGCAGCGATCGTCATCCAGGGAACCTGGCTGGCTTCGGTAAACAGCATACCCGAAAAGCCGGCTGCCTCCAGTTGCTGTGCCAATTGAGCACTCTGTTGCCAGGTCATCTGACCTGCCATGATGTCGAATTGCATGTAATTTCCTTAAATCAACTAGAAGAACGACTGGTTGGAATAGACCAAGTTTGATGGAGTTGAGCATCGCAACTCTCTGGTAATTCCACTATCATGTAAGTATACATACGATAAAGCAATGTTTGCAGCAAGGTGAAAAAGAAGGCGGTGGCCAGTTAAAAGCCCGCCGATTCGGAATACTCGCTCGTGAGGAACAGATAATGGTTGGGATAACGGAACTGGGTTATGTGCGTTTGGGTGTTGCCGATATCGCTGCATGGCGTTCGTTTGCCAGTGAAATCCTCGGCCTGGAAGTCAGTGAAGAAGATGATGCCGGTCGTTTGTATCTGCGCAATGATGCCTGGCACCACCGCATCGTTCTCGAAAAAGATGCAAGCAACGATCTGCTCGCTGCTGGTTTGAGAGTCGCGGGTCCGGAAGAATTCAAAGCTCTGCAGGTTGACCTAAAGCGCCGCGAATGCGAATTTGAAATTGCCGAGGAGCAGACAGCTCAGAAGCGACGGGTACTTGAGTTGATGTTGCTCCGTGATCCGTCTGGTAACCCTCTGGAAATATTTCATGGTCCGCAGGTTGACGCTCACAAGCCTTTCCATCCGGGTAGGGGTATGTACGGAAAGTTTCGTACTGGTGATGGTGGCTTGGGCCACATGCTGTTGGCGAGCGATGATCTGCAGGCGACCTATGATTTTTATACCGCGCTGGGCATGCGAGGTAGTATCGAATACAAATTTCCAGCGCCTGAAGGAGGGTCACTGGATGTACTTTTTCTGCACTGTAACTCGCGCGATCATACGTTGGCCTTTGGTGTTCCGAGTCAGACCCACATCCATCATCTGATGCTGGAGGTCGACAATCTGGATGATGTGTATCTGACCTATGGGCTGGTGCAGAAGAGTCAGTACCCGGTTGTCGTCGCCCCGGGAAAACACTCGAATGATCAAATGTTATCATTCTATTGTACTACGCCTGCAGGTTTCCAGATTGAGATCGGCTGGGGCGGTCGCGAGGCGACTCATCAGTCGGAATACTACCTCGGCGATATGTATGGTCATGAATTCATTTCCCCGCAGAAGTAATACGTGTTGCCCTACGAGGTGGCCGGTTAGCTGGCCAGTTGGTTGGGGAGCGCTGCAGCTGCCTTAACGGGGCGATCTCAAGGGCGTCACGGGCTTGGTGGGCCAGGAGGAATTGTGCCCAACGAAGGTTTTGAGACAGCAGATGGTGTTCTGATTGTTACCGCCGGTACAAATGCGCAGTTCGCGAAGTTGTGTACCGATAAAAATCGACGGGGAAAGATTGCTAAGTTCGACTCACGTACCAGAGCTGGGTGAGCACAATCATCTGTACTTGGATGCAGACAATCGTCGCCATCACTTGGAAAAGGCCGACGGCGGCGATCAGTAGACTGACCTACCGACTTTGGCTTCTATAAGCGTGGTGGCACATGGTTTATGTTGTATGTAAGCTTACAATAAGTGACGAGGCTGCGGGCTATAGATTGCGGGTTGCGTTTTCATCCCTGAGCATCAGATATGTGAAGGGCGATTTAACATGGCGGGGGAGATGATGGTCTATGACTGGGTAGATTACGAGAGCGGTCAGGTGGATCGTCGCATATTTTCAGATCAGGATGTCTACCAGCACGAGCTTGAACGCATATTCGCTCGGGGTTGGAATTTCATTTGTCATGAGAGTCAACTGGCCGAGTCTGGTAGTTTCTTCCTAAACTATATCGGAGAAGATCAGGTCATCGCAGTACGTGATCGTGATCAGCAGGTGCAAGTCCTGCTCAATTCGTGCCCACACAGAGGTAATACAGTGTGCAGCGCTGAGCTCGGACGGACGCGCTCCTTCTTTTGTTCGTATCATGGCTGGAATTTCGATCTGGATGGCAAACTTCTTGCGGTGCCTGGAGAGCAAGAGTACTACCGGGGCCAGCTTGATAAATCACGCCTTGGCTTGAAAACTGCGGCCCAGGTAGAGAGTTACAAAGGCTTTGTGTTCGCAACTCTGGATCCCGAAGCGCCGAACTTGACGGACTACTTGGGCTGGGTTGGCGCATTGGGTCTGGATTTAATTGCTGAGCGTGGTGATATGGAGGTTGTCGACGGCATACAGAAGAACCGTATTCAGTGCAATTGGAAGCTTGCGGTCGATAACTTGTTCGATTGGTACCATCCAAAGGTAAGCCACGGATCAGCCGCCAGGATTGGCCTAATGAACGAGGATGAGTTGCGCTATATGAACCAGATGGTGATTCTGGGTGAATATGGACATGCCATTGGTGGCGCTGCGTTTGATGAAGGGAAACTTGCCAATCTGGCGGAGCGCGTCGCAAGTGGCGGCGACCTTGACCCTGTGGACAAAGCAAAGGTGTGGCGCACGACGGAGGGCGCGCGCGAAGCAATGGGCTCCGTCGGAGTGCGCTGTGGTGGTCACCCGAATATCTTTCCGAATCTCTGGGTTTCTGCCGCTGGGCCACCTCAACTTTGTCTTCGCATCCCTCGTGGTCCGCTCGCCACGGAGCTATGGTGGTTTACTTTTGCTGATCGTCACCAATCGACGGCAGAGCGTCGGACGGCAGTGATGATGGCGAATCACATTTTTGGCCCGTCCGGGTTATTAGAGCAGGATGATGGTGAGAACTGGTCGCATTCTACCCGCACCAGCTTGGGCACGGTGACACGGCGCAGACCGTTAGATTTCTCCATGGGACTGCGACAAGACCGGATAACGGTGGCTGACTCGGACCAGAGTTATATCGACACGGTCGTGAATGAACACGCGCAATTGTGGTTGTATCGTTCTTGGCAGGATTGGATGAATGCGGATAGTTGGCGTGCATTAATCGATAATCATTCGCCGGTTCCCACGGATACAGTGTAATGACGAAGATTGCAGATTTGTCGCACAACGAACTGATGTTACTGCACTTTGAGGTCGAGCAGTTTCTCTATCGTGAGGCCAATCTTCTTGACGAAAGACATTTTGATGAATGGATTGAACTACTGACCGAGGACATTCACTATTGGATGCCTATCCGCCGCACGACCACGAGCAACCAACCTGAGCTCGAGTTTACGAGTATCGGTGGTATGGCGTTGTTCGACGATAATCTCGATTTCCTGAAGATGCGCGTAGCCAAGCTGGGTGCCAGTAATGCCTGGTCTGAGGAGCCGCCATCGCGCACGCGGCATTCGGTTTCCAATGTACGGATCGTGGACGCCGAAGACAACGGGCGGATAGTGGTGGCGTGTAATTTCCAGCTGTATCGGACACGCTTGGAAAGTGAAGAAGACAGTTGGATTGGGTGCAGAAAAGACTGGCTGGAACGCAATGCGCAGGGGCACTTTAAGCTTGCTCAACGGCACATCTTCCTGGATCAGACCACGATTCTTTCACAAAATATGAGTACTTTGTTTTAAGGCGTTCATTAGGAGATTAACATGCTCAACTTTGACCTTTTGATCCGCAATGGTCTGATCTATGACGGTAGTGGGCGTCCGCCAGAGCGTTTAGACGTCGCAGTGAATAACGGGGTTATCGCCGAAGTTGCGCCGTCAATCAAAGGATCCGCCACTAGAGAAATAGACGCCTTCGGAAAGATCGTCACGCCCGGTTTCATCGACGTGCATACTCACTTCGACGGTCAGGCGACGTGGGATGAGCGCCTGACGCCGTCGTCGACGCTGGGGACAACGACCGTAGTCGCGGGAAATTGCGGCGTTGGTTTTGCACCTTGCCGGCCGCAAGATCATGAGGTTTTGGTAAAGCTCATGGAGGGTGTGGAGGAAATACCCGGCGCGGCACTTGACGAGGGCTTACCCTGGACCTGGGAATCGTTTCCAGAGTATCTGGAAACGCTGGATCGCCGCCGTCGTGACATTGATATGGCCGTACTTTTTCCGCATGGCCCATTGCGGGTGTTCGTGATGGGCGAGCGCGGCGTCAACCGCGAGGAGGCAACAGCAGCAGACATTGAGCAAATGAAGGTGGTGCTCAAGGAAGGCATGGACGCGGGCGCGGTTGGATTTTCCACTTCCAGAACATTGGTGCATCGCAGCAGTTCCGGAGACTTGATTCCGACGTATAAGGCGGCCACGCAAGAACTGAAGATGTTAGGAGAAGTACTTGATGGTGCACAAGGTCATGTTTTTCAATTGATTTCGGATTGGGAGGACATCGATGACGAATTCAGCATTCTTAAGGAGACAAGCGAAAAGACGGGTGCAAAAGGTACGTTTACGCTGATCTATCTGGATACCCAGCCCGATCTTTGGCACGAGCAATTGGCTCGTGTGGAAGCTGCGCAGGCATCCGGGCTGGACATTCGCGGCCAGGTGTTGTCCCGCCCCATTGGCGTGATGATGGGGCATCGATCATCGATGAACCCGTTTTACCGCCGTCCTGCGTATTTGAAGTTGGCAGAACTTTCATTAGAACAGCGGCTTGAGCAGCTGAAAGATCCGCAGACAAAGGCACAAATACTTGCCGAAGAAAACGTTAATCCTCACATCTTCGTGCAGATATTCAGCGAACGGTTCGACAAAATGTATGTGCTGGAAGATCCGATCGACTATCTGCCTGCGCCTGAAAACTGCGTTGCTGCTCGAGCGGCGGCGGTCGAGCAGCATCCAGAGTCCTGGCTTTACGACTACCTGTTGGAAAATGAGGGCCGCAATCTGATTTATATTGCCGCGGCTAATTTGACCGAGCACATACCGCAGATGCTGGGTCATCCAAATACCGTCGTCGCGCTGGGGGACGGAGGCGCTCATGTGGGGTCCATTTGCGATGCCAGTGCAAATATCTATTTGCTTACCAAGTGGGTCAGGGAGCGTGGCGAGTTCGAACTGGCCCAAGCGATTCATATGCTAACGCGACAGCCCGCAGAACTGTATTCGTTGCTTGATCGAGGCTTGATCGAACCAGGTATGAAGGCTGACCTCAATGTGATCAATTTTGATGCGTTGCAACTACAAACACCTCATGTGGTGCACGATTTACCCGCCGGTGGTATGCGCTTCCTGCAAAACGTGGATGGAATCGAAGTGACGATTGTCTCTGGTGCGGTAATTTGCGAGCATGGTCAGGCGACCGACGCATTGCCTGGCAAGCTTATCCGTGGTCATCGGTCCGACCCGCGCCAGTCAGCATGAATGAAATGAAGGTTGTAACCGATACCACAAAGGGGTCGTTTGTTCAGCCGTGCACACCGCCGTCGACAGTGAATGCCTGGCCAGTACAATAGCTCGAGCGACCCGAGGCCAAGAAGAGCGCCATCTGCGCGATGTCTTGCGGTGACCCCAGCCGCCTGATTGGCTGTCGTGATGCCATGTTTTCCTCACGCCCGCTGATCATATCTTCGATCATATCGGTCACGATAACGCCGGGGTGGATAGAGTTAACGCGGATGTTGTAACGACCGAGTTCTTTCGCCGCAGTCCGGGTCATTCCAGTGACCGCCCATTTGGTCGCGCCGTATGCGGTAGCGCCGAAACTGCCTTCAAGGCCCGCAATCGAAGACGTATTGATGATGGAGCCGCCGTTTTCTGCGGCGATCATCGCTTTGGCCACGGTGCGCATGCCAAGAAATACGCTGGTCTGGTTAACGGCGACCGTTTGGTCCCACATCTGAGTTGAGGTTTTCAATAGTTGTGCGGGTTTAAATATGCCAGCATTGTTCATTAGGATGTCGAGCCTCCCGTAGCGACTGATGGTGTCCTGCACCACCAATTCCCATTCGGCTTCCGAAGTGACATTTAGGTGAACGTACTGACCGTTAATGGCCGCAGCGGTCTTCTCTCCGAGTTCGTCGAGTACGTCGGTTAGCACAACGCACGCTCCGGCTTCGGCAAAAATCCTGGCCTCGGCAGCCCCTTGACCCCGTGCGGAGCCAGTTACTAACGCGACCTTTCCGTCTAGCTCACCCATGAGTTCTCCTTTAGACGTATGACTGAATAATCGGGTATTTTTGTTTATGAGATCTGAAACCCTGAGTACCCGTTCGCAGCACAAGTTCGCCCATGTTCCAGATAGATTCTTACGCCAGGGTGAAACAACAGTTCGCGCCGCTTACCAGGGACGTTGGCCCCCATGTACCAGGACTGGGCCCGTGAGAGCAGCGTCATCTCCTCCATCTCGTGCATGTGCTGAACCCAAGACGAGGCAGCCTCGTTGGTCGCTTCGATACGGTTGGCACCTTTTGCGCGCATGTGATTGAGGCAGGATACGACCCACTCGCCCTGAACTTCTGCACAAGTCGGCCCGTTGCAGAAGGCCGTCGGGCTTTGCGGGCCATAGAGTATGAGCATATTGGGAAATCCTGGAACCCCGTAACCCAGATGGGTTCTTACACCATCCGCCCATGCTCGTGACAGAGATAGGCCCTCTGTCCCGTGAATATCGATTTGCGAAAAGCCGCCGGTGCCCGCATCAAATCCGGTGGCCAGAACCAGAACGTCCAACAGATGACTTTCACCTGCACATTCGACCCCATCTGGGACAACTGCCGAGATTGGGCTGTCACGCAGATCCGCCAGCGTGACGTTTTGTTGATTAAATAGTTCATAGTAGCCCTGTTCGAGCGATGGTCGTTTGCTACCGAAGGGATACGGTGGTTCAGTCGGGGCCAGCTTTTCCGCCAGAATCGGGTCTCGCACCCGCGCCCGCGTTTTATCCCGCCAGAACCGGTAAGCCTCCATATTGGACTCTTCGTTGTACAAAATGTCTGAAAACGTACCGGCCCAGAAGCTGAATCCGCCTCGCTGCCACGCTTCTTCGAATACAGCACGGCGCTCTTGCGGTGATACTTCCATTGCGGATCGAGGGTCCGGCACGAGGTCGTAAAACGAGGAGGTCCCGTCGTTGCGACGGCGGAAAATCTCCGGATAGTCGCGCTTCATCGCCGCCGTGTCCTTTAGGTTGTACTGGCGTTGTTGCATTGGCAACGCCATCATAGGCGTACGTTGGAACACGGTCGTGTGAGCGGCCACCTTTGCGGCCTCCTGGATCACCTGTACCCCGCTAGCACCCGTGCCGATTACACCAACACGCTTACCGGTGAAATCGACCCCGGACCTGGGCCACTGTGCTGTGTGATGACAGGGACCGGAGAAACAGTCCAAGCCGGGTAAATCCGGTGTATAGGATTTTGCCGCAAAGCCAAGACAGGGAATGAAGAACCGCGCGCGGACCTCATGTCCGTCTTCGGTGCGGATCAACCAGTGGTTTTGCTCACTGTTGAACTCGGCTGCTGCAACCCGGGTGTTGAAGCGAACATCCCGGCTGATATCCAACTTTTGATCAACGTGGCGGAAGTACGCTAACAATTCCTCGCCAGAAGGGAAGCGTTCTGTCCAATTCCAATCCTTCCACACCTGGGGTAGCGAGTACTCGTAGTTCGGCACGTGCGAGTCAACCCTGGCGCCCGGGTAACTGTTCCAATGCCAGATGCCGCCAAGTTCGGCCGCGGAATCGAATATGCGCACGGAATAGCCTTCCTGGCGCAATCTGTACAGTTGGTAAACACCGTTGAAACCCGCGCCGACAATGAGCGCATCCAGCATTTCCGGCTCGCTGTTCTCCGTCTCGTGTTGATTCATGATTTTTTCATAAAGTAGTTCGTATACATACAAAAATAACAGGAACGCTTGTCCGAAGGAAGCGTGCCGTAAAGTGCGACTGATATGCATCATGAGTAAGTGGTTACTGGCAATATAGTCAGCGCTATATTGCTTTGTATGTCCACTTACAATAGCCTTCTGAGGGTGTGCCTGATATCAGAAAGTGAGAATCAGCAATGAGGCGCGAATGAACATCGTCGCCAAGCGTGTGTTCGCTCCAATCACGGCGACTGACCTATCTATGTGGAGATCGGATCGATGAACAACGTAGCAGGCAAAGTCGCGCTCATTAGCGGTGGGGCAAGAGGTTTGGGGGCTGCGTCGGCCAAAAAACTGGCGCAGGGTGGAGCCAAAGTAGTTATTACCGACATTCGTGAAGAAGAGGCGGTAGAAACGCTGAGTACAATTCGATCAGCGGGTGGAGAGGGCAGGTTCATCCGGCATGACGTGAGCCTGGAAGATCAGTGGGTCGACGCTGTGCAGTTCGCTCAAGATGAATTTGGCGGTCTGGATGTGCTGGTCAATAATGCCGGGGTGGCGGGGGCAGCGAAACCTCTGGAAGAGTTGTCCCTGGAGTCATGGCGGCGATTGAACAGCGTCAACTACGACGGTGTTTTTCTGGGCATTAAACATGCGATCCGCCCCTTGCGCGCGCGCGCCCATATGTGGCCCGGCGGTGGGTCAATTGTAAATATTTCATCAATCATGGGATTCGTAGGCGGTGCCCGTGCGGCGGCTTATTGTGCCTCCAAAGGCGGCGTACGGCTTCTCACGAAGGCAGCGGCACTGGAACTAGCACCTTCCAAGATCCGCGTCAACTCCGTCCACCCCGGCTTCATTAATACACCCCTGTTCCGGGGTGGCGTCGACGTGGCGGAGGAGCGCAGAGAAGGCGGTGGCCAGCAATTCATAGAGGATGTAGTGGCTCGCCATCCGATCGGACGACTCGGTGAGGATGAGGATATCGCCAATGCGGTGTGCTTTCTTGCCTCGGGCGATTCAGCCTTCATGACGGGTACGGAAGTTGTCGTTGATGGTGGTTATCTGGCGCAGTAATTTTTGGGGTAGATTCAGCAGCAATCTGCCGATGGTGTTGATTTAGTCGATACGCTGGTTTTAGGGGAAGTGATAGCGTATTGTACGTATACGTACATTACATTTTAAAACGATTAGTCAGTTTTACGGAGCAAGCATGCACAAGCCAATTATCTCTGCAGACTCGCACATCACCGAACCTCCCGATTGTTACACTGCGAACATCGAGAGCAAATATCGCGGCTCGGCACCCCACATTACCGAAATGGAGGGTCTCGGAGACGTATTCGTTATCGATGGCTTACCTTCACCAATACCCCTTGGGCTTGTCGCGGCGGCTGGACTGGAGCCCCGGGATATCAAAGCCGATGGGGTGAAGTTTGAAGATTTACATAACAGTGGCTGGAACCCGAAAACACGCCAGGCTGATCAAGAACGCGATGGAATAGCTGCTGAAATCATTTATCCCACAGTTGGCATGGTGTTGTGCAATCATCCCGATACCGCATACAAACAGGCGTGCATGCAGGCGTACAACCGTTGGCTGGAAGGGTTCTGTGAGGGGGCTCCGGGTCGGGTATTCGGGTTGGGTCAAACTGCCGTCACCAGTGTTGAGGACGCTGTCCGTGATCTAGAGGCGATCAAGCAAGCCGGTTTTATAGGCGTAATGATGCCAGGCGAACCCGCGACCGAATTTGACTACGATGACCCTCGATTCGACCCTCTCTGGGAAGCCGCGGTTGATCTCGATATGCCCTTGTCCTTCCATATTCTAACCTCCCGCTCGGGTGGGCTTGAGCCCTCGCGAGGCCCGAAGATTAACGCATTTCTGAAAATTATCAGGAGTTGCCAGGATGTAATGGGAATGTTCATATTCTCGGGAGTCTTCGATCGTCATCCAAAGCTGAAACTCGTCTGTGCTGAGGCTGATGCGGGTTGGGTTCCCCATTACATGTATCGCATGGATCATGCGTACGAATACCATCGCTACTGGATGAAAGCGCCACCCTTGGAACGTATGCCGAGCGACTACTTCCGGGATAACATTGCCATGACGTTTCAAGACGACTATGTCGCCTTTCAGTGCAAAGATATGGTCAATATACGGCGCCTTATGTGGGCAAGTGATTTTCCCCACAGTGACTCAACCTGGCCGAGATCCCTGCAGGTGCTCGAGGAACAAGCTGCACATCTCACCACCGAAGAGCGCGACTGGATCTGCCATGACAATGTGGCAGAGTGGTATGGCATTGAAGTTAAGTAAAGGAAAAACGGTCGAAAAATCGGCTACAACGCATTAATCCTTGAAACGGGGAGGCCTGCGTTCACGAAAGGCCTGCAAGCCTTCTGCTACGTTTTGACTCGTCAAAATGGGTACTGCAACGGATTGCTCGAGATTGAGGGCTTCTTCAAGTGGTTTGGTTGCTCCCTGGCGCGCGAGGGACTTGATTGCCGCGATTCCTTGCGGATTTTTTTGTGTCAATTCGTCAGCAAACTGCAGAGCCGTGCTGATCAGTGTCGCTGAGTTGACCGCGGAATTGACTAACCCCCAATCAGCTGCAGTCTCGGCATCAAGCCATCTAGCCGAATACATCAACTCCAGCGCTCTGCGCAAACCAACCAGGCGGGGTAGGCGTTGAGTCCCACCCCACCCGGGGACCAGACCGTATCGCGAGTGCTGGCAGCCGATGCGAGCATCGGACCCTGCAAACACAACATCAGCCGTCATCATGAGTTCCATGCCACCTGCCAGACAGTAGCCTTGGACTGCTGCGATGACTGGCAAAGGCGATGTCTCCAGGCGCTGCATCACCTGGTGGCCAAAGGATATGAAAGCATCCAGCGCTTCATAGCTGGTGCTATGCTCGCGCACTTCATCTAGATCAGCTCCGGTGCAGAAGTGTGGACCGTTACTAGATAACACGATGGCGCGTATTCCTCGCTTGTTTTCAGCCTGATCAATGCCCTCCAGCAATCCCTGTAGTAGCGACTTGCTGATGCAGTTGAATTTGTCTGGCCGATTGAGAGTCAGGTGCGCAATGCGCCCATTCATTTCTTGAACAACAGCTTCTGTCAACTGATCCTCTCTCATCAGTAGGGAACGGCGATGCGCCCAATGGTTTCTCTGGCGATGATCATTTTTTGAATTTGTGCGGTTCCATCGCCGATTTGCAGTCCCATCACGTCTCGCAACCGTTGTTGGTGGGGCAGGTCGAGACTGTAGCCTGAGTGTCCATGCAGTAGTAAACATTGATGAATCGTCTCAAAGGCTACCTTGGGTGCCCACCACTTACACATAGCTGCTTCCTTCGTGTGGGTGAGGCCTTGATCGCGAAGCCAGAGTGTTTTGTAACACATCAACTTAGCGGCCTGTAGTAACGTTTCTGCCTCAGCCAACGGTTCGGTCACACCCTGATATTTGGCGATTGGATTGCCGAAGGCCTCGCGTTCGCACACGTATTCCCAAGTCTCTGCAAGCGAAGCTTCTGCAGCTGCCAATACCTGTAGACCGATCAAGGCACGGCTGAAGTCAAAACCCTGCATTACCTGACGGAATCCCTGGTTTTCGCTGCCAACAAGAGTTGCAGGACTGATCAAGACATCATCGAAGAATATCGAACCGCGACCTACGGCTTGGGAGCCAACGTCTTCGAAGTGGGTGCGAGAAACACCTTCCAGATCCAACGGTACGATGAAAGCGGATATACCGCCGGCACCGGTTTTGCTCTCGTTTGTGCGGGCAAATAACAGGACGTAGTCGGATCCTCCTGCCAGGGAAATGGAGGTTTTTTCACCACTCAGCCGATAGCCTCCATTGCAAGGCTGCGCGCGAAGGATGAGCCGAGCTGCATCCGATCCTCCTCTGGGTTCGGTCAGCCCCAGCGCGACCACGGCTTCCCCGCGACAGATGGCGGGCACCACTGCTGCTTTCATCTCGGGTAAGGCGTGGTTGGCCAGTACAGATCCGTTGAGAGAAGCAAGCAGTTGTACGTAACCTACATTAATGTCTGCTCGGGATATCTCTTCTATAACGATGCCGGCCATGACTGAGTCTGCGCCCAGACCGCCGAGTGATTCTGGCAGATCCACACCGATAAACCCCATTTCGCCCATACTTTCGATTAAGGCGCGTGGGATCTCTCCGCTCAACTCTCGCTCGGCATAGCCGGGCGCAATTTTGCTCTGAGCAAATTTTTGTACGGCTAACTTAATCGCCTGTTGAGACTCATTGAATGAGAAGTCCATCAGTCTTTTATGTAGCGTCGAAATTCGGGTGTGCGTTTTTCCTGCAGTGCATTGACGCCTTCTTTTGACTCTTCCGTGCTGTAGTACAACGACAAGGCCTGCATGCCCATGCCGCCAATGCCCTTGATATGGTCTGTGTCGGCGTTGAACGACTTTTTCGCGATGGCGATGGCGGTCGGGCTGCGTTTGTTTATCTCGGTGCACCAGTTAAGAACTTCAGCATCCAATCGGTCATCAGCGAAGACGGCATTGGCCAATCCCATCAGTACTGCTTCTTCTGCTGAGTATCGACGGCACAGGTACCAGATCTCGCGTGCTTTCTTTTCTCCCACAACGTGGGCAAGGTAGGCGGTTCCGAAGCCTGGATCAACGGAGCCCATTTTGGGACCGACTTGTCCGAATATTGCTGTGCTGGAAGCAAGCGTAAGGTCGCAGACAGTGGCCAGGACATTACCTCCACCAATTGCATATCCACGTACTTTGGCAATCACAGGCTTAGGCACGTCTCGTATCAGACAATGCAGTTCTTCGATTGGCATGCCGATCGTCCCGCGGATGTCGCCGCTGCCGTAGCTGCCATCGTGATCAGACTGGTCACCGCCGGTGCAAAATGCCTTATCGCCGGCACCGGCGAGAACGATACTGCCAATGTCGCCATTCCAACCCGCATGGTAAAACGCATCCAGCAGTTCCATAACGGTTTGCGGTCTGAACGCATTGTAGACTTCGGGCCGATTGATGGTGATCATCGCGGTGTGATTGGCTTCTTCGTAGATGATATCTTCATATCGCATGGTGTATTGAGTCCAATTTTGTTAAGGCTTTCACGAGGCCCTTTATCCGTGCATGGATAGACCACCTGAGACACTGATGGTCTGGCCGGTGATATACCCACTCCCGGGGTCTAAAAACATGCTGACGACTTGCGGAAAGTCTTCAGGTTGTGCCAGACGGCGCATGGGAACTGATCGTTCTAATGCCGGTGCAAGCTTGCCTCCGCTGGAGGCGTCGAATGAGGCTAACAGGGGGGTATCAGTTGGTCCCGGGCATACCGAATTGAAGGTTATTCCCTGTCGAGCGAATTCGCGACCGAGTGTCTTCATCAGCGCGATTGTGCCGCCCTTGGCTGCGGAGTAGACGGCCTCGCCAGAAGATCCCACTCGGCCTGCATCGGATGCGATGTTGACAACACGTCCGACACCTTGCTCGATCATATGACGACAGGCGATATGAGTCATATTCAGCGGGCCATAGAGATTGATATCTATGATCTTTTGCCAGAATTCCGGACACGTGTCGATGAAGTTCTTCGCTTCATCCCAACCTGCGTTGTTGACCAGACCGTAGAGTGGCCCTGCAACCTCCTGAAACTCGTGGATGGACTTCTCGGCTGCTTTGTAGTCCGCAATGTCCAATCTTTGCGCAACGGCATTTCCTCCTGAATCTGTGATGGCCTCTACTGTTTGTTGGGCGCCAGCTTCGTTCAAGTCGAAAATTCCGACAAAGGCGCCTTGCCGGGCTAGGTATTGTGCTATGGCTCGGCCGATTCCGCTGGCGGCGCCGGTGATGATGATCGGACGCTGTTCAAACAGGCTCAAAGCTGGCTCCTATGAAACCTAAGTTCCATACTATCTCGGGTCACGAATGGTTACCGTGCCCTGTGCAATCGCCGCCAATCGGTCACTGTTGCTGAGTTCTATACGAACCACGGCCTGGGTTCGCGTAAGGCTGGCGATTTCCGCTCTGGCGGTGACCGTTCCCTCCGAAACCGGCGCCGTCAGATTGATCTTGAACTCGGTGGTCGCGGCCCATTGCCCCTGCTTCATCGCGGGATAGCAAACACAGCCGAGCATATGGTCGCAAAAAGCAGACAACACACCGCCATGCATGTTGCCGAACGGTGTTAGTAGTTCCTCGCGAACTTCGAGTTCACCGGTCATGACACCGGCTGCGGAAGAGGTGATCTTGAAACCTAAGTATTCATGAAGGCCCCCGGCACCCCCGCGATTTTCCATAAAGCGTGCAGCCACTTGACTATCGTGTGGAATGGGTTTGTTCATTTCTATAGACCTTAATTGTTCTAGTTGAAGAGTTGTGTCTTGTATTAACTGGGGGGTATCAAACAGGAATGAATGGACTCGTCTCCTTCAATTTCCCGCGCCAGCGTTTTGATGGCCAATTCCGCATCTGACAGGTCGAAATCGTGGGTATGCATCTGGTCAAACGGGATGGTCCCCGCTTCCAGCAGTCTGATGGCGCTCTTGTATCCCGAAGAGGTTACACCGATCGCTCCGCGGAGGTTGATTTCCTTCATGACGATCAAATCTGAAACAAAATTGTCCACGGTTTTGAAACCCTTGACACCAGCCAGCACTACGGTGCCACCGGCCCGTACTAAGTGCAGTGCGTCAACTACCGGTTGTGTGGCATATGCGCTGACATCCACAACGACATCCGCACCCCGCCCATTGGTGATTTCCTTCACTCGGGCAATGATATTCTCGTTATCGACATCAATGGTGTGGTTTGCGCCGAATACTTTGGCCAGCTCTAGTTTTTTTGCATCGGCAGCCAGGCCTGTGACGATGATTGTGCCAGCACCAACCTCACGACAGGCTATTACGCTGGCAAGTCCGCGTTGACCTGGACCCAAAATCACCACGGTATCCCCAGGCCTGGTGTTCGGTATCTCTGTTGCCCAACGGAATCCAGCACCGAGCGGATTGAAGATTACAGCGAGATTTGCAGGCAGGTCGGGATTGACCTTATGAAGTACCGAATTGGGGTGCAGATACATGTATTGAGAGTAACCGCCCCACAGTCCCGGCTCTTCGCTAACCGGGATGTAGGAGTAGATTTTACGGTTATCGCATAAGTGGTAGCGCCCATCGAAGCACGTGGGACAGTGACGGCAGGACAGCATGGTCTCTACCGCCACACGGTCCCCGACGTCTAGCTGCCATCTCTTTGCGGCACGATCACCGATCTTAGCGATGCGACCGAGAGGCTCGTGCCCAGGGATGACCCCCATAGGCACATTGAGGGCGCCGTCGAACTGTTCGTAATCACTGCCGCAGATACCGCACGCTTCCAGCTGCAGGATCGCCGCGTCATCATCGATGTCGGGAATGGCGATGTCCCTGGGCTCTAACGTACGAACGTCTGTTTGTACCATGGCAAAAGATGTTTTAGGCAAAGTCACGGTTACCTCCTCGAGCGGTCTCTAACGATTTCGATGAACTCACGCCGCAATATCCAACCGTACATTCATGTGTTTGACACCGCCGATAAATCCAGAGCGCAACCGCTCCGCATCACCGAGAAGTTCAACGCTGCGAGTTCGAGTCAGCAGACTTCTGAAGACAGCGCGCAGTTCGTTCCTGGCAAGATGAGCACCGAGGCAGAGGTGCTCGCCGATACCGAAACCGAGCTGTGGGTTGGGATCCCGGGCAACGTTGAAGCTCATTGGTTCATGGAACACCCTTTCATCGCGGTTGGCCGACGGATAGAAAAGAGTCAGGTGCTCTCCAGCTTTGATATCCACGCCGTGCAATCTGACGTCCTCATTTGGTGTTCGACAGAAATGGATGACAGGGCTGGTCCAGCGGACGATTTCTTCGACCATTGGGTACAGCAGTTCGTTCGGATTGTTGCGCGCCTGCTCGAGTTGTTCCGGGTGTTGTATCAACGCAAGCATGCCACCTGTCGTCGCGTTGCGAGTGGTTTCGTTACCTGCGGCAATGAGCAAAAACAAGTACGAAAGCAACTCCAGCGGTGGGAGGTATTCGCCATCAATCTTGGCGGTGGCAAGTACCGTCGTTAGATCGTCCTGCGGATGTTTGCGACGATCCTCAACAAAGTCTGTGCAGTATGCGAACACCTCTGCAATGGCTTGTTCGGCAAGATCCCGGCCCCGCAGGCCATCCTCACGTACGAATTCTGGATCGTTTGCGCCCACAATTTCATTGGTCCAACGGAAAAACTGGTCGCGATCCTCTTGCGGAAGGCCCATTAATTCTGCGATTACGGCCAACGGCAGGATCGCGGACACGCGAGTGACGAAATCCATCTCCTGTTGCCCCGCAATCTCGTTGAGAATCTGGTCGGCTACACGGTCGAGGCGGTGTTGATCCTCATTGAGGCGGCGCTTGGTAAAGTAAGCGCTCATGAGCTTCCTGTATATCCGATGGTCCGGCGGATCCATATTTAGCAGCGTGCGAACCCGCATCAGAATGTCCTCATCCTGCTCCGGCTGTACCGATAGCAAGGGCGCGTTCTGGAACAGGTTTGGCTTCTTGGAAATCTCGACGATGTCCTCGTAACGGGTCACTGCGTAAAAGGGGACAAGCTTTGGATGCTTGCAGTGGGCGATGGGTTTGTCTTTACGGAGTTCTGCCCAGTATTCATGCGGATACCCGTTTTGCTGGTAGTAGTCGGGATCAATGATCTCTATGGGTGCAATCGGTGTTGTCATATCAGTGCTCCTCTGGAGTGTTACGTGGGATAAGGGTCATGCCTTGGTGCGGATGCCCAAGGCATCATTCTTCGATGGTAATCGCCAACCGAGGACAGAGCTGAGCAGCTTCTTCCACCTTGAACCGAAGGGACTCATCAGGTTCTTCGGCGAGTATGATCAACTCGTCGTCGTCGCCCAGTTTGAACACCTCAGGGCAGGCGTCCATGCACAGTGCGTTCGCTTCGCACAGGTCGTAGTCGATTTTAACTTTCAACTTCAGCATCCCTTGTGACACATATGTTTTATATTTTCACATATATGTGTTACAAAGAAAACTCAAACAGGCGAAATAATTGTGCTGATCTAAATCTATCCAAGCGGATGTAACGAAATGACAAAGAGCAAAGAGCTTTCTTCAAGCGTGGTTAAATCCGCCGCTCGCGTATTAGAGATCTTTGAATTGTTCGATGAGGTGCGCGCCCCGATAACTATCAACGAAGTGTCTGAAAAGCTGGGCTATCCACATTCAAGTACCACAGCGCTGCTAAAGAGCCTGGATAGGCTTGGCTACTTGGAGTATGAACCGGACACAAAGACGTTTTTCCCCAGCGTGCGGATTTCCATGCTCGGGCATTGGGTAGAAAGTGAAAGTCTTCCGGTACGTACCGTGCAATCGTTGATGGCACGGATACTCGAACGCACGGGCTGTACTGTCATCACTGCCATCAGCTCAGGGCTCCACGCACAATATATCAAGGTGTTACAGGGCACAGCTGCAATTCGCTATTACGTCAAGCCCGGTACCCGTCGCTATTTATTTGAATGCACACTGGGAAGGATGTTGTTGGCGCAGATGGAACAGTCGAGCGTACGCGCCTTAGTCGAAGAAGGTGTCGATTCGGCGCAACGCTTGGATGTCGAGGTCGATGACATCATTAAGGATGTGAGAAAGATCTCCCGGCAGGGTTATGCGTTGAATTCTGGCCTCGTTGTGCCTAACGGCACTCTGCTGGCGGTGCCCTTGAGGATAGATCACCGTGGTCGACCTGCCGCAGTTGGAATTGCCGCACCCCAGGATCAACTTATCCCACGCCAGAAAGAGTTCATCGAATTGATGCGCAGCGAGGCTTTGCATGCGCAAACACCCGAGGCTTCCCTGTCGCTGGCTGGACGTTGAACAACAAAAGGGCGTATAGAAAATCAAGACCCGAGCATTAATAGGAAGAGGAGAAGTCAGTGTATTTTGGACTAGGCGAACAACAAATTATGCTGCAGGACACGCTTAGGCGGTTTCTGGCGGATACGTTCCCACTTGATGTCGTTCGTCACGATGCAGGCCAGGGCGGAGAGGGTTGGTGGCAGCGTACCGTAGAATTGGGGGTTTGCGGTCTGTTGGTTCCCGAAGAGTACGGTGGATCCGAGGTGGGTCTGCTGGATGCGCAGGTTGTGGCAGAAGAAATGGGTGCGGCAGTGGCACCAGTGCCGTATCTGGGAAGTGTAATAGTTGCCCCCACCGCCTTGCGTTTGATGGGCTCGGTGGATCTACAGGCGAAATATCTGCCGCAGATCGCCAGTGGTGAAGCGCGCTTTGCCATTGGACTCGGCAGCCTGGCGTCGCCGCGTGACGGGTTTGATATTGAGGTCAGCGTTGGAAAAGCATCGGGACGCGCGGCCGTGGTTGCCGACGTAGCGGATGCCACTCATTTTTTGTTGGCCAAGGATGCGGACTCTATCCTGATCGTGCCGCGCGACGCTTCGGGTATTGTTGTCGAGCGTCTGGTTAACGTAGATAAGACGCGTAGCTACGCGGTGGTGACTCTCGACAAAACCGAGGTTGATGAAATGATCTCGCCGGGTAGCGTGCATCAGGTGGTCGCAGTCGGTCGGTTGGCCTTGGCGTCGGACAGCTTCGGTGCCGCCCAGCATATGTTGAATACGGCGCGCGACTATTCGTTAGACCGATTTCAGTTTGACCGGCCGATCGGATCTTTTCAGGGTATCAAGCATCAGCTTGCCCAGATGGTGACCGATCTTGAACCCTGCAGGTCGCTGCTTTGGTATTCCGCGCACGCTTTTGATGAGGCAAATCCGGAGTTCGAATTGCATAGTTGTTATGCCAAGTCGCTGGTTGACGATATGGCTAAGTATGTCGCGCGCACGGCGATCGAGATTCATGGGGGCATGGGATACACGGAACTGCTCGGACTGCATCTGTGGTTCAAGAGAATAGAAGCCAATCGCCAACTGCTCGGTGGGCCCGCGGTGACGCGATCACGGGCAGCTCAACTGCAGCGATTCGCTGAAGTGATAGCGTGATGGAGAAAACGATATGGATTTAACCTACGGATCTGAATACGAAGATTTCCGCGCGGATGTACGTGCATTTTGCGAGGAGAATAGTTTCGTCGACCCGGACAAAGGTATGCCGGGCGTTACCTCACGGCCGAGCCCGGCGCGCCGGGACTGGCAGGCGAAGCTCATCGAACATGGCTATGCAGCCCGCACCATTCCTCGCGACTACGGGGGTTTCGGAGCTGAGCCCGACATTATTCAGAGCCGGATCATTGCTGAAGAATTCATTCGCGCGGGGTTGCCTCCGGGGATGGCTAATCAGGGGATATCCATGCTGGTGCCAACCTTGCTAGAGGTCGGGACACCGGATCAGAAAGACAAGTACATCGAACCGACGATTCTCGGTGAAATGATCTGGTGTCAGGGTTACTCAGAGCCGGGTGCGGGCAGTGATCTGGCCAGCCTAAAGACCAAGGCCGAGGTCGACGGTGACCAGTGGGTCATTAACGGACAGAAGATATGGACGAGTTCCGCCCACGTTGCGGATATGTGTTTTATTTTGGTACGTACGGAGCCGGACGCGCCGAAACACAGGGGCATAAGCTACCTTCTCATGCCGATGGACGCCGACGGTATCGAAGTTCGTCCGTTGGTGACCATGACAGGCGATGCAACTTTCAATGAAGTGTTTCTGACGGATGTCCGTATCCCTGTCGACAACATAGTCGCTGGGCGCGGAGAAGGTTGGCGCGTCGCCAACGTTACACTGAAGTATGAGCGAGGGATGCTTGGAAACCCCGGTCAGGGACAGTCTGCTATCAAGGCGTTGGAAGATCTGTTAGTGAGCGAGACGTTAGATGGTCAAAGCGCCATACAAAACGATGCCTATCGTGATCGATTTGTACAGCTGCAGGCGCGGACCTTGGCAAACAAGTATCACGGTATGCGATTGCTATCAAAGTCGATTAACAAGGAAGCGCCAGGGGTTGAGGAGCTACTGGTGAAATTGTCAGCCACCGAGCTCTCGCACGACATTTTCTCCCTCGGTGTAGATGTGCTTGGCGAGTTTGGGGTTTTGTACGATGAATCTCCCCACCAGCACGAGCGGGACTGGCAGAAGAGCTTCATGAGTTCTTTTGTGGGAATTATCGGTGGAGGGTCTGCCAACATTCAAAAGAATATCATTAGTGAACGAGGCCTGGGAATGCCTCGTGAGCCGCTGGTTGTCTACGAAGGAGGCGGGTGGTCATTGAAGAACAAGTAAAACGCAATTACGTAAGCATATGTACAATATCGAGTGCTTGCGTGATAATTGTACTTGAGATAGATAATCATATGCTTGGAGGTGGCAGTGAAGTGGAGAGATGAGTCAGCGATCGTCGGTATCGGCGAGACGACTTACACTAAAGGGACTCAACGTACCGCGGTTGACTTAATGCTCGAAGCAGCAAGGGCTGCCATCGACGACGCTGGACTTGCGCCCACAGATATCGACGGCATCATTCCACCGCCAGTAATCACAAATTCAGAAGAGCTTGCTGCAAATCTTGGAATTCCGATTGTCCGTTACGCATCGACGGTGCATATGGGTGGTGCAAGCCCGACGGCTGCGATTCAGAATGCTGCGATAGCGATCGCAGCTGGTGTAGCTGAAACTGTACTTATTGTACTCGGCTGGAATGGCTATTCTGCCCTTCGACGAAAACCCGGCCAACCGCCCAGCCGACCAATGGGAATCTCGGCCATGTCGGCGACGATGAAGGATTTTTACATCCCATTTGGCGTCATGTTACCGGTGCAGATGTATGCCTGGCTCGCGACCCGTCATAAGCAGCTGTTCGATGTGCCGGACGAGGCGACAGGTGAAATTGCAGTTGCCTGCCGTCATCACGCGCAAATGAACGAACGTGCCTTCATGTACGACCGCACTCTGACAATGGAGCAGTATCTGGAGAGCCGGATGGTGTCTGATCCGTTCCGGCTCAATGACTGTTGTCTGGAGACTGACGGAGCGTGCGCAATTGTACTCACATCCGCAGAACGCGCCAAAGATTGTCCGCATGATCCTGTCTACGTCATGGCGGCGGCCGAAGGGCACCCTTACCCGGCGGACGATATTCCTTCCCGTGAAGACCCGTTCAAGATCGGCCTCAGCTATGCGGCGCCCAGGGCATTCGAGATGGCTGGCATCAAGCCAACGGATGTGGATTTTCTGCAAGTATATGATTGCTTTACGTATGTCGTGTTGTTGCAGCTGGAAGCGATGGGTTTCGCGGAGCAAGGTGCGATCCATGACTTTGTGAAGGATGGGCAGCTACAGCTCGGCGGGCGTTTCCCACTTAACACCCACGGGGGATTGTTGAGTGAGGCCCACGTCTGGGGTCTGAATCACGCTGTGGAAGCGACCCGGCAACTGCGTCACGAGGCTGGACCTCGTCAGGTTGAGGGTGCTGAACTGGGCTTGGTTACCGGTTGGGGTGACCTGGGTGACGGCAGCATTGCCATACTACGGAGATAATAATGAGTGAGTGGCCAGTACCCAAACCTATCGATCCCATCAATGCCGAGTTTTGGCAGGTTTGCCAGGATGGTGTGTTGCGTTTCCAGCGCTGCGCGGACTGCGGAAGCTTCAGGCACCTGCCTCGTTACATGTGCGCAAAGTGTGCCAGCACGGAATATGACTGGGCGGCTGTGAATACTCGCGGTACGTTATATTCCTGGACAGTCACCCACCAAGTCTTCCACACGAGCTTTGCCGTACCTTTCGTAGCAGCCGTGGTGGAGTTTTCGGAAGGGGTACGCCTCATGAGCCAACTTGTCGACGCCGAACCTAGGCAGCTGCGACTAGGTTTACCTGTCGACGTGGAGTTTCATGTCGTCAGTGATGATTTCCAGACGCCGGTGTTCCGTCTGGCCCCGCTGTAGCGATGGCTTTTGTGGACTTGTCACTATCAAATGTTTAGTTTTTGGGGGGATACAAAGTGCCGTGGAACTTCGGTGATATATATGACGAGATTGGTCGTGTAAGCGGAACTGAACATGCCGCTTTGATACACGCGGGAGAGAATGGCGCGGCGGGCTCGGTAGTCTCTTGGCCGGAATTCAGTGCACGAACAAATCGTCTGGCTCGCTATCTCCAACGCCAGGGTCTTGAGCCTGGCGCAAAGGTTGCGCATTACATGCGCAACTGTTCGGCGTACACAGAAACTATGGTTGCCTGCTTCAAGGGCCGTTTCGTTCATGTCAATGTAAATTATCGTTACATTGACGAGGAGTTACACTACATCCTTGATAATTCGGATACGGAGACGGTGGTATACGCAGCGGAGTTTCGTCCTCAGGTTGAGGCACTCGCTGGGCGTTTGCCAAAGGTCAAGTGCTGGCTGGAAGTAGGAGCATCGGGTGGTACGATCCCTACCCACGGAACATTCGCTGATTACGATGGCGCGGTGAGCAGTGGCGACGACAGTGAGTTGAGCATCGAAAGATCGGGGCAGGACCAGTTATTTATCTACACTGGCGGCACGACCGGTATGCCGAAAGGGGTGATGTGGGAACACGAGGCGATCTGGAATGCCGGTGGAGCAGGTGCTTCACTGTTAACACCCGGTAGTTCGCCGCCCGCATCACCTGAGGAACATGCTCAGCGCGTGGCCGCTGCGCCGTTGCGTCCGCGTATGCTGGCAGCGTGTCCACTCATGCACGGTACTGCAATGCTCAGTGCCATCAGCGTACTGAATCAAGGCGGGTGTGTGGTTACGACGCCGGAAACCAGTCTGGTGCCGGAGGCCCTGTGGAACACCGTAGCTCGATATCGGGTAAACAACATGGCTATTGTGGGCGATGCATTTGCTAAACCACTTCTGAAAGAACTCGATGAGCACCCAGAGGTATATGACATCAGTTCAATGCTGGGCATGATCAGTTCCGGAGTGATGTGGTCACCGGAGATCAAGCAGGGTCTGCTCGAGCACAACGAAAACATGGTATTGCTCGATTCTTTCGGTGCGTCAGAAGCCGTTGGGTTCGGCGCTTCACGTACGTCGAAAGAAGAGCGCACGGCACGAACTGCGAAGTTTCAGATCGGTGAGCACTGCAAGGTATTTACCGAAGACTTCAGGGAAGTGAAGCCCGGAAGTGGCGAGCCAGGATTCATCGCGCGATCGGGCGCCATACCTTTGGGCTACTACAAGGATCCTGAAAAGACTGCAAAGACCTTCCCAACCATTGACGGGATAAGGTACTCGGTGCCAGGAGATTGGTGCACGGTAGAAGTGGACGGTACGCTGACCCTTCTGGGTCGAGGTTCAGTATGCATCAATAGTGGTGGCGAAAAGATCTATCCCGAAGAAATCGAAGAAGTTTTGAAACAGCACCCCAGTATAGATGATGCGCTGGTTGTGGGTGTACCGGACGAACGGTGGGGCCAGGCGGTTACCGGCTTAGTACGCCTTGCCGAGCGCGCCGTGCTGCAGGAAGAGGATCTTCGGGTCCACGTAAAAAGTCACCTGGCCCCCTACAAGGCGCCCAAGCGAATCCTCGAAGCGGGTATTGCCTTGCGTGCCGCAAATGGCAAAGCGGATTATAAGGGCGCCACCGAGTTCGCTATCGCCGCGTTGTCTTCCAGCTAGATGGACACTCCAATGCGAACTGTTGGCTTAGGTATCGCCTACGATGAACTTAAAGAAGGGGATCGCTTCCGTACGCTTGCACGAACCATTACGGAACCCGACCTGGTCAATTTTATCAATACCACAGGTATGGTCGAAGTACTGTTTACCGACACGGAGTATGCAAAAGCCCACGCTCCACAAGGCGGGCGGCTGGTACCGGGCGCGTTGGTTTACGCCATAGGAGAAGGGTTGCTTGTGCAAGCGACACTGCAACGCACGGGTCTTGCCTTCCTCAGCATGAATTTCGAGGTGCTGGGACCCACATTTGTCGGTGATACGGTGCACGTTGAAGTCGAAGTATTGGAAAGCCGGGCAACGTCAAAGTCTCCCGACCGAGGGCTGGTGCGTACCAGGAACGACATATTCAATCAACGCGGTGAAAAGGTTATCAGCTACTCGCCATTGCGCATGGCTGCATCCAGCGCCTTACGAGACCGATCGTCATAACGGTTTCAACAGGTAGTGGCCGTGCGCAATCGTGATAAGTCTGTCAGGGTCTTGTTGCCACATTTCGGCCCGCACGTTGGCAACCCGGCGGCCGTGACGGGTAATGTACGCGCGTGCGTACATGTCGGACGGTCCTGCTGATCGAAGATACTCGATGCTGATGTCGATGGTTTTTGGCAGCTGGGCGTAAGCGCTGTCGTGCAAAATCTGGATGACGCTGGTCAGTTCCAGGAAAGCGCCCAGAACACCGCCGTGGACGGCGGGGAGGTTGCGGTTGCCGATCAATGATGTTTTGAACGGAAGATGAGTGACAACAACACCGTCGCGATCCTCTGCTGTCATGCCCAAAAATTTAGCGTATGGAATCAAGTCTGCCAACGCGTCGAGTCGATCCTGTGATGTTCGCTGTTGCAGATTATTTAGGATTTTCATGTAAGTCTCGGTTGATTGGGTGTGCCGAGCATAAAGGTAGCTACTGAAGTGGCTACGGGGTCATCCTTGTCTGTTTGGTAAGCGACACCACGTACGAAGGCGACGTTCTTGGTCCGTTTGTAGCATTCCGCTTCGGCTATGATGGCAGTGAACGGTGTCGCGCTGCGCATGTAGTCGATCCTTAAGTCTAAGGTGGCAATAGCAGTGTCTCCGTCCAGTTCTTCAGCGCTGCGGATGGACATGCCGGATGCGTTGTCGAGCATCGTTGTCAGCACGCCACCATGGATAACCCCGCTGTCGGGGTCTCCAACCAATTCGGGATTATAGGGAACGGATACAGTTGCTCGTCCGCCGCCTTGTTTGACGACGGTCAGGCCAAGTGCTTCGCCATGAGGGCTGGGTAACCGTTGATCTGCTTCGGCCATATAACTCGTCTCTTTATGTAAATATGCTTATCATATAGCTTCCGCTATTAGGCTTCCAGGAATGTGCAGAATTGATGCGTTACGATTCAGTGTTTAAGTCGGACTTGTTCGCGGGCAAGCAGATCCTGGTCACCGGCGGTGGTTCGGGGATAGGGCGCTGTATAGCGCATGAGTTGGCAAGCTTGGGCGCACGGGTACTGATCATTGGCCGCTCAGCGGAAAAGCTGCGCAAAGTGGCCCAAGAAATCAAAGAGGATGGCGGGCTCGTCCGCTTCGAATCATGTGACGTCCGAGACGAGGACATAGTTGGCGACGTACTGTCGCGGCTGGCTGGTAGTCAACCGATAGACGGCCTGGTGAATTGCGCAGGTGGGCAATTTCCGGCGTTGCTGAGCGAAATGTCTGCGACCGGGTTCGAGGCCGTAGTCAAGAACAACCTCGTGTCTACTTTTATCGTATCCAAGGCATGCTACACACAATGCATGCGTGATACGGGCGGTGCGATCGTGAACATCACTGCGGATATCGTCGGTGGCATGCCGCTCATGGGGCACAGCGGTGCGGCCCGTGCGGGTGTCGAGAATCTAACGGCAACGGCGGCGTTGGAATGGGCGGACCGCGGAATTCGCGTGAACGCAGTTGCGCCAGGATACATTGAGTCAAGTGGATTCGACACTTATTCGGACGAGCGGATGATTACTGCGCTTAAATCGTTTGCTGTCCATACGCCGCTTGGACGACTGGGACGCGAGGCCGAGATCAGCGCAGCGGTGTGCTTTCTGCTAAGCAGCAGCGCTGCTTTTGTAACAGGGCAGGTGTGGCGTGTGGATGGTGGGTTCGGCCTGAAGACCGGTACACCCATGCTCGTTCGAGACAATATTCAGCCGCAGAGAGTGTTTGACGGATTTCATCGCGCGGTTCGACCGCAGATACTTGACAACGACTGATCAATCCACATCCGACGCCGGAGTGAGGAGGTTTTCCAGATTCAGTTTGATGTCTGAGAGTACTGCCATGGTGGTCTTAACATCTTTAGAATTGATGGCAGACATACTTTGCTCGTATAGGTCATCGGCGATTGCCTGCATATCCGGTAACATCTTGCGGGCATTGCGGGTGAGGAATATTCGCTTAATACGCAGATCGCTTGGGTCTGCGGCGCGAGATACCAGATCTTTGGCCTCCATTCGATCTATGAGCCCGCTCATCGCCATGCGACCCACGCCGATATACTCGCAGAGGTCTGCCTGCGTGATGCCCGGATATCTCATGACGCAGGCAATCACCCGCGCCTGGGGGCGAGTCAACCCCAAAGGGGCCATCAGTTTGGCGTAGGCGTTAGTAAACGCGCGGGCAACTTCGTAGACGAGAAAGCCCATATACTCGTTCTCGACTCGTTCTGATATAGGTACAACACTTCGTTCGCTCATTGCGCGTAATCCTGCTTTGTATAATGGCCGTGAATAGACTTGCTTGACAGATTGTACTACTTTCCTGAAAAGTCTCCCAGTCGGCGTTCTGTAACAGCTCTTACACCCTCTTTTGCATCCTCGGTGCGCAACAGCCAGTTCTGTTCCTTTAGTTCGCGCTCAGTTGCCTGCCGCACTGACTCGGCAAACGCGCCGCGCAAGGTTTCGCGCACAGAAACCACTGCGAGTGGAGCTGCTCCCGCAATCTGTGCAGCTTTACGGTGAGCTGCGTCGCGGACCTCTGGTGCAGCAACAAGTTCGTCTAGCAATCCCATAGAGAACGCTTCCTCTCCACTCACCCTGCGGCCGGTGTAGAACATGTCGTAGGCTTTCTGCTGGCCGATGACGCGGGGTAACGTGAAGCTCAGGCCAAAGCCAGGATGAATGCCGAGTTGGGTAAAGTTTGCCGCCAGGCGTGTCTCCGAGCACCCAACACGCAGATCCGCAACCAGCGCAAGACCCAATCCACCTCCAACTGCCGCACCGTGGATGGCAGCGACAACGGGCTTTTTCGTTGCAAACAAGCGTACAGCCTGGGCATAAAGGTGATCGCCGACGCCTTGCTTCTGACCGGGCGCCTGCAAACCGGCAGGTTTTGCGCCTTGTCGACCACCCTGAAAATTAGCTCCTGCACAAAACGCTTTGCCGGCCGAGCACAACAAAATGGCGCGGCAACGAGGATCCTCATCCAGGGTCTCAAATGCAGCCGCTAACCCCATCAACATCTCCATATCAAAGAAGTTGTACTCTCCGTTGTTCAGCTCGACTGTCGTGACATATTCATCATCGAAGCTGACGCTGAATTTGTCGGTATATTCACTCATGCTACTTCCCGTTTTCTGTTTGGGCTATTGTGCGGTCGTTTTCCAAGTCTTCGATCTCAGTTGCGGTAAATCCCCAGTCCGACAATATCTTGCGACTGTGCTGGCCGGGTTGGCAAGGTGGACCAGAGATCGTTGCGGGCGTCCGACTGAAGCGGGGCGCTGGCGCTGGTTGAGTGACCCCGTCAATTTGGACAAAGGTATTGCGGGCTTCGTTATGAGCATGCTTAGCGCTTTCGCTCAGGCTGAGAACCGGCGCGAAGCAGACGTCCGTGCCCTCCATGATTTCACACCACTCATCCCTGGTCTTAGAACGGAAGATTGAAGCTACTCTGTGTTTGAGGTCCGGCCATGCGGATGGATCTTGCTGGGGTGGTAGCTCCTCGCCCTTCAGACCAAGCCGTTCGAGCAACTCTGCATAGAACTTGGGTTCTATGGATCCAATAGACACATACTTGTCGTCGGCAGTCTCATAAACGTTGTAATAATGTGAGCCGGTATCTATGGCATTTTCACCCCGATCATCTGTGAACCGGCCGACAGCGTGCATGCCATAGAACATGGTCATCAGGGAAGCTGCGCCATCTGTCATTGCGCAATCGACGACCTGTCCCTTGCCTGATGTGCGAGCATCGAGAAGTGCCGCCAGTACCCCCATGGCCAGGTACAGCGCGCCGCCACCGAAGTCTCCAACAAGGTTCAGAGGGTGAATAGGGGCTTCGCCTTTGCGGCCGATCGCATGCAATGCGCCTATCAAGGAGATATAGTTGATGTCGTGGCCAGCAGCGTGGGCTAGCGGTCCGTCCTGACCCCATCCAGTCATACGACCATACACAAGGCTTGGATTGCGCTTATGACAGAGGGTAGGACCCAGCCCTAGACGTTCCATGACACCGGGACGGAACCCTTCGATCAATGCATCGGCGCTATCGATGAGCTTGAGCGCCGTATCGACACCTTTTTGATTTTTCAAGTCGATGGCTACGGAGCGTCGGCTGCGCATCAGTAGATCTGTCTTAGGATCGCGGGGTAAGCCCAGATTGGCACTTTCCAGGCGATCAATACGGATTACTTCGGCGCCGAGGTCAGCCAGTAGCATGGCGCACATCGGCCCAGGTCCGATGCCCGCCATCTCTACGATTCTGACTCCGCTCAGCGGTCCTGAGAGGCTAGGCATTTGTTATCTTTTCCAGAGCTTTGGTCGCTTCCGCCATGATTTCAAGAACCACATCCCCTGCGGGTTTTACGGCGTCGATCACCGCCGCGCTCTGTCCCATTGCGCAAGCGCCTATCGCCACCTCACCATCGCGTCGACCGGCCATGTAAGGATCCTTCCCCAACCACGTCGAAACGTTGCGCATCTGTAAAGGAAATGGCTCGATGGTTTGCTCCAGTTCAGTGTTCTCCCATGCGCTGGTTGTTTTGTTCGCCAGCATGCGGCATGGTTTACCCGAGAAACAACGAGTGCGGGTGGTGCCTTCGTCGTCGATGTCAACTACCGCCTGCTTATAGTTTTCGTGGCCCCATGCCTCCAGCGTTGCAATGAACCGAGTTCCACACCAGACGCCCTCTCCGCCCATGGCGATAGTCGCTGCCAAGCCACGGCCATCACCCACGCCGCCCGCGTAGAAAACGGGAACGTTCACGGCATCGAGAACTGCAGGAAGCAGCGCCATACCACCGACTCTTCCGGTATGACCTCCGCCGTCATAGCCTTGCGCGATCACGGCGTCCACACCGCTCTCGGCGAGCCGTTTCGCGTTCTTCGAGTTTCCCGTCAGGCTTAGTACCTTCATGCCGGCTTCGTGGCAACGTTCGACGATAGGTCCGGGATTACCGAGCCCGCTGACAAGTATAGGCACACGTTGTTCGAATACGACTTCCAGGGATTCCTGTACATCGTCCGTAAACGGCCGTGATGTATTACCTCCCGGGCCCTTGGCGAATAGTAAGTCGACCGCGAAGGGTTTGTCGGTGGCGCGCTGGATCAAAGCGATCTCCTCGCGCAATTCGGATGCGCGCATTGTCGCCGCGCCCACGGTGCCCAGACCCCCGGCATCCGAAACGGCGGCTGCAAGTTTACCGCGGGCGACGAACCCCATGCCCGCCTGTAGTACCGGATGTACGATACCCAACGATGTGCACATTGATGTTTGTAGCGCAGGGTGAAACATATCTGCAAACTCTTGATGTGATGAGTAGTAAGTATATATACAACCTTGAGAATGTTAAGCTCTGTTTGGGGTTGAAAAACGAATGTGCGTTAGGAGATCAAATCGTTGACGAGTACGAAACTTGAGATAGGTGTGATGAGTGGTTTCGGTCCGCATGCGGCTCGCAGTGACAACACGGTTGGCGAAAGATAGTGACCGCCATGTCGACGAGTATTGCATTCCATAAATATCACCGTTAATCTTCATGGGTCAGAGATGGGGATTTCTGATCTAAATAATTGGAGAGACGATTATGCATGATTCGGAATGCAAGCTTGGGCGTTTGTGGCTGGGCGCTATGTTGTTATTACCTATGCTCTTTGGGGCCACTTTTGCGCAAGCCGAAGAAGGGGTTATAGAAGAAGTCATCGTGACTGGATCATATATCAGAGGTACGCCCGAAGATGCGGCGTTGCCGGTAGATGTCCTTACTCGTGCAGAACTGGAAGATGTCGGTAATCCAAGCGTTATCGAAATGGTGCGTAATCTTGGCGTGACTTCAGCTAACGCCGGTGAAGCCAATCAATTTGCTTCAGTAGGACAAGCTGCCGCTGCGGGAACATCACTGATTAATCTCAGGGGGTTGGGTGCCGAGCGCACGCTGGTTCTTATTAATGGCAAACGCCATGTGAGTACTACGACACTTGGGGTTGATGTTTCTGCAATTCCGGTGGCCGCTATCGGGCGTGTTGAAGTCTTAAAAGACGGCGCAGCGGCTTTGTACGGCTCGGACGCCATTGGTGGTGTTGTGAACTTCATTACCCGCAACGATTTTGAAGGTCTTGAGCTCCGTGCCAGCAATCAATTTATTGACGACGCGGGTGATCAGAACATTGCGGCAATATGGGGCTTTGGCGGCGAACGCTGGAATATGACCTTATCGGGTGAGTATGATCATCGAGATGAATTGACCGTCCCTGATAGAGATTGGGCAGTTCCCACATTTGCAGAGAACAGCCAGGGGGGATTCTCCAGTATTGGTAACCCAGGCACTTTCCTGCCGGCGGTTAATCCAACTGGCGGAGCGAACACTCTGCTCGGCGGATTTACGGCGGATCCGGGCTGTGAAGATGCAGGCGCTACATTGGCCGGTGGATTCTGTCGATTTCAATATACGTTGTTCGATAACCTCATAGAAGACACAGATTATTACAAATTCTTCTCGACACTCGACTTCGAGTTAAGTGATACAGCAACGCTCTCATTTGAAGCTATGTATTCCGAAGTTACCGTTGATGAAAGGATGACCTCGCCTTCCTACCCACCACAAGCGCTGTTGGGCCCGGACCGTTATATTCCAGCTACACATCCCGGATTGATTGCTCTCAAAGCTGCCAACCCTGGTTTGTTCAACGATGTCGCGGGTATTCCAGCAGCTGATCAGGGTGCTGTATCCTGGAGCAGAATGATTGGCTATAGCGGTATTAACGGTGAGCCTGAAGATGGCCCACGTGAAACCGAAACCCTCCGTTTGAACGCGTCAATTGAAGGGATCGCGTTTGGTGAGCTCAATTACGAATTTGCATTGAGCTACTCTAATCGAGATCGGCTCAGTGGAACTGACGATATGTATGTTGAACGTATGGCTTTTGCCTTTGAAGGTCTGGGTGGCGCTGGCTGCGACCCCTCAACAGGTACGCCGGGTGTTGGACCTTGCGAATACTATAATCCCTTTTCAAATGCGTTGGAAAGATCGGTTGTGACGGGTGCAAATCCTAACTTTGATCCCTCAGTTGCTAACTCACCTGAGCTTCTGGAATGGCTGACTGATCAGTTGCTTTCTGAAACCCGAAATGAGCTTTTTGTTTTTGACGCTATTTTCAGTGGTGATTCAGGAATAGAGTTAGGTGGCGGCACCATCGGTTGGGCAGCTGGGTTCCAGTCCCGACGCGAGCGTTACGAGCTTGAGCTGAATGACGTTACAAATCTTGCAATCAACCCTTGTCCGTTCAGAGATCCTTTTTCGGTGACTTTGGGTCACACTGCAAGTCTGGATTGTTCTGGATCTGAAACCGGGTTGTTTGCCTTCCTATCGGGTACCACTGAAGAACGCACCAAGCGCACGGTTTATGGCTTGTTTGCAGAGCTGGCGCTGCCGTTTAGTGACCGGTTCGATATGCAAGCCGCTATTCGCTACGAAGATTACGGCGGTGAAGTGGGTTCGACACTAGATCCAAAAATTGCTGTGCGGTTTCAAGCCAATGACTGGATGGCGCTACGTGCCTCTGCATCAACAACGTTCCGGGGGCCACCCCAAGCGATACTGGGTGGCACAGGCACAGCGCTTGCGTTTGTAGGTCCTGCCACGGCGTTTAAAGCCATTGATACTGTGGGTAACCCAGACCTGGAACCTGAAAAGGCTACTGCGTTGAACTTTGGCGTGATCTTTGACACCGGCAATTTCTACGGATCTATAGACTATTGGAACTTCGAGTTCGACGATCCTCTGCAGGTTGAGAGTTTTGGCAGCATTATCAGCGCCTATGCTGCTAACGGTTGTGAAGATGGTGGCCCTGGCGCTGGAACACCGACTTGCGATGGTTTACGTGCACAGGTTTTCCCTCTGGGAACGACGGCAGCTGGCGTTCAGCGTATCGTTCGAAACTGGGTTAATGGCGCCACGATTAATACCAGCGGAATCGATTTCCTTGCGCAATACACCTTTGAGTTGGGCGATGGTGAATTGACAGTAGGTGCTGAAGGCACATATACCCTTGAGCTGGAAGCGGACGATCAGTTAGCCGCTGGTGTGGTGGTTGCGCCTAAGCAGGATTATGCAGGTCGCTTGAACGATATTAATTCGTTTTACCCGTTACCTGAGCTGAAAGGCAATCTGAATGCGAAGTACAACACCGGTCGCCACACATTGACCTACGTTATGCGTTATGTCGACAGCTATGAAGATCAGGGTCCTGCAAATCCGAGTCTGGCTGAAATTGATGACCACATTACTCATGACCTGCACTATAACTGGGCGGTTACCGATTCGGTGCGTTTGTCATTGTCTGCGATTAACCTCACAGATGAAGATCCACCAGCGGCGTCTCTGGATTTGAACTACGATCCATTGACGCACAATGCCTTCGGTCGCATGATCAAACTTGGAGTCGTCTATACGCCTTTTTCAGATTGATCGAAATATCGTAACTTAATCGCGCCGCCAGTAGTGGCGGTTTTGATTGCAAGCAAACCCCCGCCTATTGGCGGGGGTTTTGTCTTTCTGCGGCGCTAACAAAATAGTGTTCCAAAATCTTACGGTATTGATGCCACGCGCCTCCACTGGGACAGGGTATGGTCCGAAAAATTATCGAGCGATCAAGTTAGTAGTAAGTATATATACAACCTGGGGAATGTTATGCTCTGTCTCGATGAATCGATTAATCCTTGAAGGTTTAAGGCTTTGACGGATATGAATCTTAAGATAGGCGTAGTGGCTTTGGTTCGGCTCATGAGGCTCGTCGCGATCTGGAGTACGCGGAAAAGCTCGGTTTTGATTCATCGTGGGTAGGCGATAGTGCATCCTCATATCCATTATCGATACACATGAACAGGACTCTGCATGAGTAACCACATTGTGACGATAACACCTGGGGATGCGAATGGGATTGGGCCGGAAGTAGTTGCCAAGGCGCTGGCAGATGGTAGCGTCCAACAAGTTTGTACACCTGTTGTTGTCGGCAGTCAGATTGCGCTTGAGCGAGGGGTCGAGATAGCTGGTGTCACCTTGAAATGTCGGCGGATCAATGACGTTGAACAAGCAAAGCCGGAACCAGGCACGGTGGACGTGCTGGACGATGGTGTACTCAGCACGCAGGATATCCAACTCGGTCAAATCAGTGCAATCTGCGGCGCGGCTAATGCGGGCTGGTTAAAGCAAGCAGCAGAGCTATCGATGACAGGTAAAGCCCGGGCCACGGTCATGGCACCGGTTAACAGCGAATCATTGGCCCTGGCGAAGCAGGATTTGAAAGATGTATTCGGACGCGCCCCATCAGATCGTTATCTCACCTTGCTGTCAGGTCCGTTGAGGATCGTACACCTATTCGATCACGTGTTGCTTCAGGATGTGTGCCAACAGGTAAGCGCAGAGATGGTTACGCAAGCGATCATAAAGACGCGCAGTTCGTTGATCGAATGGGGCATCCAAGCACCTCGCATCGGCGTTGCGGGTCTAAACCCACATGCGCAAGGGCCTCAGGAGGACCAAGCCATTCGCCCGGGGGTTGATGACGCACGGGAGCGAGGAGTCGACGTACAAGGCCCCATCGCACCAGATACCATTTTCCGACACTGTATTGATGGGCGGTACGATGTGGTCATCGCGATGTTTCATGACCAGGGGCATATTGCGATTAAAACTTGGGGCTTTGTGGGTAACTGTGCACTCTTCATGGGCGCTCCGTTTCTATTTTTGAGCGTCGGGCACGGCACTGCATACGATATCGTGGGTCACGGAACCGCCAGCCATGAGATGATGCTGACAGCCATGCTGCAAGCGGCCAGCCTAGCAGCTGGCAATGGCTTCGCCGAATAAAAGAGCCAGGAAGTTCGATATCGTGAAAAAGGAATATGGCCGCTCGGTCAAGCGGCCATCAGTATCGGAATCCCAGGCTACATCAGTTGGGTGCGCAGAGTGATTCCAATCATGCGCGGCGGTCCAACAAATGTGCTGAAACTACCGCTTTGGAATACGGAATTGAATACCAGGGTTTTGACGTCGTTGTCGAACAAGTTTCGCGCCCAGAGTTGTACGTCCCATCGGTCATCCTGAGCGCGGAGACCGAGTTGCAAATTGACGATCGCCTCATCTTCAACGGCTTTTACAGGTTTAAGGTCGGATCCCGTGTTGTGGGCGCCGCGGTAACCGACATTGATGTTGGTGTAACCAAAGAGGTTGTCTCCAACCGGTTTTTCTATGAAAAGTGATGCACTCCCCTGCCAATAAGGGGCGTGGGTGATTTGGCGTCCTTCGATATTTTCGAGATCGTTCCAGTCTTCCAGGGCTGCGAAATTCTGATCCAGATATAGACTAACTTGATCCACTCCAGAAAGGTTGAGGTCGTCTCCGTAGCGTGCATCCGCGTAAGTCACACCGAGTGTGAAATAAACACCGTCGCTGACGTTCCACATGGATTCCAGTTCTGCACCCCGGGAAATCATCTCGTCGGTGTTACTGATCAGGAAGCCGGTACCGGTGAAGGTATTGAGCTGAAAATCCTCGAAGTCGCTATAGAATAGAGCGAGATTGGTAGTCAATCGACCATCCAGAAAGACTGCTTTGACGCCAATCTCGTAGGCATCCACGAATTCCGGATCGAACGCGTGGTCATCATCCAATTGCAGGCAATCAATGTTCTCTGGGAACTGCCGTACGATTCCGCCCAGCGAACCACAGGGAAACTGAGTGAGACCGTTGCGCCCTTCAGCATCCGTAATGGGCGAGTCGATGACCTCTTGAGGAATATCAGCCGGTAGTCCATGTGGTCCGCCGAGGAACACGGGCTGGCCTCCCGTGGCGAGGAATGTGCCGAATACATCCACCTCGATGGCCTGCTGGTCAAGATTGAATCCACCAGCCTTGTAACCTCTAGAGTAGCTGCCGTAAATGTTGAAGTTGTCCGTGAGCGCGTAGCTGAGACTTATGAACCCCGACCATTCTTTTTCCGTATTGTCGTCTTCCCAACTGGCGTTGTTGCACAGCGCGCCAACCGCCGCGAGGCCGGTGCAGTGGTCTTCGTTGGTGGCATTATTTGACAGTTGTAAAGCCAGATCGCGTGGGCTACTGGAACCGAGTGGATTCACGCCGTTGATGATGGTCAGCGCTTCCTTTTCCTCATTGGAGTAGCGTGCCCCAAAGGTCAGATCCAGCTTATCAGTGATGTGCCACACGTTGTGGGTGAAAACCGACCAACCCTCGGTTTCCTGTTCGAAATCCGCTCGGTAGCCGTCACCTGGAGCATGGTTGCCGCGCAGGGTGCCGTCACTGACCAGAGTGCGGGTGATGGGGTCGAAACTGCCCAGTGCGGCGCCGCGAACCGTACCGATCGTTGCACTCGGCATCGTTTGGAAGGTGCCAAGAGGCAAACCTAGCGCCATATCGATGAGACCGGTTTGAATCATGGCTAGATATCGGTCTCCCTGGGATGCCAGCCGAATGGACTCATTGGTTTTGATATCTTCCGTGTAGAAGTAGGCGCCTACTAGAAAGTCAACATTTTCTGTAGCGAAAGAGAGATGAAACTCCTGGGAAAAATTCTCGAACGTTTCATTCGTAAACTGAGGTTCCGCAATGTCAGCACCGGAGAAGTCGATATCCTGCCCGCGATCCACTTCATACTCGCGGTAGGAAGTGATTGACTTGAAACTCATGTTGTCGTTGATATCCCAGCCCAGTTCGTTTTGCACGCCCCAGTCTTCCACCTCTTCGAACGGTTTGAAATTTAAGCCGACGTCGTACTCATTTTCGGCAAAGTCCTCGATGACAGGCGGGCGATCCAACTCCGCGATGAGCAGATCTACGACTTGTCCAGGAGGAAGGCCGTTTGAGAGCGCGCCGCGGCTGGTAGAACTTTGTCCTTGTAATGTACGATTCATAAACTCATAGCGGGCCGGGCAACAATCCTCGTCGCGCTCTGCATAATCAATGATTAAACGATTCTCAATACGCGCCGTTGGGGTCCAGAGCAGTTGCCCTCTGAGACCCCAGCGATCACGACCGTCATAAGCATCGCTGCTGGTGTTGTCTTCATAGTAGCCGTCTCGCTCGTTGTAGTTAGCGGCTATGCGAAAAGCGAGTACGTCATCAACAAGAGCATTGGTATACGACCCTTGTACGCGCACGAAATCGAAATCGCCCGCGCTCAAGGCGAGGTTGGCAGCTTGTTCGAATTCCGGTTTCTTGGTGATGATTTGCAACGCGCCGGCAGAGGTGTTCTTGCCGAATAGTGTACCTTGTGGGCCGCGAAGGATCTCGACGCGATCAATGTCAACCAGGTCGTTAAATGCGAGCCCCGCGCGGCTTCGGTAAACGCCGTCGATGAAGGTGCCGACAGCTGCTTCCAGGCCGGGGTTGTTGCCCGTGGTACCGACGCCGCGTATACGGATGGTACCGCCGTTGGATGTACTGTTAGAACTGTATACGGATATGCTGGGAGAAACTTCCTGCAAGCCATACAGATCCTGCACGCCACGCGCCTCAAGGTCTTCTCCGGCAAAGGCGCTAACGGCGATGGGAACATCCTGGATCGACTGCTCCCGTTTGGTCGCGGTTACTACTATCTCTTCCATCACGCCAGTCGCAGTATGGACTTGAAAAGGCGCCGTCATTAGAGACACCAAAATGCCTGTTATCAAGGCGTTACGCCGTAGCCATAAATGACTCATGATTCTCCCCCTTATTATGAGCTTAGATGAAAAACACTATCATATGTATACATACAAATAAAAAAAATAGTTACTACGGATAGACTTTATTTTGATAGATGAAGCTATATAACATAACTATAACATCTATAAAGATGCGGAAATATCAATAAGCATGCGTACCACAAGTTTGTTTTGAATTGCCTATGTCGACAATCATTGTGGCACCGCGTATCTGGCATCTCAGTCGGTATGTCCATGGGCAAAGCGCGACTTGCAACCTTCCCTTTTTGGCACCAGCGATAAGATCAAGCGCTGCGGATCGGCAGACCCTGCACTCAGCGACCTTTGAATTGTGGTCTGCGCTTCTCGACGAATGCCCGAGGTCCTTCTTTAGCATCCTCAGTTCGCATGATTCTGCGTGACACTTCATTTTCTATGTTGAAGGCTTCGTCCAATTCTAGTCCGCTGGTACGAATCACCGCTTCTTTGCATGCAGCCACCGCAAGGGGGCCGTTCTCTGCGATTCGCTGCGCGATCTCGTTGGCGCGCGTCTGTAGATTGTCTCGTGGCACGATCTCGTTGATCAGCCCTATTCGAAGCGCTTCGTCTGCTGGCATTTTGTCGCCGAGTAGAAGTATCTCCATGGCCTTGCAGTAAGGAATTTGGCGTGCCAGCCTGACCAGCGAACCTCCCCCGGGCACAATTCCTCGGGAAACCTCGGTGAGGCCGAACTCACCAGTCGGCACTGAGAGCCGAATGTCCGTAGCCTGCAGAATTTCGGTCCCGCCCGCCAAAGCAAAACCATTGATCGCTGCGACTACGGGTTTGTACAGTTCGAAGTCACGCAACAGCGCAATCTGCATAAGTGATCGATCCTTGATCAACGCTTCGTCATATTCGTCTTCTGCCTCGCGTGCCCGCGAAAACAACGGGATCAGCAAACCGAGATCAGCCCCGGAACAAAAAGCTTTGTCACCAGCGCCGGTCAAGACCGCAACACGTGCATCGTTGTCATCGCGGAAGTCCTGCCAGGCTGCTGCCATTTCGACGACCATCTGGGGACTCAATGCGTTACGTCGTTCGGGCCGATTCATGGTGAGGTAAGCAACGCCGCCTCGTTTTTCATAGATCAAGTGGCTCATTAGTTACTCCTTGTGAAACGCTAAGATCGACTCTCGGGATGTTGCTGAATCAACGCCTGTTTCAGGCTGCTGCTGGTTGCATGCGCCAGCTTTGCTCACCGGCAGGAAGACCGAATAATTGCGCGGTGTTAAGTCGCATGATGGCCTGCAACTGGAGTTCATCCAGGTGCGTCGTCTGCCGTGTAACGAGATCGATAGAACCTGGCCAGGTCGAATCCGTATGCGGGAAATCGCTTGCCCACAAGAGATGCTTGTAGTCGATCATGTGCAGCGATTGAAACGCAGTATAGTCGTCCTGAAACGTTCCCCATACGTTGCTCCTGACATACTCACTTGGCAGTTTGGACAATCCTGGGATGATGCCGTCTTCGGCATGTATCGTGGCGGCGTGATCCATCCGGTACATATAGTGGGGTAGCCAACCGACGTCGCTCTCGGCGACGACCAGTTTAAGTTTGGGATGGCGTTCAAACACGCCCCCCAGTACCAAGAGACCAACAATGTCTTGCACGGCGCGAATTATTCCCAGGAAGTTATTCATGGCATGGCCGCGCGGCTTGATGTGCAGGCTCCCCGCCCGCGATGTCAGGATGTGAAAACAAACTGGCAAATCGAGGTCTGTTGCGCATTCCCACAATGCGTCGAAATCGGGATGATCGTAATCCTCATGGATTGGATCGCCAGGCATCATCATGCCGACCATGCCCATCTCCCGGGCCCGCCTGAAATCCTCAATGGTCGTATCTACGCTCAATACCGCCGTTTGAGCTAGCCCGAAAACACGATCAGGCGCTTCGGCGCACATGCTTTGCAACCATCGGTTATAGGCCTGCATGCAAGCGTCTTTGTACGCTGGGTCTTTGTGCATGCAGAGTCCCATGCCGACCGACGCGTAAATGATCTCTGCGGCCAGGCCGTCCTGGTCCATGAATGGTACGCGCGCAGCGCCCGAGTAAGCCGCCTCCCGTATGTCGGCGAATCTGATATTTTTGGCGCGCTCCAATCGCTCCTTTACACCGAATCCGGCTCCGTCGATGAATCCCAAACCGATTGGCTTTTTCATTCCGGGGACCACAAACGCTTCAGTGCCATCATCCTGTTCGACTACGCGAGGGGCATCATCGCGGTATTTGGGTTCGATGAAGTCGACGTAGCAATTCGGTGGTTCGCAGACGTGACCATCTGCAGAGATTATGCCGGGAGGGATCATGCGGAACTCCTGTGTTCATGTTTGCCTATGGCGTTCAGATACACATTTATTGCACAATGCATCATAGTAAGCAAGCTTACATACATGGACGAACATGTAGTCAGATATTTTCTGTCTGGGCGTAGAGGAAAGCGATGAGATTTAGTTTTACCGATGAGCAGATGCAGTTTCGTGAAATCGTTGAGAGATTCGTGAATGAGCAATCTCCAAGCAGCGAAGTGCGCAGATTGATGGCGACAGAGACGGGCTACGATGCGGACGTATGGCGCCGGCTATGTACTAGCATCGGCTTGCAGGCGATACACATACCAGAAGAGTTTGGTGGGCAGGGTTTCGGCGCGATTGAACTATGTATCGCGATGGAGGAACTGGGACGAGGCTTATTTTGCAGCCCACTGTTCGGTTCGTCTGTGCTGGCAGGGACCGCTATTCTAGAAGCTGGGCGCACCGAGGACCGGGAGCGTTGGCTGCCTGCGCTCTCCTCGGGTGATTCGCTGTATGCGTTGGCAATCGACGAAGGCGGCGGCTACTGGGACGCCGAAGGCGTAATCATGCAATACGAGCGACGGGATGGTAACTACCGCCTGAAGGGGAAAAAAACGTTTGTTGTGGATGGGTGTTCTGCAGACGCCATCGTGACGGTTGCTCGACAGCCGCGGTCCACGGGCGCAGATGGTATCGCTTTTTTTGTCGTGGAAGGCAATGCGCCCGGACTCAGCAGACGGCTTTTGAATACGATCGATCAGACACGCAAGCTAGCGGAACTCGAATTTGACGATGTTATTGCGGAACCTCTCGGCGAACCGGGTGCAGGAGGTGCTGCGCTGGACCGCACGATAGATCTATGCCGTGTTTGTCTCGCCAACGAGATGGTTGGAGGTGCGCAGCGTCTGTTGGACAGCGCTGTAGAGTATGCCGGAATACGAGTGCAGTTCGGTCGCGCAATTGGCAGTTTCCAGGCGATTAAACATAAGTGCGCGGATCTCTTGTTGCGCGTCGAACTGGCCAAGTCTGCGGCTTATGTCGCGGCAGAAGCAGCTGATGCGAATGACGTTGAACTTCCCGCACTGGCTGCATTGAGTAAAGCGCTGGCGGCGGAGACATACCTGAAAACAGCCACCCAGACCATTCAAATACACGGGGGGATTGGCTTTACCTGGGAAAACGACACACATCTCTATTTCAAACGAGCGAAAAGTTCGGAGTCAATGTTCGGACAGTCAGTCTGGCATCGTGAACGGATGCTGCAGCGTTGGCAGATTTGACGGTCCGTGGGTAAACGCGGGTACTTCTAGACTATTGAATTTTTAAAGGGGTTGATATGGGTGCGCAAACGGCTGGTTTTCTGGATGAACAAACGGTACGCCGAGAGGTTCGGACCTGGCTTGAAGCGCATTGGGACCCAGAGCTAAAACTATCGGAGTGGCGGTCGATGCTGGCGGATACCGGGTGGGGATGTCCTGAGTGGCCCAAGGCATGGTTTGGACTGGATTACCCAAGTTCTCTGGCTAACGCTGTAGCAGACGAAATCTCCCAGTTCGGAGCGCTCGGCGTTGCCCGATCCGGTGTGCGAATGCTGGCGGCGGCGACGCTGCTGGAGCACGGCAACGACGCGCAGAAAACTCAGTTTCTACGAGGGATTCTGACTGGTAAAGATACCTGGTGTCAGCTGTTCAGTGAACCGGGAAGCGGATCCGACCTAGCAGGTTTGACAACGCGGGCCGACAAGCAAGCCGATCATTGGTTGATTAATGGGCAAAAAGTATGGACCACCTCGGCGCATCATGCGAACTATGGGATGTTGCTGGCACGCACCGATTGGGATGTTCCTAAGCATCGGGGATTAACGTATTTCGTGATAGACATGGAGCAGGCTGGAGTCGAAGTGCGGCCGCTCAAGCAGATGAACGGCTATGCTTCGTTCAACGAAGTCTTTTTTACCGAGGCGATAGTGCCGGCGGAGCGGCTGGTTGGAAAAGTGGACGGTGGATGGAGTGTGGCGTTGACAACCCTGGCTAACGAACGCCGGGTTGCTGACGGTATGCGTGCCTGGGGTAGTGTACAGAAAGGTGAAGGTGCAATTTTTGCTGAGCTGGCGGCAGAAATGAAGACGGTCAATGAGCCTTACCGGTGGTATCCTCAACGCGCGGGTCGGCCTGATTTAGTCGTTTCCCAAGGGCGTGAAACGGGGGTTGATCGAGACCCGGTTATTCGTCAGGCGATTGCCGAATTGCTCATGTTGGAAAAAGCGAGCCAATGGACGGCTCGAAGGGCACGAGAAGCACACAAGTTGGGTAGACCCCAGGGACCAGAAGGCTCCCTCGGTAAGCTTGCTGCAAGTCACGTAGCGCGCGCTGCTGCGCATGCGCACACCATGATCGCGGGAGGGCAGTCGCTGCTGGCGGGTGAAGATGGACCGCTCGACGGTTTGATTGCAGAAATTTTGTTGTCGGTTCCGGCCATATCCATTGCAGGCGGAACCGATGAGATACAGCACAACATCATAGCCGAGCGTGTTCTGGGTATGCCCAAGGAACCCAGAGCCGATGCTGATCTGCCCTTTCGAGACATTCCCAGAAATTGAGTTGATGCGATGGCGTGGATAGAGGAACGCGAATGTACATTCACCTGATCAAGACGAGATATGTAAACACTTACCTGGTTGAGGAGCCAGGCCGCATGTTGGTCATCGATGTATCATCAAACGGCGTAGATTATGTCCTCGGTTATGTACGAGAAGAACTTCAGCGTGAGCCGGCTGAGATAGAATTGGTGATATGCACGCATTCCGATCCCGACCACAGTGGTGGACGTGTCAAGCTCGCGCAGTACTGTGGTGCGGAGACTGGAATGCCCTACGTCATGTCATCACGGCTGGGTCAATTCAAGAGCGGTCCAGCCAGCATGGTCAATCGTTTGTTGACCAGCGCTCGAGAAGGCCTGCGAGCTCGAGCATGGCGTATGTACGCTAATCCGGCTCGGAGTCGCAGGGCACGTATGCGCCCAACCTATACGCCGGGGATCGAGCAGCTCCAGCGCGAGCTGCCTCCAGCACACCATGACCTGAAACACGGCAGGCGACTGCCTGGATTCGACGATTGGTTGATCATGCATACACCCGGACACTCCTGGGATAGCTGTTGTTATTTCCATGTGCCCACGAAATCGCTTGTGAGCGGCGACACGTTACTTGGGAGCTCAGTCCATGGAAAGTTGGTTAAACCTGCGATTTACTCGAGCGCTGGACAAATGGCACGATCGATCGCGAGGCTAAAAAAACTAAGCCCATCTGCCGTGTATCCAGGGCATGGCTCCATAATTACTGGCGAACGCTTATTAACTCATCTGTGAGCATCCGTCCTCCGCGCAAGCTTGGGCTTTCGCGAATTGCCTGGCAACTTAACGGTAGTCGGATGGGTACGTTTTCCCCTCTGTCAGCGGAGCAGGACGTATAGCCTGTTAAGTATCGTTTAGTGCGTTTAGTAAGTTTGTGTGCGAGGCTGATAAGTACGATATAAACTGAGCGCGCTGTTCCTGGCTGAAATCAAACATCGCGATCTCAGCAATGTTTGCGACGATTCGCTCAAGGGGATCAATCAGCGGGCTCACTTTATCAGTTAAAGAGACAAGGTTTTGTCGTCGATCTTCTGGGTTCTCGCGGCGATGTACCCAACCGGTTTGCTCCAATTTGTCAATGACTTTTCCTAGAGGCGGTTTGGTAGTTGATAAAGCGTTGGCTAAGTCCGTCTGGGTCTGTTCGCCACCAAGATACAGCTGGTACAACACCATCCACTGAGTCTGAGTGAGGCCGAGCTCTTTCATCTCTCGATTGAAAAGCCGGCTGATGAATAGACTCATCTCGTGGATAGTCCGAGGTGCTTGGTGGCCGTCCTCGATCTGGTCGTTTTGTTTCATATGAGCCCGGCTATTGATAACTACAGTTACTAGTACTACAGTAATAGTAACTGTAGTTACGAGTAGCGGTCTATTGTGTCAGAAGAAATGGATTTTAAACAACTTCTGAAGCAACCCGAAGTGAGAGACATGTTCTCTAAGCGCTCAGGTGCGCATCAAGAGCTAGGCATCGAGCTTATTGATTCAGACGACGATACTGCTCGGATGAGGGTTCCGTTTCGTGGTGCGTTCGTTCGAAGTATCGAGCAACCTGCATTGCATCCAGGTGTTGTCATGACGGCTGTGGATTCTGCAATGGGTCTGGCGACTATGCTGGCATTGCCTGAACCCTCGTCGCTCGCAACCCTTGAACTGCGATACGACGAGCTTCGACTACCCGCCGAGTGCGACGATGTGGTGGTTTCTGCGCAATGTGAATCCATCGACGATGGGATTGCCTATCTAGTAGCAACAGCTTCTGACAGCGCTGGTGTATTTGCTCGGGCCGTTGCGCGATTCATTCTTACACCCTCAACATCTGGCTTCTTCGAGACTGTCCTAGCAACCATTAATGAACGAGAGGGCAGTTCATGAAATTGGACACCGTAATCGAGCGCATACCGTATGCGCAATATCTTGGCATAAGCGTGCTGGAAGAATTTTCAGATGGTGCCTTGTTTCAACTCCAACCCGAAGAGCGTTTTATTGGCAACCCAATGTTGCGTGCATTTCATGGAGGAATCATCTGCGGACTCATGGAATGTGCGTTGTCGCTCACTGCCATGCGATTCAATGATCTCGACGATCCTCCACGGTTGATAAACCAAACGACCAGTTACCTGGGAAGCGCGACGATGGAATCAGCACTCAACGTTAGAACTGAGCTCACAAAACCAGGAAAACGAATTCTTGGTGCGAATGCGCGCGCATTCCAGGCTTCTGAACAGCAGCTGGTCGCAAAGTGCTCCACTTTATTCAAGGCGCAAAGCTGATGCACAGATTTGCCGCAGTGACGATGTTCTCCCTGTTAGCGTGGCAAACGAACTGTCTAGGGCAAGAGTTAGTAGCAACACTCCCGAGTGACGAGCGGGTGTTTCTAGAAACCGATCTGCGTTTGTTTAGTGTTCGCCCGACGAACGTCGAGGTAGTTGAACCCATCTTATCAACGGGCACGATCTTAGCGTTAAGAACCACAGATCTTGTACCGCTGGTGGGTGGGTTGGTTGAAGAGATCATGGTCGGCGTTGGTGATCGTGTTGAAGAAGGACAGGCGTTGTTGCGTATGCGACAGCGAGACTTTGAAATCACCGTTGAGCGCCTACGACAGTCGGCGCGATTAGCGGCAGCAGAACGCAGTAATGCCAAGCTGGATTTTGAAAATGCGTTAGCGCTCGTTCAGCGGGGTGCGTTATCGAAAGAACAACTTGACGATAGACGGACACGTTACGAGGCGATGAGCGCAAAGCTTGGCGTTGCGCAGGCAAATCTAGCTGAAGCTCAGCAAGCGCTTGATGACTCAACCCTTCGAGCACCGTACACAGGTGTGATCACACAACGGAACATTGACGAAGGTGCTTACGTGCCTCCGATCATGCGCACCAACCAACCCGTCTTGCAGCTACAGGAAATCCACACCATGGTCGCCGTAGTATTCATCCCGGAACGATACCTGCGAGCCATCAAGGTTGGCACGCGCGGCAAGGTTCTCGTACCTGGTCTCGGCAAATCCTATGACACACAGATTCACGTCATCAACGACAGGATTGACGTAAAGACACGTAGCATCGACGTACGATTAGGGATTCCGAATGCTGAATATGAGATGAAACCAGGACAGTTCATCGAAGTTGAATTGTTTCCGGAAGCACACGCGGTGCTCTCGCTGCCAGCAGAAGTGGTTCGGGGCGTTGGTGCACAACGATATGTATTCGTTAACAAGAATGGCATTGCTAAACGCGCGAGCGTGCGTGTCAAAGACCTTCAGGATGGCTACGTAGAAGTATTAGAGGGGGTCAGCCATAAGGATGCAGTTATTGGTGGTACGGATCTGAACCTCGTATCCGATGGTTACTTGCTGGCTAAGGGCAATAACTCCTAATGTGGATCTCAGATCTTTGCATACGCAGACCGGTGCTCGCCGTGATGATGATTGGAGCGCTCATCGGGCTAGGCCTCATTTCGATGGGACGGGTGGGAATCGATTTGTTCCCCCGTGTCGAGTTTCCTTACGTAAGCGTCGAGACGCGCCTTGATGGTGCCAGTCCAACGACCGTCGAGACAGAAATCACTGATCCGTTAGAAGAAGAGGCGGTCTCAACGTCAGGGATCGAGAACATGACATCGGTAAGCAGCGAAGGATATTCGCAGGTTTTTATCGAATTCGGACTTGATGAAAACGTGGATGTAAAAACGCAGGAAGTGCGCGACAAAATCAGTGCTGCGACCCCAAACCTGCCTGATGATATTGAATTACCGACTGTCAGCAAACTGGATCCAGACAGCGATCCTATCCTCACTGTCATGGTATCTGGCCCTTTGAGTGTCCGTGAATTGACTGCATTTGCAGACGATGTGCTAAAGGAGCAATTACAACGTGTAAAGGGCGTTGGGGGTATCCGGGTCGTGGGTGGGCGCGAGCGGGAGATCCGGATTTGGTTCGACGCGACAAAGCTACGCGGTTTTGGCATCACGATCGATGACGCAATCGCCGCGATCAGACGCGAACACGCCGAGATTCCGGGCGGTCGGATGGACTATCGAGGTGGGGTCGCTGAGTACACGATTAAGACCAAAGGCGAGGTTAGCCGAGTACAAGAGTTTGCGGACATTGTCGTTGCCGACAACAACTTAGGCTATGTCCGGATTAGGGACTTAGCGCGCGTAGAAGATGGATTGCAGGATGAACGATCGTATGCGGAGTTAGATGGCGAACGCGGCGTCAGTTTGGAAATTCGGCGTCAATCAGGTACGAACACAGTTGCCGTAGCTCAAGCAATCAAGGAGGAGTTATCGAAGGCGCGTGCCGAGGCACCAAGCGGGATTCGAATTGTTGAAGCCCGGGACATATCGAGGTTTATTGAATCATCAGTTGATGATGTCACTGTTGATATAGTGCTCGGAATAGGGCTGGTGGTCGTCGTGACCTTAGCCTTTCTATTGAGCATGCGTGCAACGCTGATCGTTGCGACAGCGATTCCTACGGCAATCATCACGACTTTTTTTGCGTTCTACGCTCTCGATTTCACGATCAACATGATCACAACAATCGCTATCTCGCTAACGGTAGGATTACTGGTGGACGACGCGATTGTCGTCTTGGAATCCATACATCGAGAAGTCGAAGATGGCGAGGATCCCAAGAAGGCTGCTTCAATCGGCACGCGCAACGTCGCGACCGCCGTAATCGCGGCGACACTTTCAGTCATGGCTGTATTTTTGCCCATTGCATTCATGAGCGGCGTGATAGGTCGTTTTTTCTATCAATATGGCTTGACCATCGTTGTTGCGGTTGCGATTTCTCTGTTCGTTTCACTCACGCTAACCCCGATGTTGAGTTCGAAACTACTAAAAAAACGAGCGAGCCACGGTCTCATCTACCGTATCTTCGACGGGGGATATCGGGCACTAGAAAACGGCTTTGAGAGGGCGCTTAGTGTCTCGCTACGGGTACGATGGCTAGTCTTATTGATAGCCGCCATATCCGTTTACATTGGTATTCAGTTCGCGAGTCAGGTGCCACTGGCGTTTACGGCGAAAACCGACCGCAGTGAATTCTTAGCGAAAATAGAGTTACCGTTGGGCACCGGCGTCACCGAGGCAAAGCGGATCGGTTCACGCGTGGCAGAGGTGATACGCCAAGAGGAGTTTGTGGAGCTGGTGTTCCTGAGTATTGGTGCGGGTGCGCAAGGGAAAACCAACGAGATCGACTATTACCTTGGGTTAACGCCAAAGCAGGAAAGGACGATCGATCAGCGAGTGATAATCGATCGGGTACGAAAAACCGTTGTCGAGGCCGCGCCCGAAGCGACACACGTGGGCATGAAAGAGATTTCATGGTCGAGTAGTAGTAATTTTTTTACGGCTGACGTCGAAGTCGCCCTCCGCGGGCCGGATCTTGCCCAATTGAACGACTATGCTCAGCGGATGATGAATCTCATGCATACATCGGAAATGTATGAAGACATCAATTCGACCTTTGAATTAGGAAAACCCGAAGTTCAAATCATCATTGATAGAAAAAAGGCGTCCGATCTAAACATCTCCATTCGCGACATTGCATCGACCGTGCGAGCAGCGATGGGGGGCACCGATGTGACCACCTACGAGGAATTCGGCTCTCGCTACGACGTACGGGCTCGCCTCGAGGAATCATTTAGGGACGACCTCACGAAGTTTGATTACCTGCAAATGAGAGCAGGTGATGGAACGCTCGTGGATTTCTCAAGCGTTGCGAGTGTGCAATTAGAAAGCGGTCCAGCTCAGATTGATCGTCTTAATCGAGCGCGGAAAATTTCCGTGTTAGGAAATGCTCCGGCACACCTTGCCGTGGGTGATCTTATTACGAAGATGGACGAAATCATCGCCGAGATCGATCTTGCGCCTGAATATGAAGCGTCCTTTCAGGGTGCCTCGGAACAAATCGGGGAAGCAGCGAGCGCAATTCTGTTCGCCTTCGGGCTGGCGTTGATTGCGCTTTATATGATTCTAGCCGCTCAGTTCAATAGTTTTTCACAGCCTGTGATCATCATGATGACTGCGCCGCTTTCGTTTGTTGGTGCCTTTACGTTGCTCGCGGTCACGAATTCAGAGTTGTCGCTGTTTGCGCAGATCGGGATGGTCGCACTCATGGGTCTCGTTATGAAGAACGGAATCTTGCTCGTCGACTATGCCAACCAGAGAGTTGAAGCGGGAATCGCACCTCACGAAGCGATGCGTATAGCAGCCAAATTGAGACTAAGGCCGGTGTTGATGACCGCTTTTTCAACGATTTTCGGAATGATACCGATTGCATTGGCCACGTCAGATGGTGCGGAATTTCGAAACGCGATGGGCATTATTGTGATCGGTGGGTTGCTGTCGTCCACGCTCTTAACACTATTTGTCGTACCAACAGTCTTTACCTTGTTGGATGACGCTCGCTTTTTGGGTAAGCGATCCCGAGCGTTTTTTGTCCGTAGACATCCGATGCGCACTCTACCGAGGTTGTTCGATCGTGAGCCCTAACCCCTTCTCAGGGCTCGCGTGGTGCCGCTTGTTCTGGTTTTCCCAGGATAGGCGGCACCTCTTCTACAAAACGAAAATCGCCAACTCAGGCATTGAATTGATGAGAACAATGAAGAGGTTCTCATGGCTATTGGTTTTCATTTTAAGCACAAACGCGTTCGCGGAAACGGAATATTGGATTTCGGTAGGCAGCTTTGCGAAGGAAAAAAATACCCAAGCGGTGTTAGCGAAGATCAAATCCACAGAACCCGTGGAACTCATCGACGTACGAAATAGTGAGACTCGGATCATTAGAATCGCCCTGGGACCGTACCTATCTGAGGGGATAGCAAGGGCACGACTTCCAGCAATTAAAGCGCAGTACGATGGTGCGTGGCTTTGGAAACGAATTGCTAAAATTGCACAGATTGTGGCGAACTAAGTGACGGCGCATACGATTAACTATTCGCTGGAGTCTCAGCTGTAGGTTCCGAAGTGTATTGGACGTGGATTTGACTAGGTAGGCCACCTCCTTGATTTCTAGCACCTAGTGAAGGAGAAGCGAGTATGAGAACTGCGATATTTTTTTCGACAATAATTGGTTTGGCCCTATCAGCGAATGCTGTTGCTGCGGATCAGGAACAGGTTGAGGCCGCCAAGCAGGCCGCTATCGAAATCTGTCTTTCAAAAGCGACAGAACGTTATGGTTCTGCGGAGATGGCGGGTAGGGTCACTAAGAAGAGACTCAACAACAGGAGAGGATACAACGTTCGACTTAAAGTTGGCGAGCGATCAAAAAAGGTCAACTGTTTTGCGGCCAAGAACAATGACGTAACGTTCTATAGCGGAGGCTAAAGCACATGCAAATCTCTCAGACTCGCTTAGGCGCTTAGGGAAGCTGAACTAATGAATAGTTAAAGTTAACGGAGACCTACAATGACGGACACCAAGATTTTTGTGGTACTAGACCCCCATCACATGGAGCAGCGTTCATTGGAGTGGAGCGAAATGATTGCGCTGACACTGATCGAAAATCGCTCGGTTGGCGTGAAACTCCACGTATATTGTTGCGTCGACAGCAGTTCAGTTAATACCAAGCTCGCGGTCCGGGAAACTTCGCTTCAAGGAGATCTCGACAAGACCGAAGAGTGGGTCGAGCGCCTGGTGGCACACACGCGCTCTTTGGGTATTGATGTAACGACCGAGGTGGAAAGGGAAGAGAGCTGGGGCAAGGCGATTCTCGGCGCCATTACCCGAAACGAAAGTGACCTCGTGGTGAAGAGTATGACCCATCATACGCGACTCGTGCGCCTTACTCGTGAGACGTCGGATTGGCAGCTACTGCGCAACATCAAATGTCCAATTTTTCTCGTGAACGCTACGCCACCTAGTTCAATCGATAAGCTCCTAGTCGCAATCAAGCCCAACCCGGATGATGAGATCTACGAAGAGGCCAATGATCGTGTGTTAGAAACCGCTCGTCGTATGACCGTGGATCTTGGCGCGACTCTGGATGTAGTGGCTTGTTTTAAAACTGAAAAATACCCAGATCGGCAGCGATTCGCAGATCGATGCGGATTGGAACGCAACCAAGTGCACGCAATCAGCGGGGTGCCCGAGAAAGTGATCGCTTCCGTCGCTACTGACGTAGGAGCCGATATTCTCATAATTGCCAGTATAGCGAACAAAGAAAAATCTGCCTTTGGTGACACAGCACAAAAAGTCCTCGATGAACTCGATATCGATGTTCTCGTTCTCCCCGTGGCACCTTAGCGATGAAACATCGACTGCATGAGTTTGATGCTTCTTCGGGACTAACCTTGGTGGCAGACATTTGTGGCGCTGAATCAAACAAGCCAGTCGTTTTTGCACATGGCGGAGGACAGACTCGTCATGCATGGGGGCGTACCGGACAACACCTTGCGGAAAAAGGCTTTCAGAGCATTTGTGTAGATTTGCGCGGCCATGGCGAAAGTGATTGGTGTCCCGAAGGCGACTATCGAATCGAAACATTCGCCAATGATCTAGTGTGTGTATGTGAGGAAATTGGATCACCGCCTGCGGTTGCCGGGGCTTCGCTAGGTGGCATCTCGGCAATGGTTGCCGCGGGAGAACTCCGCCAAGGGCTCTTCAAGGCGATTGTACAGTAGTGACGATATGCCAGTCTGGCACACGATCTGGCATGGCGGCACAAATACTGCTCAAAGCTGGGTTCGAACAAGTAGCGAACGTTTCCGGTGGCCTTATCCGCTGGGCGCGACTTGCGTTGCCACGACGAGAGGTACGGTTGCCGGGCGAGTGGTCGATATAGGAGTAGCGACAGAGGCACACCGTAGGTGAGCGCGCGCTATGGCTGGATTCTGTATCAATCTAGACAATGGAGGATCGTAATCTGTTTCAAATGAGACAGGGCGAATCTTTAATTCTGGTGCTGCATTTGAGACAGACGGGCTCTAAGTCATTGATTTTTGGTGATTCTGGGGTTAGTTACGAATTCCCTAGGGGACGCCACTTTCTTCCTTATGCTCAAACATCTTCCAGCCTGCAAGGCCGGGATGAATCGGCGCTGCGCGCCGACAGGGCGCAAAGCGCCCGACCGGCATCAGGGGGCGCGGCGCATGCGCCGCGCCGGCGAGCAGCCAGCCGCTTACCAGCGGCTGGCGTTGACGCGAGCCGTGGGGTTACAACGAACTGAAGCCGTCGCGGCAGGGATGGCGAGAAGGTAATCCAAGTCCAACAATTCTAATCCTTACGCATGCGCCGCGCCGGCGAGCAGCCAGCCGCTTACCAGCGGCTGGCGTTGACGCGAGCCGTGGGGCCAGAACGAACTGAAGCCGTCGCGCCAGGGATGGCGAGCAAGTAACCCAAGTCCAACAAATATAATCCTGACGCATGCGCCGCGCCGGCGAGCAGCCAGCCGCATACCAGCGGCTGGCGTTGACGCGAGCGGGTTCTGGCTAAGCTGTGCAACGGGCTGGCTTGCAACTGGTCGATCAGGTCGAGACGTCGCATCAGACTGATCAACTGTTGCATTGCTTACAGTGACCCGCCTAGGATGAGTTTTGCTACAACTTTGGTGTCTCGGATAGCAAGTTAGAGGAAGGGGATGGGAGTTCCGTGGTTACTTAGGAGCGTCACACTGTTGACCTTAGCGAGTTCGTCGTTCGCATCAACAAACGAACTCGTGATCGAAGAAATAGTCGTTACCGGTTCGCGAATTCCCCGGGTGGGATTTGAAACGTTACAGCCGGCGACTGTGCTGGACGGCGAGGAGATACGGGCGAGAGGGACGCTCGATATTGCTCGCAACCTAAACGAGCAAGCTGGCTTTATAAATCCGGTTACGCCGTTCGGTCCTCAGGAAGGGTCCGTAGGCCGCAACCTCGTGAATTTTCTTGGTCTGGGCGTACAGCGTACGCTCACATTGGTGAACGGTCACCGGTTTCCAGCGAACAGCGAGTTCAACCTTGCGGTCGATCTTAACGCCATTCCCGAGGCACTGGTCCAGCGCGTGGAAACCATCGCCGTGGGTGGCGCACCGATTTACGGTTCGGATGCAATCGCTGGGACGGTCAACGTCATTCTTCTCGATGACTACGAGGGATTTGAGTTCAACGGCTCCGTCGGTGGATCTCCAGAGTTTCACGATGCAGGCGAAGCGCGCATCAGCGCTACCTGGGGCACCAACTTCGCCAACGACCGTGGCAATATCGCATTGTCCGGTCAGTTCTTCACCTCCAATGATCTAAAAAGGACAGACCGACCAGCAACAGACACCATTTCAGGCTTTCAATCGCCCGGAGATCCTGATTCGCCATACGCTTTGGAGTTTTTCGACGACCTCGTGGTTGCCGTTGACAACCATCGGTCTTTTCCATTGTTCTTTGGCAACCAATTCGGATTCAATGTCCTGGGCAATGGTGTGCCGTTAGACATCAACGATCCGGCGTCTCCGCTTAGCCAGTTTGATTCCGATGGCAACATGATCGCCTTTGTTCCGGGAGGTGGGACTGGTTCGCCGATCGTGCAGAACGGCGGTGATGGCCTCAGGAATGCTGAATTCAACGCATTAAACACCGACCTGGAACGCCACAACGCCAATCTGCTTTTGGGCTATAACCTGACGGATATCATGCGATTCAGGTCAGAGCTCTGGTACGCTCGAACTGATTCCGAGGAGATCGTAAACCAACCTTTCTTTAACTCACCGGCGTTTGGCGGCCTCCCACTAAACAGTTACGGCAACGTTGGGCAAGGGCCGATTCCAGTTCTCATTGATAACCCCTTTCTGACAGAGGCGACACGCAGCAACATGCTGGCCGCGCTCAATGCGATGCACGATTTCGACGGCGATGGCATGGCAGACCCCACCATCGACACTGACGGCGATGGTGTGCCGGACGAGGTGGGATTCTGGCGCGGTGGTCCCACCGACATTTTCGGCAACCGAGAGGCCTGGATGGAGCAAGATACCTATCGACTTGTGCTCGGGCTGGATGGAGAAGTGGGGATAGGAGAGCGAAACTACGTGTGGAACGCGGCATATACTTGGGGTCGCGTTGAAACTGTTCTCTCACGAATTGGCGTACACCAACCCAACTTCGAGCAGGCCGTGCAGGTGGTGGTCGACACCAATGGTCAACCAGCCTGCGCTGATCCCAGCGGCGGATGCGCTCCGCTAAACGTTGTCGGCTCGGCCACCCCTCAGGCGACCGATTTCGTTACAGACTTGCTATCGGTGGATTTCACGGTGGAACAGCATGTGTTTTCGGCGAACATGAGTGGCAATGTTGCCGAACTACCCGCAGGGCCGCTCGCGGCGGCGATTGGCCTTATGTACCGCAAGGAGAGTGTGCGTTACGAACCGGACCCGCTGGCAGTCGCTGGGTTGACTCGCTTCCCGCTGGGCGATGGCTACGGCGGGAAATTCTCATCCTCTGAAGTCTACGGCGAAGTCGTGGTGCCAATTTTAGGTGGCTCTACCGCGGTCCCGCTGGTGGAAGTTTTCGAGTTCGAAGGTGCAGTTCGATTCGTCGATAACTCTGTGGTGGGCGAAGATACGACCTGGACCGCTGGGCTGCGATATCGCCCCATCGAGGACATCGAGATCAGGGGTAATGTCACCGAGTCGATTCGCGCACCATCAATTGGTGAATTGTTTTTGCCTGAATCGGTAGTGTCGGCGTTTGCTGGGGATCCATGCGACTCAAGATTTATTGGCCAGGGCAATGTTCCCGACGTCCGGGCCGCGAACTGCGCAGCCGCGGGCATTACGCAGCCTTTTCAATCCTTTGTTGTCACCGCGTCTTTACCAGGGGTCTCGGCGGGGAACCGGAATCTCGAATCCGAACGAGCAAAGTCTACGAGCTATGGCGTTGTTTTGCGCCCGCGGTTCTGGGCGCACGCTACATTGGCGGTCGATTGGTTCGATATCAAGATCAAAAACGCAATCGAGCAGCTGAATCTCAACGACCTCATGATCGCCTGCTTTGATAGCTCTTCATTCTCGTCAGAGCCGGCATGCGATCTGTTTACCCGCAACAGCACTGGCCAGGTTGCCGATTTTCGCGAGGGTTACGTAAACGTTGCAGAAATCGAATTTGCCGGGATGCAGGTGGTCGCGGACTATACAACCGCAATTGGACGGTTCGGCGACCTGACAGCTACCCTGAACTACCTGTTCACCGACAAACACCTGGAAACACCGGGGTCTGGCAACACACTTCGACTGGACGGTCAAATTGGAGAATCCTCCCACCGGGCTACCTTGAGTGTGACCTGGGACATCGGCAATTGGTCATGGTACAACCAGCTTCGCTGGCTTGACGGCGCGGTGTTCAACAATGCAGACGGCGAGTTCACTCGCAACATAAAAGGGATAGATGACTGGCTGGTTGTCAATTCGAGTGTGCGCTATCGATTCAACGACAACCTCGATGTTCAACTGATAGTCGACAACCTGTTTGATACCGATCCTCCCTCAGCCGCCATGGGGTCCCGGTCTCGTTACGCTTATTACGCCGGTATACTCGGGCGGTATGCGCGGGTTCAGGTCCGTTACGTGCTCTGATGCTCACTCAGGGTTGAAGCTCGGCTGGCGGTGTTAGCCTGAACCTTGCGATTGCTTCGTCATCCAATCCTAACTCAGACTCCAGCGCTTGCCATTCGGGTAAGTCGTGTAGCAGCTTCACTCGCCAATCCCATCGGAATGAGCTGAAACGCAGGAATCGACTTGTACGCGAACCCTCACCGACTTTGGTTAGCACCTCCTGCATGCCTGCTTGCCTTCCCTGCAGTCGCGAGTAGTTGGCGGCCATTATCACTGGGTGAAACCCGTTACGTTCCTCGATTTGACTGAGCAGATGTGTAGCCTCGTCTGTTCGACCCAGTTCCGCGAGCACCAGCACACGGTGTGAATCTCGCAAGTGCGATGGCATCGGCGATGAAGCATAGGATTCCAGTGCCGCCGTCGCATTGCCCTGAAGAAACTGAGCATCGCCTCGAATTATATGTGCCATGCCCCAACGCTGTACGCAAATATCGGCTGCTCGCACAGCGTCGGCGTAGCGTCCGACGCCAATATAAGAGTGGACTAGCGCGTACCAACAGAGTCTGCAATACGGATCGAGCTCCGTAGCCCGTTCATGTAGCTTCATGGCCAACTCCAACTGACCGAAGCGTCGAGCCAAGGATGCTGACAGACTCAATATGGGTAGTTGATTAATTCCCGCTTCCAAGGCCGAACTCATTCGCTCTGCTGCCCTTTCATATTCTCCGTCGATTAAGGCCGAAGTCCACGCCAACTGGGCCAGAGTCATCGGATCTGTCGGACTGACAGCTTCCATGCGCGAGACGATCCGCTGATGGTCAATAAGTGCTTCATCTCTGTCATACCAGCGAGAGCCCACGGTCATCCAGGTCATAGAGGCGGCGAGTGAAAGTGCGGGCAGAAACTGCGGATCGCGATTCAGCACTTCCTCCTCAAGCCGCGGCGCAATTACCTCAAAAGGAAGGGCTTCGTCGTCCCCCGCCGCGCCAAAAGGGCTCAGATACTTAAGCTTCAGGTATCGCTCATAGGTTTCCACGTCGGTGACGTGCGATTTAGGCTGTTGCCCGAATAGATGGAGTTTCAATGTGGACATAATCTGATGAGCAATATCGTCCTGGACTTTGAATACGTCCACCAAGTCTTGATCGTACGTTTTTGACCAAATGAGCGTATCGGACGCTGTTTCCACCAGTTGGGCGGTAACGCGGATTCGGTCCGCAGATTTACGCACGGAACATTGAAACAGGTGCTGCACACTCAGGGCCGCGCCAATCTCTTGGCTGGAGGCACCCGTGCCTTGAAAAGCGAACGAGCTGGAACGTCCGGTAACGCGCAAACCTGGAAACCGCGAAAGCAGCGTTAACAAGTCATCTGCCAGACCTGCAGCAAAGTATTTCTGGTCTTGCCCGGGAGACAGGTCATCACATGAAAGCACGGCAATAGAGCTGTGGCTGACTCGATCTGGGTCCTCCACCATCTGGACCTTATCAGGAACATCCAGTTGCCAGCGAATAAGGAGCAGGGCAATCGCTGCCACGAAAGCCACGCCCATCCACAAGTAGCGCCTGGAAAACCTGCCCGTGGCAGCGCGCTCGGCATTCTCGTGTCCCTGCAGGCCCTGCTGCTCCGCATCTGCAGCGATAGCAGAAGTTGGTGGAAGTGTCTCGGGGTGCGCCAACAGCCGATATCCCCGCTTGGGAATGGTCTGCACGTAACCGGAGTTTTGGCTTGAGTCTCCAAGTGCTGACCTCAGTGCTGAAATACTGCGGGTGATGGTTTCATCTGAAACCACTACAGATCCCCAAACACCGGTCATCAGCTCGTCGCGACTCACCACGTTACCGGCGTGCTGGGCCAGATAAACCAGCACCGCCATAACTTTGGGTTCCAAGCGCACTTCTTCGCCGCCTGAAGAAATCTGCGATAGCTCTGGATAGACTTCGAAACTGTCGAGCAAGAACCCTTGGTTGAGCTGATGTTCGTCCATATATCTCATTGATTTATCTGGAAATTATCATTATTCCGATTTTCTTCCGAAAACTCTAACCATTTCCTCAGGTCTTCGCGTTGGGTCTTCTGGATTATCTCCAACCAACCGAGCGCGTACCCTCGCGCCGGTCGGTTAATCCAAAACTGGAGTGAAAAGACGATGAGAAACTTAGTACAGAAAACGCTTTTGGCCGCCGCGCTAAGCATGTCGGGTGCGGCTACCGCCTCGGAGAACGAATACGCAATCACGTACAGCAAAAGCGAACTGGAGAGCGTTACCGGTCAGCGAGCAGTTCTGCGCCGCATACAAGCGGCGGCAAAGAGCTATTGCCCGGATTATCTTGAGATTCGCTCGCATTACGATGTCAGGATGTGTATCAACGGTGTTGTGGATGATCTGGTTGCGTCAATTAAGCACCCGCGATTCACCGCGTTTGTAGAGGCGCAGCGGCGTTCTCGGGGTCCAGCGGCTGACCTGGTGGCTAAGCAACCCTGAGTACCCCGGGCGTTTGCCCTACGCAAAACGATTTCACGAATGTACACTCAGGTGTGTGACCAACTAAGAGATCCGCATGAGCGAAGTAACAGAACTTGACCTGCTTAACATACCTTTAGACCAAATCGATGTCAGCGCAGCGTCCATCTATTCGGATGAGGTATGGCAGCCCGTATTTGCTCGTCTGAGAAAAGAAGCACCTGTCCACTACTGCGCGGATAGCCCTGTTGGCCCTTACTGGTCTGTCAGCTCACACGAATTTATTAAACAGGTCGATACCAATCACAAGGCGTTTTCTTCGGCAGAAGGTATCGCCATCATTGATCCAAGAAATCGTGAAGAACAAGAGAGCGACGTACCCATTGAGAATTTCATCGCGATGGATCCACCAACCCATGACCAGCAGCGCGCGACAGTTTCGCCATCTGTGGCACCGACCAATCTTGCCAATCTTGAACCGCTGATTCGCGAGCGAGCGGCTGACATTCTCGACAATCTGCCAGTGGGTGAAGTATTTAACTGGGTCGATGAAGTTTCTGTCGAGCTCACAGCCCGCATGCTTGCCACGCTCTTCGACTTCCCATACGAAGACAGAAGGAAGTTGATCTACTGGTCAGACATCACAACCAATACACCTGAACTAACAGGTGTAGAAATGGATATGGAACAGCGCCAGAAAGATCTCATGGAGTGTGCGCAGGTATTCACACAGTTGTGGCACGAACGCGCAGCTGCTGAGCCAAAATTTGACCTGATCTCCATGCTCGCCCATGGCAAAAACACCGGCGACATGATCAACAATCCAATGTTGTATCTGGGCAACGTGCTGCTCTTGATCGTTGGGGGCAATGATACAACCCGCAACAGTATTTCAGGCGGTGTCATCGCTTTGAATGAGTTTCCAGAGGAGTACGACAAACTTCGTGCGAATCCAGGCCTCATACCGAATATGGTCTCGGAGATGATTCGCTGGCAAACCCCTGTGATCCATATGAGACGCACCGCATTGGAAGATACAGAGCTGGGCGGTCAGACAATTAAAGCCGGTGATCGTGTGGTCATGTGGTACCTGTCCGGCAATCGCGACGAAAGTGTCTTTCCAGATGCGGACCGACTCATCATCGACCGACCAAACGCAAGAAAGCATGTCGCGTTTGGTTTCGGTGTCCACAGATGTATGGGTAACCGCCTGGCTGAAATGCAGCTCCGCGTGCTTTGGGAAGAAATCATTGCGCGATTCGAGCGCATCGAGCTTGCAGGTGAGGTTAAGCGACTTCCAAACAACTTCATCCGAGGTATCGGCGAAGTCCCAGTCAGGGTGATTCCGAAGTCCTAGTACGTCACGCGCACGCTCAGCCCGAACTCCGCGCTGCGATCGCACGAGATGTTCTGCCTTACGGAAGTACATGGTGGTCAGGCCGTTGTACCCACTAGTGCGCCTAAGAATGTAGCAAGGGGAGTTATCGATCCGTTTACGCCGGCACTTTCCAGCGCTTGCATGTATTCCGCTCTGCGTTCGACGGGAATCACGGTCCAGGGATAACCGCCGGAAGCAAGCATCACATTCATGAGAAAGCGGCCCATTCTGCCGTTGCCATCCATGTAGGGGTGGATGTAAACAAACACCCAGTGTCCAAGCACTGTGCGTACAGCCGGGTGCTCTTCTTCGCGAAGGTGAGCGAAAAACGCTGGCATGCAATCCAGGATAGGTTCCTTTTTTACGGGAACGTGCTTCGAGTTGCGAATGTAGACCTGATCGTTGCGATAGCCGGCAAGATCGGCCGCTTCAAGGATGCCGACCTCCACACTGGTGCCAAAGAGCTCGCGATACCAATCACGATGATCCTGCTCGGCAACGTCACCAGCATTTTCGTTGTTAAGAACACGCTCAACACTTTTTTTCACTGCGTTGAATGCAAGCCAGTAGCCACGTGCTGCCATGGCGTTACGGTTTTGTTTATCTGCTTCTACCTGGTCTGGATTCCACGCACCACTTCGTACCCGCTCAATGAGTTGCTCATTAACACGGTAGCCTTCGATAGAAAGTGAGTGGTAGGCATCACTCACATAGATCTCATCGACCTGCTTCAGGTACGCCTCGCTGTCATTGGGAATGCCTGGCGGCGCTGGGAAGGCAGCTATGATGTCTTCTCGCATCGTTTGCCAGTTTGTGTGCATGCGATTGACATAGGGTGATTCCTCCCGCACTGGCAGCGTAATGGTGCGGTTGTCGTCGAACGGATTGATCTCGTTGACGGTGTAGCCCGCGGCGCGCATTGCTCTAAGAACCTCATCGGCCATCGAGACTCGTCCGATGCTGCGAAGTGCGCCAGCAAGACGGCCTGCGATCGTGCTGTGCCCCCCTTCAAGTAAGATCGAAAGAAGCTCAGAGGAATCTCGGATAAGTCCTAATGCGGCACGTACATCGTTTGCATAGAATTTGAAGAATTTTTCGGTGCTATTGATAAGTGCGTGCGGGAGATTAAAGACCGCGAGCCCATCTACATTTTCCCGTGTGTCTCTTTCGGCAATTTGAGCCCGCACCTCCACAATACCTGTATCGTGGATTAATGTAGTGGTTTTGTTGCGTGCCCCCGGAGCGCGGACCATAAGCTGAGCTGGCACTGTCCTGTTACCCGCATGGATAAGAACAGACTGCTCAGGCGAAAGGCTCCACTCCTCACCAAAGCGTCCTGCCAAGTAGTCAGCACAAAAATCCCAGAACGAGGCGTACCAGGCGGTCGTTTCACCGTCTCCCACATCTTCTGGGCGAGAAGGGATGTACCAACCTTTGATCACTGGGGTCAGAAAGCCCGCCCCAATGAGACGCTCGCGGTGGTCTCTGTTGAGGTGATCGGATTTGATCGCAACACGCCCTGTATCTTGATGCGCTTTAAGAGCTGCCAAAGCTTCTGCTAGTTTCTCCTGAGGCGTTGCCATTTCGATACCTTCCTGGAGGTTGCTGAAATTAGCTTGTTCTGTTTTGTCAAACTTAGCTTATTGTGTCAAGTCAATATTAGCTTATTCTGCTAGTCGTGGGGTACGAACGAACTGAAGCCGTCGTGCCAGGGATGGCGAGCAAGTAACCCAAGTCCAATCCACCCATTGGGACGCCACGACGAATGTACCCCTTACTCTTTGTCAAGCTGATCGAGATCGGCTAAGTCCTGATGACGCCCGAGCGCCGACTTGTTTGCTCGAAGATCGTTGAGTGAATTCATTCAACGCTGAGATCAGGGAGTTTGCGTTTTCGCGGGTGGTCAGAATCCAGATGTCGATGTCTTTTGTATATCGAGGGTGACCATGTATAGCGACGGAATAACCGCCGACAATGAGGTACCTAACTTTGTGTTTGTTGAGTAACTCTAAGAACTCTCTGAAGTCTTGGTTCATTGCCGTACCTGGTGCGATGGTAGTCCTGACGGATAGATTCAAGAACCTCTAATCGCTGAGCGACTGTAAAGTCTCGCCAGACCTCTGCGCTTGCTGGTTCATCACCAAGTCTGAACTTCTGTATTACTGGGTCAATTGCCATGTGGCATTTTACCATCACTTATTGAGGAGGTCGTGGTTACCATCTCAGATTGACCATGGAGGGTCAGCCACGCAGTACAAGCCGTTCAGCCAGATCGATGAGCATCTCTTCAAGCACCGGATCGTTTAACTGCTCTGGCGTGTAGAGTACATAATTGTCAATTGTTGAACGTATCACGCGAACTGTGAATTCAACGATTCGGTCGGTGCTGACATCCTGGCGCAATTCCTCTCGATGCAGTTCAAAGTATTGGCTAGCCCAGGGTAGATAGTCTCTGTATGCCCTGAATTCCTGCTGCCCGAGCGCGAACTGGGGTACATCGTTGATGAGTGCTGCATGCAATTCCAGATTCTGCCGAACAAACGCCAGGTTCGCTGTGGTATGTGATCGAATGAGTTCTCTGATCGACCCCGGTTCAGGTTGGGACATAATATGATCGAATAGTATTCGGTCGTTCTTACGTTGAACTTCCGCATATATCGCTTCCTTCCCAGGAAAGTACTCATAGAGCGAGCCGATGCTGACACCTGCAATATCGGCGATCTTATAGGTGCTCGCCTTGTCATAACCATTCGCGAGCAAAACCTGAATAGCGGCTGCCAGAATGGCTTCTACCGTCGCCTTTGACCTCTCCTGTTTGGGTGTTTTTCGCATTGAATACAATGAGTTAGATGCATCAGAGGCTGCCATTTCCGAATCCGAATACAAAACCTGAGTGAGTGTACATATAATCTGATTTCCGGGAAAAAGGAAAGCACAATGCCAGCACCAGTTCCGTTTGATCCACAAGAAGTTGTTGATGCGAAGTACGAAGAGCGAAAGCTGAGGCCTGGCGTCACCACGAAACGTACAATCTGTACCGCCTGCGACATCATGTGTTCAGTTGTCAGCGAGGTTAAGAATGGTCGAGTCGTACGCGTACGCTCTTCTGATAATCCAATTTTTCGTGACAACATCTGTATGAAGGGGATTATCTCGCCGAAGGGTCTCGCAAACCCGAACCGGATCATGCACCCGCTGAAACGAGTTGGAGAGCGCGGCTCTGGGCAGTGGGAGAGAGTTTCCTGGGAAGATGCGTTTGCGGATATCGGTGCGCGACTAAAGGCAACTATTGCCGAGCACGGACCTGAAGCCTGGGCCGTGTCTACCAGTCAGTGGAATACTGGGACGGATCATGGGCTGGGTCGCCGGCTTATGAACCACATCGGTTCACCAAACTGGACTAGTGGGGTTGCGCTGTGTGCAGGAAATACTGGTGCCGTTAACAAATTCACCTACGGCTGGTTCCCAATCGGCGATTTTCAGAATACCAAGTGTATTGTTCTGATGGGTCACAACCCGCGTCGTCACAGTTGGACCCCGATGTACACCTGGATTCGCCAGGCACAGGCAAGAGGCGCAAAGCTCATCGTGACGGACCCGCGCCGTAGTTCGAGCGCAGAGCGCGCAGACATCTGGCTGCCGCTGAAAGTCGGTAGTGATGCCGCAATGATGTTCGGTTGGTTAAAAGTCATCATCGATGAAGAGCTGTATGACAAAGACTTCGTCGCCAACTGGACAATTGGTTTTGACGAGCTTAAAGAGCGCGTGAATGAATATCCACTCGAGCGGGTTGCCAAACTGACCGGGTGTGACCCGGAGATGATTGCAAAAGCAGCACGCATGTATGCAACCGAAGGCCCTGCCATCATTCCGTGGACCCCGATTACAGACATGCAGCGCAATTCAACGTCTGGTATTCGGTTGCAGTCCATCCTGAGATCGATTTGCGGGTACGTAGACGTGCCGGGTGGTGAACACTTACAGGGGTTCAACCCCGACATCATCAACGAATCAGAAATCGAAATGCACCACGTGCTTGCGGATGGGCAGAAATCCAAGCAACTCGGCTCAGATCAGCACCCGGCATTCACTTATCGCGCTCAGGAGAAGTTTTGTGGCCCGATGAAGAAGGTGTGGGGGCAGGCGTATTCGAATATCGCCACCGGCTCTTACATGACGCCACCTTCGTCACTGTTTCGTGCGATGGCGGGTGAGGGCCCCTATCCAGTCAAAGCCTTCTTTTTCCTGGGTAACAACCCGATGATGAGTTACGCGAATATGAATCTCATCATCAAGGCGATGATGAATCAGGACCTCATTGTCGCTCACGAGCAATTCATGACACCCTCGGCGCAGCTTGCAGACTATGTGCTTCCCGCTGACAGTTGGCTGGAACGCCCGATGATGCTGGATTCGTTTGGGTGGACGTCGACAGTGCGTACCTCTGAAAAATCGATGGAGCCGCCCGGTGAGTGTCGTTCCACATTCGAATTCTGGAAACTGCTGGCCGGCGCGCTAGATCGACCCGAGGTTGTTCCCTGGAACACCCTGGAAGACTTCTACGATTACCGTTTAGAAAAACTGGGTATGGGCTGGGAAGAATTTGTCGCCTCAACGGATGTGCATTTCAAAACACCAGAGTTTCGCAAGTACCTGAAGACAGGTTTCGCCACACCGAGCGGCAAAGTGGAGCTGAAATCCTCTCTGTTAGAAGAGCTGGGTTTTGATCCATTACCCTACTTTCGGGAAGACCCGCCGATCGACCCTGAATACCCGCTCAAACTGTTCACCGGCGTTCGTGAAGACGGTTTTTTCCAAACTGGACATCGCCACATTGAAGAAATGCGTAAGCGGCATCCCGAACCTGTTGCTTTTCTTAGCCCCGGTACAGCCGCGAAGTATGATGTAAGCGAGGACGAATGGATCGAGGTCGAGAACGAACTGGCAGCTGTTTCGATGAAGGTCGCGATTAAAGATGCCATGCCGGATGACCTGGTGAGGGTTCCGCATGGCTGGTGGAAACCTGAGATGGAGCAAGGCGCGGGCAAGTTATCAGGCGCTTTGAAATACGCTGACGCACTGCTCTGCAGAGACGATGAAGATTATCTGGACCGCGAGCAAGGCATCCCTCATCTTAAAGGAGTGGCCTGTCGAATCCTGAAGACGTCGCCGCTCGACATGAAAGCGGACTCCGATGCTGAACCGGTCCTCGCAAAATGAGTTCACGGGAAAGACAGATTCGTAAGCAGGCACGGGCCGCCAAAATACAGATGTGGATGGCGGGTAGATCTTCGCGCAACAAAAGTCCGATAGACAGGGTGTGTCGCTTCATCATCAGTCGAGCGTCAACCCCAAAACCGGAAGACGATTTTCTTCGCGATCCACTGATCGACAACGATGAAGGATTTGATCCGGATGAATTGGATCGATTTCAGCGCGGGGAAACATAAAAAACATGCTACAACCTATTGCATGAAAATCAGAATCTACGATGACAGCATCCGCCTTCGACTCGACCGAGACGAAGTTGACAGCATAGGCCAGGGGCGTGGCGTGGAGGGCAGCACCAGATTTGCCGGAGGCGCAGAATTCCGTTACCGGTTGATCACTGCTGACACAGATGCGGTGGATGCAGATTTCGATGACGGGTGTATTGAGATCAGATTACCCCGTTCCTCGGCGCAGCATTGGGCGACAGACGATACGGAAGTCTCCATTCGCGGCGAGAACGAGATTGACGGCGGTGCGTTGACGTTACTGGTCGAAAAAGATTTCGAGTGCCTGGACCCGCGGCCCGGAGAAAATCAGAGCAACAGATTCATCAATCCGAAAGCAGCTTCCTGAAGTCAGGAAGAAGCGCATTGCCGCCCATGGTGGTACTCGCCGAAAGTTAAACCTCCAGAGTCAGTATGACTAGGCATGCGCATGATATGCGCATATAGTGGTTACCTTGCAGTAACTGACGATTCTGCCCAATGACTGCAACCAAAAGGCCTGTCAATCTCACATTGAGTGAAGATCTGGTAAAAGAAGTCAAAACCATGACCAACAATGTCTCCGGTGTCGTTGAATCGTTGTTGATTGAGTTCGTTGCAGAAGAGAAGGCGAAGCGGGCAGCTGCGGATGACATGTTGAAGCGGGCGATGTCCACCTGGAATTCGTTTGCGGATGAACATGGGTCATTTGCCGATGAGCATTCCACACTGTAAGTGTCACAGTTCGATGTACACCGTAATCCCGGTCGAAATACAGCAGCGATTCCCTATGTGGTCGTCGTGCAATCATCATTGTTCGACCTCTATCGGCGACGAGTGGTTATCCCTCTGGTCGATCAGAGCTATCTAGGTGAGGTTTTGCTCCCACGCTTCAATCCAGTGTTTGAGATCGAGAAGAAAACGGTGGTCCTCCACCCTCTGGAAATTGTCTCCGTCGAGCAGAGAAAGTTGGGTGATGTAGTCACTTCGCTTGCAGACAATGCCCAGAGCATCATGGATGCCATGGACTTGATGACTACGATGGCGCACGGTAGAGGTTATCGAAAAGGCACCCATATTGACCATGGATAGCGATATAGGTAGTTTTGCTAAACTTCAACTGCTTCCAATCCAAGTGAAAACCACCCTGGATATAAAAGACGACCTACTCATTCGGGCAAAAAAGCTTGCCAAACGAACTGGCAGACCTCTGCGGGCGGTAGTTGAAGAAAGTCTCAGGCGTACGCTTGCGCAAGCCGAGGATCAAACGGCCTACGCATTGACGAATGTCAGCTTCGGTGACGCTGGCGCAGACGACCCGCTTGAGTCGCTAACCTGGCAGGACCTTAGAAACGAAATCTATGGTGAACCTGATTCGCGATGATCGCGTTAGACACTAATGTATTGGGTTATGCGCAGTTGTTCCCTCAGCTAAAAACAAGTGATCCGTTCGATAGGGTTACGTAAGGACCTAAAGGGAAGTACTCGTAAAGGGAGCCAATACAGACACCGGCGCGATCAGCAATCTTGTTGGTAGTTGTGTCGCTGTAGCCGATATCAACAAGCACTTGAGTCGCCTTTTCCAATTACCCGAGAGGTAATTGAGATGTGACTGCCATTGGTGGACGCTGTTTATTCAACACAACGAAGGTCAACAAATGAAAATCGGTGCAATGATCTTCGCGACCGACCAAACGATCGCCATCCCCAGGCTCGCTCAGGAAATGGAAGCCCGTGGTTTCGAATCACTTTGGATTCCGGAAAAAACCCACCTGCCCGTCAGTCGTCGCACCCCCTGGCCTGGTGGTAAGTTACCAGAGTGGTACAAACGTACTTCAGATCCCTTTCTCGTGCTCGCGGCGGCTGCGAGCGTCACTACCAAGCTGAGGCTCGGGACCGGCGTTGCCATGATTCCATTGCGAGACCCCATCATTACTGCCAAAGAAGTTGCCACACTGGATATGTTGAGTGCAGGTAGATTTGAGTTCGGCGTGGGGTATGGTTGGAATGCCGAAGAGTTTGAATCTCACGGCGTTGATATCGCTCATGCCCCAGACATCATGGCCGACAAAATCGGCTTGATGAAGGCACTTTGGACCGAGGAAGAAGGATCTTTTCAGAGCGCGCATGCCAACGTTGAACCGAGCTGGTCCTGGCCTAAGCCGGTACAGTCTCCCTATCCCTCGATTCACTTAGGCGCTCGCTATACGAAGCGTGCGTTCCGTGACATCGCAAACTACGGAAATGGGTGGATCCCAATTGAAGGGTTCGGGGATATCGTCGGCCACATTCCCAAACTCAGGGAAGCATTTGCAGAAGTCGGTCGCGATCCTGACAGCGCGATTGTGTCGGTCTACAGTTCCATGGGCGACCTAAAGATGATTGAGCAGTATCAGGCCGCAGATATTGAACGTATCGTTTTGACGCTCCCTGCGGGTCCTGAAAAGGATGTAATTGACGCACTGGACGACTACGCCAGAGGACTCTCCCTGGCACCCTAGCGATCGCTTCAAACCCCCGCTGGATCCTTGCTGGCCTCATCTGACTTGCCGGAATCAGGCTCTGCCTACGTCAGGCACGAATTGATACAATGCCATCGAAGCAAGGGCTGCAAACCTGCCGCCGACAACCTGTTAAGGAAATTCTGTGGATAAACGAGCAACGCTCATCGAGGCCTATCGCCAGATCATCAATGAAATCGACGATGTCAGCAGACCGGGTGTTATCGATACCCCGAAGCGCGCTGCCATTGCCATGGAGTTTCTGACTCGAGGCAACCACGAGACGCTGGAGTCCGTGGTCAACAATGCGCTGTTCCCCACCGACAACCGCGAGATGATCATTGTGCAGGACATCGAGCTCTACTCTCTGTGCGAGCATCACATGCTGCCCTTTATCGGGCATGCCCACGTCGGCTACATTCCTAACAAACAGGTGCTGGGTATTTCCAAAGTCGCCAGAATTGTTGACATGTTTGCCCGCCGACTGCAGATTCAGGAGCAGCTGACCTTTCAGATTGCCAATGCAGTACAGGAAGTAACAGGCGCCGAGGATGTCGGCGTGATCATCGAAGCGCAGCACCTGTGCATGATGATGCGCGGCGTGGAAAAACAGAACTCAAAAACCAAAACCTCGGCGATGCTGGGTGCGTTTCAGAATAACTCGGCAACCCGCGCTGAATTCTTAAACCTGCTTGCGCGCTGAGACTGACGCTCACAGGAAATCAGATGGCGCATCGACAGGAACAGGAAGCCGCCGACCCCAACGTGACGGAGGTGGCACCGAATGTCCTGCGCATGCAGTTACCCATTCGCATGCCGGGTCTGGGGCACGTCAACATGTATGCGTTGCTCGACAAGAATGGCGCAACCGTCATCGACCCAGGCTTGCCTGGGCCCTTTACCTGGCGTGCCATTCAACACCGGCTGCGTCAGGCTGACCTCAAGCCCAAGGACATTCACACTGTCGTCGTGACCCATTCTCATCCGGATCATTTCGGTGGTGCGCGACGCTTTGTAAAAGAGCACGGCGCCACTGTCGTCGGGCATAAGAGTTTCCGCTTCGGTCTGGCCAAGGCCATCGTCGAGCAGCAACCAGAAATATCTCTCAACGACCTCGAAGCGCAGCAGGCATCCGCGCCAGACACAGACGAAGGTGGTGTTGATCTGTCAGATGGCCATGGTCACAATCATCACCACGGCCATGGTCACAGTCATGACCACGGCGAATCTTCAGACATGGGTTGGTGGGGTGGCCCCAGCCCCTGGGGTGGACAACAGCCGCGACTGCCACTGGGCCGTCGACTGCTGTTTCGGGTGATGCGTGCCTTGGGCGGTAACATGCTGGTGCCCGAGATCACCCATCCGGTGAGTCAGGGGGATTGTCTCAAACTGGCTGATCGCGAGATGTTTGTCGTGCACACGCCGGGACATACGCCGGATCACTTCTGTCTGCATGATCCCGAGGCGGGGGTATTCTTTGCCGGTGACCACGTGCTGCCCACCATCACACCACACATTTCCGGTATCTCATCGGGCGAAGACCCCTTGCTGGCGTTTTTCGACTCGTTAGACAAAGTGGCCCAGATCGCGGCCATCAATCAGGTATTGCCGGCACACGGACACCCATTCAAAGATCTGCAGGCACGTACCGATGCCATCAAACGCCATCACTTCGAGCGGTTGGAAAAGATCCGCGATATCTCCCGGGATTACGGTCGTCCGGCCAGTGTGCAGGAGTTTTCCCAACATCTGTTCCGGCGTCGCAGTTGGGGTTCGATGGCAGAGAGTGAAACTTATGCGCACCTGGAGCATCTGCGCCTTGCCGGGCAGGCGATCAGTCATCGCGACAAGCGTGACCTGCTTTTGTACGAAACGGATTGACCGGGAGATCTGCCATGCGCGTCTGCATAACTTGGTCAATGAAAAGTGCCACTCATCGAGTGGCACTTCCCTGGTTGGCAACTAGCGGCGACCTTTCAGGTAGGGAGGATCGTCGGGATATTGCGTTTTCGGCTGATACTGATCACCCGGCAGAGTGGTGCGTTGGATCGGTTGCTGCTTGAACGTAGTCTGGGGTTCAAATGTACCGCAGCCGACTGGCGTACACACCCACTTACCGTCCCTCAATTCACACAAACAGGGTTTGTTGTCCTCCGGAACCGGCACGTTCACCGAGGGCCGCTCAAACTGAGGCGCCGACAACTCAAATGGTGCAGCGAAAGTAGCGCCGGACCAACCGGCCAGCAGCGCGCCCACTGTCAGAGCGATGTTTAGATACTTGTTGATACTTCTTTTCATGATTTATTCCTCTGGTTAATCTGATGTGTTCAACCGCGATCTTGCGGTTACAGATAGAAGCGTGGTGAGCACTGAAAACCGCCACAGTGGAAAAATATTTTTTACGGCGGCGAACGCAAAGGCCGTGACTTAAGATGGAAATCCGATGGACGTGATTGAACACAACCGCGCTGCCTGGAATCGTTTATCCGACGAAGGCATTCTGTGGGGTATTCCAGTTGATGCCAGCGCTGTCATCGAAGCCAGCAAGGGCTTCTGGCAGGTACAGCTTGCCGGGCAACAGAACGTGCCGCACGCATGGTTTGGCCCAGATGGTGAGGTGGTGGGTAAGGACATCCTGTGTATGGCTTCCGGGGGAGGACAACAGTCACCTTTGCTGGCAGCCGCTGGAGCAAAAGTCGTCTCCCTGGAGCTGTCCGATTCCATGCTCGCCAAAGACCGAAAACTTGCACACAAACACAATCTGGACCTGCGTTGCGAGCAGGGGTCTATGACCGACCTGTCGCGATTTCCGGACAACTCCTTCGACGTGGTCTTTCTGCCTGTGGCGGTGTGCTACGTACCTGACGTTCACGTCGTGTGGCGGGAATGTGCCCGTGTCCTGCGCGCGAATGGACGGTTGCTGGCGGGCATGATCAACCCGTTGGTTAACCTGTTTGAAGAGAATGAAGGTGAAGACGGCGTTGGTTTGCACGTCGTCAATGAGCTGCCATTCGCCGAGATAGAAAGCCTGACCGAGGCCGAAAGGGAAGCGGCAATTGCGCGGGGAATGGTATTCGTCTGGAGTCATACCCTGACGGACCTGATTGGTGGCCAGTTATCGGCTGGTTTTCGATTGCTCGAATTTGCAGAAGCGCGACGGGTTGATCCCAGGGCGCCGAGTATTAACAGATATTCAGCCACCTACATCATGACAGCGGCTGAGCTGATGGCCAATCACTAGGCACGCCTGCTGCTGGCAATCAGTTGACAGAATTACTAACACAAGCAAGGATACCTGCATGGATCAACCCATCAAAAATAGAGTTGTCGTCGTTACCGGTGCTGGCGGAGGCTTTGGCCGCCTGATCAGCCAGAAATGTGCAGCGTTGGGGGCGAAAGTTGTATGCGCCGACATCAACGAAGAAGGCCTGGCTGCAACCCTGGCGCACGTCACGGAGGCGAGCGGGCAGGGCATCGCACAGCGCACGGATGTCACCAGCCTGGCCGATATGCAGGCACTGGCCGCCAAAGCCGTTGAAGAGTTTGGCGCGATAGATGTCATGGTCAACAATGCCGGGACCATGCCGCTGGCCTTTTACCGGGATCATGCTCAGGCGATGGGTGCATGGGATCGCTGCATCGATATCAACATCAAGGGTGTGCTGCATGGCATTGTAGCGGTGCACGATCAGATGCTCAGCCAGGGTCGCGGCCATGTGGTCAATATCTCGTCCATCTATGGCAACTTTCCGGTGGAAGGTGCCGCTGTCTATGGTGCCAGTAAGGCAGCCGTGAACTTTCTCTCTGAATCGCTAAGAGTCGAAGCCCAGGGCAAGATCAAGGTAACCGTGGTCAGACCCACCGGCGTGCCCGTGACCGGTCTTGCCGGCACCGTAATCAATCAGGACGCCGCAATCGGCATCACCGGACAGAACACAGAGTCGATTGGCGCGCGCTACGCGGAACTGATGGCAGGGCAGGCGCCGCCCGAGATGCTCGACCGGGAGGACATCGCCTATTTCGGGCTTGATCCCGACAGTTTGACGGATCAGGTGGTTTACGCCATTAACCAGCCCTGGGGTGTTTCCATTGCAGAGATCACCGTACGGGCTTCCGGTGAGGGATACGTACTTTAGGAGGCCAGCTTATCCACCTCGATTCGGATGAATTCGGGGAGATATGAGGGCGTACAGTTCTTAGCCACCACTTCATCCCGATACAATCCCAGTTTTTCCCCCAGCTGCACGCAACGCGCGCGATGCTCGGGCTCGTAAATACCTATCCAACCCAGACAGAAATTCATCGCCCATTGCACGTCGGGGTGTGCGCTGTGCAGGTGTTTTTCCGCCGCCGTTAACAACTCTGATGTGTTGCCGGGATCGCCTTTACCCGTCCAGCGCAAACGTGCCTGGTGGTACCAGAACAATCGTTGCAGGGTTGGCGAAGCGTGGTGCTGCCAGGTCTCGATCAGCGCCTTGGTCTTTGTGCTTTTCATCAGTTGATTGGCAAGCAACCATTCGCTGATGGTGTTCCGTTTCGCATCATCCACAGCGTCGATGTCTGCAGCCAGTTTGTCGATAAACGGCTGATCGAGCTGCCGGGTTTCCATAATCAGCACGGCCAGCAGACGCGCGTGAGGTAAGCCCGTACCCCATAATTCCAGCGCCAATGGATGATCTCGCTTGATCGATTTCGCGATCTTTTTGATCTCACCCATCGGGCTGGATTCGTCTATCTCGGCCAGTCGCTTGCGTGCTTGTTCGCTGAGCGCCAAGGAAGCTCTCCATCTGTGGCTTGCGTTGGCAATTTCACCACAGAATCGCGAGAGACACGAATCACGCTACGTCCCAGCCTGACTAACGCACGGGTCTAAAAGCGGAACACCACGCCTGCTGACACCAGGTTCAGGTCCGCATCATCAATCTCGATACGACTGACCTCACCGCGCAGCGAGACATTGCCCAGGTTGAAGTCGATGCCACCACCCCAGTTCAGGCCACTTTCCGAGTCTTCGTCGTTGATGGTCACACCACCCAGGCGGGTTCTGGCTTCAGCTTCGTAATGGGTGTAACCAATCTTGGCGTACAGATCGATGAAATCTGTCAGCGGCAGAATAGGACGCACGGCGATGGTCCAGGCATCGGCTTCCAGTTCCACATTGGTGCCAAAGATGTCGTCTTCGCTTTCAAACAGTTTCTGATATTCACCTTCCACCGCCAGGTTCTTATTGAAACGATAACCGGCGAATACTTTGGCGACAGTATCGTTGTCATCGAAATCCGTGTCGTCAATTTCCAGCGTGTAGGCGCCTACACCGGCACCGATGTACAGGCCGTTGTCGGCGGCCTGTGCGTTCAGACTGAAGGCAGCCAGTGTCGTCAGGGCAGTCAGAGTGATGATTTTTCGCATGTTTTTCTCCTCGGCTATATGCAAACATCAGGTGTGCGTATCTTGACGAGGTAACGTGAACGCAAACTGAATGACGCCGGGATTCGCGACCACTGTGCGACTCAGCGCAACAAATCGTCACAATCTTCCTCCTATACTCGCCCGCAGAGAGAGCGATCCAACCTAGGATCGAAGCGAGAGAGTAGATGAAAAACGTCAATCTAATGGCCAAGTTCGACGGGCTCAAAACGTTGGGTGACCGCAAAGCTGCACTGATGCGATCTCATCAGTTGGACCGCATCATGCGACGGCTGCCGGACAGCGAGGGGCAGGTCGAACGAGATCTGATCGCGGACCTGTATGCGCATTGGGGTGATCCGCTGAGTCGTGCAGACGAAAGCTATCTGCGCAGTTGTCTGGCCCACATCAAGGTCAGCAAGAGCCACATACTGCAGTGTGGTGTGGGGCTATCCACCATGGTCATGGCGGTGAGCAACATGCGTGGTGCTGGTGACAATCACCTGTGGTCGCTGACCGATGACCCCCACTGGGCCAATGTCATGCGCTCCTGGTTGACCCAATACCATATCCGCAATACCCACATTGTGGTGTGCTCACCGCGCATCTTCGACGGCTATGTCTGGTACAACGTGGATACTCGGCAGCTACCCAAAGGCATTACGCTGGCCCTGCCCAGTGGCGGCAGCGCCAGTGTGGGTGGTGCGGTGGGTCTGATCGCGCGCATGGGTGACGAGTTGAGTGACAACTGTGTTGTCCTCGCCCGTGATCTGAAGAAAGAGGCAGACCGCCAGCAGGTAGCTGACTGGGCCAAATGCCAGCGCCTTAACTGTGTGGTTGTAGATAAATCCAGTGGCTTTATCAAAGTCACCAAGGCGGTCAAACAGAACCGCGAGTTCAGAGCGCAAGCCGTACACGCATCCCTCAAACTACGTTAAGACCACCCTCAGCATCGCCAGCAACGGATGCCTTATACTCCAGCGATAAACGCCACAACTGCGTACCACGTAAGGAGTAACAATGACTCGATCATTCTGCCTGACCCTCTTGCTCACCCTGCTTTGCGCACCCGCCTGGTCCCTGAACATTGTGCTGACCAACGACGATGGTTTCGAGACAGCCAACATTCAGACCCTGTATCGATTGCTGTCAGCGGCGGGGCATGACGTCATCCTGTCTGCGCCGTATTCCGGCCAGAGCGGTTCGGGTGGAAAAATTGCCTTCCTGCAACCCATAGGCCCGACCGCTGCCAAGTCACCAGAGGGCAGCCTGCCCGCCGGCTCGCCGGGGGTTGGCGCCACCGGTCTGGGCCCGCAGCAGTTTTATGTCGATGGCTCGCCTGCGGCGGCGCTCTTGTACGGCATCGATGTTCAGGCGCAACGCATCTGGGGGCGTTTTCCAGATCTGGTCATTGCCGGCCCCAATGAGGGCAATAATCTGGGCATCGTTACACCGCATTCAGGCACCCTGGGTGCCACGGTGACGGCGTTGAACAAAGGCATTCCAGCGATCGCGGTGAGCGCGGACAATGGTGATGCGGAACAGGCCAAGGTGGTGGCGGAGCTGATGTTGAAGCTGCTCGGGACACTCAGCCACAAGGAGGGCGTAGATCTGCCAGCCGGGGTGGGGTTGAATGTAAACATGCCGCCCATTGATACGACCCGGTCAAAAGCAGCGGACTTTCAATATCTGTACACGCAGATTGGCACATCCTCCAACATTGGCCTGCGTTTTGTTGAGGACCTGGGTGCTGACGCCTTCGCGCGACGCGTGGGCGTGCCGGCCGATCTGAATCTGCCGGGTGTGGTCGTTGCGGTTCCGCCATCGGCTGCCGGGTATCCTGAAGACAGCGCGTCAAACAGCGAGAGCGGTGCGCTCAAGCCTCACACCGTGACGGTGAGCCCGATACAGGGAACCTACGCCGCCGACCGTCAGGTGGCGGATCGCCTCAGGCAGAATTTGCGGGGACTGATCGCGGATTGATTCACGAGGAGTCGATAGACGATAAAAAGCCCGCGCATTGCGCGGGCTTTTGAGGTTCAGCAAAGACAGATCAGCTACCGAACGAATATCGAATGGTCAAGCCATATACCCGTGGCTCTGTCAGGAACCAGTTACGGAAGTAACCAGAAGTGTCAGAGGTCAGATAGTGGCCGGTGACGTTGTCCTCGTCTTCCAGATTGCGTGCCCACAGTCGTCCCTGCCAGTGACCGTCGGTGCTTTCATAGATAAAGGACACATTGTGCTGGTCCCAGCTGTCGATCTGATCGCCCCGCGTGTTGAACTCACGACCATAAGAATCGTCCTGCCAGTAGTAGTCCCAACGCGCGGTCAGGTCCCCGGCAATGGCTGGAATGTTCCAGGTGTACTGGATGCCCAGTCGGAACGTATATTCCGGCGAGTTGGGTAACTTGTTACCACTGATATCAGACAGTTCGCCGCTGGACGTTTCCACACCGTTGGCATTCAGGAAGTTACGCGAGAAGTAGGCGGGAATGCCGTCATACATGCCGCCGGAATAGACTGTACCTGGTACCGCAGTGCCATTGACGTCGCTCAAGGCGCCGTTGGCGGCATAGGCAGCGGTGATCAAGGCCGGGGTAATCTGTGAAGATCGCGCCACGTAGTTGGTGCCGGTCAGCGCACCGGGATCGATGTTTTTCAGCTGTACCCAGTCCGGATCACCTGCGCCTTTATCCAGCACATCCACCGATTGCACATCCTGCAGCTCAGTATCCAGCCAGCTTAACGAACCGTCGATGGCGAGCCCCGGCGCGGCTTCCGGTTGCCAGGTCCACTCCAGTTCGACACCCATGATTTCTGAATCGATGTTCTCGTTGATGGAGCTGTTGTTCTTGATGCGGGTCACCTGCAGGCCCTGGTAGTCGTACCAGAACGCAGAGCCGTTGAGGATCAACTGTCCATCGGCGAGCATGCTCTTGAAACCCACTTCGAAGGCATCTACTTCCTCTTCTTCGAAGGCGAACTGCGTATCGTCCTGAAATTCCGGCGCAATCGGCGGGTTGAATCCACCTGGCTTATAGCCGCGCGAGAAGAAACCGTACACCATGATGTCTTCCGCCACCTGCCAGTCGATACCGACCCGACCGGTGTATGACGTCCATTCTTCGGTGTCCGGGTTGCCATTCAGCGTGCGCACCTCATTAAAGCCGGTGATCAATCCCACATTGGCGGCAGCCGCGACCCGTGCTGCACTGTAAGGGGCGGTGGCATTGGCGGCATCGATTTCAGATTGCGGCACGCCGCTGAGCAGCATGATGGCTTCGTCACCCGCTGTCGGGCCGGCGAGGCCACCAGACAGAAAGTTGGTCATCCGACTCCAGTTGCCGCCAATCAACGGATCCGTTACCAATCCCTGCAGGTTGGTCTCCCAGTCTGGATCAGCCAGACCGAAGGAGTTGAACAGAGCACCCAACCCCGTCTGATTGACTGCGGACAGAAATGCGTTGGCGTCGTTAACGAACTTCTCGTCTTTGTTGTAACGCAGGCCAAAGGTCAGCTTGGCGGTGTCGGTCATATCGAAGTAAACCTCGGCAAAGATCGCCTCACCCTCATTGGTGGACGGGTCGTCCACCGAGCCCGGCACATTGAACATGGTGGGGTACAGGGGTGGAAAGCCGAGCAGGCCCACGCCCACCAGGCCGATGGAATCCAGGCTGTTGGCGTTCACATAGTAGTCGCCACCGATACGCTCGTTCTCGTAGGCAGTGATACCCACCTGAAAGTTGAACGGACCATCGAACGACGAAGCGAGTCGCGCCTCAAAGGTCCAGTACTCTGTTTCCGCTGAGGCCTGGTCGAATGCGAACAGACGTGGCCCGGTGCCCGGCACCACGCAGCCGCCGAAGATACCTGCTGTGCCATCGTTATATCGGCAACCGTTGCTGCCGGTAACGTCACCGCCGGAGCGGCCCGCTGGCGCAGAGACCGGCCACAGTCCGCCTGGCAGTGGCGACGGGCCCAGCAAGGGGCCGACGTCCATGTTGTAGTCCATCTGTTGCAGGTAGTCGGTTTCCTGATAGGCACCCAGCACGCTGACGGTCATGGTTTCGAAATTGTATTCCGCGCCGAAGCTCCAGATCTCTTCCTCATACTGAAACACCGGTTCGAAATCGGTAAACATATCGCGGATGTCCATATTGGACGGGGCGGGGTGGTCATACGAGATACCGTTAACGCCATCATCTCCATTGGCGCCCAGGGGTAGGGTGCCGAGGCCGTTCAAGGCGAAGAACAGCCCGCCGGTGGTAGAACCTAAGTGCGGTGAATCAAAACCAAAACCGTTGGGCTCACAGCCAACCGCTGGCAGGTCGGTCTGCTGGCAGATCTGGTTGGTGATGCGGGCGCGGTCATCATCCTCATCGAAATAGTTGTACTGCACCCAGACATTGCCTCGATCGCTGAAATCCCATGCCTAGGTCGCGCGTAAGGCAAGAATGTCGCGGCCGTCTATGTCATCGTCGATGTTCGGCAGACGCGAACCATCGAGCACTGATCTGGAATCCGCAGCGCGGTTGTCGATGTAACCATCTCTGTCCAGCTTGAAACCTGCAATGCGCATGCCCATGGTGTCGCTGAAGGGAATATTGATCGCGCCTTTAACGCGAAAGTGGTTGTAGTCGCCGGCTTCGGCATCGAAGAAACCAGAAACGCTCTCGAAGTCCGGCATCTTGGTCACCATATTGATGGAGCCACCGGTGGCGTTACGCCCGAACAGGGTGCCCTGCGGACCGCGCAGAACTTCCACCCGCTCGACATCAAAAAATTCCACTGCGTTCAGGTTGGTATTCAGCGGGATTTCATTGATGTGTGTCGATACACCGGAATCTGCGTTGGCGGAAATGACCAGTCGTCCAATCCCGCGAATGGAAAAACTTGAACCGCCGAAGTTGGTCGACGTAAAGGACACGTTAGGCGCTGTCATCTGCAGATCAGATGGATTGACGATGCCCTTGTCTTCCAGCATCTCGCCGGTCAGCGCGGTCACGGCAATAGGTACGTCCTGCACGCCCTGTTCAGAACGCTGTGCCGTGACGATGACTTCTTCCATCACTGTGGCGGCGTTTGCCAGTTGCGTAAAGGACCCTGAGAATGCTGCAGCAGATAGCACTGCAGCTATGACGGCGAACCGCCGAATTGATGTTTTCATCGCTTCTCCCCTTATTCGTGGTTGCACCACGAACAACTTAACCGGAGGATACTGCGACTCGGACTCCTCCGAACCTCAATGCGCAACGATTTGCTCGCCTCGCAGACTGGCAGGCGCACACACGCGCCTGTTGCAGTCGATAACTACAATAACGATTGGTGAAAATCCTTGCAAGAATCTGTCGCGTTTGGGCCGTGAAAAGTTATGCCGCGCAAAGTTGCACCGCCAAAAATTGACCTCGGCGAACAGGTTGCCAATTGTCTGGACCGTCGTTAACGTAGCGCGCCATGCTTGCCCACGCACCAATTTGCGCGGTTTTTTTTGATCTCGGCGGCACGCTGTTTCATCATCTACCGCCACACCACACCGAAACCAATCTGTTGGCGTTGTTTGACTCGGCAGACGCTCAGGCAGTACTCAGCGCCTACCAGAAATATCGTCAGCAAGCGGAAGAACAGGCCCTGTCACGCCCTTTCTTCTACCATCGGGAGCTGCTGAGCGAGGCGTTTGCCCGCACCTGGCGCGAGTTTTCTGCAAGCGACAGTTGTGATCACAGCCAGGCGTTCTGCGCTGCGCAAACCGCAAGTGTGACCCAGCGGCTCGAACTGCGCGCGGATACGCTGCCGACCCTGCAGGCGCTGCGAGACCGCGGCTACCGGCTGGCCATTGTCAGTAACATCGACGATGACTACATCGTGCCCCTGCTGGAGCGCACACGACTGGCACGCTACGTTGATTTCTGGCTCAGTTCGGAACGCGCGCAATCCTGTAAGCCGCACGCGGAGATATTTCACCAGGCGCTGGCACAAGCCGAGGTTCAGGCGCATGAAGTGCTGTTTGTGGGCGATTCTTATGCGCACGATGTGGCCGGTGCTGGCGCGCTGGGGATGGCGACGGCCTGGTTAACCGTAGATCAGCAGCACATAGACCGCAGCGCGGATGCCAACATCAATGCGCTGAGCGAGCTGTTGGTGTTACTGCCTTGAGGCCAGTACGCACTGCACCAGTTCATCCAGAGTACGGCTCAATCGTTCCATGCCGCCGGGTTGCCAGCCCAGGTTACGTAAAGCATCACAGCGCATGGGATTGACCACCGCAGGGGAGGCCGGGGGCAATTCGGCCTGGAGCCCGGCTCGGGTTGCGATTTCGCGCACCAGCTCGCGGGTCGACAGGGTGATGTCAGAACAGTTAAAACCGCGTCCCCGCACCTGATCCGCAGCTGCCTCCAGCAGGCAGGTCACCGCTGCAGCCACGTCCCTGCCGTGTACTTCCGTGGCACTGCGCGATGCCGTGGTGGACGTGCCGGCGATCACATCGCTGGCCAGTTCGAACCATTTGCTGCGTTCTAATGGGAAGGTCAGGCCGTAGACCCCGGTGGGTCGAAGCGCGCAGACGGCCATGGCCGGGTAGGCGGTGGCCAACGCTTCTTCGGCAGCCTTGAGGGCGCCGTAATGCGTGCCCGGCCACAGTGGGTGGTCGTCATCGACGGCGGAGTGGGGGTCTTCGCCCGGTCGCCGGCGTCCGAACACAGCGCGGCTGGAAAGCAATACCACACGCTGCACACCGGCGTGCTGGCTGGTTTCGAGCAGGTGTAATGTGCCGCCCAGATTGGTGCGCCAGAAGCCCTGCACATCGTCACCTTCGCCGCCCCGGTAGCGTCCCGTTACATGGCTGAATGCGCAATGCACCACCGCCTCCATACCCTCAAGCAATTGCTGCAGCGCAGACTCTTCGTCCAACTCGCCGACCACCCAATGGGGCTGTTGCGTGAAGCCAGCGGTGATGCTGGTGGGCCTGCACAGGGCCTGCACCGTGTGTCCCTGTGCCAGCAGCCGGGCGCAGACGAAACGACCGACGATGCCCGTGGCACCGGTGACCGCCACTCTCACGCTTGAACCGCCAGCTCGCGCGGTATGCCTTTGCCCTCCAGCACCCCGTGCCACAGATCGATCAGCGGCTGCAGCTGTGCGCGTTTCGGGTGATCCGCCATCCACGGCTTCTCATACTGATAGTGGACCACACGGATGGACGGCCAGTGCCACAACTGCGGAAGATTGAAATACACATACTGCAGGGTGTTGTAGGTGTAAGGCAGACCATGCCAGTCGGCAAAATAGGTTTCCAGGAAAGTCTGGTCGGTGCGTCGCCATACGGCATCCGCTGTATCCAGGGCTGCCAGCATGGCGTCAAAACTGGCCAGGTCAGGTCGGGCCACGAATACCCCGGAATTCAGGCGATGCATGTCTGCCAGCGATTCGTAGAGGTTAGGCGCACCGCAGAATTCCGGATAGTCGAACAGGCGGTCGATGTTGCGCACCACCAGGGTATCTGCGTCCAGAAAGACCACCCGTTGATACTGGGTCAACTGCCACAGGCGCAGCTTGGAGAAATTGTCCAGCGGATCGTGAAAGACCGGTTTCTCGCCTTTGTCGAACGGCGCACGCTCATGGACAGCGCGCCGGCTGTGCCGCTCTTTAAAAGCAGTAGATAAGGGTAGAGGACTGACGGGTACAATCTCGCAGCCTGCCTCAAGCAAGGCTTCCAGATCGATCCCGCTGTCGGTAGCCAGCACCACCAGCGGTGCGCGGCTGCCCACCTGGCGTAAAGAACGGGCTAACGCCAGCGCACCCAGCGCATAGTCTGCGTTGGTCACCAGCGTAACGAATGCGTGCAATTACTGCTCTGCGCGACGGTGTCTGAGATCGTCGAGATCGATGATCTCACGGACTTCCTGGGCAATTTCCCGGGTCCAGGCCGACGTGCTGGGAATGCGTTTGGGATCGATGCGATGGGCATACTTGCCCGCTACTTCCATGATCTCTTCCAGCAGCCCCTCCGCCAGCGTAGTGGGCTCGAGGCCGAGGCCCAACAGGCCTGCATTGGATACTTTAAGGTCGTTCTCTGCCGCCTCTTTGCGGGGGTTCGGCAGGTTCACCACTTCGGCTTTCGCCAGGCCGGCCACCAGTTCGGCCAGATCGCGCACACGGTGCACTTCTGTCATCTGATTGAATATGCGCGTGCGCTCGCCTTCGGCGGGTGGGTCTGTCAGCGCCAGTTCAATACAGCGTACCGAATCCTGAATGTGGATAAAGGCGCGTGACTGTCCGCCGGTACCATGCACGGTCAGTGGGTAGCCGATGGCAGCCTGGATCAGGAAGCGGTTCAACACGGTGCCGTAGTCGCCATCGTAGTCAAAACGATTGATTAATTGTTCGTGCAGGCGGGTTTCAGTGGTATGGGTGCCCCAGACAATCCCCTGGTGCAAATCGGTAATGCGCAGTTCGTCGTTCTTGGTATAAAACTGAAACAGCAACTGATCCAGGCATTTGGTCAGGTGATAAACGCTGCCCGGATTGGCCGGATACAGGATTTCCTGTTCCACTTTTTCGCCTTCGTCGCTGGTCACATCCACACCCAGATAGCCTTCCGGAATGGTGGCACCAATGCTGGAATAGCCGTACACGCCCATGGTGCCCATATGCACCAGATGGGCATCCAGCGACAACTCAACCAGCGCGGTGAGCAGGTTGTGGGTCGCATTGACATTATTATTGACCGTATAGGTCTTGTGCCGGTCGCTCTTCATCGAGTAAGGCGCTGCCCGCTGCTGAGCGAGATGAACCACCGCATCCGGTTGCCAGCCGCGCAGCCAGCCCTTGAGACGCTCATATTCTGAGGCCAGATCGATGAGCTCGAAGCTGATCTCCCGGCCGCTGACCTGCTTCCAGATGCGCAGACGCTCCTGGATGGAATCCATCGGGGTGAGCGACTGCACCCCCAGTTCTGTGTCGATACGACGACGACTCAGGTTGTCGACAATCGCGACCTCATGGCCGAGGTTGGAAAGATGTAAACAGGTTGGCCAACCGATGAACCCATCGCCGCCGAATATTGCTATGCGCACAATCAAATTCCTCAGAAATCTGGTCGCCACCCTAACAATCTGAACCGTTATTACAAGCGTCCGGCGACGGAAGATCTAGTCTTCCTGGCGGCCGAACAACAACGTGATCATCGGCAGTTCTGATGTGGAGCAGAGAATGAAGACGTGGTCGTCCGGCTGCAATCTCAGCTCATCACTGGCTGGCATCAGTTCTTCGCCGCGCAGCAGCATGACGATTGCAGCATCACCGGCCAGTTGCAGATCTCCCACCGCCACGCCGCAGGCCAGCAACGGCTCGTGTATCCAGAAGGAATATATTTCACGCTTGCCGATCTGCCGCCCGGACAAATGCACTTCTGGGGCCATGGACCGTCTGATTGCGCAGGGCAAAATAACCTATGTGGGGTCGAGTAATTTCCCCGGCTGGTCGATTGCTCAGGCTAATGAACGCGCTGCCGCCAGTAACCGGCTGGGCATCGTCTCCGAGCAGAGCCTGTACAACCTGATTGAACGCCGTGCCGAACTTGAGGTGATACCTGCCTGCATCGCCTACGGCGTCGGACTGATTATCTGGAGCCCCCTGGCGGGTGGGCTGCTGGCCGGGGCGAGCAATGCCGCTGATGGCCGTCGTCAGTCGGCCGAAATGCAGCAGCAGCTGGAGCAGCGCAGCGAGCAGTTGCAGGCTTTTGCAGCGCTGGCTGCTGAGATTGGACAGACGCCAGCCAACGTCGCGTTAGCCTGGCTGTTGCATCAACCCGGCGTAGTATCGACCATCGTTGGCCCCGGCTCTACAGATCAGATGACATCCATGCTGGATGTGCCTGAGATCGCCCTGGATGCGCAGTTGCTGGCACATCTGGATGAACTGTTCCCGCCCTGTGGTCCCGCACCGGAGGCCTATGCCTGGTAGATACGGGTAGCCCCGTTAGAGTGGCGTATGCCTGCCAGGTAAGCTGCCGCTTTTCGCTACAGATAGACGGCGGGCTTTCCCAGCGTTAAAGTGATCTCCCGTGTCCGGAGATGCAGTCATGAGTACACCCCGTGTATTACCGACGAAGTCCGTCGGCACCATCACCCGGGTTGCAAGTCCCGAGCGTGATCAGAATACGTCCCTTGAGTCACCCGCGCTCGAGGTGTTCACCGATTTTCGCCAGCACCAACCGCTGTTGATCGACGCCGATGTGTCGGTCGAGGAAGTCGAGCGGCACATGATTCGTGCCCACGTCAAACTGAAGCTGGTACTGGACGCCCAGGATCAACTGCTGGGCGTGGTGAGTTTTCGAGATCTGCGCGGCGAACGCTACCAGCATCTGATCGGGCAGGGCACCGCCCCCAGTGCCATCAAGGTGCGTGACGTGATGACACCGCGCGCGGAACTACGCGCGCTGGCCTACGCCGAGCTGACTGATGCGCGGGTTGGTGATGTGGTTGAGACCCTGCGCAGCGAGCATTGCCAGCACTTTGTGGTCATCGACGAAGAGCTGGAGGCGGTTCGTGGCCTGCTGTCCGCCAGCGATCTCGCGCGCCGCCTGCATGTGCCCATAGAAATTACCCATGCGCCGACCTTTGCGGAAATCTGTCACGCGGTAAACGAACATCTGCGCACGCCGGGGTAGGACATCACTGATGCCAGCCTGTTGCCTGGGCTGGCTGCGGCAAAAGCCGTTGTGATTGCGGTTGATTTCATTTATAGGTAAGGCTCACCTTTGAGGGAGCATCTGCATGGCATTGCCCAGCCCATCCTGGCTTACTGGCCGTCTCGTTCTGATTTTCTGGTTGATCACCGCGGTTTTTGCCTATTTCGGCCCTGGCACCTATGTCAACGAGATGCTGGAAGGTATCACCCGCGCGCAGATTCCGCTGTGGCCCTCGGTTGTTTTCGCGCTCTTATTGTTGGACAGCATTGCACTCACAATCTGGTGGGCGCTGACCTTGCGTGCACCTACAGACCAACGCGCAACAGAGCCCGCTCCCTCGGCATCTGCCCGGCGTAAGTTTCTCACCGGAGGCGCTGCTATCGCCGGTGGTGTGGTGGGGGTCGTTGGTGCCGCAGCAGGTCGCATGGGTGGCTGGGCCACAGTCACCGGCCCGGCGCTGTCGGCGGACGCCGAACAGACCGCACCTAGCCCCAAGGCAGCCTGGCGGGGTGCACAGATTCAGTCTTACCGTGAACTGGGCAAAACCGGCCTGCGCGTCTCTGATATCTCCGCAGGCTCGACGCGGCTGCACCAGAATGCGGACCCCGTTGGGTTTCTCAATTCGATGCTGGACCGTGGGGTAAATTACATTGATGCCTCGCCGGATTACGCTCCGCAGAGTGAAGGCATCATCAAGCAGGCGATTGCTGGTAGAGACCGCAGTCAACTGGTGCTGGCGACCAAATTCTGTACTGCAGACGGTCATCTTCGCCAGGGCAGCTCGGTGCAGGAATACATGCGAGCCATGGAATCAGCCATTACCCGCCTGGGCACTGACTACATCGATGTGGCGCATATTCATTCCTGTGACACCATCGATCGGCTGATGGATGAAAACGTACACGAAGCCGTAGACCGGCTGCGGGAGCAGGGCAAGGTACGTTTTATGGGTGTGTCTACCCATACGCCGAATCTGGCGGAAGTGGCCAATACCGCCATCGACAGCGGCCGCTTCGATGTCATGATGCTGGCCTACCACCACGGTGCCTGGCCTGATCAGCAGGCGATCATTGACCGCGCCGCTGCAGCCGGCATTGGCATCGTTGCCATGAAGACGCTGAAAGGTGCCAAGCACAACGGGTTAGCGGATTTCAATCTGGAGAAAGACAGCTACACCCAGGCCGCATTCAAGTGGGTATTGTCCAATCCCAACGTATCTAATCTGGTGATTTCGTTTCATAACGATCAGCATCTGGATGAATACCTGTTCGCCTCAGGTCAGGGGCTTAACGCCTCGGATGTCGCCGTACTCGAGAAATACGATGCACTGATTGCCGGTACACACTGTTTTCAGCACTGCAACAGCTGCCAGAGTACCTGCCCCAGCGATGTGCCCATCCACGATGTGCTGCGCCATCGCATGTATTTTGAAGACTATGGGGATCAGAAGCAGGCGATGCAGTTGTACAGCAAGCTGGCGGTGAACGCTTCAGCCTGCCTGAGCTGCGATGCACCCTGTACTGGTGCCTGTCCGGAGCAGATCAATATTCATGATCGGATGTTGGGTGCGCACAGTATGCTGACCTGAAGTTTGGACGCGGTATTGGCACAGCGCGGCATGCCGGGTGACGCGCTGCTCATCCCTTCAGCCATTCCTCATCCACGGTGCTGGCCCATTCGCCTATCAGTCGTTCGACGGGGCTGGACAGAAATTTCAGATAGGCTGCGCAACAATCGTGCAGACGCTCTTCGTCAGCGGCCAGACGTTCTACCTCAATCCAATCGTTCCACGCCTCGTGCAACCCCCAACCCGGCTGGTCGACCCTGCAGTCGGGTAGGCGGTAGTGGAAGGTAGGGCGCTCCTTGATCAGGGTGTCGTCGACGCGAGCCAGCACGCGCTCCTCATCCAGAAACTTGAACAACGGCAGCATGTCCAGCGCACGATTGCGGGTTGGGTTGTCTGCCAGATAATCATCAATCAAGGTGGCCAGATCCGGCTGATAGTCAGCAGCCAGTACTCGTTTTATATAGTTGGTTGGATAGGGGTTCGCGTAACTCGTCATACGCCGGGTAATGTCTACATCACAGCGTGTCAGTAACCAGTCGTATAAACACATGAACGCCGCCAGGCAGTCACGAATCACGCCGGGCTTGTGGCTTGGCAGCTCTGGATTCAGCTGCATGCCGAAGGCGTAGACGGCACTGGCGGATGTACCTTCAGCACCAGCCTCGCGCAGGTGTGAGATCATGTTTTCCACTTCATCCAGGCGTGACAGCGGCAAGGGTGGAGACACAATCTCTACCGGGACAATGCCCTCAGCGACCCAGGCCAGCATTTCTTCAGTAGATCGGCCAATTTCATCCGCCAGCGGACGGCCTTCCCGATCTTCGCGTCCCAGTCGTTTGAGCAGATCGTAGTCGAGTTCGACCACCCATTCGCCAGCCTCATCGCCACGCAGCAGGCGTTCATAACGACCCTGGGTAGTAATCTCCAGATCGAATAGTCCGGCTACCTCCTCAGCCAGTGCATCGAGGTCAAGTCCGCTCATTTCTAGTTCGATGCCAACACGGCGGGTGTCGCCTGCGGCGTTTTCGAGCCAGGGTGGCTCGGCCAGTTCAGTCTTCAGGGTGCCTCCGATAATGTCTTTTTACCAGTTGCCCCAAGAGCGTTTCTGTTTCCACCAGATGAAAGCGCATCTGCTGATCAAGGTGGCCAAACAAGCGATCTCCACCGCCCAGTAGAATCGGTATTTCAGTGATGATCATCTCGTCGATGAGGTCTGCCTGTAGGAATCGTTGAATGGTATTGCCGCCATCGATGTAGAGGTTGGTATAGCCCTGGGTGTGAGCCAGCTGGACGATATCATCTGCGCTACCTCTGGCCAGCTGAACTTTGCCCTCACATCCTTCCGGAACGGCATCGAGGCTGGTACTGAGTATGATTCCAGGCACCGGATAATGCCACCCCAGACCAAAGCCGACGACGGTTTCGAAGGTGATGCGTCCCATCACAATGGCGTCAACGCGTTCGATAAAGCTGTAGAAGCCCAAGTCGTCATCATCAGGGTTAGGCACGCAGTCCAACCAATCCAATGAACCGTCCGGCGCGGAAATATAGCCGTCGATGCTGGTGGCGATATAGACGATGTTGGCCATACTCTGGAAGGCTGTTCAGAACGCTCGGGTAACGGTCAATGAAACAGCGTATTTCATGATATGAATCTGGTCTGCATGGATCATGCGCATGACTGCGGTTGACAGCGAGTACTGTGGTGAGGCCCGCCAATCCATGCCGATGCCTGCGTTCACGTAGTTGTGTTTAACCAGGCGGTCGTGCTGATACCAGTGGTAGGTATTCCGTGGTGGCGGAAAATCATCGGGAAACTCAAGTCCGTCACCTTCTTTACCCATAACAAACAGGCGGGCCGAGAAACGGTCGGTAAAGCGGTAACCGGCGGCCAGGGTCAGGCGCCAGTGATCAATACTCTGCCCCAACGTTTCTTCGGCGAATACGTAAGACGGTGATACCTGGAAATAGGCGTCCGACAGCGGCGGTGTATAACTCAGGTGCGCGCCGACGTCAAAGTGCCAGATGTCCTGGCCTACGGCTGCGTGACCAAAAAAGGGGTAGTCGCTGACCGGTGAACTGTAGCCGACAAAGGGTTCAATACGAATGGGATCATTGGTGAGTAGATAGCGCACGCCAAGGTGCCAATCCTGAAAGTCGCTGTGCCACTCGCCATCGTCGATAAACTGGCTGTTCTGTGGAGGTGAAATCAGGTCCGGCCGGTGGGCGCCACCGCCGCGGTAACGTTTGCGAATGTAGGGGACCGCTGCGCTGATCGAAACTCGGTTTGTGAGGTGGTAGTCCACTTCCAGGATCAGGCTGTCGGTGTCTGTGGTGCCGATGTCCATCTCGCCGAGGGTGGATTCGAAACCATCGATGTGAATACGTTGATACGTGAGGGATACGCTGCCGCTAGCGTAGGATGCGAGCGGCAGCATCAGCGCGGTCAGCGCCAGCCCGCCAGTGAGCAGCCGGAGTACTGCGCCGGGCGGGATCATGCTTTTTGTGTTTTCAGCGTACGATGTATTTGAATCAGAAAGCGTTTGATGTGATCCGTGTCTTTCAGCGCACGCTGGTATTGCGTCTTCGCCAGTTTAACTTCATCGGTACCGTGGCGTGCCACCGGCAGATACTGTACGTGATCCGCGATGGCAGGCTCGATACTGTGGCGGTATTGGTAGCGTGACAGAACAATATCGAAGTCGGCGTAATTCAAGGTTGAGCCGACCTCATCCGCGCTGGCTACCACGCGAACATTGTGACCGGCGCGCTGCAGCGCATCGGCCAGCATTTTTTCTGCATCGGTTTCTGCAACCAGCAGAATGTTGCCGGGTAAGGGGGCTGTGTATTCGCGATAAACAATGCCCTTGCCGACCCGGTAGAGGCTTTCACCACAGGCCAGCGCACTGCTGGTGAAGAAACAGGCGATGGTTGCGACCGCAATGAGTTTGTACATGGCATCACTCCCTGACTCCGGTCGCCAGATCTTAGCACTCCGAAAACAACCAAGACAATGTCAGGGCTGGGTCGTGATGAGCTGCCCGTCCACCGCTTCCAGCCCGTATTCTGCAAGGGTAACCGGCAATTTTTCGCGCAATGCTGCCTTGCGCGCCAGCTGTTCGTTTACAACCGCCTGATACGCCGGGCTGGATTCAAGCGATCGGAAACAGACTGCATCACGCAACAGTGGCTCCCACGCCAGCGCGTGGCTGCGGGATAACGCCGACAGCCTTGCCAGGGCCTGTGCTTCCTGACCAAGCACCATCAGCGCGCAGGCCTGGTAAAGGTTGGGCCACCAGGAATCGCCTGCCCTGGTATCCCGTGCCGTCTGCATTTTGTGCCGGTGCCAGCCTGCTGCCTGACGTGCGCGGCTGATCTCGCCGATCTCAGCTAAAGCGGACGCATAGGTCGCCATGGCTTCTACCGCATCTGCCCGGCGACTGTCGGACAATGCGCGCTCCGGTAAGCCGGCCAGCTCGAGAATGCGAACTGCCGCCGCATGCAGGTCCTGCGTGCTGTAGGCGAACGCCAGCTGGTAGTAAATCTTGGCATCATCAGGTTGTTCGATAATGGCTTCCTCGGCCACATCGATCAGCTCGGCGTAACGTCGTTGCCAGAAAAGCTTTGAGATATCTGCCTCAGGCACCAGCGCATTGGCGTGGGCGTGCATACCCAGTCGCCCGTACAGCTCAGCCAGCTGCCAGTTCGGGTCCGGCACAGCCGCTGGTGTCTGCAGCCGACCACGCCAGGCCCAGGCCACTGCTTCATCCAGCGCGCCTGCCAGTTCGTAGAGGCGGGCAATGACCTCCATGGCCTGTGGGGTATCGAAGCGTTGCGCGACCTGACGCGCGACGGCCACAGTGGCAGCAGGATCATTCTGGTAGGCATAGAACGTGCCCAGATCGGAATACCGTTCCAGGGCCAGCGGGTCGACCTCACGGGCACGCTCGAAAAATTCACCCGGCGCGTCGAAGTCCTGCTGATGCCAGATCCATTTGGCGTGAGCAGCCAGAGCTTCCGGATGATTAGGGTCCAGTTCCACCGCGCGAGCGAATGCTTCGCCGCCCTGATCGTCGCCGGTGCGCCAGTAATACAGTCCCAACGTGTATTGGACATCGGCGAGATTGGGGTTCAAGTCCAGCGCACGAAAAATAGCCGGTCGCGCGGCATTCACGTCCCCCTGATAAAGCAGCGCACCGGCCAGCCGGCTGTAGGCCATGGCAGAACCGGGGTCCAGCTGGGTTGCCTGTCGGTACAGAGATATGGCGCGGTCCAGGGTTTCGGTATCCATGGACAGCTGGTCGCGTATATTCTGTTCGAAGTGGCGGGCCAGCAGGATCAGGTTATAGGCTGCCGGGTTGTTGGTGGATGTGCCGATCGACAGCTCGCTGGTATTCAGATCAAGCTGCTCAGCAACCGCGTGCGCCATCTGTCGTTGGCCCAGGTCGAGGTTTGCGGCCTCGAAGGTAAAGCGCTGGGACCACTGTTCCACTCCTGTGCGGCCATCAACCAGCGTCAGGTCGATCAACAGTTGCTGATCGGTTTGACTGAGCTCGCCCAGGATCACCCGGGTCGAACCCAGTCGTCGCGCCGCTTCGGTGACCACATACGGGGTGTCGCTGAACACCATACTGGAGCCGCGCGCCACCATCTTCAGGCCTGCGGCACGCAGGCGATCGCGCAGTTCATCATTGAGACTGTTGCTCAATCGAGCCAGCTCCGGATCGTCACTGCCGTGGGTGAAAGGCAACAGGGCCACCACTTCAGACTCAGGGGCTGTGTCGGTCTGCAGCCAGAACCAGGAGCCAATCAGCACAGCCAACAATGCCGGGATCAGCAGTTTCACAGCCGCTTTGCGCTGCTGCTGCGTGGCAGACGCTGTAGGAACGGGGGATGACAGTTCTGTGACGGGGGCCAGAATGCGGTAACCGCCCGCTCTAACCAGACCGATATAGCGCGGCTGCTGGGCATTGTCGCCGATGGCCTGGCGCAGCAGCTTGATGCGTTGTGTGACGGTCTCATTGGAGACGATACGTCCCTGCCAGACCTGGGTGATGAGTTCGTCGGTACTCAGCATATCGGGTGCCGCTTGAGCCAGCACCACCAACATCCGATAGGACAGTGCAGGCAGCTTGAGCACCTGACCGTCACGAGACACTTCATGGGTGCCCGTATTCACCACCAGATCATCGATCTGGTAGCCCGTTGGCGTAGTCTGCTCTGTATCTGGCGAGTTCACGACATATTCCTCGACCGCTACTGTACCCCAGAAATTCTCACCCAGACATGGCGTTAGGTCAGCTGTAACGCGCCTTCAGGCAATCTTCACAGTATCTTCAGCCAGGCTTCACACCTTCACGGGGCATGCCCTCTAGCGTTACCGCAGCGTGCTCGAAGCGCGTTGTGTACAACAGCAAGGAGAATCACCATGAAACTTAACTTAAACGGCATGCGAGGTCTGACAGCGCTGCTGGGCAGCGCACTGCTGCTGATTGGCGCTGCTGCCTTTGCGGAAAACAAGGCCAGCTGGCATGGCGGTATGAATTTTGGCCTGGCACAGCCAGTGACCGAGATTAATGACCCTGTCGCCAGTGATGGTTGTCCTATCGAAGCCCCCGACGGACTCAGTGTGGCCATTGCTTCTACGCGCGGCGCTGGCGGCGATCTGGACATCTGGGTGGCCGACCGCGAAGCTGTGGGCGACAGCTGGTCTGCACCGGTACAACTGCCAGATCCCATTAACACAGATGCAGCCGAGTTCTGTCCCACGCCGCTGGGTCGTACCCTGTATTTCGTATCTACCCGACCCGCAGCCTGCGCTGGCGGTAATTTCTATGTTTCCCGTCAAGGCATGTCCGGCAGCTGGTCGACACCTGAGCTGCTGCCCTGTGCGCCACAAGGCCCCAACTTTGATTCCGGGGTGTTCAGCCCGTCGCTGGTTAAGACCCGCCATGCAACCTATCTGTTCTATTCCAGCCCGGGGGAAGAAGGGGACCACGACATCTACGTGAGTACCATGGGCAAAGATGGGCAGTTTGGTCCGGGCAAGATCGTGCACGCGCTCAGCAATCTGATCGATGACGATCGCATGCCCAATGTACGGCGTATGAAAAATGGTATGTGGGAAGTGGTGTTCAGTTCCAATCGCGTCACCTGGGGGAAAAAGGATGAGCCGGCCTATGGTGAACAGGATGTCTACCGCGCGGTATCACCCCGCTTGCCCCATGTCTGGTCTACACCAACCAACCTGGGCGCCAATGTAAACACAGCGGGCAGTGAAACCCGCGCGTCGCTGTCCGGGGATGGCAAGCGCCTCTATTTTGGCCGTGGTGGTGAGGTGTACGTCAGTCACCGGTAGTAAAGGGACCAGAGCCTGATCGGTTCAGACTGGACTGCGTTCACCGGATTGCTGGTGGACGCAGTTCATTTCTCAGGGGTCGTGTCCTTAAGGATCCTGCAAAGCTTCCAGCAGGAGTATCAGGCTGTGTTCGTTGTATGTTGCGACCTCGTCACCCACAGCGTCCGGGCAGGAGTTACGCGCCGTGCAGGTGTCGGGATAATTGAGATCGCTCAACACGTAGCTCTGATTGGCAGCGTGTTCATAGCGGGTCTGCACCACCAGCACCACATCGGTCGCGGGCCAGACGTAGATCTTCTGGCCATCCAGGCCCCACGCGGCGACCACCTCAATAGGGACGGGGGCACCAAAGTACGCTTGATTCAGAACCCACCACTGGTATCCGTAAGAGGGTGATTGTGCGGTCAGGCTGGCCTGCACATAGTCTGCCGGCAGAATCTGCTGCCCGTCCCACTCGCCGTCCCGCGCATACAACAGGCCAAAGCGCGCCATTTGCGCTGGGGTCATATCCAGACCCATGTAGGTGAGTGGATTGGCGCCGGTGCGGTCAAACCACATGCCCACTGTATTGGTATCGATGCCGATGGGGGTGAGGATGGTCTGCCGCAGGTAGGTGTGTGCATCGAGCCCGGTTGCTCTTAACAGCAGGGGTTCAAACAGCTGGGAGGTGGGATTTGAATAGGTGAATGAGCTGCCAGGGGTTCGAGTCAGAGGGAAATCCAGGGCGAAGGCCGTGTGATCGTCAGAGAAAAAGATCGACGTGTCCGCTGCGAATCCACCGCGCATCTGCAGCAGCTGACCAATGGTGATTGGCTCTTTGGCGGTGCCGAGCCATTCAGTGAGAAAGTCACTGGCGGGTTGATCCAGCCCCTGGATCCAGCCCTCCGCGATGGCGGCACCTATAGCCGCGCTGTAGAAGCTCTTGGCCACCGACCAGCTTGTGCCCAAGGAATCAGCATTACGATTGGCGCCGTAGCGTTCGCCAATAATGTAGCCATCGAGCACCAGCATGGCTGATTGAACGGCCTGATCCTGGAACACATGATTCAGGATGGCATCAACCTCAGCCTGGGTCTGGCCGAGCTCAGCCGCCTGGGCACGCTGCAGAGTCCAGGTTGGCTGCAGCAGGGTGGAACCACCTCCGGTGCTGCCACCGCCAGTATTACCGCCGGCAGGCGGTGCACTGCCTGATGAGCCACCGCCGCCACCACAACTGAACAGCAACAGAATCAGCAAACTGGTGTGCAGGCCGCGCAGGATCATGATTGAATAAAATGAGCTGCAGACATGCAGCGGATCATACGACAGCAGAGGGGTTGCTGCATGGGCTAAATCGGCTGGCCTCCAGGTTTCGAGGCCAGCCGGGTGGGTCGGGTCGGCGCTGTCCCGCTATGGACAGGTGGCAGCGCCGCGTGCCAGCGCTGTGCCATCGCAGACTATTGAGCCGACGTTGACGTTGGTGGCGAAGGTCGCCCGCGAGCCAAAGTTCAGCACCACATCCGGTCCTGCATTACCGGAGATCTCCGTAGGCAGGGCCGGCGGCGGGCTGGGATCCAAAGGTGCCAGAGTCAGAACCCCTGCGCCATCGGCGATCAAACCGGGCCCCAGGTTGTTAATGATATTCAGTCCACCATTGATGGACACATCGCTGTTACCGCTGACCGTCATACCTGCTCCGTTACCGGCAACTGTGAACGTGGCTGAGCCGAAGGGCGATTCAAGCTTGCTGCCGGTGGCCATAAGTATGCCGCAGACGGCATTGTTCGATGTGTTGATCTGGTGCACGCCGCTGAAGTAGAAGGGCGGGGGTGCCACCACATCCAGGAACCCGCCGCCCACCAGAACCAGACCACATAGGCCATTCTGGTCCGCCAGAATCTGGCTGCCCACGGATACGCCGAAATTGAAGATGGCCATGTTGCCGCCCTCCAGCAGTACGCCTGCCAGCTGGTTATTGGAGGCGTTCAAAGACGCACCTCGAACTTCCAGTGAGGCGCCATTAGACGCGGCGATACCGAAGATGATGTTGTGCTGCAGGCTGATAGCGCCCTGCAGCAGGGCAGCACCGGTGCTCACCACATCGATGCCGCCCTGATTGCTCTCGTAGCTGCCGCCGTTGACGACAACACGGGCGTGATCCACAAGCACCCCGACATTGCTGTTGTGGGATACGTTCAGATTGTTGAGGGTGACATTGGCTTTGCCTTCGACAATTATGCCCTCGGCTGGACCATTGATGATGGCCAGGTCTTTGATCACCACGCCCACCGCATCCACGATCCGCACCAGCGGATTGAACTCGAACTGCGCTGGATCGAGTTGCGCACCATCGATACTGGCGCCGTTTTTGCCGATCAGTTTGATGCGGTCACGTTTGATGGTGACCTGCTCGTTACACGTGCCGCTCACGTATAGCGTTGTGCCCGCACGTGCGGTACGTACAGCGTGGGCCAGGGACATACCGTCGTCGCATTTCACCTGCTTGGTTTTTGCCACAGCGTACGCGGAGGACTGGAAGATGATTAGGGTGGCTGCCAGCAGCCAGTGTTGCAGATTCATTGTTTTTACTCTCGACTACCAAGGTGGCTTAAACCTAGTCGCCTTCCCATCGCCAGCGAAAGTACCACGTACGGCCATTTGCTAAATGGCCGCATATGGCCGAAAGTATTGGCAAAATAGGGCAGCAACGATCGTATGGAACACGATCGGGTGGGAATAGGTTGAGCGAGCGATTAGTTTCATGGAAACGCATAGCGCGCTACCTGGACAAGGGTGAGCGGACGGTGCGGCGTTGGGCGGTCGAGGAAGGCCTGCCGGTACATAAGGTTTCTGAGCGCGCCAACAGTACGGTGTTTGCCTTTACCGATGAAATAGATGCCTGGCTTGACTCGCGTAAGCGCAGGGCCAGACGTGCCCCCGCAGAACGCATGCTGCTGGCCGTATTACCCTTTGTCAGTAACGACGAGGGTGCCGAGCTGCTGGCCGAAGGCATCCTTGCAGAATCCATCAGCGCACTCGGCCAGTTGACCGGGGTCGGCGTCATTGCCCGCACTTCAGTCCTGGGGTATGGCGCTAGTGACAAGTCGATCGCCACGATCGGTCGTGAGCTGGGCGTGCAATATATTGTTGAAGGCAGTGTACGCGCTGAAGCACAGCAGGTCAGGATCAGCGTGCAGCTGGTCAGCGTGGCGGACCAGACTCAGGTCTGGAGTCAGGCTTTTGACCGTACCTCAGACAGTGGCCTGGTCGTGCAACAGGAACTGGCCCAGCAGGTTACCCGGCAGATCAATCGTTTCCTCAACGGTACTGCAACCCCGGCCTTGCCGCAGCCTGAATTCCTTTCCGGTCCGGCCGCAGAGCATTATTACGCCGGCCGTTTTCTGCTCAATAAATACTCACCCGACGCCCTGCGTGAAAGTGTGGCTGCTTTTGAACGCGCCATCGCGCTGGAGCCGCGATTTGGCCCGGCTTATGGGGGCAAAGCCGAGGCCCTGCAATTGCTCACCAACTTCAGTTTTACGCCACCTGCCGAAGTAATGGGCGATGCCATGGTGGCGATCAATCAGGCGGTTGCGCTGTCACCAAATTCCGCAGAAGTGTTTGCCAGCCTGGGATACATTCACTCCACCTATACCTTTGATTGGATGGCGGCGGAAGAGGCGTTTCATCAGAGCTTGCGCCTGAATCCGAGTCTGTCCACATCCTACCAATGGCTGGCGGAAATGCTGGCGGTTCTCGGGCGTTTCGATGAGGCGCTGGAGCGCGTTGCTCAGGCAAGGCGCTATGATCCCATGTCCCCGGCGGTGGATGGCAGTTTCGGGCACGTGCTGTGGTTGGCGCGCCGCTATGATGAGCTGATTCCATCGATGGAGGATCTGTTGCGTAAAGAGCCGGGCTATCCTCTGGCGCAACGCTTGTTGTTTTCCGGCTACTTCGAGATGGGGCTGTATGCAGAAGCCTATGCAACCTGCGAGAAAGCTGTGGCGAGCGGCGATGATCCCCGCCAGCTCGCCCTGCTGGGTGAGCTTTGTCTGGGCGCAGATGGGGCACCGGAGCGGCTGGATGCCAGTCTGGCGCTGCTGGAAGAAGCAGGTGCCAACTCTTTTATATCCGGCTTCCAATTTGCGCTGTTGCACACAGTGCGGGGTAACAAACTTGCGGCGCTGGAAAGTCTGGAGCGGGCTTGTGACGAATCTGTCTGGCATGTTGCAATGACCGGGCAATGCGCGATGTTTGACTCGCTGCGTAGCGAAGCTCGGTTTGATCGGTTATTACAGCGCATTGGCTTGTATGAGTCGCGCTACCAGCCTGTCGCCGTTTAGCCGAATGTTGTACGCACTGCTCGCAGTACCCGCTGCTGTTATGCTTTATCGCCTGCTGTCGGGTAGTGCTGGGGCTGATGAGTTGCTGCATGGCAGCGGTGAGTTTTCTGCCCGGCTGATGATCATCGCCTTGGCGGCGACACCCCTGCGCAGTCTGTGGCCCAGCGCCAGCTGGACCGCATGGCTGTTGCGTAACCGGCGTACCTTCGGTGTCATGGCGTTTACTTACGCGGCTTTGCATACGGTGTTCTATATCATTGATATGCAGACACTGACCGATATGCTGGCTGAACTCGGCGCGCTGGGCATCTGGACGGGTTGGCTGGCGTTGGCGGTTTTTATACCGCTGGCTGCCACCAGCAATGACTTCAGTGTCCGTCGCCTGGGGCAGCGTTGGCGGTGGTTGCACCGCTTGATTTACTTTGCCGCGCTGGCAGTGCTGGTGCATTGGATTTATGTACATAACAATGTCACAGCGGCCTGGTTACATTTTGTACCACTCATTCTTCTGGAGGTTTTCCGTGTTGTTAAGATCATTCGTAGTTAAAGTCGTGTGGCTTGTGTCGATCGGTTTGCTGGCTGGCCAGGCTCAGGCTACCGGCCTGATGTCCTGTGATGTGCCGCGTGAGGATTGGGGCACCAAGGAAGATCTGCGGGCCAAGCTCGATGCCGAAGGGTGGGAGGTGCGCAAGATCAAGGTCGATGAGGGTTGCTATGAAGTCTATGGCAAGACCCCGGAAGGTGAGCGCGTAGAAGCGTATTTTGATCCGGCCAGCTTCGACAAGCTGCTGGTTGCCCGGCGCGGAGAAATACTGTTCCGCAAAGCGGAGTAGCAGGCTATAAGTGCGATTTTGCCGCTCTGTTCTGGGCGCAAGCCGGATATGCGATCGAGTTGCGAAATGGTTTACAGCTGGACATGGTCTACACCGGTGAATGGGCGCAAGTTCAAGGTGGTATCGAGGATGGAAACACCTATCTGGACAATGTTGACCTGATACTCGAGGGCGACCTTGAGCAGTTATGGGGCTGGCAGAACAGTACCTTCCGCCTGTATGTGCTCGGTAATCAGGGGGGCAGCCCGTCAAGCTATGCGGGTGACCTGCAGACTGTCAGCAATATCGATGCGCCAGATACCTGGAAGCTATACGAGATCTGGTATCAACGCAGCTGGCGGGCAGGTGCGCATTCGTTACGCGTTGGTTTGTACGACTTCAATTCTGAGTTCGACGTGCTTGCAACTGCGGGGTTGTTTATTAACAGCTCCTTCGGCATCGGTGCGGAAATCGCGCAGAGTGGCGAGAATGGTCCGTCGATCTTTCCGACTACATCCCTGGCCTTGCGGATGGCTGTTTCTAACGAGGCAGGCTACTACGCACAGGCGGTGGTGATGGATGGAGTGCCGGGCGACCCTGAGCAGCCGCACGGTACGCACGTGCGGCTTGATGGGGACGACGGCCTGATGCTGGCGGCTGAAGTCGGTCATTTAGACTCGACAAGCAAGCTTGCCCTGGGTAGTTGGCGGTATACCCGGGATGTTAAGCGTGATGCCAGCGAAGAAGTGATCCGAGCTGAAGACAATTGGGGCATCTACGCGCTGGGTGAATCCGACTTATATTCAGAGCAAGACCCAGCACAGGGTCTGGCCGGTTTCCTGCGCTATGGCGTTGCCGAGCAGAGCATTAACCAGTTGCAGAACTATGTTGGGCTGGGTCTGGTTTACACCGGTTTGTTTGCGCACCGCGATCAGGACCAGTTCGGACTGGCCGCTGCGAGCGCTGGTTTAAGCCGCGCCTACCGCCGCCAACAGCAGGCGTTGGGTGAGACTCCGGCCAAGCGCGAAACCACGATCGAACTCACCTACCGCGCGCAGATTACATCATGGCTGGCGCTGCAGCCCAGCTACCAGTATGTGGTAGATCCTGGCGGACTGGAAACGATCAACAATGCCAGTGTATTCCTGCTGCGGTTTGAGCTTGGTTTGTGAGCACGTACTGAGTTAACCCCAGAACCATTCATCGAAATTCAGCGTTGCGACCTGTTTCGCATGGCTGTTCGTGGTGGCCGGGAACCAGGCAAGTTCCCGGCCGGCGCCGTCTGTGCCTTGAGCAGAGCGTGCGCGAATGCCGCGCAAACCCGCAGCCTGCGCATCCGCCCCTATCTGCTGGCAACGCACATGTTTGATAGCGCGCCCTTTCGCATCTCTGGGATACGTCCTGGGCAAGCCGACCGCCGCGACGCCACGGGGGCTGTGCACATCGCAGACCCTCTGATCGCGCGGGAGGGTCGCGCCGACCAGCATCGGGCCTGTTTCTGCGCGCAGATCCTCAGGCTCGTAGGGCCAGCCATCAATAAAGCGACGCAGGTTCAACCTGGCGGTTACCTGATCCTGATTGAGGTACAAGGTGGGATAACTCTCGGGTGGATTCCAGCGCCCTCCGCATTGTTGCGCATAGGATGGATCCAGAGGGTCCACCCAGCCGGCTTCGCAGATGCGCCACCAGCACCAGGTGTTTTTCAGCTTCTCGGTCAGCAAACCAGCGCGCTATTAGTGGTTGGCTTCGCTGAAAGCGAACATTGCGCGACAGGCTTCCAGTACTTCGGCAAAGCCCTGCTGCATAAGCAGGTCGACCAGTGACCGGTTGCCCAGTCTGCTTGCCGGGCGCCTGACCACGCCGGGTACGCGATCACGCTTGAGGTGGCGCACCAGCAGATCAGTAGCTGCCCCCAGATCTGCTATCGACACCGCGCGGTCGGCGGGCACGCCGGTATCGAACCACTTACTGATCGCCTGGCGGCTGACGCCGAAAATACGAGCCGCATCTGACTGAGATAGATCCCAGATCGACAGTATTCGTCGCAGCGCCTCCGCATTACGCTGCCGGTCCAGTTGCTCAGCAAACGCATCCAGCCAGGCCTGCTCCTGATTGGTGCTGACCAGCAGATCTGCCGCCTGTTTGGGATCGATCTGTGCAGCTTCGGCAATCAGTGTCGAGGCAATTGACTTGGTAGGCATGGTTATACCCTCTGGCTTAACACATGCAACCATATGTCAACTGCAACCATTTGTCAATTTGGTTCGATGTGTTGATGCACCATTAAGGGGCTGATTTTGGTTACATGCACTATTTCGGGGAGCCTTCAGCGGCTCCTGTGTATTACTTCTGCGCTGAAACGCGCTGCACAGCCGCCTGTAGCATTAGCCGATTCGTGCTGGCATGGATGTTGCTCATCAATTGAAGGCATCGAGCCACCACACATAAACAGCGGTCTTCCCGTAGCTGCAATCGGAAAGCAGAGTGTCTGAACAAATCATCTTTGCTGAACAATGGAACTCCTCGACCATTGAGGGGCTGTTACGCGGACCTCTACCTGGTTTGCGCAGTGCCTATCGTGAAACGGATCTGACGCCGCGTATGGTGATGGACTACATTGTCAGCCGGTCACAAGCACTCGCGGCGCACAATATCTGGATAACCCCACCGGCTATTGAGCGCCTCAACCTGCATCTTGACGGAATGCAAAAGCGAGAGATACGCGACAAACCGCTGTGGGGGGTACCTTTTGCAGTCAAGGACAATATTGATATCGCAGGCTGTTTGACCACGGCTGGCTGCCCTGATTACGCCTACGACGCGGAGGACTCTGCGCACGCTGTGGCACTGCTTGTTGCCGCTGGCGCAATACCGGTGGGTAAAACCAATATGGACCAGTTCGCTACCGGGTTGGATGGTACGCGTTCGCCTTATGGTGTGACGACGCACCCGGTTCGTCCTGATCTGGTCAGCGGTGGTTCCAGTTCAGGTTCGGCGGTGGCTGTGGCCACGGGTTTAGCAAGCTTCGCTCTGGGCACAGCAACTGCGGGTTCAGGCGGCATACCAGCAGCTTGCAATGGTCTGGTCGCGATCAAGCCAACGCGCGGTCTGATTTCTACTCGCGGTGTTGTCCCGGCCTGCCGCAGCATGGACTGCGTGAGCGTGATTGCTAACGATA
>JAVKCL010000024.1:0-56038 GCA_040222775.1 Pseudomonadales bacterium
AAGCCCCAAAGCTTAACCGCAAACCGCCACCCGACTCCAAACCTAATTTAGGGTCAGAGTCGTGGGTGCCAGAGACGACCGAGCGGTGTGAATGAAAACTGCGGAAACCCAGTAAATACATGGGATCCGACGCTGAGGCTACGTTCACCAGGTTGGATTCGGGTAGCTCTTCCTCGATTAGGACAGACTAGTTATCCAACAGTTCACCGCCACCTCTCAGATGAGAGGTCCCTGGAATGCACCATAAGTCGTCTGTGGCACTAGTGACCCTGACCCCATCCTCTCTGGCACCATGGTCTCTGACCCTAACGTCTCTGGCACAAAGCTCTCTGACCCTAAATTAGGTTTGGAGTCGGGTGGCGGTTTGCGGTTAAGCTTTGGGGCTTGGGAAAATGAAGGAGGAGATGATTCATGTGCGACGATAAAACAATTGCTGATGCCGAACGTGAGCTGAATGCGGGCGGTATCACCCGGCGGAATCTGGGGCGTATCACCACCGCTGCGGCGCTGGCGGCGTTGTTGCCCGTGCCGGCAAATGCTTCTGCAGTGACGGAACAGGATGTCAAGGTTTCCACGCCGGACGGCGAAGCAGATTGCTATTTTGTCCATCCGACCAAGGGTAAACACCCCGCCGTCATTGTCTGGCCGGACATTCTGGGTCTGCGTCCGGCATTTCGCGTCATGGGCAAGCGCCTGGCTCAGTCCGGCTATGCGGTGCTGGTGGTTAACCCATACTATCGTTCTGCAGTCTCGCCCGTGGTGGCTGAAGGCGCCTCGTTCAGAAATCCGGAAACACGCGAGAAGGTACTGCCGCTGGCGCGTTCCCTGTCGCCAGAAACCAATGTCACCGATGCCAGGGCCTTTGTTGCCTATCTGGATGCACAGGCAGCGGTGGATACCAGTCGAGGCATCGGTACAACTGGCTACTGCATGGGCGGGCCGATGACCATGCGCACCGCAGCGGCCATCCCGTCGCGCATCGCAGCAGGGGCTTCGTTCCACGGCGGCGGCCTGGTCACCGATGCGGACAACAGCCCACATCTGCTGATCGATGATATGCAGGCATCCTATCTGATCGCCATCGCCAGCAATGACGATGAGAAGGAACCCGAGGCTAAAAACGTACTGCGTGAAATTTTCGCCCAGGCGGGACTGGATGCAGAAATCGAGGTCTACGAAGGCGCTTTGCACGGCTGGTGTCCACCGGATTCGATGGTCTATAATGAAGCTCAGGCCGAACGCGCCTGGTCAAGATTGCTGGCGCTGTTCGATAAAGCGCTTGCCTGATCCCCATGGCTGAACAGGCGCTGGATCCGCCCGTGGCGGAATCCGCCTATCCGCCGGTAGGCGCCGCGAGCTACGCGCTGGCGTTGCTGTTTCTCGCCTATGTGCTGAGCTTTATCGACCGGCAGATTCTGTCGTTGTTGATCGGGCCGATTCGCGATCAGTTTCAGATCAGCGACTTTGAGTACAGTCTGCTGCAGGGTGCCGCCTTCGCCCTGCTTTACACCTTTGCCGGACTGCCCCTGGGTCGCCTGGCGGATCGTGTGTCACGCAAGTGGGTGATCGCCGGCAGCGTGGCCTTCTGGTCGCTGGCAACCTTTGCCTGCGGTATGGCCAAAAACTTCAGCCAGCTGTTTGTTGCGCGCATGGCCGTCGGTGCCGGTGAGGCGGGGCTCGCACCGCCCGCCTACTCCATCATCACCGACAGTTTCAAGCCACAGCACTTCGGCTACGCCATGGCCTTCTATAAATCGGCGGTCAAGGTGGGCGGTGCACTGGCACTGATCCTGGGCGGTGTGCTGATCGATTTCTATACCGATATCGGCGCTTTTGAAGTCCCGCTGATTGGCACCATCCAACCCTGGCAGGCCACCCTGATGACAGTTGGCCTACCGGGGCTGTTACTCAGCCTGCTGATCATGACCATGGTGGAACCGGCCCGTAAGGACCTGGCTGTAACCGAGTCCGGCAGCCTGCAGATTCCCATTGCTGACGTTGCCCGCTTTCTGTGGCAACGTCGCCGCACCTATCTGTCGTTGTTCCTCGGTTCTTCCATGCTGGCCATGGCCGGCTATGGCAGCGCCGCGTGGTATCCGGAAATGTTCGTGCGCAACTATGGTGTGAGCAAAACAGAAGCCGGTTCCAGCTTCGGCCTGATCATTCTCGTCGGTGGTTCGCTGGGCGTCATGCTGGGGCCGTGGATTGCCAATCTGTTGGCTGCGCGCGGTAAGACCGACGCCTATGTGCGCGCCATCATGTACGCCTCGATCATCGCGGTGTTTCCAGCCGTGGCCGCACCCCTGATGCCAACCATGAATGGCACACTGATGCTGCTTTTTCCGGCCACCATGTTTGGCGGTGCCTATCTGGGGGTGATGGCCGCGTCATTTCAGCCGATCACGCCTAATCAACTGCGCGGTCAAACCACGGCGATCTACATATTCGTCACCAATATCCTGGGCATGGCAGCGGGCACCAGCGTGAATGCAGCCTTTACCGATTTCCTCTACCAGGACGATGGCAAACTGCACTACTCCATAGCCACCGCCAATGCGATTTTCTACCCCGCTGCAGTCGCCCTGTTCGCCTATTGTTTGCCGGGTTACCGCAGGAGTGCGGCCGAAATAGGCAAGTGGCGCTTCTGAATCAAGCCTGCCAGATGTCGATCTCCTGCCTGATCAGCGCAATCACTTCATCAGGCTTCTGCATGGGCACAAAATGCGTACATTCCGGCCAGTGATGTTCTTCGGCGTTGGGCAGCAGGTCCACCAGACCCGGCCAGGTGGGTGAACTGGAAAAGTCATAGGGGTTGTCAGCGCTGGGTGCTTTGGCCCGCACGATGGTAACCGGGATGGAGAGCTCGCGCGCGGCATCCAACACACCCGGATTGCTGCGCGCAGCCATATAGACGTGCGCTTCGACCACCGGATCACAACACAGCCTCACACCACCCGCTTCGTCCGCCTCCACGCCGAACTCGCAGTAGTCCTTAAAGATGCGCGGATGAAACAGCGGGAACGAACTCTTACCCTGCAGTTGCGTCTGCATCTCTGCGGCTGAGGCAAAGCGGCTGCGGCGTTTGGCCGCCGGATGCAGTTCGCCATCGAACACCGCCGGATCATGGTCTGCGTAAGATTCGGGCGCGGATACGGTAGGATCCAGCAACAACAGACGCGCAAACGCGCCGCCCAGATGTGCTGCCTGCAGCAATCCATGGCCACCCATGGAGTGACCTATACCGATGGCGCGTTCAATACCCAGTGACTGAGTTACCGCGATCTGGTCTTGTGCAAAGCGCTGCCAGTTACGCACGGTGTGCTTGTCAGATCTACCATGACCACGCTGATCCAGCGCGATGGCGTGATATTCGGGCAGTGCCTCGATCAGATAGTCCCATACCCGGCTGTGAAAACCAGTGGCATGCACAAAGAACAGGGTCGGTTTATCAGCCTGCCTGGAACCGCGCTCGACATAGGCCAGGCGGCAATCGTCAACATCCACAAAGCCCTGATGGACTGACTTCGGCAACTCGGACATGCAGCCGTTCCTCTCTCACAAACCGGGCAGCATAGCACCGCTGCCTGAGGGACCCTACTGCAATTGAACGCGATAGCGGATTTCGAAACTGGGTGAGCCAGCACCACTGTCTGGGGCAAACGAACCCTGCGGCGTGACTTCAAAGTAATTGATCGGCGGCAGAGTCGTGTCCAAGCCATTGGCATCCACACTGGGTTGGATAAACGTGGTGCCGCCATCGTTGGAAAACCTGATGTCATCGCTCGCATCGCCGAGCCCGCCAAAGGAATAGGAAAGTCCACTGCCGGGTGAGCCTTCAACAAACTGCACTGGTGCGATCGGTGTGCCGAAGTAGAAACGCACCTCGGCAGGCAAGGTATCGGCAATCACCACGGTATCCACCGTGGTGGCATTTGAATTGGTATTGGTCGCGCGCACCACATATTCCAGCAGCGCCTGGGGTATCGCTTTCGGGTTATTCGTCAGGGTCACCGGATCATTCAGCACCGACACTTCTTTCTCCAGCTGCAACTCAGCCACAGTCATCAGGAAGCTGTAACTGGCGCTGTGACTGACCGTGCCTTCGCTACCCTCATTAGCCGTCACCTGCACCGTCCAGTTACCCGCCGCGGGCGCGGACCCCAGCGCATAGCCGACCTCGTAGGTGGCGGTGGACAGCCCACTGTCCTGCACCTGCGGCATCAGGCCGCTGGCAACCGGCGTACCGCCAGGGTCCAGCAACTGATAAGTGACGGACGAAATGTCGAAACTGCCAAAGGGATCAGAGACTACCGAGCGGATAAAGACGGTCTGGTTGGGCGCAAACCCGGTTTGAGCACTACCAGCAGGAAAGGCGGCATCGTAAAAAACGGTGGAATCGACATTGATCACTGTGGTTGCAGGGAGTTCGACACGGCTGGCATCCCCGTTAGCATCACTGACCGGATACACAAAGATCGCGCGTCCACTGCCCCCACTGGGGTCGTTATCCACCTGCATCAGCAATTGTGCACCCTGAGGAATCGTCAAGGTCCCTGCACCACTGGCATTACAGCTGCCATCAGTCTGCTGCACATTGAACACAAATTCCCGCGTAGCGGAGTTCACCAGCCCACTGGCGCCACTGGTGGCCAGGGTCAACTGTTCACAGCCGATAAAGGTCGTAGCGGCACCCAGCTGATAGAACAACGTAACCCGCACGGTTCTCGCTTGTGATTGGTTGTTACGCCGCATATACAGATGAACGGGCATGGCAGAGCCATCCAGACTGAGATCGTCCTGCAGCGCTGGCGTGAGCGCCCAGAGCCGGTCATCGTCCTGTCGCCGTATACGCACCCGCACGGGGCTGGAAAGTCCGCTCAAGGGTGTGCGCGACATATCCAGCGGCAATGTGGGCGAATTGGTCGAGCCGCCGATGTCCCCCAGATAGAGTTGCTTGATGCCGTTGGTCGGTACATTGCCTACCGTCACGTCGGGTGAGGCGACGTTCTCTACCCCACCGGTACCCGGGTTGGTCACCGTTGCCACATTGGCAATGCGGTCACCCTCGGCAGCCCCACCGGCCACACCGGCCTCGAACACAACAGTAACACTGCCACCAGCGGGTACGCTCAGATCATCGATCTGCAGCGTCGTGCCGGAGGAGTTGTCGGCACCTCCGCCCGCATCGATAACGTTCAGGTTCACCAGCAGCGAATCTAACGAATCTGTCACGCTGACACCGCTGACCGCCGCGCCGTTGGATTCGTTCAGCGTAATGGTGTAGCGCAGCGTATCGCCCGCCGCGACCGGATAGCCACCGACTGGCACAACGGTTTTAGTGGATGTACTCAGATCGGGCAGCAGCACCGTGGCCGTGTCTGTGGCAACATTGTTGCTGGTAAAGGGGTCGAATTCAGTACCGGCAACCGTGGCGGTGTTGATCACGCTGGGCGCACTGGCAGCGGTCACATCCACCAGCAGATCCAGGGTGGCCAGACTGGCACCGGCGCTCAACGGTCCCGGGTGCGTACAGGTCACATCCTGCGCTGCCACCGAACACGACCAGTTGCTGTCTACACTGGCAAAACCCTGATAGCTCATACCGGCTGGCAAAGTGTCGCTGATGGTGACCGGACCCGCCTCCAGCGATGGACCGTTGTTGCTCACATCCAGCTGAAAGCTGTTGGTCGCTCCGCTGCTGAAATCACCCGTGTGGGTCTTACTGAGGGCCAGATCCGCCACCGGTGTGTTGGTGGTAGAGATGATCTGCGCACTGAGGATGACCAGATCGCCCCCGGAAGCGTAGGTGGTCTGGGCCGATGTATCACCTGCCCGTAAGCGGCTGCTGATGTCGTAGACGTCGAAGTCGACGCCATACTCGGTACTAGAGGGCAGCACATTGATGGTCGAGTTGTACTGATTGTTGACCGGATTGAGGCCGTCCGTCAGATTCACCGGGCCGACACTCTGGCCATCAAACACCAGATTCTCACTGAAGCCACTCATAGCGGCGGAGTTTTCCACATCGCCTTCCCAGGTCAGTACGCCCATCTTGCCGTCAATGGGTACGGGCGGCACCACGAAGTTGTTAGGCGTCAGCACAATCTGCTGCCCACGAAAAGATTGAAAGCCATCGAAGATATTGATCACCCGCAGTGGACTGGCAGTGTGTTCGTAAACCACCACCAGGCCCCAGCCTGACAGCACGGCGCTGAGACTGCAGTAGCTGCCACCGGTGTCGACGGACAAGCCACTGAAGGAAAAGCTGCCATTGCCACTGACCCGACTGGTGACATCGGCAAAGCCCGAAAAGAAATCCAGATCGATGGAACCAGAGGAGTAGTTTTCACTGAAGGTGCGCGAGGCGGTCACAGCAGAGCCGGCAAAGTTCACGGTATTGTCTGGCGTAGAGCCCGAACCGGCCCAGTACAGGTACGCTGCTGTGACTGTCGCCCCAGGCGGAATACCGCTCAGCGTGGAGCTGTCACTGCCCACCAGGGCGCAGGAATTCCCCGCATTGGATTCCGCGCGCAGGGTACCCCCGGTCACAACAAAATCGATGTTACCGGCGAAGGTATAGCGTGGTGTACTGCTGACAGGGTCTGCCAGCACGGTCAGCGGCACCGTATGCAGTGCCAGCAACACCGTCAGATATTTGACATATCGCCCCATCGCGAATCAGCGCAATCCTTTGCGAGCCATAATTGGCCCAAGGTAACCGACCCGAATACACCTTTCTGTGACCTGGCGCACTAATCTTTCGCCAACTCGAGCAGCTGCGCTTGAGCCCGGCGTCAGATTCCTGACACGCTCTGGGATACCCCATAGACACGTTCTGGGATGCCCCAAAAGATACGCAATCCAGACTGCGTACCCCTTGGGCTTGGTGAGCGACACTGGTACGCTCTGTGCTTCACCTGCCTGCTTTAAGAACACGGGGAGCATCATGGGGACCATCGAAAAAAAGACCTTCTGCCGGGTCTGTGAGCCTGCCTGCGGCCTGATTGCCACAGTGGAAAACGACCAGTTGATCGGGCTCAAGGCGGACAAGGAACACCCGATCTCAAAGGGATTTGTGTGCAACAAAGGCATCTATGGCCTGGACATTCACAATGACCCGGACCGCCTGCGCACCCCCCTGCGCCGTTCGTCTGACGGCACTTTCGAGCCGATCAGCTGGGAGACCGCCCTGGCCGAGATCGCCAGCCGTTTCAACGCTCTGCTGGAGAAACACGGCGCCTCTGCTCTCGCGGCTTACCAGGGTAACCCCGGCGCCTTCAATACCCTGCTGGGCCCCAGCTTTCGCAGCCTCATCAGCCAGATGGGCGTCAGCAAGTTTTTCGGCTCCGGCACTCAGGATTGCGCCAATAAATTCGCCGGCAGTGAGGGTGTGTTCGGCACCCGCACCATTCATCCGCTACCGGATCTCGATCATTCAGATTTCATTCTGATCATCGGCGAAAACCCGGCGGTCAGCCACATGTCATTCCTGTCCATCCCGCATCCCATGCGCCATCTGAAAGACGCAGAACAACGGGGTGCGGAAATCGTCTATCTGAATCCACGGCAGATTGAATCCGCCAGCAGCGCCGGGCGCGTGCTGAAAATCAAACCCGACACCGATGTCTATCTGCTGGCCGGCGTGTTACATGCCATCGAACAGGAATTCGGTTTCCATCCGCAGACCGAACAGCACGGCAACCACCTTGCCGAACTGAAGGCCTTTATTGCCGACTATGCACCAGAGCAGGTGGCAGCGGTGACCGGCATAGCCGCCACTGAAATCAGGCGCCTGGCACAACAGTTCATGCAGGCGGATGCTGCCTGTGTGCATATGTCCACCGGCGCCAATATGGGCCGCCAGGGCACGCTGACCTACTGGCTGGTGCACATGCTGTCCTTCGTCACCGGCAACCTGGGACGCAGGGGTGGCAACTTCTATTCCACGGGTTTCTATGAGCGTGCCCACGCGGCCGGGGCCCGCGTGCCTGAAGGCTATTACGACACCGCCTTCGGTCAGGTGCGCGCACCGGGAGGCGTAGGCATCAGCCTGCCGGGTAATCTTATGGCCGACTATCTGACTGACCCGGCCGACCCCGTGCGCGGCTTGATCGTCAGCTCAGGCAATCCGGTGCTCAGCATCGGTGGTGAAGAACGCATGCGGTCGGCGCTTGAGAAAATGGAGCTCATCGTCTGTGTCGACATTTACCGCAACGCCACTGCCGAGTACGCCCACTACATCCTGCCGGCAGCGGGCGCATTTGAGCGCGAAGACATCAACATCACGGGGCTCGGACTGCAGTTCCAACCCAGCGTACAGTTCACCGAAGCGGTGGTACCACCCCAGTACGAGCGTAAGCACGACTGGTGGATTTTCGAATCCCTCGCCCGGGCGATGGGACTGACATCCGTCTTCGACCACAGCGAAAAACCCGATATGTGGGCGCGCATCGACAGCATGCTGGGCTCTCAGGGTCGTACCCTGGCCGAACTGAAAGCCAAACAGGTGATCGCGCTGGAGCGCTCCGATCCGGCCGAGTTTTTTAGCCGCGTGCAACATGACGATCAACGCATAGACTGTTGTCCGCCACAGTTCACCGACGCCATCACGCGCATGGCGGAGATTTTCACCGAGCTTAACAATGAACCTGCGAACCAGCTCAAACTGATTACTAAAAGAGATGGTTACATGTTCAACAGCTGGTATGCCAACGTCGACAAACTGAAGCAGGGCGACCGCCAGATCAACTACCTGTACATGCACCCTGATGATGCCGAGCTGCGCCAGATTGCCGACGGGGATAACGTCAAGGTCGCCAACAGCAACGGCGAACTCGCCACCCAGGTGAAGTACAGCGATGATCTGATGCCCGGGGTGGTGGCCATGAGCCACGGCTGGGGCCACCAGCGCAGCAAAGGCATGCGCGTGGCCAGCAGCAAACCCGGCGTCAACTGCAACGTGCTGCTGCCCAGTGGACCAAAAAGTTTTGAACCCATATCCAACCAGGCGCATATGACCGGCATTCCGGTTGAGGTCGCACGGGCAGTCTGAGCTGTCCACTGCGGCGCAACGATCCAGTCAGGCGCAATTAAGGAAGTAAATCGATGAGCGAATTTGAAACCGTCAGCTATGAAGTGGCCGACCAGATAGCGACCGTTACCCTCAACCGGCCGGAAGCGCGCAACGCGCAGAACCGGCGCATGACCTATGAGCTGAATGACGCCCTCACCCGTGCGGCATTTGACGACGAGGTTAAGGTCATTGTGCTGGCTGCCGAGGGTCCACACTTTTCCTCCGGTCATGACCTCAGAGACCGCGAAGAATACGACCTCAAGCCCATCGGCATTTCCGGCGGCTTCGCCAAGGGCGGTGCTGAGGGTCATATGGCCTTTGAAGAAGAAATCTATCTGAACATGTGCCGTCGCTGGCAACAGCTGCCCAAGCCCACCATCGCTCAGGTGCACGGCAAAGCCATCGCTGGGGGTTTGATGTTGATGTGGGTCTGCGATCTGATCGTCGCCTCGGAAGACGCCACCTTCACCGATCTGACCGTGGATTTCGGTGTCAACGGCGTTGAGTGGTTTGCACATCCCTGGGAGCTGGGTATTCGGCGCGCCAAGGAAATGCTCTTCACCGGTGATCCGGTGACTGCCGCCGAGGCGTATAACCTGGGCATGGTGAATCATGTGGTGGCGCGGGACGAGCTGTCGTCCTTTACCCGCACGCTGGCGGAGAAAATTGCCCAGCGCCCCAGCTTCGCCCTGAAACTGGCCAAGATGTCCTGTAACCAGGCATTGGACGCTCAGGGCTTCTGGACCGCGCAGCAGGCCGCGTTCAACCTGCAGCACGTCGGCCACAGCGACTTCCGCGAACGCCACCTGCGCAAAAAGCTCGACGAGCTGAAGGCCGGCTCAACTGAGGACAAGGGCTGAGATATGGCGGCATTGCAAATTGGCACCATTGGCTCGCCTGAATTTCTGAGCGGCGACAACGCCACCCGCAGGTCATTGATGCGCGCGGTGGAAGCGGCTGACATCGATCATCTGTTTATCGCAGATCATGTCAGTTTCCATACCGGACTGGGCATGGATGGCATTGTTAACGCTGCCACCCTGGCGGCCATGAGTGACGAAGTCAAAATATTCATCGGCGTTTATCTGTTGGCACTGCGCCACCCGGTGACCGTCGCCCGCCAGCTCTCGTCGTTAAGCCTGTCCGCCCCGGGCAGGATCACGCTGGGCATTGGTATCGGCGGCGAAGACCGCCACGAGATGGAGGTGTGTGGCGTCGACCCGGCCCGTCGTGGGGTGCACACCAATCACGCCATGCAGGCCCTGCGGCAGCTGGCCAGCGGTAAACCGGTGACCTACCACTGCGATTTCTTTGCCTTCGATGATGCACTCATCAAACCCGCGCCCAATCCCCCTATCCCAATGATCGTGGGCGGCCGTTCGGACAAAGCCATTGAACGCGCTGCCCGCTATGGTGACGGCTGGCTGGGCGTGTGGTGTTCAGCCGAACGTTTCCAGCGGGTGGTGGGTCAAATCGATGAACTGGCAACAGATCGGGCAGAACAACCTAACTGGCAACACGGTCTGCAGGTATGGGTCGGCGTCGGCGATGACCGTAAACAGGCGCGTCAGGCACTGGCCCAGGGCATGGAAGAGATGTATCGCATCCCGTTCGAACAATTCGAACGCTACAGCCCCTACGGCAGCGCGGAAGAAATCGCTGACTTCCTGATCCCCTACGTGAAAGCGGGTGCTCAGGTGTTGAACATCTGTCCCCGTGGACCCAGCGAAGCGTACAACATCGAAGCCGTGGATCGCATCGCCCAGCTGATCCGACAGGCCTGTTAGTCTACCTCACTTAGTCCGCCTGTTAGTCCGCCTGTTATTCCGCCTCACCAATCAGCACCGGCGCCTGCCCGGGTTGCCAGGGTTTGTGCTTGAACATCACCTTGAGGAAAAGTTCACTCTCTAACAGCGACGCCAGCCAGCGTTTGAGCCGTTCAAACTCACTCTGATCGAACCAGCCCTTGTCGACAAAGGCAAACTGCCGGATGAAAGGAAAGATGGCCACATCGGCCAGACCCAGGCGGCCATAGAGCCAGTCACCTTCAGCCGCCAGTTGGCCTTCCAGCGTGGACAGAAAGCGTTCTCCTTCGCCGCGTGCCTTGGCCAGGGTAAAGTCCGGCTCGCGGTCGTTGTACTTGTAGCGGTCCAGCCAGACTTTGAAGTCCTCATCGCACAGACGGATCAAATCATGTGCTGCGTCAGGGCATTGCAGCCAGCCATCTGGATCGGCCTGCTTAAGCGCCCACAGCATGACATCCAGACTTTCATCCAGTACCAGATCGTCCACTTGCAGCACCGGCACCGTACCCTTGGCGGACAGCTCCAGCATTGCTGAAGGTTTGTCGCGCAACAGCACCTCTCGCAGTTCATAGCCGATCCCCGCCCGGGCCAAAGCCATGCGCGCACGCATGGCATAGGGGCAGCGACGGAAGGAATAGAGAAGCGGCCGTGTCACTTAGAACTCCAGCACCTGAGTGTCCTGGGTGTCTGCCTGCACTTCCTCGCGGGTGAACCAGGCCAGCTTGTATTTCTGTGCCGCAAACAGCCGGGACTGGTCAAAATAATGGGGCGAATCCGGGTCTGCATTGGCGCCAAAGACCATGATCGATTTGGCCTGCAAAGATTCACCAAATTCCACCAGACCGACGAAAGAGTGACCCGCGACGCCATACATTTTCGGCTTGCCGGGTTGTGGTCGCGCATAAAAATTGAAGATGGTACCAAAGGGGTTTCCGGGACCACCAGCTACGGGCAGACTCTCGGCAGCGTCATCAAATCCCGCCATACCGCTGGTATGCGCACGCTGCAGACGATTCACCTCACCCCAGGGCACCCGCACGCTGTCGTATACCTCCTGCATATAACTGACCGCCTTTTTGAAGGCTTCCACAGGATCGGTCACGTTGAATTGCCGTTGTTGCAGACGCCAGAAAAAGTACAGGGTAGTGGCTTCAGACTTCACCGTAGCGTAACGATTCCACTTCTCCAGCAAGGCCAGCGCCGGCTGCAAGCGCTGTCGATCGTCAGCACTGAGATCACGCGCCGCAACTTCCATCAGCAGTTCGGGGATCATGGTGTCCGCTTCCAGCACCCGCGTATCCCAGCTCATTTTTTCCACCTCACGGAAACTGAACTGCTGCGTGCCACCCAGCAGGATTCTCGACATGCGCGAGCGGTTGTTGTCGCTTTCCGCAACCATATAGGCTGGATAATCTGCCGGATCCAGGTTGGCCCCATCACCTGTGGCCAGAAATGGCGTGGCGTTACAGTTCTGCAGATAACCCGTCGCAGGATTAGTCAGCGTGGGCAATTCTGTCAGCGGATGATAACCCTGCCACTCCGTGCGTGACGTACTGCCATCCACTGGCTTGAGCCAGTCGAACTGCGGATCCCGGCGCGGCACCGCGCCATAGTAGGCGTAGTAAATGTCGCCATGCACATCCGCATACATGGTGTTAAACATGGGTGTGGCTAACTGACCCAGCGCGGCTTTGAATTCATCCAGGTTGCGCGCACGCAACATGGCATAGCGCTGGGCTATCTGGCCACCCTCAGAGAATTTGGCCATGCGTACCGCGAGTAACTTATCCCCCCGTTGGGCCACCACCGCCCCGTGATGGGATGCACTGAAACGGAACGTGCGTTCTTCAAACCCGTCTTCAGTTTTCACACGGATTGTGTCCTGCCAGCTTTCCAGCGCCTTATCTTTGTCGTCATAGACATAGGTGGTGGGATTGGTCAGATCGTCCACGGTCAACTCGTACACATCGATAATGTCCGGCTCATTGACCGTATGACTCCAACCCAGATGTTCGTTATGACCAATGGTTGGCATCAACGAGCCGAAGAATCCTGCCCCACTGAAATGCAGGCCCTGCTCACTCTTGAGATGGCCTTCGTACCACTGGCCGGGTCCGAAATAAGGCTGATGCGGGTTAATAAACAACATGGCGTTACCGCTGCGCGAACGCGAAGGTGCTATGGCCCAGGTATTGGAGCCCGCATGGGCGATGGCATCCGCCACCGCATTGGTGCTCGCCAGCGCCAGGCTGCCTTCCTCAAAGTGCGCAGCGCTCAGCTGCCCCTGGGCCCGCGCGGCAATTTCTGTATTTTTGATACCGCTGCGGTTGAAGACAAACAGCTGATACAACGAGTAGCGTGACTGGGCAACAAAGTGCCAGGGTTCAAAGCGGGTGATGAGCCGGGGTTGGTGCCCGCTGTCTGCCAGATACTGATTCAGCCCTCGAGCAGCGGCAATGGTCAGCAGTTGCATATCCGGCGACAGGGCCTGCCACTCAGCCTTGGAGGTGCTCACCACCTTAAGCGCTCGATTGAGATAGTCCGCGCCAACACCCGCCTCGCCCATAACCTCTGCATAGCGGCCGATGGCCTGAATCATGGTGTCTTCGATCTGCCAGAAATTGTCCTGGGCCTGGGCATACATAAAGCCATACACCACACTGGCGTCCGTCGGCCCATACACGTGTGGCACACCCCAACTGTCCCGATGGATGGTTACGGTCTGCGCCGAGCTCACGCCACTGATAGACAGCAACAATCCAGCGCACAAGCAGGTTAAACCTATTTTGCGTAGCACGATCTCTTCCCCTTACGTTAAACAGTACCAGGGTCGTCGTATTTGCAGTGGATTACAACTGTGCCAATGGTAATCTGCCAGCCCAACTCGCAATGAGGCCAAACCATGATCAGCGACAATCCGGACTGGGATCAATTCATCACCGAACATCGATGGGGCGTGCTCACCACACTAAGAAAATCCGCTACACCCAGCTCCTCACTGGTCGCCTATGCAAGGGACGCGGACGAGCTCATCATCAGTACGCCAGGCACCACCTTCAAACGCCGCAGCATCGAACACAACCCGGATGTCAGTTTCTGTGTGATCAGTAACGCCGAGCCCTTCAACTACGTGACCGTTGAAGGCGCGGCCCGCATCAGCACTGAGCATCTGCTCGAGGATACCCGCCTGCTGTTTGCCAACATCGCCGAGACCGGCTATGCCGAGCCGGCAGATCTGCCGGGTTGGCTGAAAAAACAACAGCGCGTGATCATCCGTATTCGGCCGACCCGTGTACATGGGGTGATCCGCTGATGCCGCGGTATGCCTTTGCACCCCGAGCCGGCATAATTCCCAACTTACACAGGATGAGTGGGTGATAAGCACATGACAGATATAGCCCGGTTTCGCGAGGAAACCCGTGCCTGGCTGGCGGAAAATTGCCCGCCCGGTGCGCGCGGCCCTGGTTATGTGCCGTTGGGCAGTCGCAGTATCGAGCTGGAACCGGATACCCGTTTGTGGCTCGAGCGCATGGCTGAGAAAGGCTGGACCGTGCCCACCTGGCCGAAAGAGTACGGCGGTGCGGCGCTTAATCGCGAACAGTATCAGGTGCTGATTGACGAGTTGCAGCAGATCGGCGCACGCACGCCACTGACCGGCCGCGGCGTCAACTACATCGGGCCCACCATCCTGGAATACGGCACCGATGAACAGAAAGCCAAATGGCTGCCGCTCTGTGCCCGTGGCGACGGCGCCTGGGCCATGGGCTATTCAGAGCCTGGCGCCGGCTCAGATCTGGCAGCGCTGAGCACCCGGGCTGTGCGCGAAGGCGACCATTATGTGATCAACGGCTCCAAAATATGGACCAGTGACGCCACCTACTGTGACTACATTTTCGTGCTGGTACGCACCTCGCCTGACAAGCCAAAGCACGAAGGCATCAGTCTGGTACTGGTGGATATGAGTCAGCCCGGGGTCAAAGTATCACCCATTCAGCTGATCTCCGGCGCCTCGCCCTTCTGCGAAACCCACTTCGACAATGCACTGGTGCCAGTGGAAGATCTGATCGGCGGCGTGGACAACGGCTGGACCGTAGGCAAGCGCCTGCTGCAGTTTGAACGCTCAACCCACGCCGGTATCAACATCTCCGGTTCCCAGGGTGGGCGCAGCGCAGGCAACAACGTGCGCGAGCTCGTGCTGAAGTACGGCGTCGACGAGACCGGTCGCCTGGCCGACCCGGCCACCCGCCGCTGGTTGACCGACTTCGAAATGAACACCCAGGCGCAGAAACTGACCCAGAAACGCGCCATCGATGAACTGCAGTCTCGAGCACCGGGGTTTACCTCTTCAGCGGTTAAGTTGAGCAATGCCCTGAACATTCAGGATGGCGACGAACTGGTGGTCAGCGTATTGGGTAGCTCAGGGCTGCGTTGGGACGCAGATGCTGACGCCGAAGAACTGGCGCTGATCAAGAAGTGGCTCTACCAGAAGTCCCTGACCATCGCCGGGGGTACCAAGGAAGTGCAGCTGAACATCATCGCCAAGCGGGTACTGGGCCTGCCGGACTGAGACTGAAGCTCGCCGGAGCTACTTACCCAGCGCCTGGCGACGCTCCATAAGCTCGCGCCAGGTGGTCAGAATAATCTGCTCTTCCATCAGCGCATTGGCCACCTCAGGTGACAGCATGGCATCCAGATCGCCATAGCGTGATGGGCCGGAGGTGGAGATATGTTGAAAATTCTCTGACTCGGTGGAGCAGTGCATGATCATCATCGTCACCCCGGGACGCAGCTCGCGGATGGCCTCCACATAACGCCGAATCTTTTCTTCCCGCACCCAGCCATAACTGGAATTGTGCAGGTCATCCAGCACCGGCAGACCGGCCGCCCAGATCTGTTCACCAGTGGCGACTGCAGCGGCCGCCGCCCGTTCACCGTAGTCCTGTTGGGCATAGAAGTTATGGCCACCGGGAAACATGATGGGAATCTGATGTTTTACGCCGAGTTCGATGTAACTCTGTAGAAATTCCGGTGTGGCAAACAGCGTCCCCATATGCGAGTCCAGGTGCGTGGGCTCGAAGCCCATGGTGCGGGCCCGCTCCAGTTGCGCGGCTATTTCCTGAGCTACGTGGGCTACCGTGCCATGCTGCATCACCTCCTCTACCGTCGCCCACAGCGCACCTTCCTGATCCACCAGCGAAGGTACGGCAGGTTTACCCGCCAGCGGCCCCCAGCGATACTGGTTCCACTCCGCATTCAGGGTCAGATGCAGTCCGGCATCTATTTCCGGATGGGCTTTCAGGATCTGCGCAAATTCCGGCACCCACGGCGTCGGCATCATGACACTGACCGAATTAGCCACCCCATTACGAATGGCCCGCCAGGCACCCTGATTGGATTCATGGGACATGCCGGCATCGTCGACATGCAGGATCAGCACCCGCGAGCCTTCCGGCCAGCCAAGTTTCTGTGCATAGGTTTCACCCCAGGCTGCCACCTGGGTACCGAGCAACATCAGGCTTACAAGCGCGCGCACGGCGTTGTTTCGTACCCAGGTGATTACGCTCAGGTGGTGAGTCTCTCCCATGAGTCTGATGGTTTTGCCGCTTTGATCAATCAAGGGAATTCACCACCTGTTCATTCTCAACCCATTTGCTGTACAGCTCATGGAAGTGCCGCAGTTTCAGCTCGTTATAATCACCCAGGCGCAGGTTGTCCCGCGCGGTGGCTTTCATGCCCTGATAGACAAAGGGTAGATTACGCAGATCCTGATTAAAGATCTTCGCCAGCTGACCCAGTTCCGGGGCGTTGGTCCAGTCTTCATCCGCCTCCAGCCAATGGATCTCGCGACAGGGTTCGTACTCACCATTTTCCGGAATAGGGGCCAGGAACATGCATTCCATGATCGCCTCTTCATGGTTGTCGCCGTTGGGTCGGAAGCGATAGTTGATCATGTTGAAAGAGCCCCAGGGGTGCCAGTTGGGGAACACGGTCAGATAGATGGATGAATGCAGTTCCACATCCGGAATGCCATCGGCAATGCTGGGAATCACGTCCTTGTACATCTGCCGCTGCATCTCTGCCTGCAGCACCCGCTCGGGCACGTCATCGCCATAGCGAGCACGCACGGCATCAGACACCACATGATCGCGAGCGCGCGGTTGCGGCCCGCCGGGGGGTAACTGACAACCCCCTGCCCACAGACACATATGCGGGTTGGCGTCTTTCAGTTCACCTTCCAGCCAATCGGCATCGGTGGTGAATTTGCCCTGCTTACCCTTGGGCGTGGTGACTTCCACCACCCCATCACCGACATGGCGGTAGAGCCAGCCGTTGAGCGGATGGCGCAGACAGGTCATGCCGTCTTCATCTTCCACCGGCTCCCAGCTGGGTAGACCTTCGGTTTCCAGCGCACCGCAGCGGATTGCCCGGGAATAGTTTTCGAAGGCGTCGTATTTGGTGCATAAATCATGCGCCCCGCCGGTCAGAATCTGCGGGTGGGTCATCAGCACGTGATACGACTCCATAAATGCATCCTGTACGGTCTTCCAGTTGGCTCGAATGACTTTAGCCACATGGGCCTGTTTGAAACGACGCTCGTAGGGCAGGATTTCAAAATGGGTACCCAGATCGCCCAGGTGTTTTTCCAGCGGTTCGCAGTCTGGATCCGGGTTGATGAAAATAAAGCGGCCAAAGCGTCCGACCTTCACTTCCGGCAACGCCTCCTCTTCCCGTTTCAGCCCGGCGAAGTCGTAGGCACAGGGGATCTGTTTGAGCGAGCCGTCCAGGTTCCAGGCCCAGCCATGAAACGGACAACGCAGTTCGCTGAGCCCCTTGGCCCGGTTCTCGCGTAATTTGCGACCGCGGTGCAGACAGGCGTTGTAATAGGCCTTGTATTCGTCCTCACCACACTTCACCACCAGATAGGACTTGTCGACGATATCGTAAGGTACGACATCACCGACGTGCTCGAAGTCGTCTTCATGACAGGCGAGCTGCCAGGCGCGACTCCAGAGGTTACGTTTCTCCAGTTCGTGATACTTACGCTCAATATAACGCGCCACCGGCACCAGCGAAGGACCAGGACCCATCGGCTGATTGCGCCGCAGCGCATCACTGATGTTATGTGCGTTGGTATCGGCTTCCAGCATGGTCGCGAAAGCATCGTCCATGGTGCGCACGCCGTTGGTTTTTGTACTGCTCATCGATCACCTCCCGTAACAATCAATGTATCTTGAATCACGTTCTATTTTCTTGCAAACCTCAAGCGATCCCGGTGACCGTCGCCGGCGCGCCACGGGCCACATCATCCGCTTCGATCAGGGCATCAGCGAGTTGTTCGATCAACTGACTGCGTAGCGCTGGCGCTTGGTCTTTCAGGTCTGCCATCTCATCCGGGTCATTGCGCAGGTCGAACAGTTGCTCTTCGCCCTTGGAGTTTCTGGTGTAGCGATGGGTCGCAGTGATCAGGGTGCGGGTCTTACCCGGAATGGGCGTCAATCTGGCGGTGACAGCGGCGATATCGTCTTCGATCAGCACGCTGTCGCGTACGCTGCCGGTCGCATCTTCGACCAGCGGCACCAGCGAGTGGCCCTGCATGCCATCAAATTGCCTCAGTTCACACAGGTCCAGCAGGGTCGGACCCAGGTCAATGCTGGACGCCAGTGCCTGTGTGCGACCCGCCGCCCGTTGCGGGGCGTCGATCACCAGCGGCACCTGCAAGGTACCGCGATAGTGCATAAAACCTTTCAGCATCAGCCCGTGTTCGCCCATCATGTCGCCATGGTCCGAGGTGAAGACCACGATGGTATCGTCACGGATCTGCAGATCGTCCAGCAGCCTAAGAACACTGCCTACCTGGTCGTCGATCATTTCGATCATGCCGTAGGTGGCAGCGATGGCTTCCTGCAGCAACCCATCGTCGCCATAACCACAGGGGGCTACCCAGTCACGCTGCTGAGCCGGATGTATTTCGCGAAAGATGCGCAGATGCTCGGGGGCAGACTGCAGATCGTCATGGCGGTTCTCCGGCAGGGACATATCGGCCGGATCATGGCGGTCGAACCAGCGTCCCGGTGGCGTCATGGGATGGTGCGGGTCGGGGAAAGAGCACCAGGCCAGCCACGGTTTACCCTGACCGTGAGCTTCTTCGATAAAGGCCCGGGTCTGGTCGGCGACAAAACAGCTGGAGTGCAGTTCTTCCGCATAGGGCGGTTGATAGATCTGCCACCAGTTGGCTGATCGTTGCACGCCCGGTGCGGTCTGATCGTATTCCACCAGCAGATCTTCCAGCCTGCCGCCCTGCTCCAGCGCCCACTGCAGATGATGCCCGGTAACCCGCGCGCCATGGTCAATAGCCAGACGGATATGATCAAAGCCGTAGAAGTCCTCCGGATCGTCCGGTAATGCATCTACGTAGCGCTCAAAATCTTCCAACTGGTCCCAGCCCGGCGCATAGGGCGTACCCTGTACCGGCGAGCCTCGATACGGCACCACGCTGTTTTTACTCATGCCGTGTTGCAGATGGGACTTACCCACCAGTCCAGTGCGATAACCGGCCTTTCTGAACTGACGCACGAAGGTGTTGGCCTGCCAGTCCAGGGTACGGTCATTGAAGATCACCCCATGAGCTGAAGGCATGCGGCCGGTCATGATGGTCGAGCGATTCGGCATGCACACCGGGTTACTCACCCAGGCATTGTCAAACACCATACCGCGAGCAGCCAGGTCATCCAGATGGGGGGTGCGCACCGTGGGGTTACCCATAAAGCCGCAATGATCGGCACGCTGCTGATCGGTGATGATAAAGAGGATGTTAGGGGCTGCCATGGCTGCACCATGTCTGTTCTGGAATGCACATAATAGACTTGCGCCACTCGATTACGCACACTGATCCGCTAAATTTCCTGGAGATGAACATGATAGAAATCGGCATTGGCTTACCCCGCCTGGACGACATTGCCAGCAGCGCGCGCCGCGCAGAAGAGCTGGGCTACGACTTTCTCTCCACCGGCGAACATGTTTTTTTCTATGGACCCATCGGTAACGGCCTGATCTCGCTGGCGGTGGCCGCTGGTGCCACTGAACGCATCAAACTCATGAGCACGATCACACTGGTACCGTTGTATCCGGCAGCCCTGCTCGCCAAGCTGGTTACCTCCCTGGATGTGGCCAGTAACGGCCGCTTCAATCTAGGTGTCGGCGTGGGCGGCGAATTTGCCAAAGAATTCGAGGCCGTGGGCGTCCCTGTGAAGGAACGCGGCGCCCGCACCAATGAAGCGCTAGCCCTGCTGAAAACCCTGTGGCGCGACGACGACGTTAGCTTCAATGGGCGCTTCAATACATTGAGCGGCGTAACGCTGGCCCCTAAACCGGTCCAGCAACCCCATCCACCCATCTGGATTTCCGGTCGCAGCGAAGCCGCCATGCGTCGCTGTGCGGAGTTCGGCAGCGGCTGGCTGCCGTATATGTACACACCGGAAAAGCTGGCTGAAAGTCTGCACACTATTGAGCAGATGTCACAGGACTACCCACGCGAAGCGCCGGTTAAGCCGGGGCTGTTTATCTTTTTCGCGGTGCACGAAGACCGCGCCATCGCCCGGGAGATGGCTGCCGAGCGACTGTCCAGGCAATACAATCAGGATTTTTCCAAACTGGTGGACAAGTACGCCATTGCCGGAGATCCGGACGACTGCATCGCCAGGCTCAACGCCTATGTAGCGGCCGGCGCCACGACTGTCATCCTTAACTCAGCCTGCCCGGCCAGTTACACCGACAGCAATGAAGCCCTTATGGCCAGTGCAGTGTTGCCCAGTTTTCGCTAGCATCTAGCTGGATTAAAAATCAGGGGGTGCCATGTCAGGTGTCTTTTCCGGACTGAAAGTTATTGATGCAGGGTCATTCCTGGCCGGCCCCTGCGCCGCCACCATCATGGCCGACTATGGTGCTGATGTGGTCAAGATTGAGCCTTTGAGCGGCGATCGCCACCGCTCCATCGCGGCTAACCATCCCGCCGACTGGTCCTGGCAGCTGACCGACCGCAGTAAGCGGGGTCTGGCGCTGGACATCACCACAGCCGAAGGCTACGCGGTGCTGACCGATATGCTGCAACAGGCGGATGTTTTTCTGGTCAACTTTTCCAGCGGTCAGTTGCGCCGTTACAACCTCGAATGGGAAACCCTGAAGGCGTTAAACCCACGACTCATATTCGCGCAGATCTCTGCCTATGGCCTGCATGGCCCTGACGCCGACCGGCGTGCTTTCGATCTGACCGGCTGGTTTGCCCGCTCCGGCATTCTGGACATGTCCCATGACAAGGGCGTACCCGCCTCCATGCCCGCCGGTGGGGTAGGCGATCACGCCACCGCCATGACCTTGTATGCCGGCATTCTGACTGCCCTGTACAAGCGCGAACAGAGTGGTGAGGGCAGCATGGTCTCCACTTCGCTGGCGGCGACGGGTACCTGGGCCAACGGCTTGAACCTGCAGGGTGCACTGGCGGGAGTGGATCCCGCAGCGCGCCGCGACCAGGAGGGCTGGTCGAATCCGATCCAGAATGTGTATACCAGCCGCGACGGCAGAGACATTCTGATCGCCGTGCAGAATATCCCCCGGGATTATCCGAAGTTGCTGGCGGTGCTGGGTAAGAGTGCCTGGCTGGAAGAAGCGGATATGCAACCGGTCAAGCCACTGTTTAAAAACCGTTTCGAAGCACGCCGCCGCATTGGCGCTGCGTTCGCCGAATTTGATGCAGATACGCTGTGCGCACGTTTAGACGAGGCCGGCATCGTTTTCAGCCTGGTGTACAAGAACGCCGAGGTGCTGGAAGACGAACAACTCAAGGCCAACGGTGTGTTCATTGATTTTGAGTCCGGTAAACCGGGATGCGAAAAAACCCTGGCCACCCCGTTTCAGCTGTCCAGTGAAGCGCAACAAACCCCACGCCCCGCACCGGAAATCGGCCAGCATTCAGAGGCCATTCTGAGTGAGTACGGCATCGAAGCCCAGCGAATCGAAGCACTGAAAACGGCAGGGATCATCGGCACCTGAAGCATGCCCCGACGTCTTTTCTAATGGCGGCAAAGGCGTTTCTACTGAAACGCCTTCAGCCCAGTCTGACTTACTTGAGCTTGTCCATAACATCACCAAACAGCTCTTCATCGCTGCGCAGCTCTTTGGACTGTGCCAGCGGCTTTGATACCCAGGTTTCGTTGATCAGATCACGCCACGAAATATTATTGTTGGTACCATTGCCACCCCAGGAACCACAGCCTAGCGAAAAGGTCTGGCGCATGCCGTTCCACAGATTACCACTGTTGGACGCAGCCTGTGGCTGGTTCACCATCACCCGTGAGGTCTTGGTGGCATTGGCCAGCCGCATGATGTGTTCGTCACTGTTGGAATAGATGCCACAGGAATGGCCCTGACCCTGATAGCCCTGAATATTGTTGGTGAGCTCAATGGCATGATCAATATCCCGCGCCTTGTACAGCGCCATGATCACGGAAAGCTTTTCACCCGAGAACGGATGCTCCGGCCCCCAGCCATCTTCAGGCACGATGTAAAATTCGGTACCTGCGGGGATTTCCAGGCCTGCCATTTCGGCGATCTTTTCCGCCGGCTGGGCGACAATGGCCGTATTCAGATGGCGCTCTTCGTCCCACAGGGTTTTCTCAAGCTTGGCTTTTTCTTCCGCTGAGACCAGATAACCGCCTTTTTCCTGCAGTTTGCCCAGCATTTCGTCGTAGATCTCTTCCACCAGCACAACCGCGTTGTCCGATGAACAGGACGCGGCTAGATCCAGCGTCTTCGACATATGGATCTTGGTTGCGGCATCGTCCAGATCGGCAGTTTCGTCCACGGTAATCACCGCGTTGCCAACGCCGACACCCAATGCTGGTGTACCTGAGGAATAAGCAGCCGTGACCATGGCACCACCACCGGTGGCCAGCACACGGTCACACTGAGCCATCAGCTCATTGGTCAGTTCCAGACTGGGGGTTTCAATGCCGATCACCAGATCTTCCGGCGCACCCAGTTGCTTGAGCGCTGCGCGCATGAGATCGCAGATCTTTTTATTGGTCAGCTTGGCGCGCGGATGTGGCGCAATGATGATGGAGTTGCGCCCTTTGACCGCGTGAATGGCTTTGATCACCGGAGTTGCTTCAGGGTTGGTCGAAGGTGACAGCGCACCGATGACACCCATGGGCTTGGCAATCTTAACCAGCGCTCGCTCCGGATCTTCTTCAAGAATGCCGACGGACTTGTCATCAATGATGTCCATCAAGGTGGCACGGGTTTTACGCTGAATCTTGAGAAACTTGCCGTCGTAGTTGCCCAGTTGCGTCTCATCAACGGTAAATTTGGCGATATCTTCCGCTACGCCTGGCCGCGCCACCGCCCATACCATGCCGCGGATCAGTTCATCCACCTGTTCCTGGGTATAGTTTTCGATCACAGCCTGGGCGGCGCGCGAGCGCTCGATCAGGCCGGCTATTTCTTCTTTCGGGGTCAATTCCGGGGTCTGTAGTTGTTCAGCCATTTGCTTGCTCCATAGTCGCAGTATCTGCGTTCGATCTTAGCCCATGTGCCTGATTTTAAAAAGCGAACTACCCGGCCGCGCTGTCGGGACTACCGTCGTTCATGAGCAACCGCCGCTGCTGAGCCAGCTCCTGCAGCTCTTCATCAGACAGTTCAGGATATTGCATGTCCATACTTTCCAGCGCATCCAGTACTGCGCTGGCCACGATCAGGCGCATGTTTCTTTTATCGTCCGCCGGCACCACGAACCACGGCGCATAGGGCGTTGATGTTTCGTTCACCGCGGCCTCATAGGCTTCCTGGTACTGGTTCCAATAGCCACGCTCACGCACGTCGGCAGCAGAAAATTTCCAGTTTTTTTCGGGCTCATCGATGCGCGATATCAGGCGGGCGCGTTGCTCGTCATAGGAAAGATTCAGAAAAAATTTCAACACCAGGGTGCCGTTATCCGCGGCATAGCGTTCAAAGGCACGAATGGTTTCGTAGCGGTCCTGAAACAGCGTGTCCAGGTCGCGCACCGCCTCTTCGGGCAGTTTCTGATGCTCGGTGACAATTTCCGGGTGTACCTTACAGACCAGCACTTCTTCGTAGTGAGAGCGGTTAAAGACGCCGATGTGTCCGCGCTGTGGCATGGCCACCGTCGTGCGCCACAGGAAATTATGGTCCAGTTCCTGATCACTGGGTCTTTTGAACGAGGTAATGCGCACGCCGTGGGGATTTACCCCACTGAACACCGCTCGGATGGTGCTGTCTTTACCGGCCGCGTCCATGGCCTGAAAAACCACCAGCAGGCTGTAGCGGTCGTGCGCGTACATGATGCGCTGATAGCGATTGATGGCTTTGCGCAGGCCGCGGATTTTCTTCTTATAGTCTTTGCCACTGCTGTAGAGCAGCTTGGTCTCGGTGCGGGCATGATCACCCAGGAACGCCCGCTTGCCATCGAATCGTATTTCATCCCAATCTATCTTGCTCATTTCAGTACACCATCTACTTCATGTTGCGCCACGTCCTCGGCGGTCAGGCCTAACCAATCCTCGAGGATGGCGGCATTGTCTTCACCCAGCATACGCACCCGCTGGTAGTCATCGCATGGGGTCTGAGAGAAGTTCAGCGGCAGCCGGTCGGCCCAGGTCTGGCCGACGGTCGGATGCGGTTCTTCGATGGCAACCTGGAAGCCTGCGCGCGCTAGCTGCGGATCACGCTCACAAAGATCACGCCCATTCTGCACCACACCCGCTGGCACGCCGACCGCCTGACAGCGTGCCATTAATTCATAGTCGTCCTGGCTGCGGGTCCACTCGGCCAGGCGTTTATCCAGCATGGCACGCTGGGCGACCCTGCCTGGCGCGGTCTGCAGACTGGCCTCGGTGGCCCAGTCCGGGCTGCCCAGCAACCCAACCAATGCCTGCCACTGGGCATCGGTCATGCAGGCGATGGCAATCCAGCGCTCATCTGCCAGGCTTGGCTCGGGCACTGTACGACATGGGTAGACATTATGCGGCGCAACCGCGTCATAAGGCAGGTCGTTACCAGTCGCTTGCGCGGCCACGCCATTGGCAAACAGATCCAGCAGCGATGGGCCGGCAAAATTCACCCCCACCTCGAATTGCGACACTTCAATGCGCTGACCGCGTCCGCTTGCCTGGCGTTGTGCCAGTGCGGCAAGAATAGCCACCGCGCCATGCAGGCCTGATTGATGGTCGTTGTAGGAAAACCCCAGCCCGATGTCTTCCCGGCCCGGTACGCCGGTCAGACTGGTCAGGCCAGACAGCGCGTGAATGGTGGGCGCATAAGTGACAAACTTTGACCACGGACCATGGTCACCCATACCGGACATCTGGGCATAGATCACGCCGGGGTTGGCGGCGCTGACAGTGTCGTAGCCTACCCCCCAGCGGTCCAGCACGCCGACGGAAAAGTTATCGATCACCACATCGGCCTGCTGCGCCAGCTGCCGGCACAGCGCCTGGGCGCTGGCTTCCGCCATGTTCAGCGACAGTGCGCGTTTATTACGATTCCACATGATGTAGTAAGGATGATCCGGGGCATTGCTGGTGATGGCGCGGCTTTCGGAATTAACCTTGACCACATCAGCGCCCATATCACCCAGCACGCGGGTGGCAAAGGGTCCGGCCAGGACATGGCTGAAATCCAGTACCCGCAGTCCATCCAGGGGCCTACTCATGATCGTTCTGCCAGCCGATGTCCGCCAGGATCTGGGCCGTATGTTGGCCACTGTCCGGCGCCGCTTTGAGCTGCCACGGCGTGCGCGACAGATGGTAAGGGGCGCCTGGTGCTCGGATATCCCGCCCGGCAATACGCTGGTTTTGAAACCAGTCGCGGCCGAGTAATTGGGGATTGTCCCCCACCCGGGCCAGGGGCTGTACCCAACCATAGGGGATATGTCTGGCCTGGGCTTCGTAGAACAGGGCTTCCACATCCTTGGTCGCGACCCACTCGGCCAGCAGCTGCATGGTACGACCGATCAGCAGTTTCAGATTGGCCGGGTCGCTGTACTGCGGCTCCAGCAGGTCGCCATAGGCCTCCTCTTCGATCAGCCAGGCCAGTTGTCGATCAAAATCCGGTGTCGGGGTAATCATGATGCTGCCGTTCTGACCATTCATGACGGTAAAGGCATTGGACCAGTGGGTCGGCCCCTGGCGTGGCAGCACCTGTTGCCCTGGACGCTCCAGAGCACCATCGGCATACCAGTAAAACATGAACACCTGCTCCAGACAGGACGCAATGCACTCATGTACGGAGACATCCACCCGCTGGGCAACGTTCTGGGTATCCCGGGCGTGGACCGCGGCCAGCGCGGCGATGGCCGCATAGGCACCCGAGACCATGAAATTGAGTTCACCGAAGGCTTTCAATGGTGGCGTGCTGGCATCTCCGGTGGTCGCCATGGCCCCACCCAGCGCACCTGCCACAATGTCGGGTGCCAGGTAATCGGCCCAGGGCCCATCCGTACCAAAGGAAGAAACATTGATCAGGATCTGCTCAGTACCCTCGGCACTGAGCTGCTCAATGTCCACCAGTTCGCTGGACCAGTGTCGATCACAGAACAGTATCACATCAGCCCGTGCCAGCAGGCGGCTGAACTGGGCGCGGCTGGTGGCATCCCCAGGATCCACCAGCAAGGAGCGTCGGCCGCTGGCGAAGTACGCGTAATACAGCGAAGTACAACCATCCGCCGGGACGTCAGCGCCCTGCTGGTCGGTTTGCACGTGTGGCCCTCTGGCGCGCAGCGGATCACCGCCGGGGGGCTCCGGGCGGATCACATCGGCGCCCAGATCAGCCAGCAGTTTGGCCCCATAAATACCGCGCTCATCGGTCAGGTCTACAACCCGCAGCCGGCCCAGCGCGCCTTCGAGGCTTTCCTCTTGTCCCATTCCTACAACCCTTGCCTGAACACCCCCAATGTACGCAACCCCACTCAGGGGTACAACATCACACAACAGGGAACACAACACCTCTGCCCTTGGCTGGCAGCAGTTGAGACTAAAAGGTTAACCGCCCAGGGCGGCCAGAACTTCAACCAGCGGATGACTGGCGGCGGCCACCGCAATCATCTGTGTAGATGCAAGCCCAGCCAACAGCAAATAAGCAAACACCGGCCGGGTATGCACACCGGCGGGTGTCAGCATGGATGGCTCAACACTGCGGGTAGAAATCTGCTCATGCACCGGCTGTGGTGACACGATTGCCAACACGTCTGCCAACTGGGCGGGGTCGGCCAGCTGTTTTGCGACCTGTGCATGACAACAGGCTTCGCAGTCGGCAGCCACATCATCCACCAGGCGACGTCGCTGAGCCGGCAGCCAGAAGGTCGTGGCCAGGCGTGCCAGCAGTTTGCGCAGGTTATCGAAACGGGTGGCATGGGCCTGTTCATGGGCCAATACCACCTGCAGCTGTGCCGCATCCAGCCGCTTGAGCAGCGCCCGGGATACCACGACTTCATGCCTTAACAGACCGCAACACCAGGCGAACAGCTGCTCGCTCTCGACCACCATATAACCGGGAGACGGTACCTGCCTGGCGAGCAGAAACAGGGTGCTGAGGCGGCGTCGAGCAGCCCGCAACATACCAGCGATGCCGATCAGACAGGCGCCAAGAATCAGCGACGTAACCACGAACAACCCAATGCTGCCCAGTGAGGAAGCGGAAAACAGCGGCGCATGTATGTCGCAGGCCGCCGCATGGCAGTGAGGTATAACAAACAACTGCGCCCCGGCCGGGAAAAAGTAAATCAGCACCGCCGACAGACCGACCAGCGGCGCGCTCAAGGCGAGAAACAGCGTACTCCAGGCCCGCGTGAAAACGTCAAACCGCCCCACCAGCCGGCGCAGTACCGAATAGAACAGGCTGGTCAGCAGGGATGACAACAGGGTCGCGACCAACCAGATACTGGCGACCTGCACCACGGTGGTGAGCACTTCAGTCATCGCGGCGCTCCGCCGCGTTGAGCAACTCAAACAGCTTGCGCTCGGTGTCGTCATCCTCGGCGGCAACGAAACCGGCAAAACCTGAGATGATCGGTGCCAGTTCCCCACCACCCACGTCGCGCATCAGATCCTGTAACACTCGACTGACGATATCCGCACGACTGAGTACAGCCGCATAATGATAAGCGCGCCCGATCTTGTTTCGCTCGATCAGTTTTTTGCGATACAGACGCTCCAGGGTGCTCTGTACGGTATTCAAGGTGATGTGTTCGCGGCCTATGCAGTCCAGCAATTGAGCAGCAGTGAGCCTTTCCTGTTGCCACAGGTGTTCCAGCACTTCGAGCTCGCGGTGCCCGAGTGCGGGCATGTGCTCTTTGCGCATGCCCTGCAGCCAACTGGCCAGAATGTTGTGTTTCATCTGCAAACGACCGTGTCCCTGAACCCAGGCCGAACAGCGCTAAAACCGATCTATTCTCGGTACTGTCGCGGTGACCTAGTATCCCGCTCGCAGTATGACCCGGGGGAAAAGGAATGGGAAGTAACGACCAGCATAAGCCGGCGCGCTGGGCAGTCTGCGCCGCCCTGCTCGTCTCCAGCAGCATCACGACTCAAGGCTATGCCCAGGCGATTGTCAGCCCAACGACGAGCTCGAATGGGCCAGACGTGGTTGAGGAGATCGTGGTCTACGGGCGCGCCGAGCGCGTGATCGGCCAGGCTGCTTCTGCATCAGAAGGTATCGTCGGTTACGACGATATCCGCCTCCCGCCGCTGCTGCGTGTGGGTGAACTGGTTGAGGCCGTGCCTGGCATGGTAGCCACACAACATTCGGGTACGGGCAAGGCAAATCAGTATTTCATTCGCGGCTTTAACCTCGATCACGGCACCGATTTCGCGGTATCCGTGAACGATGTCCCCATCAACTTCCGCACCCACGGCCATGGCCAGGGCTATCTGGATCTGAACTTCCTGATCCCGGAGCTGGTCGAGACCACGCGCTATCGTCGCGGACCCTACGCCGCTGAAACAGGTGATTTCTCCTCTGCCGCCAGTGCTGAGTTCAACTACTACCAGCGACTCAGGGAAAAACTGGTCTCGGCCACCGTGGGTGAATTCGGTTACTACCGAACACTGGCGGCTGGATCCTTCGGCGATGACACAAATAGTTTTACCGCAGCCATCGATTTCACCGCTTTCGAAGGTCCCTGGGATCTGGATGAAGACCTGTCGCAGTTCAAATTTTTTGGTGCCTACAACGGCACACTCGGTCAGGCAGACCTGCGCCTGACGCTGGAAGGTTATGACAGCGAATGGAATGCCACAGACCAGATCCCGCAGCGCGCGGTGCGTTCCGGCCAGCTCAACGCGTATGACAACATCGACGACGACCTGGGTGGGGAGACTTCCCGTTACCTGCTGGCCGGTCGTCTGAGCTACGACACCTGGTCGATCAATGCCTATGCCATCGACTACGATTTCACCTTGTATTCGAACTTCACATATCTGCTGGACGACCCGGTGACCGGGGATGAATTTGAACAACGCGATCAACGGCGTGTTTACGGACTGGGTATCCGTGGCGGTGAGTCCATCCCGCAGAACATCGGCGACGTAGCTCTGCGCTGGGGGGCGGACCTGCGTTTTGATGACATTGAAGAAGTGGGTCTGTACGGCACCTCCGCCCGAGCCAGAACCAACACTGTGCGCCAGGATCAGGTCGAAGAACGCTCGCTCAGTGCCTGGGCTGAGTCAGAGTGGGCTGTATCCGATCGACTGCGGGCCATTCTGGGCGTGCGCGCAGACTGGTATGACTGGGATGTAGACGCTCGACTGGCGGCAAACTCGGGTAGCGACAGCGACGCGATAATCAGCCCCAAGCTGGCGCTGGCCTGGCGGGTGGTCGACAACGTCGAAGCCTATCTCAACTATGGTCGTGGCTTCCATTCCAATGATGTGCGCGGCACCACCATCCGCATCGACCCTGGCAGCGGTGACCCGACCGACGCCATAGAGGCATTGGTCGAGTCTGACGGTGCCGAAATCGGACTTCGATTTGAACAGGGTCCAGTGTTCAACTCGACGCTTACACTGTTCTGGCTGGAACTCGATTCCGAACTGGTCTACGTCGGCGATGCCGGCACCACCGAAGCCAACGATGGCTCGCGCCGTATGGGCGTCGAGGGCACCCTGTTCTGGCAGGCATCTGACTGGCTCGCGGTGAATATGGCCTATACCCACACTAACGCCGAATTTAGAACTGACCAGGGCGGTGGCCGCGAGATTCCCGGTGCCGTGGAAGCGACCGCCACCCTGGGCATGAACGCCGTCTGGGAAAACGGCTTCTCCGCCAGCGCCCGCCTGCGTTGGTTGAGCGAAGCGCCACTGGTGGAGGACAACTCGATTCGTTCCGATGGTTCGCTGCTGGTGAACGCCGGTATCGCCTATCGCCGTGGCCGTGCTGAATTTCATCTGGACATCTTTAATCTGCTGGACGCGGACGACAACGACATCTCCTACTACTACACCTCCCGGTTAGCCGGTGAGCCACCTGCAGGCATTGACGATACTCACTTTCATCCGCTGGAGCCGCGCAGCGTCCGTGCGTCTGTGGTGTGGCGTTGGGAATAGCCTGTACTTGTTGGGTAGCCTGTGTGCGCAAAGCAGACCATGAGGCTGCTACACTGCATCGCTATCCATCTGCTTAAGAGGAATCAATGACGAGCTACGAATGCTTCAAGGTCGAGATCGCTGACAACATCGCCCACATCCAGCTGTCGCGACCCGATAAACGCAACGCCATGAATCGACAGTTCTGGAAAGAACTGCCGGCCATTGTTGAAGACATCGACATGAACGCCAAAGCGCGGGTGATCGTCATATCGTCCACCGGCCCGCACTTTTCCGCCGGACTGGAGCTCAGCATGTTCAGCGACGGTGCCAGCGCGACGGAACAGGCCGCACCGGAACGCAAACTGCAACGCGCCACCGCCTCTTACGACAACATTCTCTTCATGCAGAAGTCCTTCAACTGTCTGGAAGAGTGTCGAGTGCCGGTGATCGCGGCCATTCAGGGCGGTGCCATCGGCGGAGGCGTCGATCTGTCAGTGGCCTGCGATTTGCGCTACGCCACCGAGGATGCCTTTCTGATCATCCAGGAAATCAACATCGCGTTAACAGCGGATGTGGGCACGTTCCCTCGCCTGGTCAAACTGATTCCCGAAGGCATTGTGCGCGAACTCGCCTACACCGGGCGTCGCTTCAGCGCCCAGGAAGCCCAGGCTTGCGGCCTGGTTAATCGCGTGTTTGCCGATCAGGAAACCATGTTGAGTGAGGTGATGGACATCGCGCGGGAAATTGCCAGCAAGGCGCCTATTGCGGTGTATGGTTCCAAGCGCATGATCAATTACGCGCGAGACCATTCCACCCAGGATGGGCTGGATTACATCAGCGTATGGAATTCCAGCATGATGAACTCAGCTGAGATTCTCGAAGCGATCAACGCCAAGGCGGAAAAACGCGCTGCCGAATTCGTTGACCTGCCACCCCGCAGCCGGCACCGCTGAACCAGGGAAGCGCTGATAAGTCCTGTTAGCGCTCTCTAAATTCGGGCGATATCCTGCAATAACTCGGGCGGCGTACCTTCGGGCATGCCTACCATGTCCACTATGCCGCCAAACCGTTCCTGCAGCCGCGGCAGGATTTCATCGTAACGACCAACCGCAGCAAACAGATGCACCACATCGTCGGATATGGCGGCGGTCATCTCGTCCCACTTGCCCTGCTTGGACATTTCATTAAGTGCCAGCCCCAGATCCTTGAGGTCATGGACTTCAAACACGGGCCAGTAACTGGGTGTACTGCCATAGAAACCGATGCGCTGGCGGATCCACTCGAACATCCGGGCCACTTCAGCATCGGTCTCACCGGTGGCAACAAACCCGCCACCGCTCATTTCAAAGTCCGCACGTGAGCGTCCCGCTTGCTCAAGTGCGGTATCGAATTTTGGCACCACCACCCGGGTGAGATATTCGCGCGTGCAGAAACCATGCAGCATGACGCCATCGCATTCTTCCGCGGCCACTTTCATCATGGCCGGTCCCACTGCGGCAATCTGAATCTTCGGCAGACCGTGGGTCTGGGGCGGCGGGGTGAAATTAGGCGTCATCAGCGTGAACTGGTAATGATCACCCTGATAATCCAGTGGCGCGCCCTCCTGCCAGCACTGCCAGATGGCACGCACCGCCTGCACATATTCCCGCATGCGCGGTGCAGGCGGACTCCAGGGTACGGAGAAGCGCCGTACATTGTGGCCTTTGACCTGGCTGCCCAGACCCAACGTAAAGCGGCCGTTGGAAGCCAGATTCAGATCCCAGCCCAGATTGGCCGACGCCATGGGGCTGCGGGCAAAGGCGATGGCGACACTGGTACGCAGTTCAATTTTCGAACTTGCCACCGCCGCCACCGACAGCGGCAGAAAGGGATTAAAACGGTTTTCCTGCGTCGTAATGGCGCTGAACCCAGCCTGTTCCAGGCGCTGCACCTGCGCACCGAGTTCGGCCAGGGGTGTACCAGTGATGGACAGCGAGGTCTTCATGCCTGCTTTTCCCGTGCTGCGATAAAGGCGGGACGTTGCATGTGGGTTTCCAGATAGCGCCGCGTATTGGGCTTGTAGCGCTCATCCAGGCCCAGTGTGGTACCCAGAAACAGTGCGTAATGCACGGCGATATCGGCCATGGTGAAGCGATCGGCGACCAGAAACTCCTTGCCCCCCTCCAGCGCGGCTTCCACCGAGCGCAAGCGCGAGTGGTACCAGATGGCGTAGTCTTCGGCCACCTGCGGGACCCGCCGTTCTTCCGGTTCGAGGCGGGTGTAACGCAGCACCAGCGTCTGCGGAAAGGTCAGCGTGGCGTCGCTGCGATACAACCAGTTCAGGTATTCGCCGTATTCGATCTCATTCACGCCAACATTCAGATCCGTGGGGCCATAGCGCTCGGCGAGGTAGTGGCAGATACCCGATGACTCCGTCATGACCAGCTCACCATCCACGAAAGTCGGTACCGTACCCAGCATGTTCAGGTCCAGATAACCCGGGTAGGTTGCCCGCGGCGGGAACTCCATGTTGATCAACTCGTACTCGAGCCCCATCTCTTCGAGCGCCCACAAAGGGCGCAGCGAACGCGCATCCGGACAGTGAAACAGTTTCATTCTATATTCCTTTTAATCCCCAACCTCTCTTTCCCCAACCTCTTCAGCTCGGCACGGGCAGGCAGCCAATATAACAAACTCTTAATCAGGGACAGCGATTCTGTTATTTTAACTGGCGTTATTGGGGGGATGGACAATATGCCGGTACTGGAATCAAAACTCGATACCAGGGATGAGGTATTCCAACGCAACAAAGCGGATATGGAAGCGTCTCTGGACGAGATTCAGGCGTTGCTGGACGAAGCAGCCCAGGGCGGCGGGCCTGAGGCGATGGAGCGACTGGCTGCACGCGGCAAGATGCCGATCAGAGAGCGCATCGCTGCTGTACTTGACCGGGACTCCCCCTTCCTTGAAATCAGCCCGTTAGCCGCCTGGCGATCACCCTTTGCCGTTGGTTCAGGGTTTGTGGTCGGCATCGGCACCATCGAAAACGTCGAATGTGTGATTCTCGGTCACGACCCTTCCGTGCGCGCTGGTGCGTTCAATGCCTTCAACTCCAAAAAGCTGATGCGTGGCCTGCAACTGGCGCGCGAAAACCGGCTGCCTTATGTGCAGTTCGTAGAGTCTGCCGGAGCCGATCTGCGCGGCGAGGCCGGGGGGGATCCGGAGGCGGCCATCCAGCGGGAAGATGGACATTTCGCCGAGTCGGGTCGACTCTTCTACGAAATCACCGAGTTATCCAAGATGCGCATCCCCACGGTATCCGTGGTGTTCGGCGCATCGACCGCCGGTGGCGCCTATCAGCCCGGCATGAGCGACTACAACATCTTCGTGAAAAACCAGGCTCGCGTGTTTCTGGGTGGTCCGCCGTTGGTAAAGATGGCCACCGGCGAAGACGCCGACGAAGAATCACTGGGTGGCGCGGATATGCACACCCGTATATCCGGTCTCGGCGACTACCTGGCCCAGGATGAGCTGGATGGCATCCGCCTGTGTCGCGAAGTGGTAGCGCATCTGAACTGGCGCAAGCTCGGCCCGGAGCCAGACCCGACCTTTGATGAGCCGGTGCACGACCCGGAAGACCTGCTGGGCTTGGTATCGAAGGATCTGCGCACTCCGTTCGATATGCGCGAGGTGATCATGCGCATCACGGATGGCTCTTACTTTGAAGAATTCAAACCGCTGTACGGTCCTACCCTGGTGTGCGGCTGGGCCAAAATTCACGGTTACCCGGTAGGCATCCTGGGTAACAATGGCGCGCTCTTTTCGGAATCAGCCGAGAAGGCAGCTCAGTTCATTCAGCTTAACAATCAGATCGACGTGCCGCTGTTGTTCCTGCACAACATCACCGGCTTTATCGTCGGCACGGATTTCGAGCAGGGCGGGATCACCAAGAACGGCTCGAAAATGATCAATGCGGTGTCCAATTCCACCGTGCCGCATATTTCCATCATCACGGCCGCTTCATACGGTGCCGGTAATTACGGTATGAGCGGACGCGCCTTTGGCCCGCGCTTCACCTACATCTGGCCCTTCGCCAAGATCGCGGTCATGGGGCCCAAGCAGATGGCTGGCGTGATGAGCATTGTCGGTCGCAATGCGGCCAAGCGGCGTGGCATTGAATTCGACGAAGAAGCGGATGCAGAACGTGCCAAGGTGGCCGAACACTGGGCCGAAGAACGGTCCAAAGGGCTGTACGCCACCTCCCGGGTATCGGATGACGGCATGATTGACCCGCGTGATACCCGCGACATTATCGCCCTGTCACTGTCTGCCTGTTACAACAACAAAGTGGCAGGTACTAAGGAGTTCGGCACATGGCGCATGTAGAAATCACCCCCATTCGTACCCTGCTGATCGCGAATCGGGGCGAGATCGCCCGACGCATCATGCGCACGGCACGCGAGATGGGTATCAGCACGGTTGCCATCTATGCCGACAGCGACGCCCACGCGCCCTTTGTTGCCGAAGCGGATACCGCCATCGCCCTACACGGCTCTACGTCCACGGAAACCTATCTCGATGTTGACAAGGTGTTGGACGCCTGTCGCCGCAGCGGCGCAGATGCGGTGCATCCCGGCTATGGCTTTCTGTCCGAAAATGCAGCCTTCGCCCAGGCGGTGATCGATGCGGGCATCAAGTGGCTGGGGCCATCACCGGAAGTGATCGGCCTGATGGGCGACAAACTGTCGGCCAAGAAGATCATGCTGGAAGCAGATGTACCGACGCTGCCAGCCGTTGAGATCACCCCCGACACAGACCTGGCCGCCGCGGCCAAAGACATCGGCTATCCGGTACTGGTAAAGGCTTCTGCCGGCGGAGGTGGCCGGGGCATGCGGGTGGTTGAAGAGGAAGCTGACCTGCAGGCTGCGGTAGAGGGTGCCAAACGCGAAGCCGGCGCTTCCTTTGGCGATGACACGGTCTTTCTGGAAAAGTGGCTGGCGACCTCACGACACGTCGAACTGCAGATCCTAGGAGACCGCCACGGCAACCTGGTGCACTGTTTTGAACGGGAGTGTTCTATTCAGCGGCGTCATCAGAAAATTATTGAAGAAGCGCCCAGCCCGGCCGTTACTGAAGACATCCGCAGCCGCATGGGCCAGGCGGCCATCGCTGCCGCCCAGCGCCTGGGCTATTCATCTGCCGGGACAGTTGAGTTTCTGCTGGCCGGCGACGATTTCTATTTTCTCGAGGTCAATGCGCGCCTGCAGGTAGAGCATCCGATCACCGAAGAGATCATCGGCTACGACCTGGTACGCGAACAGATCAGAATCGCCGAAGGTGAACCTCTGTCGTTCAGCCAGGCGGATCTGCAGATTAACGGCTGGGCCATCGAAGCACGGCTGTATGCCGAAAACCCGGCGAAAAATTTCCTGCCCGCGCCAGGTACCGTTGAAAAATGGGCGCCTTCGAGCGTCGGCCAGGCCCGTTACGATTCCGGGGTGGAAAGCGGCTCGGTGATCGGTACGCAATTTGATCCGATGATCGCCAAAGTCGTGGTGCATGCACCCACCCGCCGGGAAGCCGCTGCACGGCTGGCTCGGGTCCTGGAAACCACCGAAATTCAGGGCCTCACCACCAACCGGGATTTTCTGGTCGCCACCCTGCGCACGCCCGAATATCTGGCCGGCGAAACTACTACCGATTTCATCGAGCGGGTTAATCCGCAGCGAGCACGCCAGATCGATCCCGACGAAGTGCGCGACGCAGTCATTGCCTGCGCCTTACAGAGTCAGGCCAATAACCGGGCCCGTGCGAAGGTTAATCGTCACATCGCCAGTGGCTGGCGCAACTCCACCATGCCACCTCAGCGGCTGACCTTCAGCTTTGGTGACGAGCCCGTAGCGGTAGCTTATCAGCGCGACCGGAGCGGCGAGTTCAACTTTGAGATTAACGGCCAGACCTGTGCGGTAGCGTGTCTGCAGGCAGACGATGGGATCGTCGAAATGGTCGTCGACGGTCGTCGCCTGCAGCTCAAATCACAGCGCAGCGGTGACCGTTGGTATGTGCAGGGCAGTCGCGGCGCGCTGACGCTGACTGAGCAACCCCGCTATCCGCTTGCCGGCCTGGAGGAAGCCGACGGTGGTCAGGTGGCACCCATGCCTGGCGCGGTGCTGGCCCTGGAAATCAGCAGCGGCGACCGCGTGCGCAAAGGTGACCTGTTGCTGATTCTGGAAGCCATGAAGATGGAACATCGGATCACAGCGCCTCGCGATGGCGCAGTAGAAGCCGTGCATGTTGCGGTGGGCGACCAGGTGGAAAATGGCCAGCTGCTGGTGACCATCAGCGACGATTAAACAACCAGACGGCTGATCGAATAGACGGCGAACAGAAGATTGAACGAAGTAAACAGCGCCAGTAGTGGCGCTGACCGGCAAAGGAGCCAATATGGCAGGTACTGAAGCGACCCTATACAACATCGAACAAGGTGCGGCCTGGATCACCCTGAACCGTCCTGAGAATCGCAACGCGCTGTCTGCAGTGCTGGTCAACGAACTACACGCACATTTGACCGAAGCGCTTGCCGACGATGCCGTGCGTTGTATTGTCATCACCGGCAACGGCCCAGCCTTCTGTGCCGGCGCCGACCTGAAAAGCCCACCCGGCGAGGTGGTGGACGGCCAGCGCCCGGTGTCCTATCCGGATATTCTGAACCTTATTCTGGACAGCCCGAAGCCGGTGATCGCCGCCATCAACGGTGCCGCCTTTGCCGGTGGCCTGGGCCTGGTGGGTGCTGCCGACATTGTGGTAACCGTGGACGATGTGCAGATGAGTTTCAGCGAAGTCAGGATCGGCGTGATTCCCGCGGTCATCTCCGTGGTCTGCCTGCCCAAGCTGGGTAAACACCACGGCATGAAACTGTTTCTGACCGGTGAACGCTTCAGTGGCACCCAGGCAGTCAGCATGGGGCTGGCCCACCGTGCGGTACCCGCAGACCAGTTGCAGGCGGCGGTGCGCGAAGAGATCGACATGATCAATCTGGGCGGTCCCATCGCGGTGGCTGAATGCAAGAAGCTGGTCCGTCAGGTGCCGGAACTCAGCATTGCCGAGGGTTTCGAACTCACCAGTGAGTGGAGTGGACGCATGTTCCGTTCAGCGGAAGGCGCTGAAGGCATGGCTGCGTTTCGCGAAAAGAGAAAGCCCAACTGGGTGCCGACCGAAGACCAGGAGCAAAGCCCATGAGTGACGACGTGATTCGAATTGCCAACTGCAGCGGCTACTACGGCGACCGCCTGGGTGCCGCCCGCGATATGGTCGAGGGCGGACCCATCGATGTACTGACCGGCGATTACCTGGCCGAACTGACCATGTCCATTCTGTACAACCAGCGCCAGGCTCGGGGCGAGGACAAGGGTTATGTAGGCACGTTTCTGAAACAGCTCGAAGATGTGGCCGCGGATTGCGTCAACAAGGGCATCAAGATCGTCACTAATGCCGGCGGTCTGAATCCCAAGAGCATGGCCAATGAGGTAGAAAAGATCCTCGAACAACTGGGTCTTGAGGCCAAGGTCGCCTACATCGATGGCGATAATCTGCTGGACGACCTGCCCGATCTGCAGGCAACCGGTCAGAAGTTTACCAATCTGGATACCGGCCAGGATCTGTCCGACTCAGAGCAGCAGGCCCTCACCGCCAACGTTTATTTCGGCGGCTGGGGTATCAAAGAAGCCCTGGATCAGGGCGCGGATATCGTCATCTGCCCACGGGTTACTGATGCTGCCGTGGTGATCGGCCCCGCCGCCTGGAAATTCAACTGGAGTCGCACCGACTACGACGCACTGGCTGGCGCGCTGGCTGCCGGTCACATCATTGAATGTGGTGCCCAGTGTTGTGGCGGCAACTATGCCTTTTTCGAAGAGGTGCCTTCCTTTCTGAATGTGGGCTATCCCATCGCAGAAATAGAACGCGATGGCAGCTTCACCATCACCAAACACCCCGGCACCGGCGGCCTGGTGTCGGTGGGCACAGTGACGGCTCAACTGCTGTACGAGATTTCCACGCCAGCGTATATGAACCCGGATGTGATCGCGCATTTCGACACCATGCAGATTGAACAGGTGGGAGAAGACCGGGTACGTGTCAGTAATACCCGCGGCTCCACCCCACCGGCCACGCACAAGGTCTGTTTCAATACCGTCGGTCCACACAAGCACATGACCGAAGTGCTGCTCACCGGCCTGGATATCGAAAAGAAGGCTGAAATCTACGTGGAGCAGATCTTTCACAACCTGGGTGGCAAAGAGCAGTTTGACGATGTGGACATTCAACTCATCCGCATGGACCACGAGAACCCGGCCAGTAACGAAGTGGCGCACGCGGCGCTGCGGATTATCGTCACCACCGACGACCCGAAAAAAGTAGGCCGACTGTTTGACGCCAAAATCATTGAACTGGGCCTGGCGACAGTACCGGGCAACGCTGGACGCGGCGCAGCAGGCTTCAATGGCGGCAGAACCATCATCCACTGGCCCGCCACCATCGACAGCCAACTGATCACCGAGCGTGTACACGTGGGCGGTGAACTCGTGGAGGTGTTACCCACCCAACGCCTTGATCTGGAAGACATTTACTATCAGCAGCCGCAGCATCAGCTGGCTCCGGTACCCGGCGGTGCCACCACCACCATTCCCCTGGGCCGCCTGTTCGGCTCCCGCTCGGGCGACAAGGGCGGTAACGCGAACTGCGGGGTGTGGGCCAGAACGGACGAGGCTTATGCGTTCCTGTACGACTATCTGACGGTAGATGAATTCAAACGACTGTGTCCGGACTTTGCCGCCTATGACGTAGAGCGCTACGACATGCCCAACCTGCGCGCCATGAATTTTTATGTCAAAGGCGTGCTCGGCACCGGTGCGGTCTCCAACCATCGGATCGACAAGCAGGCCAAATCCATGGGCGAATATCTGCGCGCGAAACACATTGAGGTCCCCGCCAGCCTGCTTGGTTGAGCGTTCTGCTCCGGCCCCCTGCGACAGCGCGTTCAGAGGGTGATTGAAGTGAACTGAGGCGCTCGATTCTGATATTCTACGCAGCTTGGTTGCAAGGCGTATTAGAGAGACATAAATGCAAGACAAAATCGCCCGATTGCGGGAAAAAGAGGCTACTGCCTTGCTGGGAGGCGGCGAGCACCGCATCCAACAACAACATCTGAAAGGCAAACTCACCGCCAGGGAGCGTATCGATGCGCTGCTGGACGAGGGCAGCTTCGAGGAATGGGATAAATTCGTCGAGCACCGCTCCCATGACTTTGGTATGGCTGAGCAGAAGATCCCTGGCGATGGGGTGGTGACTGGCTACGGCACCATCAACGGCCGACTGGTTTTCGTCTACAGCCAGGATTTCACCGTCTTCGGTGGCGCACTGTCCGAAGCCCATGCCGAGAAAATCATCAAGATCATGGATCAGGCGCTGAAAGTAGGCGCGCCTATCATCGGTTTAAACGATTCTGGTGGCGCCCGCATCCAGGAAGGGGTGGCCTCACTGGGGGGTTACGCCGAGATTTTTCAGCGCAATGTGCTCGCTTCAGGCGTGGTACCGCAGATTTCACTCATTATGGGCCCCTGCGCGGGTGGCGCGGTGTATTCACCCGCCATCACCGACTTCATCTTCATGGTGGAAGACTCTTCCTACATGTTCGTCACCGGTCCTGATGTGGTTAAGACCGTGACCCACGAGGAAGTCACGCCGGAGCAACTGGGTGGCGCCAGCGTGCACTCCAGGAAGTCCGGTGTCGCCGATATGGCCTTTCCGGACGACATTGAAACCATTCAACTGACCCGTACATTTTTCGACTTCCTACCGGCCAACAACCGCGAGAAACCACCACGCTGGCCCACCGACGATCCGGCCGACCGACGTGAGCCCTCGCTGGACACCCTGATTCCGGCTGAATCCACCAAGCCCTATGACATTAAAGAGGTCATCACCAAGGTGGCCGACGAAGGTGACTTCTTCGAACTGCAGCCTGAATACGCGCAGAACATCGTGATCGGCTTCATCCGTCTGCAGGGGTCTACCATCGGCGTGGTGGCCAACCAGCCGATGATGCTGGCCGGCAGCCTGGACATCAATTCGTCCAAGAAAGGCGCGCGCTTTGTGCGCTTCTGCGACTCTTTCAACATTCCCATCTTCACCCTGGTGGATGTCACCGGCTTTATGCCCGGCACCGCACAGGAATACGGTGGCATCATCAAAAATGGCGCCAAGCTGCTCTATGCCTATGCCGAGTGCACAGTACCCAAGGTGACGCTGATTACCCGCAAGGCCTATGGCGGCGCTTACGATGTGATGGCCTCCAAGCACCTGCGCGGCGACGTCAATCTGGCCTGGCCAAGCGCCGAGATTGCGGTGATGGGTGCCAAGGGTGCGGTAGAGATTATCTTCCGCAAGGAACTGGGTGATGCGGAAGGCACTCAGGCCCGCACAGATGAATATCAGGAGCTGTTTGCCAATCCCTACGTGGCGGCGTCTCGGGGCTATATTGACGATGTCATCGTACCCCAGGAAACCCGCGAGCGGGTGTGCCGATCGTTCGCCATGCTGCGTGACAAAAAGCTGGAAAACCCGTGGCGCAAGCACGGCAACATCCCTTTATAGAATCTAGATAAAAACCTATATAAACCCCATATAAAACAAGAATTTAGCATCATGTTCGATAAAATCCTTATAGCCAATCGTGGCGAGATCGCCTGCCGGGTCATCAAGACGGCTAAGCGCATGGGCATTAAAACCGTGGCCGTGTATTCCGCAGCAGACATCGATGCCCTGCACGTCAAACTGGCCGACGAAGCGGTACACATTGGTGCTCACGCCTCCAGCGAGAGTTACCTGCGTGGCGAGCGCATCATCCAGGCTTGCAAAGACACCGGCGCTCAGGCGGTGCATCCGGGTTATGGTTTCCTCTCCGAGAACGCCAGCTTCTGCGAGTCTCTGGCCGCAGAGGGCATTGCCTTTATCGGCCCTAAAACCCACGCCATCACCAGCATGGGTGACAAGATCACCTCGAAAAAACTGGCTCAGGAAGCTGGCGTAAACACCATCCCCGGCTATACCGATGTGATCGATGGTGCGGATCATGCCGTGGAGATCGCCCGTGAAATCGGCTACCCGGTCATGCTCAAAGCCAGCGCAGGTGGCGGCGGCAAGGGCATGCGCGTGGTGCATGACGACGAGGAGTGTCGCGACGGCTTCGAACGGGCCACCAACGAAGCCCGCACCAGCTTTGGCGATGATCGTGTCTTCGCCGAGAAGTTTATCGAGGAACCCCGCCATATCGAGATTCAGGTGCTGGCCGACCAGCATGGCAATGCCATCTACCTGGGCGAACGGGAATGCTCCATTCAACGACGTCATCAGAAGGTCATCGAAGAAGCTCCCTCGCCTTTTCTGGATGAAGAAACGCGCAAGGCCATGGGCGAGCAGGCCGTGGCGCTGGCCAAGGCGGTGGATTACTGCTCCGCCGGCACAGTGGAATTCATCGTCGATGCCAACAAGAACTTCTACTTCCTGGAAATGAACACCCGGCTGCAGGTGGAACACCCGGTAACCGAATACATCACCGGCCAGGATCTGGTCGAGCATATGATCCGCGTGGCCAATGACGAGACGCTGAGCCTCAAGCAGGAGGATGTCACCCTGACCGGCTGGGCGCTGGAAACCCGCGTCTATGCCGAAGACCCGTTCAGAAACTTCCTGCCCTCTATCGGCCGTCTGCACAAATACCAGCCACCGGAAGAAACCGAATTCGTGCGGGTCGACACCGGTATTGAAGAAGGCAGCGAAGTCTCAATGTATTACGATCCAATGATCGCCAAACTCATCACTTACGGTGATACACGCGAACAGGCCATTGATCGCATGGCGGATGCGCTGGACGCCTATTACATTCGGGGCGTAAACCACAACATCAGCTTCCTGAATGCACTGATCATGCACCCCCGCTTTCGCGAAGGCCGCCTGACCACCAATTTTATCGCTGAAGAATACCCGGACGGCTTTCATGCAGCGGATGTGCCCCAGTCCGATCCGATGATTCCGGTGGCCATCACCGCCACTGTCCATGTACGCATGCTGGAACGCGCGCGGCAGATCAGCGGACAGACCCGGCGCTTTGAACCCAAGGCATCCCACAACTGGGTGGTGATTGCCAACAAGACGCACTATCCGGTGACCATCGATACCGTGGAACACGGTTACGAAGTCCACCACGATGATCGCATCTATCGGGTGCAGACCGACTGGAAATTCGGTCAGGCCCGGGTTGAAGCGGTGGTTAACGGCCACCCCACCACGGTACAGGTCGATCGCCAGGGCGCCGGCTATCTGGTCTTTTTCCGCGGCGCGGAAACCGAAATCAAGGTCATGTCACCCTGTACCGCTGCTCTGACCTCACATCTGCTGGAGAAAGTGCCGCCCGATCTTTCCAAGTTTCTGCTGTCGCCCATGCCAGGATTACTGGTTCGCTTGTCAGTCGCTGAAGGTGACGAAGTTAAGGCCGGCGAAGAACTGGCAGTGGTGGAAGCGATGAAGATGGAGAACAGCCTGCGCGCTGAAAGCGATGGCGTGGTGTCGAAACTGCTGGTCGAACAGGGCGACAGCCTGACGGTAGACCAGCCGATACTTGAATTCGGCTAGCGCGTAAGCGCGGGCTCACGCTTTAGCCATGCCGCCCCGGGAATCAGGGCGGTTGTGTTCAGACGGTCGTAGCCGTCAGGCGGCTTTAACCTCTTCCAATTCCACCAGTGTGCCGCAGAAATCTTTCGGGTGCAGAAACACCACCGGCAGGCCATGCGCGCCGGTCTTCGGTTGACCGTCGCCCAGTACCCGTGCGCCTTCTGCCACCAGATGCTTGATGGCCGCATGAATGTCTTCTACTTCGTAACAGACATGGTGCATGCCGCCACTGGGATTGTTGTCGAGAAATTTCTGCACCGGAGAATCTTCGCCCAGCGGGTGCAGCAGTTCGATCTTGGTGTTCGGTAGTTCCACAAAAACCGTGGTCACGCCATGATCAGGCAAAGGGACCGGTTCGGTAACAGAACCGCCGAGGGTGTTTTTATACATGGCTGCAGCCTGTGCCAGGTCCGGCACCACGATGGCTACATGGTTGAGTCGTCCGATCATTGTTCTTCCTTACTTCTGTCCAATCTTTACTTCTATCGAATTATTCCTGTTCCCCTGGTCGCTAGCGGTTGCGACCCGGGATGAGTTGGAGGATCTGGCTGGCGGCATCCGGGATATTGGAGCCCGGGCCGAAGATGGCGTGCACCCCGGCATCGTACAGAGCCTGATAGTCCTGGGAAGGGATCACGCCACCAACGACGATGATCACATCTTTCAGACCCGCAGCTTCCAGCTGTTCAATCATTTCCGGCACCAGCGACTTATGGCCGCCAGCCAGGGTTGAAACGCCGATCACGTCCACACCCTCTTTGCTGGCCTGCTCCGCCGCCTCAGCCGGCGTCTGAAACAATGGGCCCATGCTGACATCAAAACCGAAGTCGCCGAAGGCGTTGGAGATGACCTTGGCGCCACGGTCATGTCCGTCCTGACCCATCTTGACCACCAGAATGCTTGGCGCCTTGCCTTCGATATCAGTGAACACTTTGATTTCGTCACGCACTTTGGCAAATGCCGGGTCGTCCTGATAACTCGCGGCATACACACCCGGGGTCATTCTGGCCTTGGGTTCATGCCGGCCATAGACCTTCTCCAGCGCCATGGACACTTCACCAACGGTCGCTCTATGGCGCGTGGCTTCGATGGCCAGGGCAAGCAGATTGCCCGACTTTTCTTGTGCCGCCTTGGTCAGATCCGCCAGCGCAGCTTCCACTTTGCCATCATCCCGAGCGCGTTTAACCTCGGCGAGACGGCGCAACTGGGCATCACGCACTTTGCTGTTATCCACACTCAGGACATCCAGCGCTTCCTCTTTTTCTTCGACACGATATTTGTTGACGCCGACAATCACGTCCTCACCGCGCTCGATTCGAGCCTGACGCTGGGCCGCAGCTTCTTCGATACGCTGTTTAGGCATGCCGGAGACCACCGCCTTGGTCATGCCGCCCATCTCTTCTACTTCATTAATGAGCTTACGGGCATGGGTGACGATGGAGTGAGTCAGGCTTTCCACATAGTAGCTGCCCCCCAACGGATCCACGGTGCGGGTAATCTGACTTTCTTCCGCCAGGATGATCTGGGTATTGCGGGCAATGCGCGCCGAAAATGGCGTGGGCAAGGCGATGGCTTCGTCCAGCGCGTTGGTGTGCAGACTCTGAGTCCCCCCGAGCACTGCCGCCATGGCCTCAATGGTGGTACGGATCACATTGTTGTATGGGTCCTGCTCCTGCAGCGAGACACCGGAAGTCTGGCAGTGGGTGCGTAACATCAGTGAAGCCGGATTCTGCGGTTCAAACTGACTCATCAGCTCATGCCACAGAATACGTGCGGCACGCAGCTTGGCCACTTCCATAAAGAAATTCATACCAATGCAGAAGAAAAATGACAGCCGTGGTGCAAAAGCATCGATGGGTTGCCCCGTGGCCAGTGCGGCACGGGCATACTCGATGCCATCCGCCAGGGTAAAGGCCACTTCCTGTACCGCGTTAGCACCCGCTTCCTGCATGTGATAGCCGGAAATCGAGATCGAGTTAAAGCGCGGCATGTTTTCTGCGGTGTAGCCGATGATATCGGCCACCACACGCATGCTGGGTTCCGGCGGATAGATAAAAGTGTTGCGCACCATGAACTCTTTCAGAATATCATTCTGAATGGTGCCGGCCAGATCTTTCTGCGCTACACCCTGCTCTTCGCCGGCCACCACGTAGCCCGCCAGAATCGGCAGTACCGCCCCGTTCATGGTCATGGAGACCGACATCTGATCCAGTGGAATGCCGTCGAACAGAATCTTCATGTCTTCCACAGAATCGATGGCTACACCGGCCATACCTACATCGCCGGTCACACGCGGGTGATCTGAATCAAAGCCACGATGGGTGGCGAGGTCAAAAGCGACCGACAGGCCCTTCTGACCGGCTGCCAGATTCTGACGGTAGAAAGCGTTGGATTCTTCAGCGGTGGAAAAACCGGCGTACTGACGAATGGTCCAGGGGCGGTTGGTGTACATGGTAGCGCGCGGGCCGCGGACAAACGGCTCAAGCCCTGGAAAACTGGATATGTGACTGATGTCTTCCAGATCGGCCTCGGTGTACAACGGTTTGATCGGGATGCCTTCGGGACTCTGCCAGGTCAGCTCATCTAAGGGCTTACCCCGCAGTTCCTTCTCCGCCAGTTCCGCCCATCGTTTATCTACGCTCATTTTCTTTGCTTCCAAGACTGCTGCTTTCGCATTATACGTGTTTCTTGCAGGGCGTTGCCGCCTCCCTTGTTGCCGCCGCTTAATAGGGCGCCGTACCGCCATCCACCGACAGGGTGCCACCGGTGATACCGCCACCAGCCTCCGACGCCAGCAGCACCGCCAACGCAGCGACTTCCTCAACGGTGTTGGGGCGCTTCAAGGCAGATTCCTGGGCGAACATGTCCACCATTTCATCAAAAGTGATGCCCATGGCTTCGGCAGTGGCTGGCCCGTTTTCTCTGATGATGTCGGTGATGACCAGTCCCGGACAGATGGCATTCACCGTGACCCCGGACATGCCTACTTCCTGGGCGACAGCCTTGGTCATGCCGTTTACCGCATGTTTGGCCGCACTGTAGGCGGCCATCACGGGTTTACCCAGCTTACCTTCGGTAGACGAGATGTTGATCACCCGGCCCCACTGGTTAGCCACCATCGGTCCCAGCGCGCGGCGCATGGCCCAGAACGTGGAGTAAACATTCCACTTCATGGCTTCATCAAAGGTGGCGTCAGAAAGCTCGGTCAACGGCTGCAGATCACCGGCGCCACCGGCATTGTTGACCAGTATGTCGATACGCCCGAAGCGTTCGATGGTGCCATCAACAAAACCTTCCACGTCAGCCTGTATCATGGCATCGCCGGCAATGAAGGCGCAGTTGTCACCCGCATTGAGTTGCGCCAGCACCTTTTCTGCCTTCTGCTCATTGCGCGCCATCAGGGTGACCTGCGCCCCTTCCTTCAGAAACGCTTCGGCGATCGCCAGACCAATGCCCGCCGTGCCGCCGGTAACCGCCGCAACCCTGCCCTTCAACTGCATAAGTACCTCATAAATCCATCAATTTCGACGCTCCAGTTTAGGTCAATTACCCGCGGAACAATATGGCTTGCAATGACTAACAGTTCCGACATAATTCGCGCACCACGGGCAACAACTAAAGGAGGTGATCAGTGATATCTATTGCGAGTTTTGAGGGTCAGCTCTCGTAGTTGGTCCAACAACGAGCAAGAGGGCCAGTCTCTGACTGGCCCTTTTTTTTGCCTGTAGATCAGGCTTCCGAGTACGTCCGGGCGGCTCAATTCAGCCGTGCAGCCCACACTCACGCTTCAAACCGAAGAACCGCGTCTCGCTGGCGTCATCAACATCTTCCAGTGAACGGGTGGTGTGCACATCACCGATCGAAACATAGCCCTGCTCCCACAACGGATGGTAGGGCAGATCGTGTTCCTGCAGATAGAAATAGACATCGCGGTCGGTCCAGTCGGCGATGGGTGCCACTTTCACCACGCCGTGCTGCTCCTGCACAAAGGGCGTATCAGCACGAGTGGCAGACTGAGCACGTCGAATACCGGTAAACCAGGTACCAGCTTGCAGCTCCCGTAACGCACGCTGCATCGGTTCAACTTTGTTGTCCTGATTGTAAGCCTCCAGACCTTCCAGACCCTGCAGCCAGCGCTTGCCGTAAATGGCTTCCTGCATGGCGGGGGTCATACGGCTGGAATAGACCTTCAGATTCAGTTCCAGGCGACTCTGCAGGTTCTCGATAAATTCATAGGTCTCGGGGAACAGATAACCGGTGTCCAGCAGGATCACGGGAATGTCCGGCCTGGCCCGGGTCAGCAGATGCAGGCTGACTGCCGCCTGAGCGCCAAACGAGGAACTCAGCACATGCACGCCCGGCAGATATTCCAACGCAGTGGCCACGCGCCGCTCGGCACTCATCATCTCAAACTCGCTGTTCCATTTAGCGAGATCCAGAGGCCGCCTGTGATTGCGGGCGGTGGCAGCGGACGTGGTTGTTTCGTCCGCGCGCCGATTCAATGATGTTTGCAGGCTGTCCATGCATTAACTGTACGTCGCACGGGGCGAGATCAAAAAGACTTGTTGGCAACAAAGACATAACCAAAAGAAATAACCAAAGTGACTAGATGCGTGAACATTCCTGCATTTTGCTTCTAAGGGGTCAATTCAGACGAGGCTTACCGTGTTGGGCAACTCGACAGCCTTGGGTGGGTTTCGGTGCACGTTGGTGCAGACCTCAGCCACGGTTTAACATGATGCTTTGTTAGCACAAGCGGTGATCACCATGACGCAACCTGACCTGCACCCTGAATTTTTTGATCTGGTCAGCAACATGCGCGCCATGCGGCGTCTGAAGCCCGACCCGGTACCATTGGAACTGCTGCGTAAAGTACTGGACGCGGGCGTGCAGGCACCTTCTGGCCAGAATCTGCAACCCTGGGCATTCGTGGCCGTCGGCGAGCCGGAACGTAAGGCCTGGTTTGCCGAGCGCTACGCACACGCCATCGAAAGCCGTTTCAAATTTCCCCGCGAGCAACGCGAACGGGGCGACAAACCCATTCACAAGGACTTGAAGGCACTCTATTACCAGATGGATCATATGCACGAGTTCCCTTACCTGCTTTTGATCTGCGGCAAACGCGACTGGCCCTTCAAGGTGCCGGAGTCAGAGCGTGTCGGTCTGGCGCCCCCCAACTACGGTGCGGTCTATCCCTGCGTACAGAACATTCTGCTGGCCTGTCGAGCGGTGGGCCTGGGCGCGGCGCTGACCACCATGCACCAGGTTTTCGAAGACGAACTGCACGCCTACTTTGAGATCCCTGAAGAGTACGGCGTGGTGGTTACCATGCCCATCGGCTGGCCCATGGGGAAATTTGGTCCGGTACGCCGCAAGCCTGCCCGGGAAGTGACCTATTTCGATCGCTGGGGCGAAACACTCCCCTGAGTCTGTGGCGCGCTTTTGATCAGCCTGTCACCCGCGGCATAATGGCCGGGTCGCCGGGCCGGTAGAGCTCATGGGCGCGCCGCCAGTTGGCGAAGGTCGAAAGGATGTGAGGCGGATCATCATGCAGTTCGGTAAAGCCGCCACTGTAACTGCGCGTGTCGATATAACAGGCATCCACGTTGTCCGCGTGCAGTTCACAGGCAAGCTCAAAGCCCATTTCCAGAATACGTTCTTTCTCGCCTTCGTAGTCGTTGACGAGGATACCCACGTGGTGGAATCCCTCTTCACCGGGGCCATACATATCGCGATAGATCGACGGGGTATCGTCATGCTGCTGAATAAACTGAATCATCATGTCACCCAGGTAGCCGAAGCCGTAGGTGACGTCCGCTTCCTGGTCTGTGCCCCGATACATGAACGTGTCCGTTTTGTGATGCGGCACGACCACGAAGGGTCCTGCGTGATACAGCAGATTCCACTTTTCACAGGCTGCTTCCACATCGTTGACGAAGTAGGCTTCCTGAAAAAATGGATAGCGGTCCAACCGCCGATTCGTATTAGCCACCCCTTTCTCCCCCGGGAAATGAGGCTACATACTAGTTTGCTTGATGGGTATTTTGAAGTAATGAGTACCGTTGGCTTCAGCCCGGGGCAACTGGCCTGCACGCATGTTGAACTGGACCGCCGGGTACAGCAGCCGTGGTGCAGACAGTTGCGCATCACGGTTGCGGCGGAAGGCCACAAAGTCCTCGGCAGAATGGGGATGGCCAACATGAATATTATTGGCGCGTTGTTCGGCGACCGTAGTCTGACAGGTGAAGGTTTTGCGCTGGTCGGTGCCATAGTCGTGACACATGTACATGCGGGTGTCTTCAGGCAGTGCCAGCAATTTCTGAATGGATCGGTACAGTCGCGCGGCGCAACCACCGGGGAAATCGGTACGCGCAGTACCATAGTCCGGCATAAACAGGGTGTCGCCGACGAAAACATTGCCGTCGATCAGATAGGACACACACGCGGGCGTATGGCCAGGGGTTGCCAGCACCTGAATCGGGTGCTCGCCCAGCGCCAGGGTTGAGTCTTCAGTCAGCAGTTCATCAAACTGCGCACCATCACAGGCGAAATTCTCAAGATTAAAGACCTTGGCAAACACGCACTGTACTTTGCCGATGTCGGCGCCAATGCCAATACGACCGCCGAGCCGACTTTTCAACAACTGCGCGGCACTGAGATGGTCGGCATGCACGTGGGTTTCCAGGATCCAGGTCAGTTCCAGCCCATGCTCGGTGATGAACTCGACGACGCGGTCAGCGTTGGCATCGCTTAACTTGCCTGAAAAGGGATCGAAGTCGTAGACCGCGTCGATGACCGCGGCCTGCCGCGATGCGCTGTCCCAGACCACGTAGGTATAGCTGAAGGTCTCGTTATCAAAGAAGGGTTCGACCTGGATACCGCTGGATGCAGAAATCCCGGTGGCACTTGAATTCGATTTGTCAGCGGGGTCAGACATTTGCGCAGACTCGAGTAAGATGATTACCCCATACTACGCCTTGCCTGCGCAATTACTTCTCAATATATAGCCATATTGGGAAATTCTCCCAATATGGCTGAATCGTCATCCCAGAACGGCAGCCCGATACCAAGCTGCCGTGCAGATGATCAGGCGCTGGCCAACGCCTGCTCCAGGTCAGCCAGAATGTCATCGATGTGCTCGATGCCAACCGACAGACGGATGGCCTCAGGGCTGACCCCGACAGCGCGCTGTTCTTCCTCGTTCAACTGCCGATGCGTGGTTGACGCTGGATGACAGGCCAGTGATTTGGCATCGCCAATGTTGACCAGCCGCTTGAACAGGCCTAACGCATCATAGAACTTCACCCCGGCATCAAAACCACCTTTGACGCCAAAGGTCAGAATGCCCGAGGCCCGGCCATCCATATACTTCTGCGCCAGAGGGTAATGCGGGTGATCCGGCAGGCCGGCGTAGCTGACCCACTCCACAGCGCTGTGGTCATTGAGAAAATTGGCAACAGCCAGGGTGTTCTCGCAATGCCGCTCCATACGCAGACTGAGGGTTTCGATGCCCTGCAGCAACTGGAAAGCGTTCAAAGGCGAGAGTGCCGAGCCGGTGTTGCGCAGCGGCACCGTACGCACCCGCCCGATGTAGGCCGCGGGGCCAAAGGCGTCGGTGTAAACCACACCGTGATAGCTAGGTTCCGGCGTGTTCAGCATGGGATAGCGCTCCGCATGTTCCGCCCAGGGAAACTGGCCTGAGTCCACAATCAGACCGCCCAGGGTGGTACCGTGCCCGCCCATATATTTGGTCAGCGAATGCACCACGATGTCGATGCCATGGCTGATCGGCTTAAGTAACGCCGGGCTTGCCACTGTGTTGTCGGCAATGGTCGCCACCCCGTGGCTGCGTGCCATCTCGGCCACCGCCGCAATGTCGACGATGTTGCCCGCCGGATTACCGATGGTTTCCATGAAGATGGCCTTGGTTTTGCCGTCGATCAGTTTTTCCAGATCTTCCACCTGATCGCTGGCGGCAAAACGCACCTCAATCCCCTGCTTGGGTAACATGTGCGCGAACAGGGTGTAGGTGCCGCCGTAGAGCTGCGGTGTGGCGACGATGTTATCGCCGGCTTCGGCAATGTTCAGAATGGAATAATTGATGGCGGCACTACCCGCAGACAACGCCAGCCCCGCTACACCCTGTTCCAGCGCGGCTACCCGCTGCTCGAGCACATCGTTGGTCGGATTCATGATGCGGCTGTAGATGTTGCCTGGTACCGCCAGATCAAACAGATCCGCCCCATGCTGGGCATTGTCAAACTCATAGGCGACGGTCTGATATATGGGTACAGCCACAGATTTAGTGGTCGGGTCTGTTTCGTAGCCGGTGTGAATGGCTATGGTTTCATCGCGCATCGTGCCCCTCTCAACTTGTTCAAATGTCGGGCACTAGCATTGCATACTCTGACTAAAGATCAACGGTCTAGATCAACGCTTCTCGTCTTGCGCCTGCGTGTGTCGTGCAACCGCGTGACGGCCCGGGCAGACCTCTCCCGCCGACCGTCGTATACTGGGTTATTTAGCGGGAGCAATCTTATGGCAGATCTGCGCAACAAAGTGTTTGTGGTCACCGGTGGCAACGGCGGCATCGGTCTCGGCATGGCTCAGGGTATCGCCCTGGCTGGCGGAGAAGTAGCGATCTGGGGTCGAAACGAAGAAAAGAATGTCGCGGCGGTGAAGTCCATTGAAGATCTGGGTGGCAGCGCACGTGCCTATGTCTGTGACGTGGCAACAGAAGCCGAGGTGGTCGCCTGCATGGCCCAGACCGTGTCCGACTTCGGTCGTTGCGACGGTCTGTTTGCCAACGCCGGACGTGGCGGCAGCGGCAAGAAATTCATCGATCTGACGCTGGAAGACTGGCGTGCGGTGATGGCAGTCAACCTGGATGGCGTATTTCTGTGCCTGCGTGAAGCGGCCAGATTTCTGGTGGAACAGAACGAAGGCGGCAGTCTGGTGGCTGTGTCATCTACTTCCGCCATCCATGGAGCTGCCGGCAACGAAGCCTATGGCACGGCCAAAACAGGGTTGAACGGGCTGGTCAGGGCGCTGGCCGTTGCGCTGGCCAGGCACAAGATCCGGGTCAATTCCCTGCTGCCCGGCTGGACCATTACTGACCTGGCCAGCGGTGGCTATGCCAACGATGTCTTCCGCGAGGTAACGACCAAACGTACGCCGGCACGACGCTGGGCTTCGCCGGAAGAATTCCGTGAGGTCGGCGCCTTTCTCGCCGACCCCAGCCAGACATTCCACACCGGTCAGGAAGTGTGTGTGGACGGCGGTTACACCGTCTTTTAGTTTTCTGTCTGTTCGGTCGGGTCGCTGCCGTCTAACGGCGCACCGGTACCGGAAGAACCGGCAAACAGGCGTCGGCCATCCGGAAAAGTCACATCCCGTCCGTTGGCACGTAAGGCACCATCGGTGGCCTGGTAACCTTCCACCAGCACCTCAGTGCCCGGGCGCACTGAGGACTTTTTCCAGCCCCGGCGCACCAGCGCTCCGGGCGGACCCGCTTCGATCATCCAATCCTGGGCTTCGCCATTCTCATCCACCACCCTGAGATGCATCCAGGCATGGGGGTTCACCCACTCCATTCTGGTAATCTTGCCGCGCAACTTCACCGGCTTGGTGGCGTCAAACTCAGAGGAAAAGGCATGATGGGCAACCAGCTGCTGGGATGCGACCAGTCCCACCAGTAGTACCCCTGCAGCAGCGACTATTCTGATCATCTCTATTTGCCTCCAGCTGATTCAGCGTTCTGTTTTTCTTTGGCCCGTGCTGCACTCAGGATGTTGAACATGCCGTAATTGCCTTCATGGCAGGCATATTCAACCAGATCATATTGCGCATCGTCTTTGTCAAAATGAAACATGCCGGTCCAGGGTGCCGTCCAGATCGTCGGATCGTCCACCGTAAACTCATATCTCAACTTGTTCTCACCCACTCGCGTATAACGCTCTGTCAGACGCATCTCTTCACCGGCGCCCTGATACGGCGCACGACCGTTGAAGTTACGCACCTCGACCACCAGCGTATCGCCGTCCCAGTAACCGCGGGAACTCCCCAGCCACTGCTTGAGCTCAGGTCCCAGGTGCGGTTTGTCTGAGGTGGGAATAACCCGTGTCTCGTGAATCATTTCTTTCTGCACGGCCACGTAACCGGGGCTCTGCACAATCTGCAGCCCGTTGTTATAGATGCTCGGCATCATCAAGCTAGGCAGGCCGCGGGTAATGCAGCGTACGTAATTAGTCAGGTCTTCCGGTCCCCCGGCAAGTTGCGGGTTGGCACGCGCCTCCGCCACGGCGGCAACAGCGGCCAGCCCTTTTTCGGTCATGGACGGCATGCGTCCATCCGGTGGATCGATAATCATCGCGACCTGCCGGGACGGCGCATTCTTATCGTAACCCAGCGTAGTATCCCGCCACTCGCGCTCATATCCCCAGATACTGCCCAATGTGCCACGCTCTCGCCGCGCAGCGGCTTCGGTTACCGAGAGAGCATCGGCATCCACATCTTCCGGACGCTCCAGGGGAATGCCGTGGGCTGCATTGGCCGTCCATATGCCCTGCAGGTCGGGTGTCCCCCAGGGTGTACGCGGCGCGGTATAGGATGCATCGGCCACCGGTTGCGGCTTGTCGGCAGCCGCAGCAATGGTCTCGATACCCTGCCAGCCGGGCTCAACCAGCGCCAGCAGCACACCATCCGGACCCGCCAGATAGGCGCGTCTGGCGTTGCTGCGCGCGTTTTCCGGTACAGCGGGCGCCTGGGTGTTTACCCCGGCTGCTGTAAGGCGTGTGACCTGGGCATCGATGTCCGCGGCCACAAAGGCCAGGTGATCGATGGCGCGCTCATCCGTACGCGCCGGACGCTTTTCCGCATAAGGATCTACCAACAGCCAGACCTCATCGAGTTTGATGCCCGACACATCAGGGCGATATTTGCTCAACTGGCCACCGGTCATGGTGGCATACCAGTCCAGCGCCGCAGCCGGGGCGGTAGATTCCAGGTGGATATGGTGAAACCCCGTCAACGCCGGGTCTTCGATCAACTCGATGCGCGTACCCCAGGGATCAAAGATAAAACCGTGCTCGAACATGCCGGGTAACTGCTGGACGGTGGAACCGTCGTCAAAACGCTGTAGGCGTACCCCGGAACCGCGTACCCCCACGGCTTCCAGCTCTGCCATCTTGGCTCGCACATCCGCATAGGAAAAACTGATGTGATTGATGCCGGTACCCTGACTGCTGCCGATGGAAGGCCGCTCGATGAACATGATGCGCATACCGGTACAGTCAATGGCCTTGGGCTGATCGGGGACCGCGGTGCAATCCAGGTGCTCGGCGTACCACTTACCGGCCTCGGTGGCGCTGGAGGTCGCCAGTTGTATGTGATGTGGCGTTACTTCTGCCCAGGCAGACAAGCCTGCCATCAGGCTGAGGGCCGTAGCCGCTTTTATCCAGGTTTTCATGCTATTTCTCCTCACTTGCGCCACGTCGCAGATGGCCGTAGAGCAGTTCTTCGGAAAACTCAACACACTTGTTTTCCAACAACTCAATATCGTCATCCAGGCGGCGATACAACGGCATGGCGATCTGCCAGGGCGCGGTATAGACGCTTGGATCTTCCAGGGTGACCTCATAACGGATGGCGTTTCTGTTGATGGGCGTATAGCGTTCGGTCACCTTTAGTGTGTCGCTGGCAAAGTTGCCGGATCGATCCAGCCAGGCCTGACCATTAAAACCACTGGCTTCAACCACCAGCGTATCGCCTTCCCAACGCCCGTGAGAGCGGCCCATCCAACTGTCGATGGGCGGCGGTTCCGGGTTTTCCTTGTCCATATGAATGGTACGGCTTGCTTCCGCTACGCCGTAAACAATCATGATTTTGTTGGTGCCCTGCAGAATCTGAAAAGGATGGGGCATATAGGTGGCCCGGGGTACACCGGGCAGATAACACTTGGCTTCCGGGTCCCGACGATAGCGGTCTGCGCGGTTCTCGGCCACCTGGGCCCGTGCCCAATCCTGATAGGGAATGCTGCCACCACCCACCAGTACGCTCTTACCCGGCGGCGCTGCCGCCAGGGCACCCAGCTGTGGCGGACCACCACTGGCGGGATGGGCTTCCAGATTCCAGTTGGCCGTGCCGATGGTCTGCCAGATACCAGACAGGTCCGGTCGCCCATCATGGGCACGCGGCATGGCAAAACCCTGATCGCTCGGGTTCGCACCCGCAGCCTGCACGCAGGCGGATAAACTCAGCAGGCCGGCAGTCATACTGGCCAGCATCGCCGTGCGCAGCATCCGGGTTGGTAAAGTCGTCATTGGTAAATTTGTCAATCTCCCCCCTGTTATTTAACGCCGCCGGTAATGCACTGGCAGCCATCCCCTGCCCGATTTAAGCGCGGCCTAAGCCAATGCGCAAGTCAGCCTCGCCTCAGGGCTGCGGCTCAATATAGATTTCGCCCAGCAGACTGCGGTTGCCGGGATCCAGCGGCGCAGGCCCAGCGGGGTAGCCGTTCAGCCGCAGGATATAGGCTGTCAGCGCGGCATATTCGTCGACACTCAGGCTGTTCGGCGCCGCTTCCGGCATGGTCTGGCGCATCGTGTCCAGAATGTCCAGCACACTCGAATCCAGCCAGCGAAATTCGAAATCCTCGCCAAACACCGCCGGCGCCGGGCCATGACCACCGACCTCACCCGCGACATCCGCATGGCAGGCTTTACAATGGGCGGCAAACAACACCTGTCCCTGGTCCGCCTGAGCGTCGCTGTAAACCCCCTCCCAGACTGAGCGATCCTGTGCCTCAACGGCGAGCGGCAGTAGCGCCAACAGGCCAACGGCCAGACAGCGTCTGCTCATCT
>JAVKCL010000025.1:0-90395 GCA_040222775.1 Pseudomonadales bacterium
GCGGTCGCCCTTGTCCTCGGCGCCGTATTCTGTAATGCAATCATTCAGTTGCGTATGCAGCGGTCGCAGCTCCGGATATTGACCGGCCAGCGCTGCCGCACGCGCCAGATTGGGCTCGATGTGCGGCAGGTGGGCATGCTTGTCATCCCGCAGACTCAGACGTGCAAAGATGCCAATGGCTTTCAGTTGGCGTTGCAGCGCGGTGAAGTCGAACATCCGCTGAATCTCCTGGAAGGCATGCTGCTGAGCGAAAGTCTGCGCATGGGGCAGGTCGAGAAAGCGCTTGAGCCAGCGTTCAATTTTTTCTTCGCTGAACACGTGATAGCAATCCCGCAGCAGTGAAGCGACATCGTACAGCAGCGGGCCGTGCAGGGCGTCCTGGAAGTCGACCACCCCGAGCCTGTCATCGGCGCACAGCAGGTTGCGGCTGTGATAATCCCGGTGTGCGCAACATTTTGGTTGCAGTTGGATGGCGTCAATCAGCTGCTGCTGGTTGGCAAGTGCCACAGGGCCTGCTCCGCTCAGATACTCCTGGGCAAACCATTCCTCGAATATGTTGAGCTCCATCTGCAAGCGATCCGTCGTGTACAGCTCAATATCCGGGTGCTGGACCGGCGCGATCACCGCCAGGTGATCAATGGCCTTCTCCACTGCGGCGGACTCGGCCGCTGTGTCGTAGACATCAGCCAGATGAGTCTGGCCTAGATCGGTCATAACAAAGCAGTCATTGTCCGGTGCGCGCGCGAGCATTCGCGGTACGCCGACGCCTGCCGCGGCGAAGGCCTCGGCCAGGTTTACAAAGCGATCATTAGCCTCCAGTGCGGGTGGACTCAGCATGAGAATCAAAGGTTGCGTGGGCGTATGAATGCGATAAAAACGGCGATGGCTGGCTTCTACCCTCAGCGGCTCTGCGTGGTCATATGTGTAACCCAGCGCCGTCAGCGTGCTCGTCAACCACGCCGGGTCGATGTCGGGAATGTCGAAATCTTTCACGTTTGGTAATTATAACGGCGGCTGGAAAGCTTTATCATGGGAACATGCAGTCCATTTGTCTAACCCCCGTGTGGCGCTTCCTGCTGGTCGTCGCCCTCCTTACCCCTGTGCATGTGCTTGCCAGGGAATCGCGTGGTGTGGTTTGTTTGCCGGACAGCAGTGGGCAGGGTTGGCGATGCAGCGAAGATCTGGGACAGCGACCAGTTACGCCAGCGCGCCGCGTGCAACAGAAGTCCACACTGCGAGCGGCTGACGACACGATACAGCCAGACCAACTGCCAGCCGCAAGCGTAACCAGGCCCGGCGCCGCTGCAGGGCTGCAGGACAACGCAGCACCACAGGTCAATGCAGCACGGCAGGACAACGCCTCGCCGCAGGCTAATGCAGCGCCGCAGGACAATATCGATGCACTGACGGGATTGAGTAATGATCCGGCAGATTGGTATATCGAAGCTGTGCCTCGACCTACGGACGAGACCCATCTGGTAGCTGGCGATCTGGCCGAACGGATTTACGTGCGCAAACCCAGCGACGACGGCTACTGTCCGGGTGAGTATGTGGTCCGCGACTACCCGCAGCCAGTCACAGCCGACGACAGTGACTATCCGCTCACCGCAACGGCCGATGGCCTGTCAGTCATATTCGACCAGGACGCCACCCTGGCCGGTAACGTGTCCATTGAGCAGGGTAACCTCAGACTGCTGGCACCCTCAGCAGCGATAGATCAGCAGAGTCGGGTGGTGACCTTTGATCAGGGTGTGGTGCTCGACCGACCAGGGGTCATCATCCAGGGTCAACGCGCTGAAGTGAATACGGCCACCAACGATGCGGAGCTCGAGGATGTGCAGTTTGTGCTGCTCGCACCCGGGCTCAGGGGTTCGGCCGATACCATGGCGCAAAACGGGGCTGGCGATTTGAGCCTGGAGCGCAATGAGTTCACCCGCTGTGAACCCGGCAACAACGGCTGGCGCTTAAAGGCGAAAAGCCTGGTGATCGAAAATGACGAAGTGTTCGGCACTGCCCGGCATGCGGTGTTGCGCATGAAAAATGTGCCGGTCTTTTACACCCCCTATCTCAAGTTCCCTGTAACCGATGACCGGGTGTCCGGCTTTCTGTTCCCCAACATCAGTTTTTCTGACGAAGACGGCATCGATGTCTCTGTTCCGTATTATCTGAACCTGGCACCCAACTATGACGCGACCCTGGTACCCCGCGTGGTCGGTGAGCGGGGCGTGGGCCTGGAAACCGAGTTCCGGCATATGTCTTCCTGGCAGAATACGACCCTGGCCGCAGGCATGCTGCCGGAAGACAAGCTCTTCAATGGCACGTTGGACCGGGATGATTATGAGGAGCAGGGCGGAGCAGCGGTCTTTGGCCCCTTTGATCCGGCTGATCGCTGGCTGGGTTCAGTCGACCACAGTGGTTATTTCGGCAACTTCCGCACCCGCATCGACTACACCGCGGCCAGTGATCGTGAGTATTTTCGTGATCTCGGCTCGGACCTCGGCCTGTCCAGTCGGCGGGCCCTCGAGCGACGGGGCGAGATTCAGTACGCCCGTGGTGGGTTCAACGCGCGACTGTGGGCCCAGCGCTTTCAAAGGTTGGATGAGATCACCACAGAAGAATATCGGCGCGAGCCGGAGCTGGACCTGAGCTACACCACACCGCTGGTCGGCTTGTTGGAGTTTGATATAGCGGCCAAACTGTCTGAGTTCGATCGCGAGACGGAAGATCTGAGTGGTCTGGCGGCGGTGACGGGCAGTCGTATGCATGTAGAACCACGGCTGCGGCTGCCACTGTCCTGGCCCTATGGTTTTCTGACCTTTGGCGGCGGTTATCGCTATACCACCTATGACCTTGATCAGGACGACAACGCGGCCGGCTTTCAGCTGGTGGACGATACACCAGATCGCAACATCGGCCTCGGCTATGTAGATGGTGGTCTGTTCTTTGAGCGTAGAACCAATCTGTTCAACAATGACCTCATTCACACCCTGGAACCGCGGGTCTATTACCTGTGGCAGGAGTTCGAAGATCAATCCGCGCTGCCGCGCTTCGACGCCACTGACCTCACCTTCGGTTACAGCCAGCTGTTTCGCGACAATCGATTTTCCGGCCTGGACCGCATCGGTGATGCCAATCAGGTCTCCGCCGGTGTCACCACCCGTTTTATCGACGCCAGTTCCGGTCGAGAGTACTTCCGCGCCTCGGTGGGCGAGATCTTCTATCTCGAAGACCGGCGGGTCACTTTATCGGGTAACCAGAGCGCCACGGAAACCCAATCGTCATCCGCCCTGGCCGGCGAAGTTGCAGCCTCTCTGGGTGGACCCTGGCGGATATTCGGCAACATCGTCTGGGACCCCCACGACAACGAGGTCGACGAAGGCGGCGGCGGGATCGGCTATCGCCGCGATAACCGGCATATTTTCAATCTGGGCTTTCGCAACCGCCGGGACAGCGACGTGGAGCAGGGCGACATCTCGCTGTACTGGCCGCTGGGCAAACGCATGGCGATCATGGGGCGCTGGAACTATGACCTGGTCAGTGGCCGAACCATCGAGGGCTTTGGCGGTCTAGAGTACAGCGACTGTTGTTTGCAGGTGCGCCTGCTGGCGCGCCGCTTCCTGGACAGCCGCAGTGACAATTTCGCCGAGGTAGAGGGAGATGACGGCATCTTCCTGCAGATCGTATTTAAAGGTCTCGCCGGCTTTGGCACTAAGGTAGAATCGGTTTTGGAACGTGGCATCCGTGGCTATCGCAGCCCGGCACCGAGCGACTATTTTTCGAACTGACGAAAAACAGACGAACAGAAAACAGACGAACAGAAAGTGACGAACAGAAAGAAGAGACGGATCATGACAGGTAGAACGAAAACAGCAGCGCTAAGCCTTGGCCTGTTACTGACAGCCCTGCTGTCCAGCGGACCGGCCAACGCTGAATATCAGGAGCTGGACGCCATCGCTGCCGTGGTGGAAGACGATGTGGTGCTGGCGTCTGAACTGCGTACCCGCTACCAGCAGATTGTGAAAACCATGAAAGGGCAGAACGTTCAGTTACCGCCGGATGATGTGCTCATCAGCCAGATCATGGAGCGGCTGATCGTGGAAAGCCTGCAACGCCAGGAAGCAGAGCGACGCGGCGTCACCATTGATGACGAAACCCTGACCCGGGCCATGATGTCTTTTGCCCAGGGCAACAACATGAACCTGGAGCAGTTTCGCGAAGCGCTGGCACAGGATGGTCTGAGCTATCGGGAGTTTCGCGAAGAGATTCGCACCGAGATGATGATCTCGCGTCTGCAGCGGAATCTGATCAACCGACGTATTTCCATCTCTGAGCAGGACGTTCAGGGGCTGTTGAATTCACCTTTTTACAAACAGCTTTTTTCCGATGAGTATCGCGTAGGCCACATCCTGTTGTCGTTGGATGAGCGGGCCTCGGACGATGTGGTTGCGGGAGCGGTTGAAAAAGCCAACGGCATTATTGCTGAGCTACGCAGCGGTGCCGACTTTGCGCAGATGGCGATTGAAAATTCGTCCAGCAGCCGGGCGTTGGAAGGCGGCGATCTTGGCTGGCGGCGGGCGGCTGAACTGCCCAGCCTGTTTGCCGAAACTGTGCTGGACATGCAGGTGGGTGATATAGCCCCGCCGATTCAAACCGCAGGCGCGGTACACATCATCAAATTGCTGGAACGTCGTGGGGCTGGTACCCAGCGCGAGCAGCAGACGCTGGTGAGACACATTCTGGTACGCCCTTCTGAGATTCGCAGTCCGGAAGAAACGGCGGAGTTGATCCAGACCGTGCACAACAAACTGGTGAACGGTGAAGACTTTGCTGAAGTTGCCAAGACCTACTCCGAAGATCCGGCTAGTGCCCTTGCTGGTGGCGATCTCGGTTGGTCTACGCCAGGTCAGTTCGTCGGCCAGTTTGGGACCGTCATGGACGAGACCGCGGAAGGCGAGATTTCCGAGCCTTTTCTCACCCAGTTTGGCTGGCATGTGCTGCAGGTAATGGATCGCCGCGAACAGGACATGAGCGATGAAGCGCGGGAAAACATGGCGCTGGAAATTCTGCATAAGCGGCGTTTCGAAGAAGAACAGCAGGAGTGGCTGAAAGAGCTGCGCGACGAAGCCTTCGTCGAAGTGCGACTCTAGTCGAGCCGTCTGCTGCAAGGCATCTATGTTAGCCGTCACCCCGGGTGAACCTGCTGGTATAGGGCCTGACCTGATTCTCACGGTGGCGCAAGAGCAACGCGCCCAGGACTTAGTGGTGGTCGGCTCTGCTGCGTTGCTCGAGGCGCGGGCCCGGTTACTGGGGTTGGATATCACCCTGCATCATGATTCAACCAATCCCAGCCGTGCGCCTGGAACTCTGACCGTCCGCGATGTACCTCTGGCTGGACGCCTCTCTCCAGGCGAACCGGACGTTGCCAATGTACCCGGCGTGCTCGCCAGTCTGGATGCGGCCATCGAGGGCTGTCTGGCGGGTGACTTCAGCGGTCTGGTGACAGGCCCGATACAGAAATCCATCGTCAACGATGCGGGCATCGCATTCAGCGGCCATACTGAATATCTGGCAGAGAAAGCCGCGGTTGAAGATGTGGTTATGTTGCTGGTGGCGGGCGAGTTTCGAGTCGCCCTGGCAACCACACACCTGCCATTGGCAGCGGTTCCCACGGCGATTACCCAGGCACTTCTGACCCGGCGGTTAAAAATTCTGCATGCTGGCCTGTGTGGCCCCTTTGCCATCGAAAACCCTGAAATTTACGTGGCGGGTCTGAATCCCCACGCGGGCGAAGGGGGGCATCTGGGACGGGAAGAAATTGAGATCATCACCCCGGTGTGCCAGGCATTGCGCAGTCAGGGCTTGAAGATATACGGTCCATTGCCGGCAGATACGCTGTTTACGCCTGATTATGTTGCCCGTGCCGATGGGTTCATGGCCATGTACCACGATCAGGGCCTGCCCGTATTGAAATACGCAGGTTTCGGGCAAGCCGTAAACGTAACCCTGGGCCTGCCTTTTGTTCGTGTCAGTGTGGACCACGGTACCGCGCTGGATATCGCTGGTACGGGCCGCGCCGAAACGGGGAGTTTCGAGCAAGCCTGTGCACTGGCCGCGCAACTCAGCGCCCGGCAGACCGCAAGCCTGGTGAACGCCTAGTGGTCCATGCCCGTAAACGCTTCGGCCAGCATTTTCTTGCTGACCAGGGCGTGATCCATCAGATCGTCAACGCCATGGGGTTGAAGTCATCCGACCGACTGATTGAAATCGGACCGGGGCAGGGGGCGCTGACGGAACATCTGGCGGGACAGACCGACTCATTTGTGGCGATAGAAATCGACCGCGATCTGGTCCCCTTTCTCAAAGCCAGGTTTCCTGCTGTTGAATTTATCAACGAAGATGTTCTGGCCGTTGATCTGGCGTCACTGCTGCACGCAGATGGCAGCCGACTGGTGGGCAATCTGCCCTACAACATATCGTCTCCCCTGCTGTTGAAAATCGCCACCCTGATGCGGGATCACCGAGGCCTGGTGCGGGATGGCCACTTCATGCTGCAGCGTGAAATGGCCGAGCGTATGGTCGCAGTGCCCGGCACCAAGGCCTGGGGACGACTCAGCATCATGATGCAGCTCAGTTGTGATGTTGAACACCTGTTTGATGTGGCACCTGAAAGTTTCAAACCGCCACCCAAGGTCTGGTCCAGTGTGGTCAGAATTCTGCCCAAAGATGCGCCGCTACTCACCGACGCCAATCAGGTGGCTGCGCTGGATAGAGTCCTGCGCCTGGCCTTTGCCGGACGACGCAAGCGGCTGGCCAATGCCTTAAAGACGCTGGATCTTGATTGGGGCACGACCGGTGTCGACCCGAATGTTCGCGCAGACAATGTAACCCTGCAGGAATTTGTTACTCTTGCGCTCATCGAGCATAACGAGCAGTAACCATGCAGCATGAAAACCAGATCGAGATCAGCGTCGTCTCTCAGTACGTTGAAGCGCAGTCCGAACCGTCGGCGGACAGATACGTGTTTGCCTACACCATTGAAATCAGCAATCACGGCGAGCAGACCTGCCAGTTGCTGAATCGGCATTGGGTAATTACCGATGGTACCGGCAGCGTGGAAGAGGTGCGCGGCGAAGGCGTGGTGGGTAAACAACCCACCCTGGCGCCTGGCGAAAGTTTCAAGTACACCAGTGGCGCCATTCTGAAAACCCCCGTCGGTACCATGCAGGGCTCGTATGAGTTCAGTGAAGTCGCGGCGGGCGCGTTGTTTGACGTGCCGATCCAGGTGTTTTCCTTAACTGTACCGAGCATGGTGCACTAGAAATCTATGTCGCACTATGCAGTAGGCGACCTGCAGGGTTGCCGGGCCGAGTTTAATGTGCTGCTCGAAGCAGTTGAGTTGCAGCCGACTGACCGGCTGTGGCTGTTAGGCGACCTGATCAACCGCGGCGCGGACAGCCTGGGTACGCTGGAAGATGTGTATGCGCGCAGAGCGCAATGCGAAATTGTGCTGGGTAATCACGATCTGCACTTCCTCGCGATTTACTATGGCGGCCATTCGCCGAGCAATAAAGATACTTTTGATGACTTGTTAAAAAGCAGTCGGCTGGATGAGTACGCTGGCTGGTTGAGCGAACAGAAAATACTGCACAGCGATGAGCAGCTGGGTTATTGCATGGTGCATGCAGGCATACCGCATATCTGGAGTTTTGCTCAGGCGCAGACTCTGGCGAGGGAAGTGGAAAGTGCGATGCGGGATCGACACCCCGACGTTTCCCGGCAGCAATTTTTCAGCGAGTTATATGGCAACGAACCAGCCTGCTGGGATGACGGTCTACAAGGTATGCCGCGCCTGCGGGCGATTACCAATTATCTTACCCGCATGCGTCTGGTCGATGAGCGCGGGTGCCTGGAATTTGCGCACAAAGGCGCGCTGAAAGATGCCCCTGCAGGTTGGTCGCCTTGGTACCAACTGCGTAAGGAGGCCCGACCCACATTGCTGTTTGGCCATTGGGCCGCGCTGGATGGCGTGACCGGTCGGCAGGATATTCTCGCGCTGGATACCGGCTGTGTCTGGGGGCGCCAGCTGACCGCGCTGTGCCTGGAAACCGGGATCAGAACTTCGGTGGACCACTTCTCATAGTTCGCCTGTGCTGAATTTCTGACCCGGGAAATCTCACCTGGGGGAAACGTCTGTAGGACAAACGAATCGTCGGACATAGTTCTGACCAATTCTGCTAAGTCGAAACTTTCCACATTTGCGCTCGTCAAATACCTTACTACGCTTATATCAGCGGTATCTCGATTCGACGAACGGCAAGGAGCGCGACATGGGTGTGTTTGAACATTTTCAGCAACGGTATGATGCAGTTCAACAGGAGGAGATGTCACTCGATGAATACCTCTCACTCTGTCGGGAAGATCCCAGTACCTACGCCACTGCGGCAGAACGTCTGCTGCTGGCCATTGGTGAGCCCGAGTTTGTAGATACCTCTAAAGACCCGCGCCTTTCACGTCTCTTTTCCAACAAAGTGATTAAGCGGTATCCCGCCTTCAGTGAATTCTATGGCATGGAAGAAGCCATCGAACAGATCGTTTCCTTCTTTCGCCATGCTGCGCAGGGGCTGGAGGAACGCAAACAGATTCTTTATCTGCTCGGTCCTGTGGGCGGTGGTAAATCCTCACTGGCAGAAAAGCTGAAATCGCTCATGCAGCGCCAACCCTTTTACGCGCTGCAGGGTTCACCTGTAAATGAAAGTCCGTTGGGCTTGTTCGATGCGTTGGAAGATGGACAGGTGCTGGAAGAAGAATTCGGTATTCCACAGCGCTACCTGCGCAGTGTCATGTCGCCCTGGGCGAGCAAACGCCTGCGTGAGTTTGGTGGTGATGTCACCCGCTTTAAAGTAGTGAAGCTGTATCCCTCGATTCTGGATCAGCGCGCGGTAGCCAAGACCGAACCGGGCGATGAAAACAATCAGGACATTTCTGCACTGGTGGGTAAGGTCGATATCCGCCAACTGGAAGACTTTGCCCAGAATGATACGGATGCGTACAGCTACTCTGGTGGCCTGTGCAAAGCGAACCAGGGTCTGCTCGAATTTGTTGAGATGTTCAAGGCACCGATCAAGGTGCTGCACCCCCTGCTGACTGCTACCCAGGAAGGCAATTACAACGGTACCGAGGCGATCGGCGCGATCCCCTTTGACGGCGTGGTGCTGGCACACTCCAATGAATCTGAGTGGCAGAACTTCCGTAACAACCGCAACAACGAAGCTTTTATCGACCGGGTGTATATCGTTAAGGTGCCCTATTGCCTGCGCATCACCGAAGAGAAGAAGATCTATCAGAAGCTGGTGGATGAAAGCTCGTTGCGCGATGCACCCTGTGCGCCGGACACCCTGAAAATGCTGGCGCAGTTCACGGTCTTGTCACGACTGCAGGAGCCGGAGAACTCCAATGTGTACTCCAAGATGCGTGTTTATGACGGCCAGAACCTGAAAGACACCGATCCCAAAGCCAAGACCATGCAGGAATACCGCGATCTGGCCGGTGTGGACGAAGGCATGCAAGGCTTGTCTACCCGCTTTGCGTTCAAGATTCTGTCCAGAGTATTTAACTTCGATCCCACCGAGGTCGCGGCCAATCCGGTACACCTCATGTATGTACTCGAGCAGCAGATAGAGCGTGAGAACTATCCGCAGGAGGTGCGTGAACGCTACCTCGGCTATATCAAGGAATACCTGTCAGCCAAGTACGTGGACTTTATTGGTAAAGAAATTCAGACCGCCTATCTCGAATCCTATTCCGAGTATGGCCAGAATATCTTTGACCGCTATGTGACTTACGCCGATTTCTGGATTCAGGATCAGGAATTCCGCGACCCGGAAACTGGCGACATATTGAACCGTTCGGCGCTGAACGAAGAACTGGAAAAGATTGAAAAGCCCGCGGGCATTTCCAATCCGAAAGATTTCCGCAACGAGATCGTCAACTTTGTACTGCGCGCCAGAGCCAACAATAATGGCGAAAATCCGTCCTGGCAGAGCTACGAAAAGCTGCGCACTGTGATCGAGAAGAAGATGTTCTCCAACACAGAAGATCTGCTGCCGGTGATTTCCTTCAACGCCAAAGCCAACAGCGACGAGCAGCGCAAACATGATGACTTTGTGGCACGCATGGTCGAACGTGGATATACGGAGAAACAGGTGCGCCTGCTATCCGAGTGGTACATGCGCGTACGTAAGTCCCAGTAAACCGCCTTCTGACTTGCTTTGGAGGGGCCTGCATGTCCTATCTGATAGACCGCAGAGAAAACGCCAAGCATAAAAACATGGTGAATCGCCGTCGCTTTATGGAGCGCTATAAGCGCCACATAAAAGAGGCGGTAGAAAAAGCGGTGGATAAGCGCAGCATCGAGGATATGGAACAGGGCGAGAACGTCAGCATTCCCAAGGGTGACGTATCTGAACCTGTGTTTCATCACGGCAAGGGCGGACGACGCACCATTGTCCATCCGGGTAACAAAGACTTTGTCAGCGGCGATCGGATTCCTCGCCCCCAAGGTGGTGGCGGTGGTGCTGGGGAAGGCGAAGCCAGTAACCAGGGTGAAGGTGACGACGACTTTGTCTTTCGTCTGACCTCCGAAGAATTTGTCGATGTGCTGTTTGAGGGTCTGGAACTGCCGAATATGACCAAACAGCACCTTAAGGGAACCAACAGCTTCAAGTATGAGCATGCCGGTTTCAGTTCCGATGGTGTGCCCGCCAAGCTTTCCGTACCCCGCACCATGCAGGCCTCCAAGATGCGCCGTATTGCGCTTGGCGCAAAAAAGAAACGCCAGCGCAGAGCCTTACAGGAGACTCTGCTGGCCGCCCAGCACTCCGGCGATGAAGTGACGCTGAAACGCATTGGCCGGGCGCTGGAAGAGCTTGAACGTGGTATTCGCCGGGTTGCCTTTCTGGACGATACGGATCTGCGCTACAACCTGCACGTTGCGCGACCGGTACCCACCTCACAGGCGGTCATGTTCTGCCTGATGGACGTGTCCGGCTCCATGGACCAGCACACCAAGGACATGGCTAAACGCTTCTATCTGCTGCTGTACATGTTCCTCAAGCGTCATTACGAGCGTACCGATCTGGTGTTCATTCGACACCACACGGTGGCCAAGGAAGTGGACGAACAGGAGTTTTTCTACTCCCGCGAGACCGGTGGCACGGTGGTCTCCAGCGCGTTGAAGCTGATGCAGGAAATTATTGACGAACGTTATTCGCCGGATGAGTGGAACATTTATGGCGCGCAGGCATCGGATGGTGACAACTGGAACGACGACTCACCCCTGTGCGGCAAGATACTGACCGAATCGATTCTGCCCCAGGTTCAGTATTTCGCCTATGTGGAAATCACCAAGCGCCATCATCAGGCGTTGTGGGAAGAATACGCCAAGCTCGAGGCGCGTTTCCCGGACGTGTTTGCCCAGCAGCCTATTCGCGAGGTGGGTGATATTTTCCCGGTGTTCCGGCAACTCTTTCAGAAACGGATAGCAGCCTGATGAGCGCGCTTAAACACGCCAGCCGGGGCGGGCTCATTGCAGACACCAATGAATGGACCTTCGAGCTGATTGAACGCTACAACACAGAAATTGGCCTGTTGGCGGACGAGTTCGAACTGGATACCTACCCCAATCAGATCGAGATCATTCGCTCGGAACAGATGCTGGACGCCTATGCCTCTATCGGTATGCCGCTGGGTTACAACCACTGGTCTTTCGGCAAACACTTTGTCGAGGTGGAACAGAACTATCAGCGCGGGCACATGGGACTCGCTTACGAGATTGTGATCAACTCCGATCCCTGTATTGCCTACCTGATGGAAGAAAATACGCTCACCATGCAGGCGCTGGTGATTGCGCACGCTTGTTACGGACACAACTCATTCTTTAAGAACAACTACCTGTTTCGCTCCTGGACCGATGCCGGATCCATCGTCGACTATCTGGTGTTCGCCAAGCAGTACATCGCCCGCTGCGAAGAGCAGCACGGCATCGCCGAAGTGGAGCAGATCCTCGATTCCTGTCATGCACTGATGAATTATGGCGTCGACCGCTACAAGCGGCCGGACCCGATCAGCCCGGAAGAGGAAAAGCGCCAGCAACGTGAACGCGAAGAATATGTGCAACGTAATCTGAATGACCTCTGGCGCACGTTGCCAGAAGCGCGCGAACAGATCAGCGAAGATATTGCCCGCTTTCCGGCCGAACCGCAGGAAAACCTGCTCTACTTCATCGAAAAGAACGCACCCCTGCTGGAACCCTGGCAGCGGGAGATCGTGCGCATCGTGCGCAAGCTGGGGCAGTATTTTTATCCCCAGCGTCAAACTCAGGTGATGAACGAAGGCTGGGCCAGTTTCTGGCACTACACCCTGCTGCAGGGTCTGTACGACCGCAAACTGGTCAGTGATGGTTTCATGCTGGAGTTTCTGACTTCCCATACGTCGGTTCTGACCCAGTTGCCCTTTGACCATCCAGGCTACAACGGCATCAATCCCTATGCGCTGGGCTTTGCGATCTTCAGCGATTTGCGCCGGGTCTGTGAAGCACCCACCGACGAGGATCGCGAATGGTTTCCGCATATTGCCGGTGGTAACTGGCTGGAAGTGCTGCACGCTGCCATGCGGGACTACAAAGATGAGAGTTTCATCCAGCAGTACTTAAGCCCCAAGGTGATGCGCGACCTGAAGCTGTTCGGGGTGGTGGATGATGATGAGCAGGACCACATCCTGGTGGAAGCCATCCACAACCGCACCGGCTACCGCGAGTTGCGCCAGCTGCTGGCCAGCCAGTACAACGTGGGTGACAAAGAGCCCAACATACAGGTGGTGGATGTAAATCTGCGTGGTGACCGCAGCTTGACGCTCAAACACACACAATTCGAACGCCGGCCCATGGGCCAGGATACCGAAGACGTGCTGCGCCACGTTTACCGGTTGTGGAAATTTCCCGTCAAACTCGATTCGGTGTGGGCCAATGAAACCGTCGCCAGCTTTAAAGTCCCACGGGACGGATCCGGGCGGACGGACAAGTTGCCGGGTATGCCTGGCACGGTCTGAAGCAGCCAGTCCGGCCCCGGGCAGCTCACCCTGCGTTCCACACCTCTCCATTTCCCGTCGGTTTAACCGACCGCATTGTTCAAATGCTGCCACGAGCAGAGTAGTCTCTGCAGATGATTGAGGATCTCGAATGTTATCTGGTGGGCGGCGCTGTGCGTGACCAACTGCTCGGTCGGCCGGTAGTAGACCGGGACTGGGTGGTGGTGGGTAGTACGGCGGAAGAGTTGCGCGCGCGCGGATTTACCCAGGTGGGGCGTGACTTCCCGGTGTTCCTGCATCCCCAGACCAGGGAGGAATATGCCCTGGCGCGAACCGAGCGTAAGACCGGTGCCGGCCACCAGGGGTTTGAAGTGTTTGCGCAGCCCACGGTCACTTTGGCACAGGATCTCGCCAGACGTGACCTGACCATCAATGCCCTGGCGCAGGATGCCCAGGGTGAAGTGATCGACCTCTTTAATGGCGTTGAAGATCTGCACAACCAGGTGTTGCGCCACATTTCAGACGCATTTAAGGAGGATCCTCTGCGGGTTTTTCGCGTGGCACGATTGGCTGCGCAGTTGCCAGGTTTTGAGCCTGCACCGGAAACCAGACGATTGCTCAAAGACATGTGTGCAGCCGGCGACCTGCGCGCACTTTCCGCAGAGCGGGTGTGGCGCGAAACGGAAAAAGCGCTCGCCGCACCGGATCCAGGTGCCTGTTTCCGTATATTGGACGAGGTGCAGGGCCTGGACGACTGGTTCCCGGAGTTGCTCGAACGTTCTTTGCAATTCAGCCCAGGCTCAAGTTTTGCGCGCTTTGTGCAACTACGAATGCAGTTGCCCTTGAATCCTGAGCAACTGGCGGCTTTGACTGCGCGTCTGAAAGTGCCCGGCAACTATCGCCAGATCGCTGCAGACTGTTACCAGTACGGCGCGCAATTATGCACCTGGCCCGAACTCTCCGCAGAAGCGTTGGCAGATCTGTTTATCGCGCTGCAGGTTCAACATGGCGATGATCGCTTGCTGGCTCTGGTGGGCGTGTGCGAGGTACCGGAGCAAGCGCGGCTACGACAATTGGCGGAGGCTTTCCGGGGCGTCAAGTTAGACAGCGATGCGCTGCCGGCTGAAGAAATGCGTGGCCCGGCCTATGGTGCAGCACTGCGACGGGCACGAATCGAAACCCTGGTCCAGGCCCAGGCTCAAGCCGACACGGCTCGGGACACCGGCCAGAACTGATTAACTTCCTGACTCAGACTCAGATTGGAGCAAGATCAGAGAGTGGCCAACGGGCCTGAGTATGGATCGCCAGCGGGGCATGCTGCCCCGTCGCCAGGCGCTTGGCGCCGGCGAATGCGATCATCGCACCATTGTCGGTGCACAAAGCCAGTGGCGCATAGTAAACCTGGGCGTCCAGATCCTGGTCGAGTCTGGCTCTGAGCCGGGTGTTGGCGCTGACCCCCCCGGCCATGACCAGGTGTTTGATTCCGGTCTCGGCAACTGCACGCCGACATTTGATGAACAGCGTGTCCACCACAGCCAGTTCGAAGGCCAGCGCGATATCGCTGCGATCCTGCGGGCTGAGTGGTTGGTTGGCGGCAACCGTGTTCAGGGTAAAGGTTTTCAAGCCGCTGAAACTGAAATCCAGACCGGGACGATCGGTCATGGGACGCGGAAAAACAAACCGCTGCGGATCGCCGTCCAGTGCACAGGCCGCCAGTTTGGGGCCGCCGGGAAAGCCCAGTTCGAGCATCTTGGCGGCCTTATCAAAAGCTTCACCGGCGGCATCATCCAGCGATTCGCCGAGAATTTCGTAATCACCCAGGTCGCTGACCCTGACCAGTTGGGTATGTCCGCCGGATACCAGCAGAGCGATAAAGGGTAGTGGCGGACTCTCGCTGCCTAACAGCGGGGCCAGCAGGTGGGCCTCCATGTGATGGACTGCTACCGCCGGAATCTGCAACGACCAGGCCAGCGTGCGGCCGAAACTGGCCCCCACCAGCAATGCACCCATCAAGCCGGGTCCTGCGGTGTAGGCCACACCATCCAGATCCGAAAGTTGTCTGTCAGCTCTCGACAGCAGTTGTTTGAGCAGTGGTGTCAGCATACGGATGTGGTCGCGACTGGCCAGTTCCGGAACCACGCCGCCGTAGTCGGCGTGCAGCTCAATCTGGCTGTGCAGCACATCCGCCAGCAGCCCGGCCTGGCTGTCATACAACGCCAGACCTGTTTCGTCACAGGAAGTTTCGATACCGAGCACTAACATGCAGCTGACCAGAAAAAATCAGGGTGGCATGCTATCAGCTCGTCTGAGCGCCCATCAAGGCGGGTTATCCAGGGCTCAGGCGTCTTACACAGGAGTTGCTGGGACTTGCGTCAATGTGTAGAATTCGCGCCCTAATTTTGAAGAAGGCCGATATGCCGCACGTAAAAGTCAGAGAGAACGAACCTTTTGATGTTGCCTTGCGCCGGTTTAAGCGTTCCTGCGAAAAGGCGGGAGTGCTCTCGGAAGTGCGGCGACGCGAATTCTATGAAAAGCCCACTGCGGTACGCAAGCGCAAAGCAGCTGCGGCGGTCAAACGGCACCTGAAGAAGCTGCAGCGCGAAGCGCGTAAGTACGAACGCGCCTTTTAGGCAGCCTCCTGCGACCAGGCTGATGCGGCAGGCGTCAGCCAACATTTAATCACCCTCTCGAGTAAATTGCGGTAGCCTATGCGATTAGGCGGAGGTGAACCATGTCTGATCTGAAATCCACCATCAACGAAGCAACGGTCACGGCGATGAAAGCGCGTGATAAAGCCCGGGTCGCTGTGCTGCGCATGGTGAATGCTGAAATCAAGCGCGTCGAAGTCGACGAGCGCCGCGAACTGAGCGACAGCGATGTGTTGGGTATCCTGAAAAAAATGCTTAAACAACGTCAGGATTCACTGTCCCAATACGAGGACGCCAAGCGTCAGGATCTGGCCGAGCAGGAATCTTATGAGATTGAGCTGATCCAGGACTTTCTACCCCCAGAGCTCAGTGCCGAGCAACTGGCCGAACTGGTGGACCAGGCCGTGGCCGAAACCGGCGCCAGCGGCATGCAGGATATGGGCAAAGTGATGGCGGCGCTGAAGCAATTGTCTGGCGGGCAGGCGGATATGGGTAGTGCCAGTGCGCTGGTCAAAGCGAAATTGAGCGGAGGCTAGTTTGGAGTTACCTGTAATCCCGGTCATTCTAGCCGGTGGGGTCGGCTCTCGATTGTGGCCGGTATCGCGTACGTATTATCCAAAACAGTTCCATCGTCTGCTGGGTGAAAAGTCATTCATTCAGCAGACTGTGCTGCGTGCCAGGGAGGTAACGGGCGAAGCGCCCATTGTTGTCTGCAACGAAGAACATCGGTTTATGGTCGCGGAACAGCTGCGTGCTATAGGTGTTGGCTGGCACAAGTTGATTCTTGAGCCGGAGGGACGCAGCAGTGCACCAGCCATCGCACTGGCTGCGGTTTGTGCCCTGGAAAAAGATGCAAACTCTGTACTGCTGGTGCTGCCGTCTGATCATCTCATTGAAGATCAAGCGGCCTTCAAGGCAGCTGTTAAGGTTGCTGCCCAGGGAGCAAAGAAGGGTGGACTGGTGACCTTCGGCGTGCAGCCTGACCGACCTGAAACCGGCTACGGCTATATCCAGGTGGCCAACGGTCAAGGTGGTCTACAGGCAGTTGCATCCTTCGTGGAAAAACCGCAACTCGCGGTGGCGCAGGACTACCTGGCCAGTGGGAATTACCTGTGGAACAGCGGCATGTTCGTGCTGAGTGCGCAGAGCTACATGGACGAACTCAGTGAATTCCAACCGCAGATGGCTGCTGCCTGTAGCGAGGCGATGCACAATGCCTCCACGGATATGGATTTTTTACGTCCATCAGATGCTTTTCTCGCATCACCTTCTGATTCGATCGACTTCGCAGTGATGGAAAAAACCGCGCATGCGATGGTCGTCCCGGTGGATTTCGGCTGGAATGACATCGGCGCCTGGGATGCCATCTTTGCCGAATCTGAACGCGATGCAGAGGGCAATCATTTTCGCGGTGATGTGATCTCGATAGATACCACGGATAGTCTGGTGATCGGTGGCAAACGCCTGATTGGCACGGTTGGTCTTAAGGATGTGATCATCGTTGATACCGCAGATGCCGTGCTGGTAGCAGACCGTAGTCGGGTGCAGGACGTGAAGGCCATCGTCGCGCAACTGGCCAGCGATGATCGCGAAGAGCCGCATTATCACACAGAGGTTTTTCGACCCTGGGGCAGCTATGAAGGACTGGTGGATGGCGAACGCTACCAGGTGAAGTGCATCAGGGTTAAACCCGGTGCTTCGCTGAGTCTGCAGTTGCATCATCATCGCTCTGAACATTGGGTTGTGGTCAAGGGTGCTGGCCGCATAACCCGAGGTGAGGAATCTTTTATTCTCAGTGAAAATCAGAGCACCTACATTCCCCAGGGCGTCAAACATCGGCTGGAAAATCCTGGCGCACAGGAACTGGAACTCATCGAAGTACAGGTAGGTTCCTATCTGGGCGAAGACGACATCGAGCGATTTGACGACGTATACGGTCGCTGAATTCTGGTAACCTCAGCGGGTGGCCGGACGAATCCCCCAAAGTTTTATAAATGATCTGCTGGACCGCGTTGATATCGTCGACGTGATCGAGCGGCGCATGACGCTGAAAAAAGCCGGCAAGAACTACCAGGGCCTGTGCCCCTTCCATGATGAGAAAACCCCCTCTTTTTCGGTCAGCCCGGACAAGCAGTTCTATCACTGCTTCGGCTGCCAGGAGAGCGGCACGGCGTTGACCTTTATCATGAACTTTGAGCGTCTGGAGTTTGTCGAGGCGGTGGAAAGCCTGGCGGCACAGCTGGGTCTGGAAGTGCCCCGTGAACAGGGCGGTGGGCGGGCACAACAGGCAGATCCGAACCTCTACGATGTGCTGGCGCGGGCAGAGCAGTTCTATCGTAAAGCGCTGCGGGATGCGCCCGACGCCATCGCCTATCTGAAAAACCGCGGGCTGACCGGTGAAATCGCCAGAGACTTCGGCATCGGTTATGCCCCCGATGGCTGGCAGAACCTGCAAGAGGGTCTCAGCGACGTGGACGACAAACTGTTGCTTGAGGCCGGTCTGGCCAACAAGAGCGACAATGGCCGGGTGTACGACCGCTTTCGTAGCCGCATTATCTTCCCCATCCGGGATACCCGTGGCCGGGTGATCGGATTCGGTGGCCGGGTGATGGGTGCTGACGACGGACCGAAATACCTGAACTCACCAGAGACCCCTGTCTTCCACAAAAGCAAAGAACTTTACGGCTTGTATGAGGCGCGGCGCGCACTGCGTCGGATCGACCGCCTGCTGGTGGTGGAAGGTTATATGGACGTGGTGGCGCTGGCGCAATTCGGCTTTGCCAACGCCGTGGCCACCCTCGGCACCGCCAGTGGCACGCCGCACTTCGAAAAGCTGTTTCGCTATACCGATGAAGTGGTGTGCTGCTTCGATGGCGACACCGCTGGTCGTGGCGCCGCCTGGAAAGCGTTGGAAAATGCCCTGCCCACCCTGACCGAGCACCGGCAGATGAAATTCATGTTTCTGCCCGACGGTGAAGACCCGGATTCGCTGATTCGCAGCCGGGGGAAGCAGGGGTTTAATGAGTTTATCGGCAATGCCATACCGGCACTGGAGTTTCTGGTGCAGCGCCTTTCCCAGGGTCTCGATCTGAACAGTATGGATGGCAAAGGGCGCTTTGTGGGGTTGATCGAGCCGTACGTAAGTAAATTGCCCAGTGGCATCTTGAGCAACCTGCTGCAGCAGAAAATTGAACAGATTACCGGGCTGACGAGTCAGTCTGGTACGCGAGAGAGGTCGGTTGAGCCCCAGCGCAGCACAGCTCAAAGCAAGCCAGGTAAGGATCAGGAAGTAAGTGAACGTTTACTTACAAAGCTTGCCAGCATACTCACCAAACGCCCTGGTCTGTGGCATGAAGTAGATGAAGAGACTCGTAAACAGATCCTCGAAGCCGGCCAGGACAGTGCTAAAACCGAGCTGATGCGTTACCTGGAGCTGCAGCCCGGTGCCGATGTGGAAGAACTGCTGATTGCCATTGACCAACCTGAACTTGCTCGGCAGATGCGGAGTTGGGCCGCGCAGCCTCTGGCCATCGGCGATGGGGCGTTGCGGGCGGAACTCAAAGACCTTTGCAGTCGCTATCTGCAACGAATCGAGGCGAATAATCGCAAAGCAACTTTGCAGAATCTGCGTGAATCAGCCAATCCGGATGACTTTCGGCGCTACTGGCAACAGCGAAAACTGGACCAGGATTAAGTTTTCTATCGATTAATCAACCCAATGAACTCGCGTGAAATAGCACGTTGGATAGCCGTGGAGTTGGACTAGCCGTTTTTGCGATTCGTTAACGTTGTTATTACATTGGGAAGGGAATCTCGCCAGTTTCCGATTGGAGCGAAATCGGACAATTCTGGCGAGTGATTCAGAACACCAAATAGTGGTCGCGTTGCAACCGTTTTACCGTTCGCTCGCTGCGATGACTGGAATCTGTTCGTGGTGGTAGGAATCAAAGTTGGTCTACTATTGATAAGCTTGTGTCTGAGAGCTGTATCGAAAATGGCGTCTGCGAATTCAAACCAAGTAACTTGGTCACCCCCGGAATAGTGGTAGGTTCCTGAGTCTAGATGGGTGTCGGAATCCAGTATGCTTGCAATCAATTTTGCCAAATCACCCGCGTAAGTGGGTCGCCCGATTTGATCGTTAACCACGGATAGTTCCGGGGACGCGTTGAGTCCCATCATTGTGGAGACAAAATTCGAGCCAGTTTCGCTGAACACCCAGCTTGAGCGGATTATAACGTAATGACAGCCTGACTCTTTAACACGTATTTCTCCATCGAGCTTCGATGCGCCATATACATTAAGCGGATGGCAGGGTTGGTCGGCAGTATACGGCCTGCTCGCGTTACCATCGAAAACATAGTCAGTCGATATATGTATGAGTGGCACGCTCAAGCGCTTGGCTGCATGAGCTAAAATCTCTGGCCCGGTTGCATTGACCCTAAATGCATCGGATTGGTGAAGCTCGGCGGCATCAACTGCAGTGTAGGCTGATGTATTGATGATATGAGAGGGTTTGAAGTTTAGAATTTTTTCGGTGTGGTCATCTGGCTCAAGCCAGTTCAATTCATCGCGGCCCCAGAATGTAGCTCCGCGAATTGAACGGCTATTGAGACTCGACAGACAGAACGCTAACTGACCGTTCTTACCGATGATAAGTGGATTCACGTTAGATCTTGCAGAAGGTCTTCAAGGGTGGGTAGTTGCGAGTCGTTCGTTGACAGAAGGGGGTTGGTTATCGGCCAATTAACTCCAATTTTTTTGTCATTCCAAATGACTCCTATTTCGTCGTTTGGGTGGTAGACGTCCGTGCATTTGTACTCAAAGATCGCTTCTGCAGACAAAACGGCGAAACCGTGTGCATAGCCTGGAGGGATCCAAATTTGTTTCTGGTTTGTGTCGTTCAACTCGAAACCTACCCACTGCGCAAAAGTGTCGGATGAAGGGTTAATGTCTACGGCAACATCAAAGACCGAGCCACGAACGACCCTTACAAGTTTGCCTTGGGGATAATTCTTTTGAGCATGTAATCCGCGCAAGACGTTTCCCCGTGAATACGACAGATTATCTTGGACGAAAGGCAATGATGAGCCGATAGCTTCCTGGTAGAGCGGTGCATTGTAGGTTTCTAGGAAATACCCACGCTTATCTTTGAAAACGCTCGGTTCAATCACTCTTACGCCGGGTAAGTCAGTATCGGTGACAATCATGCACTGTTTCCTAATCGGTCGAGTCGGTAAGAACCATCGAGTATATTTCGCCACCATGTGCGGTTGGCTAAATACCATTCGACTGTTTTCTTGAGCCCGGATTCGAAAGACTCAGCAGGCACCCACCCCAGGGATGCTTGAAGCTTTGAAGCGTCAATCGCGTAGCGCTTGTCATGACCTTGACGGTCAGTGACGTGCGTAATCAGCGATCTGTAATTCTTTCCGTTGTCTAGGATTTCACGGAGTAGGTCGCAAATTGCGCCTACAACGTGAATATTAGTGTGTTCATTATGCCCGCCGATATTATACGTTTCGCCTGGGCTTCCTTGGGTCAACGCTAGATGAAGTGCCGTGACGTGGTCGTCTACATATAACCAGTCTCTTACCTGTTCTCCTGAACCGTAAACGGGCAACGGCTTCTCTGCAAGCGCGCTCAAGATCATGTGAGGAATGAGCTTCTCCGGGAATTGATAGGGCCCATAGTTGTTGGAGCAATTGGTTATGATCACGGGAAGACCGTAGGTGCGCCACCACGCCCTTACCAAGTGGTCAGAGCCAGCCTTGCTAGCGGAATAAGGTGAAGACGGCATGTATGGCGTTGTCTCAACAAAATAACTGTCGGGGCCTTCCAAGTCCCCATAAACCTCATCCGTAGACACGTGGTGGAAACGAAACTGATCTTGCCGTTCGGATGGGAGTCCATCCCAATATTTTCGAGCTGCATCCAAAAGGTGGAACGTTCCCAGCACGTTTGTTTGAATGAATTCTTGAGGACTATCAATACTTCTATCAACGTGAGACTCTGCCGCCAAATGCATGACCGCGTCAGGCTCATGGTTCGCGAAAATATGGTTCACTAGATCAGGATCAGTGATGTCTCCTTTGATGAAGTGACAATTTTCTGAGTTTAGCGCCTCTGAAATAGAGCTTAAATTTCCAGCGTATGTAAGTTTGTCGAGGATAACGATCTCCCGATCGGGCAGCTTACTTAAGTGCCGTACAACTGCTGAGCCAATGAATCCTGCGCCTCCAGTTAAAAGTATTTTCATGTGTATTAATCTTTAACCAGGGATGAGAGATATTCACCGTAGCCGCTTTTATATAGCTGTTGACCGAGTGCGAGAAGGTTTTCGTCGCTGATCCACCCCATCCGCCAGGCTATTTCTTCCGGACACCCCACCTTAAGGCCCTGACGTTTCTCTAAGGTTTGGATAAATTGCGCGGCCTCGAGAAACGAATCGTGCGTTCCAGTATCCAGCCAGGCCATCCCGCGAGTCATCGGCTCTACCCGAAGTTTGCCTAACGCTAAATAAATATTGTTCAGATCAGTGATTTCCAACTCTCCGCGCTCCGAAGGTTGCACCTCTTTCGCGTAATCAACGACGTTTTTGTCATAGAAGTACAAACCTGTAACGGCATGGTTACTCTTCGGATTGGTGGGCTTTTCAATGATAGAAATTGCCTTTCCTTGCGCATCGAATTCTACGACGCCGAACTGCGAAGGATCGGCTACGGGGTATGCAAAAATCGAGGCTCCATCCGTAATTGCAGACTGATCTACCAGTTTTTTTGAGAAGCCGCTGCCGTAGAATAGATTGTCGCCAAGCACCAACGCTGCTGGGCTATCAGCTAAGAATTTTTCGCCAATGAGGAACGCCTGTGCTAAACCGTCTGGGTTCGGTTGTACGGCGTATTCCAGCTGAATCCCCCATTGAGCCCCATCCCCAAGCATGCGCTTGAAGGCGCCGATGTCTTCAGGCGTGGAAATGATTAGAATCTCGCGAATTTTAGCCAGCATAAGTGTACTCAAAGGGTAGTACACCATGGGCTTGTCATAGATGGGCAGCAGCTGTTTACAGACACCCAGAGTCACTGGGTGGAGGCGGCTTCCCGTCCCTCCAGCTAATATAATTCCTTTCCTTGAAATGACATATCTCCTATACGCGTGGCAATCGAGTAGTTTAGCCGTTCGCCAAAGTCGATTGTATTCTGAATTTACCTAATCTTAGATCTAGTCAATACATTTGCTTATTCTGGGTGTTTGGGATTGGAGTGCACGACAGCCGACACTGGGTTCGACTACACTTTATCTGGCGCTTACTCAACTTTACGAGTCTTGAACTCTTGATAAATAAATGCTGGATCAAGCAATCGACACTGTTATAATACCCTGCTGCCTATGGGGGATAGCCCGACCAAACGAGGGCCGGATCCAGAGAGATCCACTACAAAAAGGCACGCATACAAATAAGCTCACAACGTCATGTCTGTCAGGACCGGTAGGTCCTTGGCCGGACGAACCATATCGTAAATTTACGATCTAACGTTTCATGAGCACTCAACATTGCAACGTACAGTCATTAACAATAGCCAACCGCTAGAGGTGTTAATCGGTTTATGAATACTTCAACCACGGCTCAACAGCAATCGCGCCTGAAGGAATTAATCGCCAAGGGTAAGGAACAGGGTTTTCTCACCTATGGGGAGGTGAATGATCACCTGCCTGACGATATTTCCGATCCCGAGCAGATTGAAGACATCATCAGGATGATCAACGACATGGGGATCACGGTCTACGAGACCGCGCCTGATGCCGATGAGTTGCTCAGCACCGAAGAGAACACCGCCGATGAACTGGCTGCGGAAGAAGCGGCCGCAGCGCTGGCTGCGGTAGAAACCGAAGCCGGTCGTACCACCGACCCGGTGCGCATGTACATGCGCGAGATGGGTACTGTGGAACTGCTGACTCGCGAAGGCGAAATCGCCATTGCCAAACGTATTGAAGAAGGCATTCGCGACGTATTGACCGCGCTGGCCTGTTTCCCAGGACCGGTAGAGTACATCCTCAACACCTATGCCGAAGTCACCAAGGAAGACAAGCTGGCCGACCTGCTGGTGGGCTATCTGGACCCCACGGATCATGTACCGGCAGCAACGCAAGTCGGACCGGATGGCGTCAAAGTTAACGCCAAGGACGACGACGATGAAGAGGAAGAAAAAACCGGGCCTGATCCTGAGGAAGCCAAGAAACGCTTTGGCACGCTGAAGCGACAGTACAACAAGACACTCAAAGTTATTGCCGAGAAAGGGCGTGACAGTGAAGAAGCCCAGGCGCAGTTGGAAAAGCTGGGTGTTGCGTTCTGCTGCTTCAAGCTGGTGCCCAAGCACTTTGATGAAATTGTCAGTATGGCGCGTGGCGCACTGGACATCGTGCGTCGTCACGAACGGGCCATTCTGGTCAGTGCAGTACGCCGAGCCCGAGTACCACGCGACGTATTTCGCAAGGAATATGTAGGCAATGAAATCAGCGTCACCTGGATTAACAAGCTGGTGAAGGCAGATAAGGAATACTCAGCAGCGCTGGAAAACCAGCGTGAAGACATTCTGCGGGCGCAGAAGAAATTGAAAGCGTTGAGCAAGTCGACGGAACTGACGGTGATGGAGATCAAAGAGATCAATCGCCGTATGTCCCTGGGCGAAGCCAAAGCTCGCCGGGCGAAGAAAGACATGGTCGAGGCCAACTTGCGACTGGTGATTTCTATCGCCAAGAAGTACACCAATCGCGGCCTGCAGTTTCTGGACCTCATTCAGGAAGGCAACATCGGTCTGATGAAGGCGGTGGATAAGTTCGAATATCGACGCGGTTACAAGTTTTCAACCTATGCCACCTGGTGGATCCGTCAGGCCATTACCCGCTCTATTGCGGACCAGGCCCGTACGATTCGTATTCCGGTGCATATGATCGAAACCATCAATAAGCTCAACCGTGTCTCGCGACAGATGCTGCAGGAAATGGGTCGAGAGCCCACTCCGGAAGAACTGGGCGAACGTATGGAAATGCCGGAAGACAAGGTACGGCGCGTACTCAAGATCGCCAAAGAGCCGATTTCCATGGAAACCCCCATCGGCGACGACGAAGATTCGCATCTGGGTGACTTTATCGAAGACACCACCATTGGTTCACCGATCGAGCTGGCTACCGGTGAAGGTCTGAAAGAAGCAACCCGGGATGTACTCGGTGGCCTGACCGCACGCGAAGCCAAGGTGCTGCGCATGCGTTTCGGTATCGACATGAACACCGACCACACCCTCGAGGAAGTGGGTAAGCAGTTTGATGTCACCCGTGAACGTATTCGCCAGATCGAAGCCAAGGCGCTGCGCAAGCTGCGCCATCCAAGCCGCTCTGAGCATCTCAGAAGCTTCCTGGATGAGTGGATGGAAAGTCTGGGCCGCGGTTAAGCCAAGCGGTTAAGCAGGCGGGCCAGCAACCCTGGTCTGCACAATTGAGCTCAACAAAGGGGAGTCGTTTGTTACGACTCCCGTGCTCGCATCAGGATAATCTTCAGCGCCGAATTCGACTGACAGGCGCTGGGTGGGCAATCCCCCCGGCTTAAAGGGTTCGATCCCTCGGCAATCTCCTCAAAATCGCTGAAGCCATCGCCATCGGTATCCACATTGTTCGGGTTGGTGCGAATGCGCGGTGTGTTGTTGCCAACAAACAGGCCTAAGTCCGTGTCGGCGTGTGGGGTCACCAGACCCCGCTCGGCACCATCCTGCAGGCCATCGCCGTCGCTGTCCGCGTTACACGGATCGGTTTCACCTGCGTCCACCACGCCGTTGCGGTTCAGGTCCTCCACGCCATCCGGCAGACCGTCATCGTCACTGTCGGCGTCATTGGCGTCGGAGCACCAGGCATTTTCTACATCATCCTCAAGCCCGTCAGAGTCGCTGTCCAACCCCGCATCAACGATGGTCAGGGTTGGACCTGGAAAGTTCATCACCGGGGCGGTCATGGCATAGGAACTTTCCAGGGTTTGCGCCGGAATGGGCGGGGCTTCGGTAATCGCAGTTAACAGGCCAAACTGCAAAGGCACACCCACAAAATACTCAAATGCCGAGCCGGCCAGACCACCGACTCGTGCCTGCATGTAGCTGGCTTCTGCGGCGAGTTTGACAGCGTATTGCGAGCTGCTGGTGAAAAGGTTGTTGGCAAAGGAATATTCCACCGATACATCTACACCGCCATCGGGTTGTCGTATCAGCACGCTGGCAGGACCAGCGCTGCTGACAGGCACCTCCACGGGATACGCTTCACCTGCAGCGACGTTGACAAACTGGCTCTGCACGCTGTCCCAGACCTCGACCGCCGTGCTGAAGCGCAGCAGTGCCTGTAGGTTGGGTTCGAAAGTCAGGCTGGAGTCCCAACCTGTCCACATCACCAGATCGAGGTCCACCGCGTCTACGGTTATGTCAGCCACCAGCGGGATGCCTGCACTGGCACCCAGGCAACCGAGCCCGCCGGAGTTGATGCAGACGATACCGTCCAGATCCAGTTCGTAGCGGAATACATCGGAGCTGAGGTCGGTGTTGTTCAACACGAAGGTATCCAGCAGGCTTTCCGCTGAGCCATCCAGCGCGGCAAGATTGAATGTTGGCCGGAACTTGTTCGGTACGGTATTGATCAGGTGGCCTTCGTCACTGAGGTAATGGCGCAGTGGTTCTACCTTGTCCAGGCTGAAATTGCTCGGTGCGCCGCCGTTGAAGCCACGCGATCCGATGTCGTTGGGATCGCGTTGGCTGACTGGCGAGTTGAGCTCCGGAATCTGCAGCTGGAAAGTCATCAGGTTGGTACTGACCCCCAGTTTTTCCGGAATGCCAAGGGTGATGCAGAGATTCTCACTGATTTTTTTCAGGAAACAGCCGAAGGGAATATCGATGGGTATGGGCAGCTTGGTGCCTGGATCCCACAGGCCAAAGACGTCGTCATTGGTGATGGAGATATCCTGTTGTATAAACTCGGGCACCGCCGGCAGCTCATGCAGAAAGCGCATGTCCAGACTATCGCCAATGCGCCAGTCCAGCGCAGCCAGATCGTAGCTTCTGCCCAGCGACTGATCGAACAGGCTGCGGGTGGTGTGTAACTGTTCGCCATTGTCTGGATTGATGGACCAGATTTCTGCATCGGCACTGATGTCGATGTTGATGTCCAGCGTCAGGCTGGTGGAAAAGCTCGGCCAGCGTGATGACATACAGGATCCTGTACTGCTCGCCTGCACAGACGTACAGCCGGATGACGTACCGTCAAACCTCGGGCCCACAAACGAGCGGGGCAGATGATCCAGGGTCAGGCTGAACAGGGCGCCCGGCGTCACCACCGAGTTGCTCAGGCGTACATAGCCTTGCGTGTCGTAGTACAGGTCTACTTCGCCAGGATCGGCGCTTGAGAGCCCCGGTGTAAGGGTGATGCCGCCGGTGACATCGATGGTCTGGGTGACTTCTGCCCCAATCTGATAATCACGTGGTGGCAGCGGGGTATCGCTGGTGGGCCGCGGACCGATGCCATCGCCCACATCGATAGAAGTCGGGCTGATGTAGGGTCCGCCGGGCAGGTTATTAACCGCCGTAATGGTGTGGCTGCGCACCTCGTTAAAGGGTGACGTGCAGCCATTACTGATGGCGTCTTCGGTGGCGATCACGCCGGTTATTGCGCTGGTGCAACAGGAAACACTGCGACTGGCAAAGCTGACATTGCCACCATTGATGCACTCTGTGCGGGTGGGTGAGACGGTCAGGTTGCGACAGGCATCCACGTGGCTGCTGACGGGTGCGGTATATTCGTAGGCATCGCATTGTGCGACCGCTTCGTCCCAGATGTCCTGTGCGGTAAGGGTGCTGGGTGACCGCTGGATGGTGCGGACCTCACCTTCGCGGATGGTGCCACCGGTCTGCTCGGCCACCAGCGGTGCCAGGTCGACAAAGGTAGGCTCCGGCAGATCGTCGAACAGGGGCTGATCCGTGGCCACGAACTGCAGCGAGGTCAGGTGTGTCAACGGCGTACCCGGCTCGTTAGTCCGGGTGGGCACCGTGCCGAAAATATAGGTTTCTTCACCATCCAGATAACCATCGCTATCGCTGTCGGCGACAGTAGGATCTAAACCCAGGTCCTGTTCTTCCGCGTTGCTCAGGCCGTCGTTGTCCGTGTCCCGCGTGGCGTCTCCAAAGTTGTTGAGATCAAAGCCGAACAGGGTTTCAAACTCATCCAGCAGTCCGTCACCATCGGTATCTTCGCTTAACGGGTTGCTGTTGAAAACGTTGACCTCCTGCGCGTCACTCAAACCGTCGCCATCCGTATCTGTCTCATCCGGTGCGGTACCGGCCTGCTGTTCGGCAAGGTTGTCCAGGCCATCGCCATCCAGATCATCCGCGGCACCCGCAGCCACGGTCGGGTCGAAACCGTAGTTCAACTCGAAACCGTCCAGCAGACCGTCGCCGTCAGTGTCGCTTATAAGCGGGTTGGTGCCTGCCGGTGCCTCCAGACCGTCGGCCAGGCCATCGTCGTCGCTGTCTGCATCCAGTGGATCCGTGCCGGCGATCAGTTCATCGGCATCGAATATGGCATCCCCGTCGCTGTCTGCCAGCAGGGGGTTGGTGCCATGCAGATTAACTTCGTCCCCGTCGGACAAGGTGTCGCCATCTGTGTCCGGCGAGCGCGGGTCGGTGTCCAGATCTGTCACTTCCTCGCCATCGCTCAAACCGTCGCCATCGGTATCTGCCAGATCGGGTCGCGTTTGCGCATCCTGTTCCTCGCTGTTGAGCAGTCCATCGCCATCCAGATCGCCGTCTGCGTCGGCACTCAGGGGATTCAGCCCGCTGGCGGCTTCGAAACCATCCAGCAGTCCGTCGCCGTCGCTGTCCTCCACCAGCGGATCAGTGCCCGCGGCGACTTCTGCGCCATCCACGAGACCATCATCATCCGTGTCCGCCTGATAGGGGTTGGTGCCCAGAGCCGGTTCAGCGGCGTTCGGCAGACCATCGCCATCGGTGTCCGGGTCTAATTCCAACGCGACACTTCGCCAGTGGCTCCGACCTACAGCGCCTGATTCCCCGGAACCCCAAAATGCGTTAGCAGTAGTCAGACCGCTGATGAAACGCCCGCCGCTGTTTTGCGCAACCACTACGCCGTCTACCAGAATATCTGCGCTCGCTGTCTCAGGATCGTAGACCACCCTGATGAGGTGATAGTCGGTGGTCGGACCGATATTTATCGAATCCGTGGTACCAGACGGGCGCAACAGCATGTTGCCGTTGCCATCGGTACCGAACAGCGCACCATATTCCTGCACCCCACCGGCCACCGGCACTCTGACGAACAGGGTTTTGGCGTAATTCACCGCATCTGCGCCACTGCTCAAGGGGCGTAGACGCATTTCTGCGCGCAGCTCCCAGTGCCGGCTGTTGCTCACGGGTGCGGGCGTGACCTGATAGGCACCCAGGTTACCGCTGGCAGTGCCGTTGTCTGTTATCCGCCAGAACGGACAGGGAAACTCGCAGTTGCCGGCGCCCAGGTCTTCGTCACCGGGCTGCCAGGATTGACCGGCCGCGGCGGTGGGGCGCACCCATCCCGCTCGGGCCGGGTCATTGTTAAGCTCTGTTGCCACGACAATGTTTTCGCACACCCCATCCGCATCCACGTCCTCACCCACCGGGCAATAGACGCCTTCAGTGGGATCCAGCGCGCTCTGGCAATCTGCATCAGCGCCATTGAAATCGGTCAGTCCGTCACCATCGTTGTCCAGACCATCGTTGCAGGCGGGTAATCCGCTGTTGAACTCTACCCGGGCGTAGCGGGCGATGCCCACAGCGCTGGTTGCCCCGTCTCCGAAATTAACGCGCTGCAATGGACTGGATGCTCCTGACCAGTTCGCAGCCAGCAGTTGACCGTTGATGTACAGCTCTGCCAGGTCAGTCTGAGCGTCGAAACTGATCACCACGTGCAGGTAGTCGGTGCGCCCTGTCTGGCTGGGCGCAATCGCCAGATCAATGGAGTCTGGATAATCAGCGCCATTAAGATTAATGAGCGTGTCACCAGCGGCGTTGCTGCCGAAGGTGAGCATAAATCGTTGCGCGCCGTTAGCAACTTCCAGCAGAACCCCTAGATCAACGGCATCGTTCAGGTTAACCACACGCAGATGGGCAGAATACCTCCAGGAGTCACTGGCTGCAGGGCCTGCGACCTCATAGCGCAGCCTGCCTGAGGCATTGCTGTTGATCTGCCAGGCCAGCACATCCGGGAAATCCGGGTCCGGGGCAAAGGGCGTGGCATTGACCCCGGTATCACCCGAGGTCACGCTCCAGGCTTCGGTCAGCGGATTATGCGCACCATAATGCACGGCGGCCTGGCCTGTGGTGGCGAGCAGCAACAGGGCCATACAACAGCCACGGATCACCCTGAGTGAGATACGCGCAAGCGCGACAGGTACTACTTGCAAAACTACGCTCCTGTTCTGATCAGTTCCTTTCACGACCCAGTATGTTGATGATTCTCAATACAGCGTTTGACTGAATCTCGGCCTCACATAAACCATCATGACCTTCAACGGTGCCGCCGGGATCGAGTGGGCAGAAGTCCTCGTTGTCATTAATACCATCGGCATCGCTGTCTGCAAGGGTTGGGTCAGTGCGTCTTTCAAACTCTTCCAGATTGGTCAGCTGGTCACCATCTCCATCGAGGGATGCATCGCCGGCAAACGCTGGATTCAAGCCGTAGGTCTGTTCGAAGACATCGGTCATGCCATCGCCATCGGTGTCGGTGGCATCGGCCAGGAATCTGATCCAGCGGATACCCGTATACATATCTTCAATGGCCGGGGTGCTGGTAGTGACGTCGATGGCAAAAGGCACGCCCAGGTCGTAGATCAGTGGCGCGGTGCCTGCGCGAGTCAGGCGAATGGTCGCCGTGATGGTATCACCCGGCGCCATTGATAGATCGCTGCAGGTGATCAGGCCGTTGCTCAGGCTGCAGGCAGAGCCGGATTGGCTGATGATCTGGGTAACGTCCGCCTCTTCAACAGCGACCTGATTGAGGACCACGTTGTTGGCGGTCAAGCCGGACCAACCCTGAGGCACCGCATTCTCGATCTCGATGTCGAGGTCGATAAAGCTGGCGGTGGTTTCATCCGGGTCTTCACTGACCGAGACCTCCAGCGACACCAGTTCCTGCACTTCGATGGTCTGGTTTTCGCAGGGGAGGTGCTGGGCGTCGGTGACGATACACACCTGGGAAGTCATCATGCCGGTGGTCTGATAGACGTGTTGGGCGAGAATGTTGCCTTCACCAATACCTTCCGCGGGTTCGTTGAATTTCGCACCCACCAGTTCCGGGGGCTCACCGCCTTCACCGTCAGGATCTTCGAAGTCGCCGCGCGCGTCCATCGCGCCATCACCCCAAGTTACAAAACCATCGGCGGGGAACTCACCGCCATCGTCGGTATAGGTGGTGACCAGGGCCACCGGGAAGCCCCGGGCGGCCCGATTGGTGGGCATCACTTCGACCAGCACCGGCGCATCTTCAACAGAATTGATGGTCAGGTTGACGGTGGCGGGCTCAGAATCAAAGACGCCGTCATTGGCAACGAATTGGAAGCTGTCTTCGCCGTGATAATCAGTATCCGGGGTATAAGTCACCAGATCGTTCACCAGGCTGACCGAGCCGAACTCGGGCTGCGTGGTCACGCGAAAGGTCAGGTTGTCCAGCGGGAAGACATCATCGGTACCAAACACACCATCCGGGTCATCGCCGGTAACTGTAATTTCAGCGCTCGTATCTTCATCCAGCGTGACGTCCTGACCGAATGCTTCAGGGGGTCGGAAGTTGCGATCGACCTGCACGCTGACGGTAGCGATGTTGCTGGTGTCCAGTCCATCCGTGGCGCTGTAGGTGAAGGTATCGGTACCGCTGTGAAAGTTGAAATTTGATACGTAAGTGACTGTCGCTGACGAATCGGTGATGTCCTTCAACGGCGTGGTCTCAAACACGTGGATGAACGATTCGGCCTGATCGACAACAAAAAAGTGGGTCGAGTTGACCGTGACGGCTTTGACCGTGCCCATGTTGCCGAGGATAAATTCGGGGTGGTCGCCCTGGTTGATGCCGGTGCCGGTGGATTTGGCCTGGCCGCCGAAGGTGCCATCCGTGGCAAAGCGTTGTACGCGTCCTGTATCTCCGACGTAGAGCACGCCATTCGGGTCGAGGTCGATAAAGACCGGCCCGGCAAACTGACCGGGTTCATCGCCCCAGGTGCCGATACGGTTGACGCCATCCTCTTCGCGATAGGCCGGTAAGGGGCAGGTGGCGTCGGTACAGGCGTAACCGCGACTTCTGCCATTTTCCTCGTCACAGGCGTCATTGGTGCTGGTGTCGCAGCGACCCATCCAGCCCACATGCTCACCCATCACGAAATCGCCGTTGTCATCGAAATAGGAGGGCGTGAATTTGTGAATCTGATTGTCGCAGGTGTCTGTGACATAAAGATTACCGTCTGCGTCCACGTCCATGGCAAAACCGGTCCAGCTGTTGCCATGCTGGCCACCGTTGCAGAGAAACTGCTCGCCGTTGTGCAGCGCGCCGAGGTACTTGTCTCCCATGCTGTTGTCGTTCTGTTCCACACCGTCGGTGAAGTCTTCACGCACATCGAATACAAATACTCGCCTGCGGTCGGTGAGAAAGATGAGGTGGTTGTTGCTGTCGACTCTGGCGTAGCTCAGCGATCCAGGGCTGATGGAATGACTGACACCGGTATCACGATTGTCCGTGGACGCGTAGTCAAAACGCCAGCTATCGAGGATATTGTTTCGATCGAAATCCGGATCCTCGAAGTTGGTCGGGCGCTGTGCAAGGAAGAGTGTCGAACTCGACCCACTGCCGTTGCGGGATAAGGTATAAAGTAGTCCGTCCTGATCCACGACGAAGGTGTTGGATGTGCCGTTGTAGTCGACCTCACCCAGATATTCGTCTTCGGCACTCCACTTCGAGATGCGCTCCCAGGTGCGTGCGCGGGTGCCTGGCATATCGCACTGCCAGCGACGGTCGATCATGAAGTACTCGCCGTTATCCTGCACATGGATGAACGCCGGGGTATAAACCCAGCCGCGTTCAATACGGATGTTGGAATTGAGGTGGGAATAGTCAGGATTGGTGCAGCGGTTTTCCCATAACCAATCATCTCGCTCGTTATGTGTGGTGAGAAATCCGAACTCTGGTCCGAATGGGCCTTCCGGAGTTGAGCGGAAGTCTTCGATGAAGAAGGGCATCAGCGGTGCCACAAAGTCGCCGTTGGCCGGGCGGCTTTCCAGATTGATGGCCAGCGGATCGAAAATCCCGTCCAGTTCATCCACATCTGCACCGGTGAGTACGATGTCGACCGGTTGTGAGGTCAGGGTCTGCGCCTGGATGTCGTCTGCGGTGGGTGCAGTGTTGGAGCCGATCTCTTTCACGGTGATGAGCTGGTCACCACTGTTCTGATTACCGCTCTGATCTTCAACCGTCCAGGTAACGGGGGTGCGGCTGTTCAGCGGGAATGAGGCCGGGGCGTCTGAGAACACGCGCGGTGCCGGATCGGCCAGATCCACCACTCGAGGCACACCCAGAACCACATCTTCGGCATCTACGCTGCCCTGTGCGGGTTCGATCTCAATGACCTTACCCGGCGGGGTGATCATGATCGGCGCCTGGGTGTCTTCGACGATAACGGTCTGGGTCGCCGTCACCGAATTGTTGATCCCGGAAGGTGTTGGGCCAAAGTCGGTGGACGTCCAGGTGGTTTGATTAGCGCCCAGACGTATCAGGTTCGGCAGATCGTGGCTTACACCTGCAGTGCGGTTGCAGGGATCATAGGCTCCGGCCCGGGCGCGCAGTTGATCCTCGATACGGTGCAGGGCGACGCCACCGAAGTCGGTGGCTTCAAAGGTGATGGTGGGTAGCACCGCGTTGTCGACCTGGTCGATGCCGTCGTAAGTGATTACCGGTGGGACGATGTCATACACGGTGAAGGTCTGAGGATAAGACTTGGAGGCGGAGACGATTTCCCAGTCGGTGGCATCGTCAATCAGCCCCAGCACGTACGTTTCGACGGCTTTTTCTCCGGCAGCGCGGACTGCGACGCCCAGTTTTTCGACCATCCATTTGCCCGCGCGTTTGAAGACACCGGCCTGCTTGGCCGCTTCATCGGCATTGCCTGATGCCGCCGCCGGGGCTGACTTGGCTGCTTTGAATTTACTGTAACTCATGGCCAGCATGAACGTCGGCAGGGCGACGTCCAGACCCAGATCGAGGATGGTGTCAGCCTGCCAGTTGATGGTGTGAACACCGGCGGGCATGTCGATCTGAGTCAACGCCGGGCCGTTGGTGGGTCGCAGCAGGTTGTTATGTACAGTGACCGCTACTTCGGTATTGAAATGAAAGATCTGTGGATCGCCCAGATCGCCCCAGTCGCTGGGAAAGGGGGACAACGGGTTCGGCAGACCGAAAATGTTTGAATAGACCGCTTCACCCTGGGGCAGATTGAGGTCATAGGTGCACATATCGCCTGAGTCCGGGGTGACGATCACATCCCCTGGCTCGACGAAAGAGGCCGACAGATTTTTCAGCGTTAAACCGGAAGTGTAAGCCACCACCTCAGAAAAGAAGGCTGCGGTGGGCTCTGGAATCAGGGCACCCAGGGTGCCGCCAATGTGCGTGCCGCCAATAAAGCCAAGACGATTGGCATGTTCTGCTTCATCTTCGTGATGATCGGCCAGTGATAGACCAGGTTGCAGCAGAGTCAGAACCAGTGCGAGCGTAACGGCTTTGACGGTATAACGTGGTTTATTCAGCATCGAAATTCCCTAATAGTTTCAGGCTGTGCCAGGCGGACCAGCCCTCCTTACTATTGATCAGACGCTGTTGGTTGCCAGAAGCGCCAGGGAAACTGCGATTTAGCTATGCTGTAGATGGCGTAACCCCTCGCTGAATCTTAACATGGCGTTTTCGTGTATGTTGCCCACGGGTTGCCTGTGAGCTGTAAGTCCGTTGTGAGGCTTGTAACTACGCTTTCACAGGCGAAAAAGCGTCCTACAGATTGATACCGGCAATTAAAAACGATTCTGGAGAGCGTGATTGGATCAAGCAGATTGGCAGAAAATTCAGGCCGTTTTTCATAGTGCACTTGAACTGCCGGAAACCGTGCGGGAAGTTTTTATTGCCAGTGAGCTGCAGGATGAAGCTCTGCGCCAGGAAGTGCGTGAACTGTTAACAGCAGAGCAGGACCAGACCGGCATTCTGCACAATCCTGCAGGTCTCAGCCTGGCCGACAGTATTGGCGCAGGCGCGCAGATAGGTAACTACGAGATCGTCAAAGAGATCGGCGTTGGTGGTATGGGGTCCGTCTATCTGGCAGCGCGGGCGGATGGTGCTTTCGATAAGCAGGTGGCCATCAAGATCGTTAACCTGGGCATGGCCACGCCGCAGGTGGTATCGCGCTTTCAACAGGAGCGGGCGATCCTGGCCCGGCTTGAACACCCCAATATTGCCGGCATCATCGATGGCGGCTTGACCGAAGACGGTCGGCCCTACGTGGTTATGGAGTACATCGATGGCCTGCCGCTGACCCGCTATTGTGATGAGCACAAGCTGAGCATTTCCGCGCGGCTGCGTCTTTTTCAACAGATCTGTGATGCGGTGCAGTATGCACACCAGTCGCTGATTGTGCACCGTGATCTCAAGCCTTCTAACATCCTGGTCAACGAGGCGGGGGTACCCAAGCTGTTGGACTTCGGCATCGCCAAGCTGCTGGAAGAAGATGTGGATCCGCTGCTCACCCAGACGGGCATGTTACTGGCCACGCCCGCCTATGCGGCCCCTGAGCAACTGGAAGGTGGTGTCATCACCACCATGACCGACGTTTATGCGCTGGGCGTCCTGCTGTATGAGCTGTTAACAGGGCGGCGCCCCTTTGAAGTGCGTCGATCGGCCGATGAGTATCGCGCGCTGGTGCTGCGGGAAGATCCGCCATTGCCATCTACCGCGCTGACGCAGCAACCCCTGGCCGAAGAGGGTGAGGCTGCCGTGATCGACCCGGTGACCATCGCGGCCACCCGCAGTTCGGACATGACCCGGCTGCGTTCCAGCATTCGCGGTGATCTGGACAACATCTGTCTCATGGCGATTACCCGCGAACCGACGTTACGCTATACCACCGCCGCGGCACTGGCCGAGGACATATCGCGGCATCTTGAAGGCAAGCCGGTAGGGGCTCGAGCCCAGAGTCTCGGTTACCGGGCGCGTAAGTTTTACGGACGCCATCGCGTTGGTGTGGTGGCCACCAGCGTGGCCACCATCGCCATGATTGCCTTCGGTTTTTATCATGCCAATCGAATCGCCATCGAGCGGGATATTGCCGTTGCCGAGCAGGCGAAAACCGAGCAGGTGGTGGAGTTTGTGACTGGTCTGTTTGAAGCGGCGGATCCGGCCCAGGCGCGTGGTGAAGACATTACGGCCAGAGAGTTGTTAGAAGCAGGTCGACACCAGATTGAAGTCGAGATGTCTGATCGACCGGCGGTGCGCTCTACACTGCAGCGAGTGTTAGGTGAGGTTTACTACGAACTGGATTCCCAGGAGACGGCGGGTCAGCTCCTGGCTCAGGCGCTTGCCACTCAGCGCGAGCTGTATGGTGAAGCACACCTGGAAACTGCGCGCACCCAGCTGATACTGGGTATGCAGCAGCAGTCCATCGGTGACCTCGCACCGGCCGGTGAATCGATCGACCAGGCGTTGAGCGTGCGCCGTGCCTTGCTGCCTGAAAATCATGTGGATGTAATTGAGGCGCTCAGTGCCAAGGCCTACTACGAAGAAACTCAGGGTCACTATGCGGAGGCGGAACAACTCCATCTCGACGCCCTGGCTAAGGCACGCAGCGCGGCCAACAATGGCGAAGGACTGGTGGTCGCTCAGCAGATGGCGAAGCTCGCCAGTCTGTACCGCTTGCAGGATAGACTGGCCGAAGCGGAAGAGCTGTTGCGCTCAGCGCTCTCCATGCAGGATCGGTTGTATGGTGGGGCGCATCCTGAGTCGGACGAAACCAAGCGCCAGCTGGCCGAACTGCTGACTGATCGTCGCCAGTTTGATGAGGCACAGACCCTCTTCAAGGAACTGATCGCCTCCCGTGTGGCGATGCTCGGACCGAACCACTATGAAACAGGTTCGGCATGGAACAGCTATGCGCATCTGTTGAGTGCTATGGGCGAAAACGAAGCTGCCATCGACGCCTATAACCGCATGCTCGACATCACTCGAAAATCCTATGGCGATACCCATCCATCGCTGGCCGCAGGATACAACAACGTAGCGATCATGGAGCGCAACCAGGAAAATCTGGACGCTGCCATTGAAGGGTTTGAGCTGAGCCTGGCCATGCAAGATGCCGTTGGACTGGAGGCAGAACATCCCAACCGCGCCTATCCCATCAGCGGTCTGGGGCGCATCTATCTGTTGCAGCGGAAGTTTGCCGAGGCGGCTGAACAGCTTGAAAAAGCGCTGGCGATCCGACGTAAGAATATGGAGGAAGAGCATATTCTGATCATCGAGATGAAAGGTGACCTGGGCGCTGTTTACTCGGAAATGGGTCGCTATGATGAAGCTGAAGCGCTGTTGCTGCATACCTACCAGCACCTGCTGGATAACTGGCCCAGCGACGATCCGCGCATCGGTCTCGTTGCCGGGCGGCTGGTGCGTCACTATCAATTGACAGATCAGCCTGACAAAGCCGCCAACTACGCGGCCAATGCGACCCCGCAGGAACAGGACATCATGCTGCGCTACTATTGAGCGGGCATAATGCAAATCGAGGAATTGTCTGCGTTTCGCAGCGCCATTCTGGTGTACCATCAGTGGCTATGTTTGCCCATTGAGTAATCCGAAATTTGGACAACGAAGTAACTCAACTGCTGAAAGACTGGCGAAATGGTGATAACAAGGCCGCGCAAGAGTTGTGGCCCCTGCTGCACAGCGAACTGAGGCAACTGGCCCGCCATCATATGGGTGGTCAGCGAGCCAGCCATACACTGCAGGCAACCGCGCTGGTCAACGAAGCCTTTCTGAAGTTGGTGGACGTTGAGCTGCGCAGCGAAAGCCGCAAAGAGTTTTTTGCCCTTGCTTCCCAGGCCATGCGCAGCATCCTGGTCGATCATGCGCGTAAGAAATCACGCTCCAAGCGGGGTGGGGATGCTGTGCAGGTGACGCTGGCAGAAGTGGTGTCAGCGGATGCCAGTGCCGATGAGATCCTCGCAGTGGATGAACTGCTGACCAAGCTTGCCGAGATTGATGAGCGCATGGCGCGGATCGTGGAGCTGAAGGTGTTTGGTGGACTGACTTATGATGAGATCGCTGCGCTGCTGGATCTTTCTTCGGCGACTATTCGGGCTGATATGCGGTTTGGGGTTTCGTGGTTGAAGAGAGAGATGGGTTCTTAGAATTCAGCCGGATTTATGAAAACGCCAACATGTGTCGGTTCTGAGAACGTAGAGACTGCCTCGGAATGGGTGACGGGGAGGTACTCGCCAACGTGTTGGTATACGGTTGACTCAGACTCAGTGGTGTCTCGTGGATTCACGTAGTCGTACACACTTATCGCTGGATATGGTGATGCCGACTCAACAAATGAATCAGGGTCGAGATAGGCGCCAACTTCAGCCTTCACCCCGTGATGATTGACTTGCGAGTGGTCATTCATAGGATCTAGGAAATGTTGCGTGCTTCTTGCTTTCGTGTCCTGGGAGGATTGTTCCAGGACATATTTATCTTGGGTGACAGGTTTTGGGGTCGCATGTTTACCAACGCTTTGATTTTGGTCTGGTGGGGCCGATTGGGTATTCATTGGCTGGGAAAGGATGTCATCCGGCGCATCCTGCATGATGTAAAAGCTTACGATAAATACTATCGTCAGGACGACGACCGAACCAAGTGTTCTAACTGGGTTTATTTCAGTGCGGTCCAACATATCTACTATTGGTAGACCTGAATCGCGGAACTGAAACAATGACCGTTGATCTTGCGCGAGTCATCGACTTTCACCCTCACCCTGCTCTGTAAAGCATACGCCAGTTGTGCCATTTCAAAAGTACGCTGTGCTGCCCTGGACGCAGGCCACACGCCAGTTTCAGGTGCGTTGCACGCAAACGTTACCCAGCGATCTGAAGCTCCGCCAGGTTGTAGACAATCTAGGTTTACACTTGCAGTACTTGAAGTGGAAATATCTCGATCGAGCAAAGCCATGCATCCGCCATGTACGCTATCTCCAGTGACTAAGACGCGGACGATTCGTGCGCCAACGATATCTGCTTCAATGGCGTAAACCGAGGTCGAGATCAGCAACCCTAAAATGCTCGGTAGCCCAAATTTAATAACAGCTTTCATAAATCCTCCAAAAATTAACAGTCACCAACGTATTTCAATGGCGCCTATTTGATCAGACGCCAATTTTCATCTGATGTGCTGACAAAAATGAATTTTTTTCTTTGCTTCCGAATGCTTCAACCATAACAGACTTCCTAAAAGTGTTACTATTTTTAAAGTGTAAGTAGAAAACAGCGAAGTTCTCGGGTGTTTAGTAGATGGCTGCAGCGTCTGTACAAATTGTTATCTTGGTTTTGCTTACTCGGTAGTCACCAAGGATACTTCCGTACAGGCTTTTGGCTACTGAATTCCCTAATCTCGAGCAAACCGATTTTGCGCACTTTTTTGCTGTTCAGAGAGAAGGCCGCAATGGTTGCGAGTCGAGACCCGGGTTGCTATCAGAACTGGTTGCGACTTCAACCAGACGTAAAGCAGCGTTATCTTGATCAAAGTCGAAAAAGTACACTCAAAACCCTGACCATTGCTGACGATTTCGCGTTTGCGGATTTGGGAACAATGCTTACGGAGATTCGGGAAGACTATATTCTGTTTTCACATCCAGATGCTTCAGTGGATGCAGACGGTTTAGCACTACTGACTGTAAAGATGGCGGAGACGGGTGCGGGTTGTGCGTACAGTGACGAAGATCAGGTGCGAAAGGATAATGGTCGCTGCCATCCGTTCTTTAAACCGGATTTCTCGATTGATTTGCAGCTCAGATACGACTTTGTTGGGCCCGTGTTTGTTGCTGATAGACGCAGGCTTGAGGCTGCTTTGGGTATGTATAAAGCAAAACCCAGCAGTTCATATGAGCTACTCCTGGCATTGCACCTGGCGGAAGAACGCATAATTCACGTATCGAGAATTATCGTGTCCTGGGAGCGACCCAGGTCTAGGTCTGTCCCGCATGATTTTGTTACCGAATCCTACTGGCGTAGGAGATACACCGAAGAATTTGGTCTTGCCTTGTGCTCGATGGATCAACGCAAGAAAGTCTTGGCAGAACACAGTGTCAGTATTGTTGTTCCCACCAAAGACAGACTCGATCTTCTCAGTAAATGCATAGAAAGTATTCTAGAAAGCTCGAACGACATCAGATACGAAATCATTGTCTTGGATAACGGATCCAAAGAGCAAACCACTTTACAGTGGTTAGTAGAAGCGGAGAAAAAATGGAGTAACGTGCGCGTCATAGACGCAAATTACCCCTTCAATTGGGCAAAGCTTTGTAACCACGGGGTTAATGAGTCCCAAGGTAGCCTGGTACTGTTGCTAAACAATGATGTTGAAGTCACGCACTCTCACTGGTTGGACGCGCTTGCTATTCAAGCCTTGCGGCCCGAAATAGGTATTGTTGGGGCACAACTTCGTTACCCAGATGGCTCAATTCAACATGCGGGGGTGGTGATCGGGATGGGTGGCTTCGCAGACCACATATATGCTGCTTTCTCCCCCTCGGCGGATGACTGCCACATCTTCGTTTCGCCGTTGATATCACGAAGAGTATTGGCATGTACCGGGGCGTGCATGATGATTGAGCGATCAAAATTTGATGCGATAGGTCAATTTGATACAACACTGCCAATCTGCGCGGATGTGGAGATTTGTGTGAGATTTAACGATGGTGGATTGCAGAACTTGTACGAAGCAGATGTGGTTTTAACTCACCACGAATCGGCAACAAGAAAGTTTGAACCAATGAGTGCACTCGAAATCGAGAGCGCAAAAGAGATATTCCACCCCTATCTGACGTGTGGCGACCCTTTTTTCAACTCCCGATTAAGTCAAAAGTCCCGTTATCCGATCTATAAAGGCTGGTAGGTACACACGTGATGTCGAAATATCACTGCTACGCCAGCGCAAAAAATGTAAAATCCGCGCGCGCTTAATCGTGTTATCGGCCAATTTAGAATGAGATCAAGAAACCAGGGTCCCTTGGCGGCTTTTGCTGTGATGTTTGACCATCGTAGGTTGATTAGCTCACTGGCCTCTCGGGAAATACAAACGGCATATAAGGGTTCTTTTTTCGGATTTATGTGGTTGATCATCCAACCCGTGATGCTGCTTTCGATCTATGGCTTTGTTTTTGGCTTTGTGCTCCAGGCTCGATTTGGTGGGGATGAGAATTCTGAAGTTTCTTACGCACTTTCGCTTTATCTGGGCTTAATCGTGTTCTTTGTTTTTTCTGAATCGCTTACCCGTGCTCCAAGTTTGGTAACAGGTAATGTCAATTTCGTAAAAAAAGTAGTCTTTCCGGTAGAGATTCTACCGATAGTGGTGTTGGTGGGATCGGTATTCCGAGCGACGGTGTCGTTCTGCGTATGGTTACTGTGTTTCCTGGCCGTTTACGGCCTTCCGCCTATTACGATTTTTCTCGTTCCGTTGTTATTTATTCCACTTTGTGCGTTTTCCCTGAGTATTGCGTGGTTCTTTAGTGCGCTAGGTGTGTATTTCAGAGACTTAGCGCAAACAGTTGGAATTTTGTCAACGGCAACTCTGTTCCTTTCTGGAATTTTCTATCCTCTGTCTCTCATTCCCGAAGAGTACCGAGGCTTGTTGTATTTGAGTCCGGTGACAAGCTTAGTGGAACAGATGCGGCTGGTTGCGATCTATGGTGAATCAATTCCTGTTGAAACTTATTTGTTGGTTACAGGCATATCGCTGGTTTGTTTCTTTTTTAGTCACCGATGGTTCCAGTTACTCAGACGCGGTTTCTCAGATGTGCTCTGACGTCGAACCTGTGATAAGGGCGGAAAACCTAGGTAAATCGTTTAGTAGCTACGACAATCCACGCGATCGCCTCCTTCAGGCATTGCTTCTAAAATTCAGGGGAGGCAGTCCCGCGAATGAATTCTGGGCAGTGCGTAACGTATCGTTTGAAGTCTTCGCTGGCGAGTCCGTCGGAATCGTAGGAAGGAATGGAGCAGGGAAATCTACGCTGTTACAACTTCTTTGCGGGACAGTTTCTCCCACTGAAGGCAAGGTTGATATCAGCAATTCAGTTGCAGCGTTGCTGGAGCTCGGATCTGGTTTTAATCCCGAGTTCACGGGACTCGAAAACGTGTATCTCTATGGCCAAATTCTTGGTATTCCGCGCCGTGAATTGGATATAACTATTGATGAGATTCTTGAGTTCGCGGACATCGGTGAATTTGTTCACAAACCTGTGAAGACCTACTCGAGTGGAATGGTAGTCCGGCTAGCTTTTGCGGTATCTGCGAGCCGCAGGCCAGAAATACTCATTGTAGATGAGGCACTGGCGGTAGGCGACGAAGCTTTCAAACGAAAGTGTTTCGCGAGGATAGAGCAGTTGAGAGAGCAGGGTACGACACTACTTTTTGTTTCTCACTCGGCAAGCCTTGTGGCGGAGCTTTGTGACAGGGTTCTGGTGTTGGATGCGGGAGAACTACTGTACTCAGGCGACCCAAAGATGGGATTGATGCTATACAACAAGTTGATGTTCGCTCCTCGACAACAACGGGATGAAGTGCGCCGCGAAATTCAGTTGGGTGGCTCTGCGGCTTTGGCAAAGCAAGATAAACCTGATGCAGGTGTGGCTGAAAGCGCCGTGGAAATCCGACAAGAGCCATTCTATGTTGAAGGAATGCAATCCGAAAGCTTGGTCAGTTACGAAGTCTGTGGTGCGGAAATTAGCAACATCAGAATGGAGACGATGGACGGCAAGATCGTTAATGTACTTGTTGCGGGCCGCCATTATGAATACGTTTATGAGGTGCGGTTCGGGGTATCTGCGACATGTGTCGGCTTTGGCATGATGATAAAGTCAGTGACTGGATTTGAGATTGGTGGTGGGGTGTTTCCAGGCTGGCAGAGATATTTGCCCGAGGTGGAAGCAAACCAAAAGATCATCGTTCGATTCAAATATCAGTGCCTGTTGAATCCAGGTGTGTATTTCGCGAACGCAGGAGTAGAAGGTATTCCGCGTGGGTCTTCTGGTTCTACCTATCTGCATCGCATAGTTGATGCTTTAATGTTCAAGGTGCTGCCTACGCACGGGCAGGTTGCGACAGGGATTGTCAATTTTGATGTAAGTCCGTCAATCGAGATTAAGGATTAATTAGTTAGATGGAAAATAAGCAAGTTGTTGTCGTGCTTGGTATGCATCGTAGTGGCACAAGCACCATTACCAAGGCAATTGAAGCTCTTGGTGCGAATTTGGACACCCACCTCATGCCACCTTTAGAACGCAATAACCCTAAAGGTTTTTTTGAGGATATGGAGGTCCACAACTTATGTGAAAGAATTCTGGCAACTCGCGGGTTAGCTTGGGATTCGTTGTATTTTCATGAGAAATCCACAGTAGAGGAAGAAGAATTTGTTTCGCAGGCAGAACGCCTCTTGAAACGGAAGACCCGCGGCGAACAGGTTTTTTGCATGAAGAATCCCCGCCTGTGTCTTGTACTGCCTGTGTGGCAACGCGCTTTTGAGCGGCTTGGTCTTGAGCCGAAGTACGTTTTCGCGGTTAGAGAACCGGCTGAAGTTGCGGCATCATTGAATCAAAGAGATGGCTATCCGTTAAATGCGGGTTTACTGCTGTGGGCTAACTACAATATCGCTGCAATGAGATTTACGGGTGGCGAAACTAGGACCTTTGTTGCGTTTGATCAAGTAGTCGCCAATCCTCGTGACACTCTTGCTCATATCGCAGAGCTCTTAGGGTTTGCTTCGAGCACGCTAGATCAAAACCCCGCTGTGGAATTTGTATCCGATTTTGTTGAATCTGAGCTAAAGCACCACAACACAGGTAAGTCTCGACCGAAAGGTTTGCCAGCAGCGGTCATGGGGCTTAGGGACATCATGTTTGACCTCGCTGAAATGAAGCTCGTCGATGGTGATTCGGAGTATGAATCCCGTTTTCGTAAGGTTGATATTGCGTATACGAAGCTACGTTTCACCTATCAATTAGCAGAGCAAATTTCTCGGCAATTCAAAAAGGTCAGAGAGCAGAACCAAGAGTTGAAGGTCCTACTTGCGAACAAAACCGACGGAGATAGTGACTCAGAACGACGGCGTAATCAAAGCATCGTAAATGGTCTTTTGCAAGGCCTAACATCGGCTTCCGAAGATAAGCACTCGATCTCCCACCTGGTTGAGCAGGCTCTGGGGCGAGAGATGGCAGTCCAATTCGACAAAAGCCAAAAACTCATACAGAAGCAAAGCGATCAGATCGAAAGTGCGCTTCTTCAACTGCGACGAGAACAACAACAACGTACTGAGACTGAGAAATCCCTTTTTGTGGAATACCAAAAGTCTGTGGACAAGCTAAACAGCGAGGTGGAGCGGCTCAAAGAGAAACGAGACCAACTCGTTGTGGACTTGAATAGAGCCGGAAAGAAATACACCAAATTCGTCAAATCTGCGGAGACGGCTTCCACTGAACAGGAAAAGATCACAAAGCGCCGTGAGCAGGCTTATAAGTCAGAAATCAAAATTCTAAAGGGCACGATACGCGAACTACGCCGTGAGGTAGAAGTATATCAGAATAGCATGTCGTTGAAGCTGACGGCGCCACTAAGGGGCTTGCGCAAAGTTGTTTCTCGTGGGATTTTCGCTCCCCTCCATGTAGCGACTTCACGTACCGTAAGAGTTGTGTGGCGTGCAGTCCCCGGAAACACAAAAACAGGAATCAAGGATGTCTTGTTCGCTCGATTAGGGGCTCTATTTTCGAGAACATCGGCTTATCGAGACTGGGTTGAACACAAAGAATTGCTGGTTCAAAACAACTTTGCTAACGAGCGCGAATTGAAAAAACCTGTACCCAAGGCGGCGATCCACCCGCTAACACAGGCTGATCAAATTTGGGACTCAAAGTCTCGCTTGAGTCAGTTATTCAAAAAAGTGGGTGAGGGGGTGTTCGAATCCCCGCCAAGTGAAGTTTTGCTATACGCGCGAGAACTGGTTCGTTCAAACGAAGGGCTGAAGATTTCAGTCATTGTCCCAACGTGGAATCGCGAAAAGACGGTTTGCTCTGCTATAGACTCAATATTGAGGCAGTCTTATCCCGCCTTCGAGACGATCATATCTGATGATGGAAGCTCCGATTCCACAATTGCAGTCCTTAAAACAAGATATTCGGCAGAGCTGCGCTCTGGCCTGATTAAGATTGTCGAAAATAAGCACGAAGGTGTTTCTGCCGCACGCAATGCAGGTATGGCGCTTGCGACGGGAGATGTCTTTTGTTACCTGGACAGCGACAATGAGTGGCGCTCCGATTTCTTGTTGCTGATAGCGAGTGCGTTTCTCGAAAACGATGAATTGAATACGGTTTATGCAGGACTAAGCTCGTATAACCGTGACTTGGATACACACGCTGTCCGCGCCTCTTACTTTGATCGGAATCGCTTGTTAGAAGGGAATTTTATCGATCTTAATATATTTGCACATCGGAAGGTTGTTTTCGATTTATGTGGGGGATTCGATTTACAGCTGAAAAGGCTCGTTGATTGGGAGTTAATCATTCGATATACGAAAAATTTCGTACCTCTATTCATTCCTTGCATATGTGTTGATTATTATCTAAGCGCGAAGGAGCTTAATAACATTACCCACACTGTGCCATTAGACCTTAACAGGAATAAGGTATTGACTAAGCACATACAAGAGCGCTTTTCACTTGGGCTTGAGTCATTGAGAATAGCCTACTTTGTTTACGACTATCCCGCCTTATCTCAGTCGTTTGTTTTCAATGAAATCCGTTGGTTGGTAGAGCATGGGCATGATGTCATCGTGTACTATCATGTTGACGCAGATCCACGGGCGCAGCTGGATTTTGAAGTGCCTGAATATCAGGTGGGAAGCAGTGATGAGCTTTCCCAATTGTTGGTAGAGCATAAGAGGAACGTGTGCCACACCCAGTTTGCTTATCCCGGTGCTGCGCTATTTGTACGCCCTGCGTGCGCTGTTGCGAACGTTAGATACACATTTATGCCCCATGCGGTGGATATCTTTCATCACAAAAATCAGGCGCGTAACAAGGTGGGTGAGGTTGCTTGTGACGAACTTTGCATGAAAGTTTTTGTCTACGGCGATTTTCACCGAAGTTTTCTGGTTGAGGCCGGCGTGCCCGAAGACAAAATCACTTATGCTTTCCAATCAGTTGATGTGGAGGACTTTGGCACGTTGGATAGGGATGTCTCTACCGAAGCTGATCTGCCCGTGCGCGCTATTGTCATAGCGCGATTCATTCAAAAGAAAGGAATTGAACATCTTCTACATGCCATGAAGTTCGTTGACCCGAGTCGTATGGAGCTTACGCTTTACGGCTGGGGACCGCTTGAGGAAGATCTAAGAGGAATTGTCGATGCCGAGCGACTTAGCAATGTGAAATTTGGCGGTTCTTTAAAAGGTGCCCAAGACTTGAAAGAAATTTACAGTCATTCCGACATACTAATCGCGCCTTCAGTTCGAGCAGATGATGGCGATATGGATGGCTTTCCGACTGTGATTTTAGAAGCGATCGCAGTAGGGCTCCCAGTTCTTACGACGTCAGTTTCCGCGATTCCAGATTACCTTCGCGACGGCGTTGACGCAATCGTAGTCGAACCTGGCTCTGCAAGAGCTCTGGCTGGGGGTATTGAGCGTTATCTGAATATGTCTGGACAGCGTCGAGCAGCGATGGTTAGGCAGGCCCGCCAATTCCTCAAGGCTAAAATAGGAACCGATCTCACTATGCGTCAATTGATTGATGTATGGAGCGGCTACACCATCGAAATTGTATTAGTGACTTTCAACGTTGATGGATACGATGACCGCGAGGAGACCTTTGAAATTGTGCGGCGGATTCTACTGAGGACGACCACCTGCTACACACTGACAATCGTTGATAACAACAGCGATCCAAGCTTTCGTCAGCAACTCACTGAGACCGTAAGCGGGCACTCTAACGTGCGACTCCTGTTCAAAAGTGCAAATCTGTTTTGTGGCCCTGCCACTAATCTTGCATTGCAGCATACCGATTCAGAGTTTCTGATATACATTTGCAGCAAAGAGGGATTCGTCAAAAAACATGGATGGGAGAGGCCGCTATTGAATTATATGCGCCAAAACGAGGACGTGGCGATAGCTGGACATCTTACGCATTTACCAAATTACACCTATGGAGCTGAGCTGGTCGGTCACCCAGATTTCGAAAAGTTCAGGGAAAGGGGTTTTGCCCGACAGAATCCGAATCGCGCATTTCAACACGTGCAAGGAGGTATTTTTATCGCCAGAAGTAGTCTGTTACGCGAGCTTGGTGGTTTCAATCCGAAGCTACCGCAGTCAAACATGGATGTAGAGCTTTCATACTTCCTTGAAGCTCGAGGTTACAAATTGGGTGATATTCCAGAAGTCTCATCAGTGACAGTAAAAACACTACCCAATGTGCAATCTCTGGTGAGCGAGCAGACAACGATTGCCCATCCATATTCTTTGACAACGGTTAAGGGTTTTGATGCGCTCGATCGACGGAGTTCGACCTTTTGTAACCTCTGCCTGGCGAATTCCACCGAGTTAAATGGTCTGGAAGTGGTCACTTCATTGTTTGATCAATCTGGTTCCTGTTTATCCTGTGGGGTTACGCCTTTTGGAAGGATGGCATACCGCGTGATGTCGTCTCACTATCAAATTCACAAAAAATTAAACGTCGCTGTACTAACTGATGACGAGCGACTTGTAGAGAGTCTCGGGCAACGCATGTTTGCGCGAGTGTTTAACAGCAGCGACCCAATTGAGTTGGCAGAAAAGGTAGCAGGCTCCGGTTTTCGAATCCACTGTGCGATTGTTGACGGCAAGTTTACACGAGGGGATGTCGAGGCGCTAAGTGGTTATTTGGAAGATGGATTGATCTTGTTTTACTGTGATTCACGCGAGTCTGCTTTGCTCGAATCGGTCTTCCCGCAACTTGAAGCGCGTGGGATGGAAAAAGGACTGGGACTGTCGATGCAGCGGATTGAAATTGCCAGTCGAGCGATTAACTTTGATTGGCGGCCGATGTTCAGGATCCAGGTACAATCTCAAGAATTTGAATCCGCACAGTCTGCCGGCTAATGACGATACTACTCTACGGCGGTTCCGGCTTCCTCGGTCGGCACATATGCGAAGCGTTTCATAACTCAGGTACGGATGCCGTGGTGGTATCTCGCTCAGAACCTCACCGATTTATTAGTGAGTTTGCACCGTCGCTGGAATGGCACCTTCAAGGGTCGCGGCTTGCAGAAAAGGCGATTAAGCAGGCTGATGCTGTGCTCTACATGGCGAATTCGAGCAAGCCTGGTTCTAGCGAAGATCATTTGCCTTCGGCAATTGAGAATGAAATAAAGGATGATTTCAGTTTACTTCATGAATTGTCGAAATCAAATCCAAGCGCGCATGTGATTTTCCCGTCAAGCGGTGGTCAGATTTACGGCTCATATACTGCTGAACCGGCTCAAGAGAATGATTGTCTTCGCCCCACAACGCCTTATGGCTTGGGAAAGCTATATTGTGAACAATACCTTCAGTTTCTAAATAGAAACTGTGGACTGAAGTACACTATTTTCAGGCTATCTAATCCTGTAGGACATTGGCAACTTAAAGGGCAGCACGGATTTGTCACAGCGACAATTAACGCAGCTGTGAAGAGTCGAAAACTGCAGTTGTTCGGTGCCGGTGAGAACGTGAGAGACTACTTTGATGCAGTCGAGTTATCGAAATTTCTCGTTGATTATGCCAGTAGAGGTGGAATGAACATTGGTACCTTTAATCTCGGCAGCGGCGTAGGTGTTACCGAGAACGAAGTGCTCGGCATTGTGCAGAAAACCTTGAATTGTGAGGTTGAGGTTGAACGAAAGCCTGCCCGCCCGTTTGACTTGCCCTATTCCGTACTTGATATCGGGAAAGCGAATCGGGAGTTGGGATGGTCTCCGCAGGTGAAGCTATCTGATTCAGTCTTGCGAATTAAGGATGGGATCGACAAAGCAATTGAAGATATCTAACACTGGAAGGTCAGATGGCGCAATGTAACGTTTGTGGTGGTTCTAAGTTCGGCGATATGGGTGCTCGGAAGGGCGTTCGGTGTACCGATTGCGGTTCGCTTGAGAGAACCAGGGTAATGCAGCTATTGATCGATGAGCTGGGGCTTGTTAAACCCGGTTACCGAATATTGCACATAGCGCCCGAAAGGGGAATATTTGATCGAATTCATGAGGTGCCTGAGATCGAGTATCACAGCTTTGACCTTCAGCCTGAGCAGTATGAGTATGCAGGTGCGAGTGCGATGGATCTGGCGACTGATGCGGAACACCTGCCCTCGAACTTCTATGACCTTATTATCCATTCTCATGTTATGGAACACGTACCGTGCAATATAACCGCAGTATTGTTCCATCTGCACCGAAGTCTGAGCCAGCGTGGTACGCATCTATTTTGTGTTCCCATTCTGTCAGGGGCTTCGGATGAGTTTCTGGGTGAAATGGAAGACGCAGAGCGTATTGCGCGCTTTGGCCAGATCGATCATGTCCGCCGGTTTGGCACGCAGGATATCCAGAAGACGATAGGTATGGTTTTTGAGATTCCTTTGCACTATGAGCTTGAATCTGTGGTTCCTGCACAAACTTTAGAAAACTACAATATACCAGCTCACGCCAGATCGGGATTCACGTCATCTACAGTATTCGTGGTTGCAAAATCACAACTGAAGCTTGTTTCTTAGAAGCCCAGCTTTCGGGGTAATTCCATTATACTGCTGGTTCGCGCAATCATAGTTGCTGGGTGTTGATGCGAATATTGCACGTGTATAGGACATATTTCCCTGACACTCAAGGAGGGCTGGAAGAAGTCATCCGTCAAATTTGTTCCGGCACAAGCCGCTATGGGGCTGAGTGTAGAGTCCTAACAACGTCGAAGAATGGGCCTACCGTTGTCGATTTCGAAGGGGTCTTAGTTACCAGGATGCCTGAGCTTTTTGAGGTGGCGTCTTGTAACGTATCGGCAAGAGCTATCTCAGCGTTTCGTGAGCTTGCGAACTGGGCCGACGTAATACACTTCCACTTTCCGTGGCCGTTTGCCGACTTGATGAATGAAGTTGTGAGTCATGGCAAACCAACTGTTGTTACATACCACTCGGATATTGTTCGTCAAAAGGTTCTTCGCTGGCTGTATGCTCCTCTGATGCGAAGATTTTTAAGTTCAGCGGATCGTATTGTCTGCACTTCCCCAAATTACTTCGCGACAAGTAACGCATTGACAGCATTTGAAAGCAAAGTAGAAGTTATCCCGATTGGATTGAACAGTGATTCGTATCCATCAGTTGATGACTCAGTTGTGGAAACAGTTGCGAATGAGTATGGACGTGACTTTTTCCTCTTCGTCGGAGTTTTGCGCTACTACAAAGGACTACATATTTTATTGGATGCGATTCAAGGTGCCCCATTTAATGTGGTTATAGTGGGGTCTGGTCCCACGGAAAGCAGCTTGAAATTTCAGGCAGAAAGGCTCGGTCTGACGAATGTCTACTTCACCGGCTATGTAGAAAATGAAATAAAGGGTGCACTCTTTAAGCTAAGCAAGGCGATTGTGTTCCCGTCCTATCTAAGATCAGAAGCGTTCGGGGTAACTTTGTTAGAAGGCGCTATGAACAGCAAACCGCTTGTTTCGACCGAAGTTGGTTCTGGTACAAGCCATGTCAACGTACATGGTAAAACTGGATTTGTTGTTGCACCCGGATCGGCGAAGTCCTTGCGGCGGGCGATGAACTATCTACATGAGCATCCAGAAGAAGCGCGTTTAATGGGCACTCGTGCCAAAAACAGATTTGAAAAGCTATTTACAGGTGACTTGATGGCGGGCAGATATTGGCATCTATACTGCGACCTAACTAATGTTGATCCTGTGGCAAGAGACCCGCAGGGCACACCTGCGACTTGAATTGAGTAAGTTGCGAGTTGGGATCGATGCACGGCCTCTGCAGTTCTTGAGCACTGGGATAGGTCTTTACACCCTGAATTTGGTAGAACGCATTGCGCGCATGAAGGATATACAGCTATGGCTCTATTCGAGAGATTCTCTCGAGATCGATATTGAAGGTGTTATCGAGCGGCATGCGGAACATAGTATTTTTCAGAACTCGCTTTTCGCGCAGCTCTATTTTCCGCAGTGGGCGAGGCAGGATGACTTGCAGGTTTTTTGGTCTCCCAGACATCACTTGCCCCTGCTCCTGCGTTGTCCTAGCGTGGTAACGATTCACGATCTGGTATGGGTAAAGTATCCCCAAACGATGGCGTTTGGCGGCGTTCTTCTTGAGCGAATATTGATGCCCAAAGCAATCAAACAGGCTCAACGAATCATTTGTGTTTCTGAATCAACGAAGCGAGATCTGACTGAGTTTGCTCCAGACTCCGAAGCCAAAGCGAGAGTAATCTATGAGGCTTCAACGCTTGAACCCAAAGAGGTATCTCGTTGCTTGCCTTTCTTTTTGTTTGTAGGAACGAAAGAGCCGCGCAAGAATTTAACACGTACTTTGGAGGCCTGGGCCAAGGTTTCCAGACAACTGGAGAGCTTTTCATTGGTTATCGCTGGAGGGGATGGATGGCGATATGATTTGCAAGCTGATTTAAAAAGACTTCATATCAGCGACTCAGTCAAAACGGTGACACCAACGAGCGATGAATTGAGAGATCTATATGCCGACTGTTACGCGGTAGTCTTGATGTCGCTATATGAGGGCTTTGGTCTACCTCTCGTGGAAGCTATGGCTTTCGGTAAACCGGTGATTACGAGCAGTTCTTCGGCGATGGCAGAGATTGCCGGTTCGGCGGGGTTGTTAGCAAACCCGTTAAATTCGGATGAAATTGCTGAAAATATTCTTAAGCTGGTTCGCGATCAGCGTCTCTATAGAAAATTGGAGCTTGAGGCGAAAAAGAGGAACGGCCTGTTTGATTGGAAAAACGCTGCACGTCAGACTGCGGACTTGTTGAAAGAGGCCGCAAATCTAGGATAACGCGAACATGTGGCCTAGTTATTTAATGCCTCTTGTAAACGCATCAGTAATCGAATGAATGAGCTCTCCTCCGAACCGCATATATTCGGAGGGCAGTCCTCCACTAGGGGGTCAAAACCGTTCATTACCTCAAACGAATCAGGCATTTCGTCACCATCTGTATCGCTGCGCAAAGGGTCAGTGCCATATGTCGGCTCATCTACATCAAAGAGATTGTCATTGTCGTCATCCAAATCTGCATTGTTGCCCAACCCATCGCCATCAGTATCGATTTGCTCGTCTGGATTCAAAGGTAGGTCATCCACATCATTAGGCACTGAATCTCCGTCATGATCTAAAACCTGTATTCCACCTGCCAAGAAGGCGATCTGAATACTTGCTGTTACGCTCAGTTCCGGGTTCATGTAGGTGAAGCCCGCGACGATTGGAAATGGAGTATCCTCTGCAAGCGTATGCGAGATCTGCAAAGTTTCAGATGTTGTGAGACTACCATTGCTCAAGGATGCAGGGTCGGTCGTTTCGCTAAATAGCGAATGATTGTGTTCGCTTGGCCAACCAGAATAAATACGCAATGCAAGCAATGACACGCCGAACTCGGAGTTGTTTGTCAGGGTATAATTGAAGGTTGACGCTTGATTAGCCTCATCGCCCTCGAAAGTAGTATCCGTAGTCGCAGACAGCGAAAGATCGGCAGAGCTGAAGGTGTCACAAGCATCTCCAATTCCATCCCCGTCAGCGTCTGGTTGTGATCGATTAGCAACTGCTGGGCAATTATCCAGATGGTCATAAACTCCATCCCCATCGACATCCGATGTAATACAGGCGTCACCCACGCCGTCGCTGTCAGCGTCCGCCTGGTCGGGATTGGCGACATAAGGGCAATTGTCGACATCGTTTGCAATTGAGTCCGCATCCAGATCGTCCGGATGAGCAGCAACTTCAAACGGATCGGAAGAAAAATTATTATCAGGATCGCTTTCCTGGCTGGACGTCGTCACGGAGGCGAGTAGCTCAGTGGCGCCGAGTTGGTCGGGTGTGATTGTCCCCGTCAGCTCGAACACATCTGCTGACTGCAGCGTACCCAGGATGCAGCGAAGCGCGAATGCCTGGGTGCTGCAACTGCCACCCTCAATGGTCAAGCCGGTGGGCGCACGCGGTGGGTTGTACCCCAGTTCAACCGCGACATTTTCCGCATTGCCATTCCCGCTGACGAAAACACTGATCGAGAAAGCTTCTGTCTCACCGTATGTCGCTGATTCAAAGCCAGAGCTCAGTAATACACCGACATCCACAGAAGGATTGTAAATCGCTTCAATACCCGCGATGTCATCGCTGGTCGGTGCGATGATGTCGCTGAGTGCCGTGGACATGATCGCTGGCACACTGTCTTCGTGGTTCAGTCCCATGGCGTGGCCCAGTTCGTGGACCGCCACACGCTTGAAATCAATATTAAAGAAGCTGGGTGGATCATCGTTGATCACCCAGGTGCGGGTTTCATTGAAAACGATGCCGGCCTGTACGATCTGCCCACCGCTGGACCAGCGAATAGTGGCGGCCAGGGTGGTCGAGCCCCACTCTTCTGCGCAACTCTGCTCACTGAACTGTACGCCGTTGCCGATAGGATCGTTGTTGGGGTTGGAGCAGGGGTCCTTATAGACGCCGAGGTTGGCGTTCAAGGTAAAACTGGTGACGTTATTCCATTCCTGCATGGCGTCGAAAAAGGTCTGGTTCAGTTGCTGGATGGTAAAGCCCGGTGGACCACCGGCCAGATTGACATCGTACGACGTGGTCGGGCTTGGCCACGCATCCCCAGACAATTCGTAGGCCTTGGCTGCTGGTGATATCAGGCAGATCAGTGCCGCTGCGGCCAGCAGCGCTGCTGTCGTCAGCAGCCCTGCTCTACTCATCGTGCACGTTAGGTGTGCCGCGGTTCACCTGGGCATCGACGCGTGCTTTAAACGCGCTCAGGGTCATGGCGGTATCGGGTGAGTCGTCGCTGCGGGTCCGCACGCCGTGAGCAATCCCACGGGAAATGCCGAAATCGGTCAGGGGGGCGTCACTGATGTCGACCACAGTCAGATTGTTGGCGGTGGTGACGATGGGTTCCTCGCCTGGTTGTACCTTGAAATGCCCCTGGTCCCAACCCACCAGTGGATTCATCTGTTGCACGCTGGCTGATTCCACGAAGTAGATGCCCACCTCGTCCTCGGCGGGATAGTGCATGGCGCTGACCTCGAGGGTCATGTCACCTACGGTACCGCCCATAAACTTAAGGTGTAACGTGTCTGCCTCAGTCTGGCCCTTCAAGACGTCGGCCACGGTTACCTCAACATGCGTCCAGATAAATCGGCCCTCGTCGTCATAGCGTGCATAGACACGCGTGACCCGACCTTCGACGATCAGCTCCGCGCGCTCGACCAGATCGGCAAAGGCGACTTGTTGAACGGTCGTTGCAGCAACGGGCGCTGCGAGCAGGAGCAGCAACAGGCTGATGCGAGACAGCATTCTGCAGGCTGAGTTTGTGCGCTCGTTATGACCTTCCATGTGTGGCACCAGAGAACTCCTTAAAGTGTGCAAATACTACACAAACGTTTCTTCTTTATCCCCAGGTGTCCAACAAAGGCCCAGCGCCAGACCAACAGGCATCCACACCAGAAACCAGGTGTCGCCGACCTTATCCAGCAGCTCGTGACCGTCCAGCAGATGTGCTGAAACGGCCATAACCAGCAGGCTCAGGCCCAGCTTGGCATCTTCGGTTTCAAACTTGCGGGCGAAAACAGCAAACGACTTCCACAGCACGCCGAGATACAGCGCGAGGGCGATCAGACCACCCTGGTGGACCAGGGCCAGATACAGATTATGGGGATGTGAAAACAGCAGACCTTCGATCACCAGGTCATCTTCAGTGGCAATACCGAGGCCGAACAGTACACCGCCGTTGACTGTTATGTTTTCCCAGGTGGTACTCCAGATATCCAGGCGAAAGCTGGTACCGCGCGGCAGCAGCAATTCGCGGGTAGTGTCGCTGAGTAACAGGATCAGCAGACTGACCGTCAGAACCGCCGCCAGCGCAGCCATCGCCGCGACAAACTGGCGCACGTCGTGCGTACGTTTGGCCAGCAGATAAGAGCCTACTCCGATCACCACACTGACCCAGGCATTACGTGAATCAGACAGATAAACGGCATAGGCGATAAGCAGGGCGGCGCAAAAGCTGAAGAGGACGACAAGTTTGTGTGATGAAGTAGTCGCGGCACGCAGTACGAATATCAGCACGACACCATAGACCAGTGCCGCGATAACGTGCGTATCCAACTGTCCCAGGCCGTTCAGACGGCCATCGGCGGGATTCGTCAGGTAGAAATTTGCGACCGCCGCACCGACGGCCAGCACACCGGTGAGGGTCAGTCCGATGCTCATCCAGCGCTGCAGTTGCCCGCGCAACTGGCATTCGGCCATGGCCACCACAAAAGTCAGAATCAGCAGCGCGCGCACCCAGTTGGACGCCGCCGCGCGCAGGTCGAACGGTTCTGACCAGAAGGTACTGAGGGACAACCAGGCGAGCAATGCGGTGATCCACATCATCAAAGGCAAGCGGAAGACATCGACCCATCTGGGGGTGAAGGCCAGCATCAGAATCGCCAGCAGGTAAGTTGGGTAACTCGATCGGCTCTGACTTTCCAGCAGCAGTACTGAAACAAAACAAAGCACGATGAGCACAGCCATGAGCTGGATGCGGTCGGCAAAGAAGGACCTGCTTGTCTGGCGGAGGTTGTGCACTATTTGCATATAACTAGCATATAACCAGCGTACTCTCTGACTGACAGCAGGTTTCGTGCTGCGCGAACGGCACCGGTTCAGCAGGATTCGACGACCTGGAAACCGCTTGCCCGGAACCAAAACACAACCCATCGATCCAAGCGACTCAATCGATCCAAGCAACTCAATCGATCCAATCGACGTTTTGCGTCAAAGCGCAAAACTCGCTAAGTCCACGCCTCAAGGCGTGGACGACGTGGTGGGCCCACCAGGACTCGAACCTGGGACCAATGGATTCGCAATTGTCCGATGTTTCTATCGGTTGCGGACTATCTCATCTTCCTCGCCGGTAGCCGGGCTACCTCGTTAGGAAGCGGGACGCTCATGCCTGTTATTAAGGACACTTGGCAACTGCCAGCCCTCAGGTAGTCTCTGCACCTTCTGACAGTGTACTGTCAGCTTGGCTCAGGATTGCCGGCGATCTTTTTTGCAAAAGAAACGCTACGGTTTCCCTGAATTCATCCCGTTCAACCTGCAGCTTTCGCACACAGGCACACCATTTTGATGAGTCCACTGCTCTAACCAACTGAGCTATAGGCCCGAACGCGAGATGATATCATTGGCACCCAGTGATGCATAACTGTGAACACGTAGAAAAATATTTTTGAGCATATTTACAAAATTCACGGTCTATTCATCTTTACTGGAATATCATGAACGTAATTACGACGAATAAAGACAACAGGAAAAATGATGATCAAGAAAGTCTTAGCAGTGAGCGCAATTCTCGCCCTGACCGCTTGCACCACCAACCCCTACACCGGTGAACGCGAGGCCTCCAACGCAGGCAAAGGTGCCGCCATTGGCGCGGGTATTGGCGCGGTGCTGGGTGTTCTGACGGGCGACGATGCCGACGAACGCCGCAAGCGCGCGCTGATCGGACTGGGCGCGGGTGCGCTCACGGGTGCCGGCGTAGGTGCTTATATGGATGCCCAGGAAAACAAGCTGCGCGCCCAGTTGCAGGGTACCGGCGTGAGCGTGACCCGCCTGGGTAACGACCTGGTACTGAATATGCCCGGTAACATCACTTTTGACGTAGACCGCACTGACCTGCGTGGTGATTTTCTGAGCGTGCTGGATTCGGTCAGTCTGGTGCTGAAAGAATACAAGAACACCCTGATCGACGTGACCGGTCATACCGACAGTACCGGATCTCTGGCACACAATATGGATCTCTCAAAACGCCGTGCCGACAGCGTCGCCACCTACCTGCGTGCCACCGGCATTCAACCGGTGCGTATCGAAACCCTGGGCGTTGGTCCGAACTACCCCATTGCAGACAACACCTCCGCCGCTGGCCGGCAGATGAACCGTCGGGTTGAACTGTTCCTGCGACCGATTGTGCAAGGCTGATATGCAGCCCCGCGATAATGTGACTTCGGTCACATTATCGCTTTCTCGCTGAGCTCACGCCCGCCTGAAATACGGTAGATTGCGCGAGGTCACAAAACCCTGTCCGCAGCAGTGAAATCATGCGCCATTGAATAAATTTTCGGTGGCGTTATGCGTATTGCTCAGTCTCTCTGGCTGGCGTTGACAATCGGGCTTGTCGTGGGCTGCGGCAGTGGCAGCAGTTCCGGCAGTTCCGAGCCTCAAGGAACGACCACGCCACCGCCAGCGGTGCAGAGTGCGCCGGAAATCAGCGGTCTGAACCCGACTCAGGTGAGCGCCACGGTGACCAGCGGCGAGTCCACCTCGGCTTCTGTCTCTTTCAACAACAGCGGTGATGCGACGCTCACCTATGAGTTAACCAGCTCAGACAGCTTTGTCAGTGTCAGCAATGGCAGTGGCTCGCTTGGCGCCAACGATACCGGCAGTGTCAGCGTCAGCCTGACCTGCGCCAGTGCCGACGAAAGTGGTGTGTTGAGTCTGGTGACCAACGATGCCGATGAAGGGCAACTGACCATTCCGGTAAGCGTGACTTGTGAAGCGCCGGCCAGTTTCGAAATTGCACGTGTGGTGATGAATCAAGGCGCGCGAGTATTTGACTCCGGTCTGGACAGCGCCCCCGCTTTCGATATCGTCACTGGGCGCGACATGCTGGTGCGAGCCTTTGTTACTGGCATAGGGCTCTCACCTGATGCTGATGTTGTGCTGGTGAATAACCTGGGTGGCGAACAGCGCTTTGCCATGCAGGTGCCTCCCACCGTGAGCCAGGTGCCTGCGGATGAAAGCCTGCTAAGTGCCAGTCACTATGCGGTGCTGCCAGCCAGTGTGCTGGCGGTAGGTTCGAGCTTGCGTATCGAAGTCAGCCCCCAGAGTAACACCACACGCTATCCGGCCAGTGGCAACGTCGATCTGGGCGTGGTCGATCCGGGTGATTTTGCGGTCACCTTCGTACCGGTGACCTTTAACGGCCAGACGCCGATCATCGATGGCGATCAATACCTGCGCCAGACGCTGCAGAAACTGCCGGTGGGCGATTACAACATCGACGTGCGCCTGCCTTATGTATTTACCGGCAGTTACGATCTGGATGTGCTGCTGGATGAAATCACCGATCTGCGCAATCTGGATGGCAGCACGCGGCTCTATCACGCGGTGATTATTCCGCCGACCCAGGGTTCTCAGACGGCGGGTCTCGGCTATGTGGGCTTTCCGGTCAGTGTGAGCATTGATCTGGGCGGCTCGCAGGACGTTATTTCTCATGAGATCGGTCATAACCTCAATCTGCGCCATGCGGGGGGCTGTGATGCACCCAACTCGGATCCCGACTTTCCATACGGCGACGGCGATGTGAACAGTTGGGGCTATGATGTGTTCAGCCAGCAACTGGTGGAACCGACCCCCACCCGCAAAGATCTGATGAGTTACTGCAGTGATTTATGGATCAGTGATTACCACTTCGACAAAGCGATAACCCATCGAGCACTGAACCCGCTGGGGGTCAGCGGTCGCAGTGGACTGCTGATCAGTGGGCGCATCGTTAACGGCGAGGTGGTGGGTTTGAAACTGTTGCCCGCCCCAGCCGAGGTGCAGGCGGCGTCTGAGGACGGCGACTATACAGTCATCGCCTATGACCGCAACGGCAACGTCATCGGCTCCAACCCCATGACGGCCTACGAAATAGGCGACAGTGAAACGGATGCGGTGGCCTTCAGCGTACCGCTGACCGGGTCCATTGCCGAGGTCCATCACGTCACCATCTATCGTCCGGATGGGGTCATGCTGCGCCACCAGTTCGACACCCAGCATGCCAGTATGGCTCAGGCTGGCTGGCAGAATGGCCGACGCGTGGTCAGCTGGCAGCCCGCCGGCGAAGAGACGCTGATCGTGCGCGATGTCAATGGCGTGGTGCGCTCAGTGGACCGCACCGGTCGTGTGGATTTGAGTGATATTCCGCAACAGGTACAACTGCAACTGGTTCGTCCAGGCAATGTGGCTGTGACCAGTTGGGTGTCAGCCGATGGCAACGAACGGATTCAGTGGTCGCGCTGAATTTTACGAATCCACAAGACAGAACACTGGTCTACGGCTTAGCTTCCAGCTGACCGTCCAGATCGTGGCTCTCGCAAAACTCGTTAAACGCCTGGCGTAACTCGCGAATGGTCTGACTGGCTGGCACTTCCGCCGTCAGCTGCACGTTGAAGATCGGCGTGCCGGTATGCGGGGCAGGGGTTGCGGTGGTATTGAGGTCGTAGATGTTAATTTCTCTGGCGGCGAAGAAGGCTGCGATGGAAGCCACAATGCCTGGATGATCCATGGCCACCACGGTCGCCCGGTAAGGTCGGGCCAGTGTCTTTGCAGCCCGGGTCTCGGTCGGGCGGTAAATAAACGACATCTGATCGGTGGCCAGCGCCTCCAGGCGCTGGTGGAAGCGGTCCAGCTCGGCCTGATCACCCGACAACGCCATCAGTACTGCAAATTCGCCACCCAGCACAGTCATGCGACTGTCTTCAATGTTCAGCTGCAACTCGTCCGCAATCTGGGTGACGTCGGAGATGAATCCGGGCCGGTCGTGCCCGATGATGGAAACCACTGCTTTTGCCATAGTTCAGCCCTTCAGTCGTTGCACCACGTATGCCGCCAGCTCCTGGCTCGGCACACGTTCCTGTGCCATGGTGTCCCGGTCGCGTACGGTGACGGTGTCGTCTTCTTCGATGGTCTGAAAGTCTACCGTGATACACAGCGGGGTACCTACTTCGTCATGGCGACGATAACCCTTACCCAGATTGCCGGTATCTTCGAAGATCACGCGGCCCAGTCCCAGGCTCTGCAGATCCTGCTTGATTGACTTGGCTTTGGCGACGATATCGGCGTGGTTGCGCTTAAGCGGCAGTACGGCTGCTTTGATCGGCGCCAGATGGGGTTTGAAGCGCATCACAGTGCGCTCTGAGCCGTTTTCCAGGGTTTCAACGGTGTAGGCTTCGTTCATCACCGCCAGCACGCCGCGATCCACACCGGCGGAAGGCTCGATCACAAAGGGCACCTGCCACTCTTTGCTTTCCAGGTCCTGAATCACCAGCTTTGCATTGGCGTCTTTGTTCGGCTCAACGCGCGCCTGAATGTTGTAGTCGCGCTGGTTTTTGGTGTGGGAGCCGAGGTCAAAGTCGGTACGGTTGGCGATGCCTTCCAGCTCTTCCAGGCCGTGGGGGAAGCGGTACATCACGTCCACTGTGGCCTTGGAATAGTGGGCCAGCTCATCCGCCGGCACGTGGTACAGCTCAATGTTGTTTTCGTTAACGCCCTGTTCGCTCCACCAGCGCAAACGTTCGGCCACCCACTGCTCGTGCCAGGCCTCGTCTTCGCCGGGTTTGACGAAGAATTCCAGCTCCATCTGTTCGAATTCCCGCACCCTGAAGATGAAGTTTCTTGGGGTGATCTCGTTGCGGAAAGCCTTGCCGATCTGGGCGATGCCAAAAGGCAGTTTAGGCGCGGTGGAGTCCAGCACGTTCTTGAAATTGGTAAAGATCGCCTGAGCGGTTTCCGGCCGCAGATAGGCAAACGAAGCGCCGTCATCGACCGGCCCCACCTGGGTCTTGAACATCAGATTAAAGGGGCGCGGCTCGGTGAGGTCGTCCGATCCGCAACTGGGGCAGGTATCTCCCTCCAGATGATCAGCGCGCCAGCGGCTCTTGCAGGCCCGGCAATCAACCAGTGGATCAGTAAAAGTCGCCTCATGGCCTGAATAGCGCAGGGTGGTGGGATTGGTCAGAATGGCCGCATCCAGCCCCTCGACATCGTCGCGATCGTAAACCATGGCCCGCCACCAGGCGGCCTTCAAATTGTTTTTCAGCTCCACGCCGAGAGGTCCATAGTCGTACACGCCCTGCAGACCACCATAGATATCACTGCTTTGGAAAATGAACCCCCGCCGCTTGGCGAGAGATACCAGTTCATCCATGTTTTTAGCGGTCAAAACGTACGTCCACGGCCCTTAAGGGCGCGAACTATACCGGAAAATTTGTGATATTTAACTTACATCTCATCACATCCGCTTGGTAATAATCTTGCACAGTTTCTGGTGCAATACTCATGTGTCAATGCACCTGAACTCGAGTGAGAGGCGAGTATTGAGATGTTGGCCATTTATATCATTTGAGAGCAATCATGCGTAAGGAAGACAAGGAACCCGATAAAAGATACTTCCGCAGTTCAGACCGTTTCGTACGGTTGAACGGCGAATGGTATTTTTCGACCCGTGAGGGGGATTGTGGACCTTTTCGTGATGAGAAGACCGCGCAACGCGAGCTTCAACGCTATATTGTTTCCCAGCAGGACCTGAAAAACTTCCAGCGCGGCCGTGAAGCCTGGTGTGCCAAACGTGAAGCCCGCATGCGACCCCGCCGCGTAACTGGAGATGGGCTCTTTTCCCTGGATTCCATCGTCGACTGAACCGCTCCCCAGCCCTGCCACTAGAGACAGCAACGGCCGCCTTGCGGTATAAAGTGCGGTTTAACGCTGGGGGAAATATGTCAAAGCTGTTTGATCTGACAGGTCGGGTCGTCCTGATTACGGGCTCGAGCAAGGGTATTGGCCGTGCCATGGCGGTAGAGATGGCGCGTCATGGTGCACAGGTGGTGATCTCCAGTCGCAAGCAGGATGTGTGCGCAGCGGTAGCTGCCGAAATCAATGCCGAACTGGAAGACCAGCCTGGCGGTGCGGTGTCTATTCCAGCTCATGTGGGCCACAAAGAAGAGTTGCAGCGCCTGGTGGATGAAACCCGTCGCCAGCTCGGCCCCATCGATGTGCTGGTGTGCAATGCTGCGGTCAATCCCTACTACGGGCCGATGAAAGACATGCCTGATGATGCCTTCGATAAGGTGCTGGGTATCAACATCCGCTCCAATCACTGGCTGGCGCATATGGTGCTGCCGGAGATGGTGGAGCGGCGCGATGGCTCGATCATCATCGTCTCCAGTGTGGGTGGCCTTAAGGGTAGCGAAACCCTCGGCGCCTACTGCATTTCAAAGGCGGCTGATGTGCAGCTGGTGCGCAACCTGGCGGCTGAGTATGGTCCGCATAACATCCGTGTGAACGCAATATCGCCCGGTCTGGTGCGCACAGACTTCGCCCGCGCTTTGTGGGAAAATCCGGACATACTGGCGGAACGGACTTCAGGCGACCCCCTGCGGCGCATTGGCGAGCCGGAAGAAATAGCGGGTGCGGCGGTTTATCTGGCGTCAAAAGCGGGGTCTTTCACCACTGGACAGAACTTTGTCATCGATGGTGGCTCGACCTCGGTATAGTAGCCGCAGGACTTCAAGCGCAGCGCTTCAGCAAAGTCGAAAATAACGGCGAAAGTAGCGACGAAAACAGCGACGAAAATAGATACGAAACAAATCGAAGGGGAGACAGAAATGGCAGAGGCAATAGACAATCGCAGGTGGTGGTCCAAGGCCCTGTTTGTGGGGGCGATCGTCGGGCTGGTGGCATTGCCCATCGGTGCGCTGGGAGCGAAGTTTGGTATCTGGCCGTTTACCGTCGGCTTCATGTTGCTCGCGGTGGGCGCGGTACTGGCAACCATCGTGTTTTTTCTCGGCATCATCGGTGCGGTGTATTCGAACTCGAAAAAAATGGCCGACGACCGTCGCAGCTGCCTGATTGGCGTAGCCATCAGCTTTGTCATCCTCGGCCTGCTGGGTAATCAGTTTATGACCGCCAGTTCGGTACCGAGTATCCACAACATCTCCACCGACACTGCCAATCCTCCCCAGTTTGAACACCTGGTCGCCGTGCGCGCTGCCGAAAATGCCAATCCGCTGGAATATGATGCCTCGGTGCTGGCCGAACCGCAGCGTCAGGCCTACCCCTACGTGAAGTCTCTGGTCACCCCGGAGTCACCCGCTACCATGTTTGAGCGAGCCAGAGATGCGCTTACCGAGCTCGGCATGGAAGTGGTCTACAGTGACCCTGCCCAGGGTCACATCGAGGCTACTGACACCACCTTCTGGTTTGGTTTCAAAGACGATGTAGTGGTGCGTATTGTCGGTGAAGGCGGCGGTTCCATTGTCGATATCCGCAGCGTGTCGCGGGTAGGGCAATCCGATCTGGGCAAAAACGCCCAGCGGATCGGCCAGATCCTCAACGAACTCGGGGCGCAATAGCACCTGTTTTGAGGGCGTGTTGCGCTCCCACGGGATGATCTGAAGCACGATCCTACCTGTCCACTGGTAGGATCATGCATTGTCAGCACTCTTTCGCGCCGAAGTCGTCAATCACGCCCGTCTGCCCTATGGCGCTGCCATTCAGTGGCAACCGCCACGTCTGCAGACCGCGGTTGTCGGCTTGCTGCTACTCACCGCAGGCCTGGCCCTGCTGGTTCTGAGCCAGCCCTATACCCGAAAGATTCCTGTGCAGGGACTGACTCAGACAGGTCAGGCGACCACCGTCGTGCCCGCCCGTCAGGCCGGTACGATAAGCCGGTTGTATGTGACGGTTGGCATGCAGGTCACCGCCGGGCAGAAGCTGGCGGCCATCAGTCGCGTCAACTATGACGGCCAGGGTGTGTCGGATGTCGCGCGCGCCGTGAGTCAGACACGTGCGGCGCTGGCGATCAGTGCCGCGCGGCTGCGCACCTATAAGCAGGTGCGGCAGCGAGGGCTCGCTGCACAGCAGCGCCAGACCAGTAGTCTGCAGCAGCAGTTGAGATTGGTTGATCAGCGTGGGCAGATCCTCCAGCAGTTGGTGAAGACCGCCAGGGCAGATTTCAGCCGCCTGCGCGGTTTGGCTGAGCGGCGTCTGATCAGTGTTGGTGAACTGGAAGGCGCCCGTGCGCAGTGGCTGGACACCCGCCGGGGTGAACTCGAGCATCAGGCTACACGCGCAGCATTGCAGCAGGAACTCACCCAGGTGCGCGATGCCCTGTCCGTTTATCAGGCAGAAACTGAGCTGGAAGTGGTACAAATTGCCGGCCGACATGCAGCACTGCAACGCGAACTGCGCGAGCTTGAAGCCGGCGGACAGGCGCTGCTGCTGGCCCCTCACGACGGACAGGTGGCGGACATTGCGAAGCGCACCGGTGCCTATGTCGGTGCTGCCAGTCCGGTGCTCAGCCTGCGTGCGACCCAGGGTGAAAACCTGGTTGAGCTGTGGCTGCCCTCTGCCGCACGCGGCCAGATCGAACAGGGTCAGCGGGTGCAGTTGCGTATTCGTGGCTATCCCCAGCAGGAATTCGGCCTGGCCCGAGGTGTTGTCCAGGAGGTGGCCATGAGCAGCGCAGGGCCGGGCAGCGAGTACCGGTTTCGCGCCCAGGTAGGGCTCGTGAGTTTACCCCTGGGTGTGACTGAACTGCCCAGTGGCATGCTGGTTGAGGGCGATATTGAGCTTGAATCGCAAACCGTGTGGCGTTGGTTGTTGCGACCCTTGAGCGATTTTCTGCTACGGCTATGAGTGTTCCGCCGCTGGTGCTGCAGAGTGAACGCAGCGAGTGCGGACTCGCCTGTCTGGCCATGGTGCTGGGTCACTATGCGCCGCAGTGGGATATCACTGCCTTGCGGCAGCAGTTCCAGTTGGGTCAACGTGGTGCCTCTCTGCAACAGTTGCTGCAATTCGCCCAGTCCCTGGGGTTTGTTGGCCGTGGTGTGAAACTTGAACTCAGCCATCTGCGTGAGCTCAAGCAGCCTGCCGTGTTGCACTGGGACCTGGACCATTTCGTGGTGCTGGTCCGTGTCAGGCGGCGTGGCCTGATAATTCATGACCCAGCGGTGGGCAGGCGCCTGGTGCCCTGGGCTGAGGTCAACACCTCCTTTACCGGGGTGGCGCTGGAGTTATGGCCCGGCCCGGATGTCGATGCGGCGCCCGATGCACCGGCTGGATTGAACTTTGCCCGCATGTGGCAGATGGTGCGCAGCGGGCGGCAGAACATGGGTTGGGTGGTGTTGTTGTCGTTTGTGCTGCAGGCCCTGTTGCTGATGGGGCCGTGGCATGTGCAGTGGCTGGTGGATGATGCCCTGCTGGCGGGTGATCGTGGGCTGGTGTATGTGCTGGCGATCGCCTTTGCCGCGCTGCTGTTGCTGCGCGTTGCGGTCAGCTGGCTGCGCAGTCTGGTGGTGATTCACCTTGGTCACAGCCTCTCGTACCTGTTTGCCTGCCAGTTGCTGGATCATCTGCTGCACCTGCCGCTGGACTGGTACAGCCGACGCAACACGGGCGACATCGCTGCGCGCTTTGCATCCCTGCAGCCGATCCGCGATTTTTTTACCAACGGCGCGGCGGTGCTGCTGGTGGATGGCTTTATCGTGCTGGTCAGTCTGCTGGCCATGCTGGTTTATGCCTGGTGGCTGGCCCTGATCGTATTGCTGGTGCAACTGCTGCTGTCGGCTGCACAGCTTGCCTGTGTGGGCCGCATCAAACGTTTCAACCTGGGCCTGCTGGTTGCCCAGGGGGCTGAGCAGAGCCATATCATCGAGTCGATCAAAACCGTACAGAGCGTCAAAGTCTACGCGCAGGAAAGTCCCCGTCTTGAGCGCTGGCAGCAGCTGCATGCACGCACCATCGATCAGTCCATGCGGCTGCAGACCACTCAGGCCGCTCTGCAGAGCCTGGTGCAGTTGGGCACCGGGGCTGAGCTGGTGGCTGTGGTTACGCTGGCGGGGCTGGCCATTCTGGATGAGCAGGCACTCACGGTCGGTATGTTGTTCGCCTTGTTAAGCTACCGTGGTCACTTCACCGAGCGCTTGCGCAGTGCGGTTGAACAATGGGTGGCACTGCGCACCCTGCAGGTCCACCTCAAACGCTTGAGTGATGTATGGGATACCGAGCCTGAGCCACGCCTGCGGCAACTGCAGAGTCACAGCGTGGGCGTAATGACCCTGGACAACGCGAGTTACCGTCACAGCCCGCAGGACCCTTATCTGTTTCGTGACCTGAACCTGCGCATAGAGGGTGGTGAATTCGTTGCCATCGTGGGTGCTTCAGGCGTTGGTAAAACGACTCTGCTGCGTTTACTGATGGGCCTGATGCAGCCCAGCGATGGCTGGGTAGCGGTCGACGGCCAGCCGCTGCGGGGTGAGCGAGCCCTGCGCCATAGGCGCGGTTGCGGTTGTGTGCTGCAGGAAGATGGCTACTTCAGCGGTTCGATCCTGGAAAACCTGGCCCTGTTCGAAGCGGCGGATGAAGGGCGCGCCGCTGAGGTGCTTGAACAGGTGGGGTTACGCTCGTTGATTGCGCAGCTACCGATGGGGGTGCGCACCACCCTCGGTGACATCGACAGCCAGTTTTCCAGTGGACAGATGCAGCGCCTGATGTTGGCACGGGCACTGTATCGTCGCCCCGATTTTCTATTTCTGGATGAGGGTACCGCCAATCTCGATCGGGCCAGCGCACGGGTTATCGAGGGTCTGGTGCGCGCCATGACCTGTACACGGGTGATCGTGACCCACGATCTGGGTTTTGCGCGCATGGCGGATAGAGTGCTTGAGTTGCGCGACCAGCAGCTGTTTGCCGTCGAGCTGAAAGGTGAGGGCTTATTCGGGACGCCTGAGCGGCAGCTAGAATTTCAGTAACTCGACGCTGAGGTCGGTCAGATCGACCACGCCGATGGTGTTATACCCGCTCATCATGCCGGCGCATTCACCCGGGTTAAAGATCAGCGTGGTGTCCACGGTTTCATGACGGTGGCGGTGGGTGTGGCCGTGCAGGGCCAGGGTATGGGTGGTGTTCAGGTGCCCGTTGAATTCCAGCGGGTCGTGTACCACGATGATCTGCTGTTGCGCCCACTCCACACAGAATGGCGGCTCGACGAAGTGAAAGCCGTGAGCGTCGATCGCCTGTTGCAGAGCATCCCGTTCCATATCGTTATTGCCGAACACGCCATACATTGGCGCATTCAACTGCGCGAATACATCGAGAGTCTTGGCCTGGGTGATGTCGCCGGTGTGAATGATGCGATCAACCTGCTCAGCGTTAAACAGCTCAACGATCTTCTGCACGTTGCCGAGGTTGTTGTGGGTGTCAGAAACGATACCGATGCGCATGTGTTGCTCGTACAGTTCGGTTCAGGCCAGCCGTTGGCGGCTGGCCTGCTCGAACCGATTCCGGCGGCTGCCGGTATCAGACTTTTTCGAGAATATGGATGCCGCAGGCTGAGCCCAGGCCGATGACGTGGGTCAGGCCGATGCGCGCACCTTCCACCTGACGTGCGCCAGCTTCGCCACGCAGGTGGGTGCTGACTTCATAGATGTTGGCGATACCGGTGGCGCCCAGTGGGTGTCCCTTGGACAACAGACCACCAGAGACGTTAACCGGGATGCGGCCGCCCAGGGCTACTTCACCGTCGTCGATCATGCGTCCTGCTTCACCGTCGCCACACAGGCCCAGGTTTTCGTAGTGCAGGATTTCCGCCGTGGCAAAACAGTCGTGCAGTTCTACCAGATCGATATCGTCAGGTCCCAGACCGGCCATTTCGTAGGCGTCTTTGGCCGCCCGGCGGGTACAGGAATTGACGTCCGGCATCACCAGGTCGCGTTCCTGCCAGGGATCAGAGGCCATGACCGAAGCGCGTACTTTGACCGCGCGGCTCATCAGGCCAAGTTCACGAGCCTTGGCTTCGGAACAGATCACGGCTGCAGCCGAGCCATCGACATTCACTGAGCACATCAGCTTGGTGTTGGGATAGGAGATCATCTCCGCATTCATCACTTCTTCCAGCGGCGTCTCGATCTGATACATCGCTTTTGGATTCAAGGTTGAGTGGTGATGATTCTTTACCGACACCTTGGCGAACTGCTCAAAAGTGGTGCCGTACTTGCGTGCGTGTTCCATACCGGCTTCGGCAAACACCGCAGGCATAGTGCCGGAACCCAGCAGGCCTTCCTTGGGAATACCGGTCGCACCACCGGCACCGCCCAGCAGGCCTTTGCCCATCTGTTCCACACCGACCGCGAGCACACAGTCGTACAGACCAGCTTTAACTGACGCCCAGGCTTCGCGGAACGCAGTGGCGCCCGTGGCACAGGCGTTGGCCACGTTGACCACCGGAATACCGGTCTGGCCGATTTCCTGCAGAATGCGTTGTCCAACCATGCCTGATGCCTGGCCCAGATTGCCGCTGTAGAGCGCCTGTATGTCCTGGATGGCCAGGCCACAGTCGTCCAGCGCCATGAGCGCAGCTTGTGCACCAATCTGCGGGACGGTTTTATCCGGAAAACGTCCAAACTTGATCATGTCGACACCAACGATATATGCGTCAGTCATTGTCTTCTCCTCGTTTGCTTAACTTTTATGCCGCACTGGGTGCGAAAAAATAAGATATGTAGGAATTTCCGTCTTTGTCTTTGCGCCCCAGCGCATCGTCAAAGACCACATCTACCGGCATATCGAATTCGATTTTGGCGGGATCCGGCTCGACGTTGATCAGGTTGCCCTTGATCGCGGTGCCATCCTCCAGATCCACAATGGCGCTGATATAAGGTACTTCGATCCCTGGAAACGACCGGTACACGATGGAATATGAATAAAGCTTGCCTTTGTTGGGTAAGGTCACCGGTGCCAGCTGATCGCGCGCGCCACACTTGGAGCAGGTCGTGCGCTCGCCGAGGAAAGTTGCCCCGCAGCCGGCGCATTTGTAGCCCTCAAGGTACGGATCGCCGTCATCCGGAAGTTTGATATATGGTACGGCTGGTAGTGGCTTCTCGCTCATGATCCCCTCTGTAATTTCTCAGGTTGCGTGAATGTTGAAAGGCGAATCCCCGTTTCTGAGCTTACTACGGCATTCGTCGCAATACCAAGCCATGCACAGGCCAAAATTTGTACATTGTTATATGGGCTAAGGTTATATACCGTCAATAATCAGCAGCAAGGGAGAGAGAGGGCCAGCATGAAATCTGTCAAAGCTAAGGACTATATGACGACCCGGTTGGTTTCTTTTCACGAGAAAACCAATGTGGTCGAAGCCATGAGTCTGTTCCTGGAAAACAGTATATCCGGCGCGCCGGTGATCGATGACGAAGGCAATATGGTGGGCATCCTGTCTGAGGTGGACCTGATGCAGGTGATCGTGCAGGACAGTTACTATGACGAATCCATCGGCATAGTCGGCGACTATATGCGCCGCGAGGTAGACACCATTGATCCGGACATGGACATCTATACGCTGGCGGAAAAATTCATTAAAGAACACCGGCGACGTTTTCCGGTGGTGTCCAACGGCAAGCTGGTAGGGCAGATCAGCCGCCGCGATGTGCTGCGCGCCGCGCGGGATTTCATGGCCAAAACCAAGCGTAAAAAATCACGCCTGTAAGCCGGGTGCAACGCCGTCCGGGGCCAGGCAAACTCAGAGCTTTTGCGACGTAGTCAGTGCTTTCCTGGAGCCTTTGAGACGTAGTCAGCTTTGCTGGAGCTTTTGCCTGATCAGCTCATTGACCTGTTTGGGGTTGGCCTTGCCCTGGGTCTGCTTCATCACCTGGCCGACGAAAAAGCCCAGCACCTTGTCTTTACCTGCGCGCAGCTGCTCAAACTGTTCAGGGTTGGCGGCGATAAGCTGGTCGACGATGGTCTCCAGTTCGCCACTGTCACTCATCTGTTTGAGCCCCAGTTCTTCAATCAGCGCATCCACGTCCGGTTGGGCATCGGCCCGTTGCCACAACGCCTCGAACAGCTCCCGTGCGGTTTTGGACGACAGCGTGTCGTCTGCCACACGATCGATGACTACCGCCAGGGTCGCGGCATTGAGCGGGCACTGGTCCATGGACAAGTCAGCGCGACCGAGCGCCGGCACCAGCTCGCTGACCACCCAGTTGGCACTGAGCTTGGCCCGTTTGGGGCTGCCATCACCGGCCGCTACCAGGGTGTCGAAATAACCGGCGACATCGGGGTCATTGCTGAGCAGGCCGGCGTCGTAGGCGGACAGCCCGAACTGCTCGGTGTAGCGGGCACGGCGCGCATCGGGTAACTCAGGTAAATCGGCGCGTACCGCCTCAACGAACGCTTCACTGAGTTCCAGCGGCAGCAGGTCCGGATCCGGGAAGTAACGGTAGTCTTCGCTGAACTCCTTGCTGCGCATGGAGCGTGTTTCGTTGCGATCCGGATCGTACAGACGCGTTTCCCGCTCGATGGTGCCGCCGTTTTCCAGCACATCGATCTGGCGTTCGATTTCCACCTCGATGGCCTGCTCGACAAAGCGGAACGAGTTGATGTTCTTGATTTCGGTACGTTCACCGAACTCGGTCTGGCCCACCGGTCGCACCGATACATTGGCATCGCAGCGCATGCTGCCTTCGGCCAGGTTGCCGTCACAGATGCGCAGATAACGGGCCAGGCTGTGAATCTGCTTGAAATAGGTGGCGGCGGCTTTAGCCGTGCGGAAATCCGGTTCCGAAACGATTTCCAGCAGCGGTGTACCGGTACGATTCAGATCGATGGCGGTCTGGCCGGGAAACAGATCGTGCACGCTCTTGCCCGCGTCTTCTTCCAGATGCGCGCGGGTGATGCCGATGGGCACCACACTGCCATCGTCCATGATGACTTCGATTTCACCACGGCCGACGATGGGGGTCTCAAACTGGCTGATCTGGTAACCCTTGGGCAGGTCCGGGTAAAAGTAGTTCTTGCGATCAAATACCGAATGCCGATTGATTTCGGCACCCACCGCCAGTCCGAACCTGATTGCCATGACCACGGCCTGTTCGTTAAGTACCGGCAATACCCCGGGTAACCCCAGGTCAACGGCACAGGCCTGACTGTTGGGCGCTGCGCCAAAGGCAGTACTCGCGCCGGAGAATATCTTACTGGCGGTGGCCAGCTGCACATGGATTTCCAGGCCGATGACAGGTTCCCACTGCATGTCAGGCCTCCACCGCAACGCTCTGCTGGTGCCAGTCTGTGGCGCGCTGGTATTGCGCAGCCAGGCTCAGGATCAGGTCTTCACCAAAGGCCGGACCAATGAGCTGTGCACCGATGGGCAATCCATTGCGCTGGCCGCAGGGCATGGACAGAGCCGGCAGGCCCGCCAGGCTCACCGGTACGGTGAACTTATCCTGCTGGTACATGGCTACCGGGTCGGCTGACAGTTCACCGCGTTTAAAAGCCGGGCCCGGGGTGGTGGGGGTGAGCAATACATCGACCTTGCTGAACGCGGCGTTGAAGTCGTCGGCGATCAAGCGCCGGATTTTCTGCGCCTTCAGGTAGTAGGCGTCGTAGTAACCCACACTGAGCGCATAGGTGCCGGTCAGGATGCGGCGCTTAACTTCGGCACCAAAGCCTTCGCTGCGCGAGCGATTGTACAGGTCCGTCAGGTCCACCGGGTCGGCGCAGCGGTGACCGAAACGAACGCCGTCATAGCGTGACAAGTTGGTCGACGCTTCGGCGCCGGCAATCACATAGTAGGCGGCAATGGCGACGTCGCTGTGGGGTAGCGAAACGTCGGTGAGGGTGTGGCCCAGTGCCTGCAGCTGTTGTTTTACTGCCTCTAACTCGCTGCCACTGTAGGCGTGAAAAAATTCCTGCGGCAAGCCGATATTGAGCTTTTCGTAGCGCGGAATACCTTGCTCGGGAATCTGCGCCAGCCATTCATCGCTGCGTTCGGCGCTGGTGGAGTCGCGCGGGTCGAACCCTGCCATGGCGTGCAGCATGAGGGCCGCGTCTTCAGCGCTGTGGGTCATGGGACCTGCCTGATCCAGGCTGGAAGCGAATGCGATCATGCCATAGCGGCTGATTCTGCCGTAGGTCGGTTTGAGCCCGGTAATACCGCAGAAAGATGCCGGCTGGCGGATAGATCCGCCCGTATCGGTGCCGGTGGCCGCGGGGGCTAACAACCCCGCTACGGCGGCGGCAGAACCGCCTGACGAACCGCCTGGTACGTAGTCGGGGTGCCACGGGTTGGCGACGTCCGCAAAGTAGCTGTTTTCATTGGATGAGCCCATGGCGAATTCGTCCATGTTGGCCTTGCCCAGGGTGATGGCACCGGCTGCCGCCAGCTTTTCCACCACCGTTGCACTGTACGGCGCGATAAAATTTTCCAGCATTTTGGAACCTGCTGACGTACGCAGCCCTGCGGTCAGGAAAATGTCCTTATGCAGAATCGGAATGCCACACAGTGGCCCGCAGTTCGCGCCGGATGCGCGGTCCTGGTCGGCTGCGCTGGCCGCTTTGAGGGCACCTTCCCGGTCAGTGGTGATGACCGCGTTATAGGATTCATGCTCGATGCACTGCAGATAGTGCTCGGCCAACTCAACGGCCGAGTATTGGCCGGCTGCCAGCCCCTCGCGCAGGGTCTGGATGGTCAGTTTTGTTCCCAGCTCGGAGGTCATCGCTTACTCCACCACCCGGGGCACCAGGTAGTAGCCGTCGGCGCTTTCCGGTGCGACCGCCTGAAAGCGTTCGCGATCTACCGTTTCACTGACCTGATCGGCACGCAGGCGCTGATGTGCATCCAACGGACTGGCCATGGGCGTGACCGCATCGGTGTCCACAGATTGCATCGCGTCGATCATCCCAATGATCTGCTCAAGGTCATTTCTGGCGCCTGTATGCTCGGCCTCGGTGAGTGACAAACGGGCCAGGCGGGCCAGGTGCTGGATGTTTATGGAATCGGACATAACGCCTCACAAAATCGAGAGCGCACCTTATGCCACGCTCCACAATATTTCCAGGTTCTTAAGGCTTAAGCCGTGCTTTTACGCAGCTAAATGAACTATCATTAACCTTTCTCGATGAGCCTTTAATCTAGATGTTCAAAAATATACGCGGACTCTTCTCTCGTGACCTGTCGATTGATCTAGGTACTGCGAATACTCTCATCTATGTCCGCGATCAGGGCATTGTGCTGAATGAACCTTCAGTGGTTGCCATCCGCATGAACGGCAGCCAGAAAAGTGTCGCTGCGGTGGGTCTGGATGCCAAGCGGATGCTGGGACGTACGCCAGGCAACATCACCGCTATCCGGCCCCTGAAAGACGGGGTTATCGCGGATTTTCTGGTCACCGAAAAGATGCTCAAGTACTTCATCGGCAAGGTGCACGAAAATTCCTTCATTCGCCCGAGTCCCCGAGTGCTGGTCTGTGTGCCCTGTAAATCGACGGAAGTTGAACGGCGCGCCATCCGCGAAAGTGCCTTGTCGGCCGGTGCCCGGGATGTACGCCTGGTCGAAGAACCCATGGCTGCGGCCATCGGCGCCGGCTTACCGGTGCAGGAAGCGGTTGGCACCATGGTGGTCGATATCGGTGGTGGCACTACCGAAATAGCCATTATTTCCTTAAACGGTGTGGTGCTGTCGGACACGGTGCGGGTGGGTGGAGACCGCTTTGACGAAGCCATTGTGGCCTATGTGCGCCGCACCCAGGGTAGTCTGATCGGTGAAGCCACTGCCGAGCGTATCAAGCAGGAAATCGGTGCTGCGTATCCGCAGAAGGAAATTCGCGAGATCGATGTGCGTGGTCGTAACCTGGCGGAAGGCGTGCCGCGTTCGTTCACGCTCACCAGCAACGAAATTCTAGAAGCACTGCAGGAACCGCTGTCCATGATTGTGCAGGCGGTTAAGAGCGCGCTGGAACAGTGCCCACCGGAACTCGCATCGGACATTGCGGAGACCGGTATGGTGCTCACGGGTGGCGGAGCGCTGTTACGCGACCTGGATGTATTGCTGGCCGAAGAAACCGGCCTGCCGGTGATCATCGCCGAAGATCCGCTGACCTGCGTGGCCCGAGGTGGTGGTAAAGCCCTTGAATTGATGGACGCCGCCGGTAACGCCGATCTGTTATCCACCGCTTGAGTCGATCAGGGTGAGCGTCTATTAAGGCTCTATTCGTTCATGAAAGTGGTGCCGGTTATCTGCTCACCGGCCTGGCGCTGATCTCCATTGTTCTTATCTCGCTGGAATTTTCCACCGGCCTGCTGAAGACCCCGCGCAGCTATCTGGAAACGGTGGTCAGTCCGATCTACCTGATTGCCGAAAGCCCTTATCTGCTGGGTGACCAGTTGTCCGAACAATTCAGCACACTGGACAGTCTGCGCACGGAGAATCGCGAACTGAAGCGGCAGATCATGGAACTGTCCCATGTCTCGCAACAGTTCATCGCGCTGAAATCGGAAAACGACCATCTGCGTCAGTTGCTGGGATCACAGGCTCGTCTGCCCCACGAAGTGCTCATCGCGGAAGTGGTTGGTATCCTGCCAACGCCGCTGAGTTTTCAACTCATCATCGATAAAGGCTCGGATGCCGGTCTTCAGGAAGGTCAGGCGGTGCTGGACGCCCAGGGCCTGATCGGACAGATCATCAGTGTCTCGGCATTCACCAGTCGGGTGCTGCTGGTGACCGATCCGGATCATGCGGTGCCCGTGCAGATCAACCGCAATGGCGTCAGAAGTATCGCCGGTGGCACCGGTGATCTGTCGGGTCTGCTGCTCGAAAGTGTGCCCATATCCGCTGACATTGTGGAAGGTGATCTGGTGGAAACCTCCGGCCTGGCTGGCCGTTTCCCCAGTGGCTATCCAGTGGGCTACGTGAGTTCAGTTGTCGTCGAGCCGACATCAGCCTATGCCCAGGTTACGGTTGCGCCCAGCGCGCAACTGGACCGTACCCGCCACGTGCTGGTGATTTTCGAAAATGCGGTACAACAGGATGTGATCGAACCCGCAGCGACCGAAACAGCCGAGGTGACACCTTGAATCCTGCACGCGGTGGCTGGGTGGTGTTGTCGAGCCTGTTGCTGGCCATGTTGCTGGCGGTGGCCCATTTACCGGAAAGCTGGCCCAACTGGATCGGCTGGCTGCGTCCCAACTGGATCCTGCTGGTGCTGTTCTTCTGGGTCATGGAACTGCCGGAGCGAATTGGTCTGATTGCCGCCTGGGTGATCGGCCTGCTGGTGGATGCGTTGCTGGGAGAACCTTTGGGTCTGAACGGCATTCTGTTCGCCAGCGTTACCTTTATCACCTGGCGTTTCTTTGAACGCTTACGCATGTACTCTGGCGTGCAGCAGTGTGGCGTGCTGTTCATGCTGGTGCTCAGTGCAGAAGTGGTGCGCGCGCTGGTGATCGGCCTGGACAGCAACCGCGAACTGGTCTGGCCGGTGTTGGCAACGGCGCTGGTATCGACGTTGCTCTGGCCGCCCATTTACCTGATCCTGTTACGCATCAAAACCGCGGTACGGGTGGAGTAGTGGAGCTGATTCTGGCTTCCCAGTCTCCCCGTCGCGCGCAGCTGCTAGGCGAGATCAGCCTGCAGTTCAGTACCTGCGTTCCTGACGTGGACGAAACGCCGCACCCCGCCGAACCGCCGGTGGCCTATGTCGAACGCCTGGCCCGGGCCAAAGCTCACCGTGGCTTCGCCATCGCCAGTGCCGACCGGGCAGGCGGTGAATCCATCGTGGTACTGGGTGCAGATACCATCGTGGTGGTGTCGCACAATTCCACAGGCGATGAAATTCTTGGCAAACCGGGTGGTCCAACAGAGACCATGACCATGTTAGCGAAACTCAGCGGACGGGCGCATCAGGTGCATACCGGCGTTGCGGTAACCGATGGTGAGCGTTGTGAGTCGACGGTCGTAACCTCCACGGTGCACTTCCGAACCCTGTCTGCAGCAGAAATGCAGGCCTATTGCGATACCGGTGAAGGTGCCGATAAAGCAGGAAGTTATGGGATTCAGGGAATTGGGGGTATATTTGTTGAGCGGATCGAAGGTAGTTTCAGTGGAGTGATGGGTTTACCCGTTCTGGAAACCGAAACTTTGCTGCAAATGCTCAACGTTGATACCTGGAGTATGCGTGATCAATGGCTGAAGAGCTCTTAATAAACGTTAATCCCTTTGAAACCAGGGTTGCCCTGGTCAGCCATGGATTGTTGCAGGAAATCCATGTCGCCCGGGCAGAAGGCTACAGCGTAACCGGCAACATCTATCTGGGCCGGGTGGAACGCATTGTGCCTGGTATGCAGGCTGCCTTTGTCAACGTTGGTCTGGCGCGGCCCGGGTTTCTGCATGCGCGGGACATCGACGCGCCGCGCATCATGCGCGGTGACGATCAGCAGAATGCACCCAAAACCGATATTCGAGATCTGCTGCATGAAGGCCAGAGCCTGTTGGTGCAGGTCGAAAAGGATCCGATTTCCAGCAAAGGTGCGCGACTGTCTACGCAACTGGCGCTGGCCTCCAAATATCTGGTCCTGATGCCGATGGAACAGCACATCGGCATATCCCAGCGCATCGACGTGGAAGACGAGCGACAACGGCTGCGCGAAGTGCTGGAGACCGTGCGTGACGGCGCACAGGCAGGCATCATCGCACGCACCGCCAGTGAAGGTGCGACCGCTGAGCAGTTACAGCTGGATTTCCAACTGTTGCAACGGGTGTGGTCGCATGTTCAGGAAGCACGCACAAAAGTGACCGCGCCGGCGCTGGTGTTCGAAGAACTGCCGCTGCATTCACGCATGGTGCGGGAGCTGGTGGGCCCGGATACCGAAACGGTTTTCATCGATGATGAAAGCACTTATCGCCGGATTCGCCGTTATGTGGATGAGTTCATCCCCAACTTTGCTGAACGCCTGCACTTCTACGACGGCAAACGTCCGTTGTTCGAGCGCCATGGCGTAGAGGATGAGGTCAAACGGGCGCTGACCTCTACCGTGGCACTCAAGTCCGGTGGCAGCCTGGTTATCGAACAGACTGAGGCGATGATCAGCATCGACGTCAATACCGGTGGTTTTCTGGGCGGTCACAATCTCGAAGAAACTGTTTTCCGTGCCAATCTTGAGGCGGCCCAGTCGATTCCGCGCCAACTGCGTCTGCGCAATCTGGGCGGCATTATCGTGATCGACTTTATCGATATGGAGGACGAGGAACACCAACGCCAGGTGCTGCGCGCGCTGGAAAAGGCGGCTGAAGCCGATCCGGCCAGAACCCGCATCGAAGGTTTCTCAAGCCTGGGCCTGGTGCAGATGAGTCGCAAGCGTACCCGCGAAAGCCTGGCCCAGACCATGTGTCAGCCTTGTCATCACTGTGCCGGGGTAGGCGTGGTGAAAACCGCCGAGTCGACCTGTGTTGAGGTGCTGAGGGCACTGTCTCAGGATCATCAGGCGCGCTGTCGCGGCAAAAGCGTGGAAGGCGAATACCTGATTCGCGCCACTGAAGCGGTGGTCGATCGGCTGCTGGATGAAGACGCACAGTATCTGACGGATCTGTCCGAGAGTATTCAGCAGGAGATTCGCATCCAGGTGGAACCCAGTTACCGTCAGGGGCAGTTCGATATAGTGCTGGTGCAGAACGTACCGCGCTGAGCAGAGATAATCTGATGTCCTCAACGAGAGAACCCGGGTGGTCGCAGCGCTACATTCTGCGCCCGCTGTTTATCTTTATCAGTTTTGTGCTGGTGCTGTTCGCGCTGCTGCAGATCAGCGGACGCTTTGCCATGGCGACGCTGCATCTGTTTGAAGATGAAGTGGCCCTCCTGGCTGAGCAGTTTGAGGTGCGCCTGGTCGGCCTGCAGGGGGGCTGGTCGGGATTCAATCCGCACCTGCGGGTGGATGAGCTGGTGTTCTCGGGGGGCTACGTGCGCGGTCTGGTGGTGGAGCTGGACGTACTGGAATCCATCTGGCACAGCGCCTGGGTCGCACGTCGCCTGCAGAGTGAAGAGGTCTACCTGGATGTGGTGCAGGAAGGCAGTGGATGGCGCTTGCGTGGTATGCAACCGCGCGAACAGAGCTTTGATCTGACCGATCTGTTGAACTACAGCGATGAGTTGCAGGCTGAGATGCGGGTCAGTCTGCAGAATGCCGCTGGCATTCAGAGTGAAATCAACGCCAGGTTACGCCTGGCGAATCACAGCGGCCAACAGTTCGCGACACTGACCGTGGCCAGCGATGGCGGACAACGGTCACTGATGGTGCAGGGCTGGCGCCAGCTCAGCAGTATTCTGCAGGACCGCGCGGCCGAGGTCCGTCTGCACGCCGAAGGCGATCTCGCCGTACCAGCGGCATTGGCTGACGCCAGCGTGCTGGTCGAGGTGGTGTCCGCCGCGTGGTCCGAATCCGGCGGGGTTGGCCATGGGCAGCTGACGCTGGCCACCAGGCTTGCCCTGCCACAGCTTAAGGATGAACTTGGCGCAGAAGTACGCGCTGACCTCAGCAGTCTGGATGGTGTGGTGTCCGGGTTGATGGATACCCTCAAGATCAGTGGCCGCAGCGGGGTGGTGGATCTGTCTGGCGGACGTTTTAAAGGCCAGCTGACAGAGGATCTCATGCAGCCTCAGGCACGCCTGTGGCTGCCTGAAGTTGACCTCGGCAAAGTGACCGGCTTTATCGCCGCTGAGTTCGGGCCGGAGCACAAGGTGGGCGAATGGACCGCCGCTACTGCCATCAAAGGTACGGCGCACAACCTGCACGCCTTCTACAACACGCAACTGGGGTTGGGCTATCGTGCGAGCCTGGCGGATGTGTCCATGCGCGGCCATCGGGGCGCGCCGGGCTTCAAGAAGGTGCAGGGTCAATTGTGGGGTCATACCCGTGGTGCGGCTTTTCAGGCCAACACGCAACAGGCGACGCTGAATTTTCCGGATCTGTTCACCGACACCTGGGACCTGGACTACCTGCAGGGCACGGTAAAAGTGTGGTTTCGCGAGGGTTATATGGGTCTGCGCGGCGAGCATTTGAAAACCCAGATTGGACAGAGCGGGGTAGCGGGTTCGTTCTCCCTGACCCGTCCGCAGGAACAGTATGAACAGCGGGTGGCGTTGGGTCTGTATGTCGATCAGGCCACCATGCAGGACGTGCATTCCTTTGTGCCGTATAAGATTCCTGAAAATCTCACCGAGTGGCTGGCCTACGGGCCCCTCGCTGGCCAGCTGAGCAACGCCGCTTTTGCCTACCAGGGTCAGGTACACAAAGATGATGAAAGTGGTCTGCACCGCCGCATCGAACTGGTCAGTGACATCAGCCAGGGCGAAGTCAGATATGAACAAAGCTGGCCCGTGGTCAGTGCCGTGGATGGTGAGTTCCATGTCGCGGGTCAGGAAATAAGGGTCAACGTCGCGCGTGCGCGCAGTGCCGGAGTCGATATTGCCGATGGCTGGGTGGTACTGCATGACAATGCGGCCTATGCCCGCGGCGAACTCGGGGTCACGGCTGACGGTCAGGCGCTGCTTGATTTCGTGCTGGCCAGCCCGCTGAAGGAAAACCTGGCCTTTGTCACACCTGCCTGGCAGGCCGCTGGACGTATGCAGATGAAGACCAGCCTGGTGGTGCCGATCAAGCAGGTGCAACCCGCAGATACGCTTGATCAGGAAGGATCGGAGGGGGTTGCAGATGTGCCGCAGCTGCCGGAGTTGCCGCAGCTACCAGAGCTGCAAGTCGACCTCGACTTCAACCTGGCGGATTTCGATCTGGATATGCCGGAATATCGCACCCGTTTTGCAGCGCTGCGTGGCAGTGGCACGTTTGCTTTACCCCATCATCTTGAGGGCAGCTTCAGCGGCCTGCTGTTCGACCAGCCGACCCAGATCACCGCGCACTCTGACCCGGACTGGTTGCGCTTTGATATTACCGGCGAGGTTACGCCTGAGCATGTTTACCGGACCGCCGGCTTACCTGAGCTGAATGTGCTGGAGGGTTCCTTTGCCTTTAACAGCCAGTTCTCGGTGGCAATGAACGACAGCATGATCACCAACCTGGAACTGGTCAGCGATCTGGCAGGCATGCAGGTGCGACTGCCAGCCCAGTTGGCCAAGGCCGCCAATGCGGTAGAACCGCTGGAGCTGGGTGTCCAGTTTCTGCGCGATTATCAGAGTATCCGCTGGCAGTACAAAGAGAACCAGGGCTGGGTGCACTTTGGCGATGGCATCGAACGCGGTGCCATTGGCGTCAATGCTGCGCCGCCCACCACCGATCTCAGCCAGCAGGCCATCCTGATTCAAGGCAAGCTGGACCAGGTCGCGCTCGGCGATTGGGTATCGGACGACGGTGAAGCGGCGGTCGCACTACCGCAGGACTGGATTATTCAAAGTCTGCAGATTGGCGAACTGCTGGTGGATGAATTGCGCTTTGCTGATGTGTTGCTGAAAGGTAGCCAGACGGGATCGAACGTTGCCTTCGAGGTCGCAAGCGAAACCATTGCCGGTACCATCAACTTACCGCAAGACGAGGTGATGGCCATCAGGCTGGATTACCTTCATTTACCGCAGCCTGACAACACGCCCTCGGTCAGCGATCAGCTCATGGGCAGCGTTGGGTATCAACAGGCCCTGGCCTTACCCGAGGCGCCGGAACAGAACGATCCGTTGAGCGTCGCTGTAGGACGTCGCCTGCCGGCCGCGCAGATTGAGGTGGCTGAGCTGCACATCGGTAATCAACCGTTCGGTCGCTGGTCATTTGAGATAGAACCCCAGCAACATGGCGTACAACTGCGGGATTTCAATGTCGATGTGAATGGCGTGCATATTGAAGGGGCAGACGTGCACTGGGATCTGGTCGCCAATCAGAGTCACTTTCAGGGCACGGTAATACTCGACGATCTGAAAGACACGTTGCCGAAATGGGACTATGCAGCCGCGTTGGAAACCAGTGAAGCGTTGCTCATTGCCGATTCCACCTGGGCAGGCTCACCGGCCAATGTCAGCCTGCTGGGACTCAACGGTGAGCTGCGCTTTCGAGCTGCTGAGGGCCGCTTCCTGGACGTTGAATCCGGGGGTGGTCTGCGGGTGCTCAGTCTGCTGAATTTTTCCAACATCGCCAAACGCATCAGTTTTGATTTCAGCGACGTTACCCGCGATGGTATGCCGTTCGATAAAATCAGTGCCCATGTGGATCTGGAGAACGGTACCCTGCGTTTTCTGGATCGCATGGAGGTGGAAAGCAAATCCTCCAACTTCCAGATCGGCGGTCAGGTCAACCTGCGTTCCGGCGTGCTGGACAACGAGATGATTGTCACCCTGCCGGTCAGCGACAGTCTGCCGTGGTACGGTGTCTATCTGGCCATTGCCAATCCGCTGGCCGGGCTGGGGGTACTGGTTGGCGAGCGGGTGTTACGCAAACCGCTGCGTGCTTTCAGCACCGCCAAGTTTGAAGTCAAGGGTACGCTGGATGAGCCGGAAGTGAATTTTGTCAGTCTATGGGATCAGAGCATGCGAGAAACGGAATCAAGAACAGATGGAGAAGGCCAGAATGGCACACCGGTGGAGAGCAAAGAAGCCGACCAGGAAGTGCCGCAGGCCCAGAGTGAAGTATTGGGAGGAGGCCGGTGACTGACGAAGCAAACCAGCTGTTGCTGGCAGAGTCCGATATCGATGAATCTTATCTTCACTCGACCCTGGATGACATCATGTCCCATGAGGTGGATTACGGCGAGATCTTCCTGCAACACTCGCGAGCCGAGAGCTGGGGGCTGGAAGATGGCATTGTCAAAGACGGCAGCTTCAGCGTAGATGCCGGTATCGGTGTGCGCGCCCTGAGTGGTGAGAAGACCGGCTTTGCCTACGCAGAAAATTTTGCCCGGGCTGGCCTGCAAAGCGCCGCCACAGCGGCCAGATCCATTGCCCGCAGTGGCACGGCACGCAGCCGGCAGGGTATCGAGGTGACGCCGACGCTGGATCTGTATCCGGCCACCGATCCCATTTCCCTGTTGGACGAAGTTGCAAAAGTTGCCCTGCTGCAGCGGGTCGATCGGGCCGCACGCGCGGCGGATGCGCGGGTCAAGGAAGTTAATGTCCGCATCTCAGCCAACCACGAAGTGATGCTGGTGTTGGCTACCGATGGTACCCAGGCGCAGGACATCAGGCCGCTGGTACGGCTGGATGTGTCGGTCATTGTCGAAGCCGGTGGCCGTCGCGAAAGAGGCAATGCGGGTGGTGGTGGCCGTCGTGGCCTGGATGAGCTTGCTCAGGGTGACTGGGCAGATGACCTGGCCCGCGAAGCGGTACGTATGGCCTGCATCAATCTTGAAGCCATCGAGGCACCGGCCGGTGCCATGCCGGTGGTGCTGGGGCCGGGCTGGCCTGGTGTGTTGCTGCACGAGGCGGTGGGTCACGGCCTGGAAGGGGATTTCAACAGAAAAGGCAGCTCAACCTACGCCAATCGCGTGGGCCAGCAGGTGGCTTCGCCACTGTGCACCATTGTTGATGACGGCACCATGGCTGGCCGCCGAGGGTCACTGGCGGTTGATGATGAAGGTTCACCCTCACAACGGACCGTGTTGATCGAACAGGGTCAGCTGGTGGGCTATATGCAGGACAAACTCAACGCGCGGCTGATGAATGTGCAGTCCACCGGCAATGGCCGTCGTCAGTCTTATGCCCACATGCCAATGCCCCGTATGACCAATACCTTCATGTTGGGTGGCGACTCCACCCCAGAGGAGATCATCAGCTCGGTACAGCGGGGTGTCTACGCGGTGAATTTCGGCGGCGGATCGGTGGACATCACCTCCGGTCGCTTTGTGTTTTCAGCCACTGAGGCTTATCTGATCGAGGAGGGTAAGGTCACCGCGCCAATCCGCGGAGCAACTCTGATCGGTAATGGCCCGGACGTCATGAATAAGGTTTCCATGGTCGGCAACGATCTGAGCCTGGATGGTGGCGTCGGAGTTTGTGGTAAAGACGGCCAGTCAGTACCCGTGGGCGTGGGTCAACCGACCCTCAAGGTCGACGAAATTGTGGTGGGGGGCACTCAGGCCTGAGGGTCATCCTCCCCAGGCGGTTCATCACTGATCATATCGCTGGTTGGGCCTGCCTGCAGATCTTCCTGTTCACGTAACAGGCGGAACAGCTCCCGAGCGACCTTTCTGGCCTGATCCGGATTCTTTGCGGAGCGGGCCTTTTTCAAGGTGTGGCGCAATGCCTGGCGATCGACCTGTGGATGTTCGGTAATGTACTCGGCCAGCGCTTCCGGCTCTGTCAGCAGCCGGTCGCGCCAGGTTTCTGTCTGATGGAAGGTGAACTTGGCGCTGGCGGTCTGACCTTCGAAAAAGTCCATGCGCTGGATAATGGGTTCACTGTCGACCCCGCGCATGAGTTTGCCGACGTACTGCAACTGGCGTCGTTTGGCTTCACGTGAGGGAAATCGATTGTATTCCCGGATCGCGTGCAGCAGCTTGTCTGACAGGGCGCCGGACTGGGCCAGCTCCTCCAGCTGCTCGGCAGGCAACGCAGCGATGCGCAGTCCCAGTTTCTGCAGACGTTCGGCATCGCGCTTCTGGGCAGTCTTTGAGATAAACTCAGGTTTTGTACCGGGTGCGTTGGCGCTCTCCGGCTCAGAAGGCGATTGATCAGCACCAGGATTTTTTGAGGAAGTATTAGACATTTTGCAGAGTATTCAAACACAGGAAAGGGAATTGCAACAGAAATTACAAGAGTTGGTTGCGGAAATTCTCCAGGAAGCTAAGGCGCAGGGCGCAGATCAGGCCGAGGTCTCGGCCAGCGTAGATGCGGGCTTATCCGTCAGTGTGCGTAAAGGTGAGCTGGAAAATCTGGAATTCAATGAAGACCGCGGGTTCGGTATCACCCTGTATCTGGGCAAGCGCAAGGGCTCGGCCAGTACCACCGATGCCGGTCCCAGCGCCATCCGCGACACGGTCAATGCGGCGCGGCGGATTGCCACCTTTACTCAGGAAGATGACTGCAATGGGCTGGCAGACGCAGAGCTGATGCCACAGCAACTGATCGACCTGGACCTCTACCACCCATGGGAGGTGAGCCCTGAACAGGCGGCTGAAATGGCCCAGAGCTGTGAGCAGGCGGGTTTGAGCACCGATGCCCGTCTGACCAATTCAGATGGCGCCCAGGTCAGCACGCAACGCAGTACCCGGGTTTATGGCAACAGTCATGGTTTTATCGGTGCCTACAGCGGTACCCGGCAGGGCATAAGCTGTGTACTGATCGGTGAAGACGAGCAGGGTATGCAGCGGGATTACTGGTACAGCGTGGCTCGGGATGCCAGTGAACTGCAGGATGCCGAGGAAGTGGGGCGCGAAGCCGCCAGCCGCACGCTGGCCCGTCTTTCGCCGCGCAAAGCACCAACGGGTACCTATCCGGTGTTATTTGCCGCGCAGATGGCAAGTGGTCTGTTCGGCCATCTGATCGGCGCCATCAGCGGTGGGTCGCTCTATCGACGTGCCTCTTTTCTGCTGGATTCCATGGGCCGTGAAGTATTACCCGAGTGGCTCAGTCTGGTGGAGCAGCCCCATCTGCCCCGAGCCCTGGGCAGTGCCAATTTTGACAGTGATGGCGTGGCAACGCGCAGCAAGGCATTCATCGAGCAAGGCCGGGTGGCCAGCTATGTGCTGTCTAACTACTCGGCGAACAAATTGAAGCTCAAGACCACCGGTAACGCCGGTGGTGTTTATAACCTGGAAGTGGAAGGCCCCCAGCAGCCGCTGGCTGACCTGATGGCTGAAATGAATACCGGTCTGTACGTCACCGAACTGATGGGCCAGGGGGTCAATGGGGTAACCGGTGATTATTCCCGTGGTGCGGCCGGCTTCTGGATCGAAAACGGCCAGATTGCTTACCCGGTTGCTGAGGTCACCATTGCCGGTAATCTGCTGAAGATGTACGAAAATGTGCGTGCGCTGGGCGATGACAAAGACCTGCGCAACAACATCCGTGCCCCCAGCGTATGGGTGGATGGCATGATGATTGCCGGCAATCAGGCGTAAACCAGCGTCGCCAGACCGAGAAAGACAAAAAATCCAGTGACGTCGGTGATGGTGGTCAACACCACCCCTCCGGCAATGGCCGGGTCGATATTCAAGCGGCGCAGAATGCCGGGTAACAAGCTGCCGGACACTGCAGCAACCACCATGGTTATGACCAGCGCGGTGGCGATGACCAGCCCCAGATTCACATCGTTAAAAGCGAAAGTGGCAGCAAACGCCACCAGGGTCGCCCACAAGACCCCGTTGAGTATCGATACGATAAATTCACGATTGAGCAGCCAGCGCAGATTATTCTGGCCGATATGACCGAGTGCTTCGCCACGAATGACCAGCGTGAGCGTCTGGGTGCCGGCGATGCCGCCCATACTGGCGACGATGGGCATAAGTACAGCCAGCGCCACCACCTTGGTAATGGTTTCTTCAAACAGATTGATGACCGCAGCGGCGATGAACGCGGTGATCAGATTGATGCCCAGCCAGATCGCACGGCGCCGTACGGTACGACGGATGGGTGCGAAGGTGTCATCGTCCGGATCAAGACCGGCGTGGGCCAGCACCGCCTCGTCGGCATCTTCCAGAATCACATCGACCACATCATCAATGGTGATCCGGCCGAGTAACTTGCCGTCTTCATCGATGACCGCTGCCGAGACCAGGTCCTGTTCCGAGAAGATACGTGCCACTTCCGTATCAGGCGCGGTGACCAGTATGGCAGTCGCTTCGCTGTCCATGACTTCGCGTACGGTTACCGTGGGGTCCGACGTCAACAGCTTGCCGAAGGGCAGCATGCCAACGTATTCGTCGTTGGTGTTGACCACAATCAGGGCGTCGGTGGTATCCGGCAGATCCTTGCGCAGGCGCAGATAGCGGAACACCAGCTCCAGCGCATGGCGGGGGCGCACCGTGATGGTGTCGGTGTTCATCAGACCACCGGCAGAATCCTCGTCATAGGAAAGTACCGCCTCGACTCTGGCACGGTCACTGTGATCCAGTGAGGCCAGCACCTGGTCGGTAATGGACTTTGGCAGCTGCTGCAGAATATCGGCGAAGTCGTCGGTAGCCAGTTCGTCAGCCACCGCCAGCAGTTGCTCGGTATCCATATCCAGCAGGAATGATTCCCGCACGTCGTCGTTCAGGTGCTGCAGAGTCTGGTTGCGAGTGTCTTCGTCCAACAGGTCCCAGATAAACTGGCGTACCTTCGGTGGGTAGGATTCCAGTACGGTCGCCACTTCCGGTGGTCGCAGAGAAGACAGCAGTATCTTCGCTTCGCTGGCGGTGTCTGCGGTAAATGAGCGAATGACATCGTCAATCCGATCCTGCGAGCGCTCGGCCTGTCGTTCCTGTTCGGTGGGTGTTGCCATCAGCGGCTAAAAAGGCTCGTCTTCGAGTTCGCCAAAGCCAGTCTCAGCCAGGTGCACCAGTCTGGCCAGTGCAGCAACTTCATCCTCGCCCTCAGTGGTGATGGTGAGTTCCGAACCCACCGGTGCGCCCAACATCAACAGCGCCATAATGCTCTTGGCGTCGACCTGTTTGTCGCGCCATTCGATCTGCACACTGGCGGCAAAGGCCTTGGTGGTGTCGACAATTTTCGACGCCACCCTGGCGTGCAGACCGCGTGGATTGATCAGGACGATGTTACGACGTTGCATTTGAGACTGCTCAGGGCTTGGGAGACCAGAGCCAGTTTAGCCGCTATTTATTCAGTTCGCGATGTCGAACCAGAACGTTGGTGATGTGTGGCTTGAAGGTTTCCGCCAGGCGGGTGGCCATGAACACGCTGCGATGCTGCCCACCTGTGCAGCCCAGGGCCACAGTCATGTAAGCACGATCGTTGGCCTCAAAGTGCGGCAGCCAGGTTTTGAGGTAGTGTGTGATATCGCCGTACATCTGCTCGACCATCGGTTCGGCCAGTAGAAATTCCTGCACCGCAGGGTCCAGACCAGTCATTTCGCGCAGTTCCGGTTGCCAGTAAGGATTGGGCAGGCAGCGCAGATCAAACACCATATCGGCATCCACCGGCACGCCCTGCTTGAAACCGAAGGAGCGGAACAGCAGGTTCAGACCTTTGCCGGTCTGTGCCACCACGCGGTGGGCGATGGTGTCACGCAATGCCTGGGCGGAGAGTTGGGTGGTATCGAGAATCAGATCGGCTACGTCGGCCAGACTTTCCAGGATTTCTGCCTCTGCATCGATGGCCTGACGCAGGTCGGTGTTGCCGTTGGTGAGTGGGTGGCGGCGACGGGTTTCGCTGAAGCGTTTGACCAGTGTTGGACTGCGCGCATCCAGGTACACGACCTGGCAGTCCACATCCATGCGGTCGATGCTCAAAAGCAGTTCGGGAAAGCGTTCCAGATCGCTGGAACGGGCATCGATACACACCGCCAGGTTGGCATTGTGTCGGTCGGGTTGTCGCAGCGTATTGTGCACCAGTGATTGCAGCAGGTTGACGGGGAAATTATCGATACAGTTGTAACCCGCATCTTCCAGCGCTTTGAGTGCGGTGGATTTACCGGACCCGGAGCGGCCGGAGATGACTATCAGCTTCATGAGTTCAGCATGGACTTGAGGCAGGTGCAGAGTTCGCTGCTGCTCCGACAGGCCCGCAGGCTGTCCCGGTTGTCTGGTTCATTCAACGCGGTGGAGAGCGCAGCAAGAATACCCAGATGGGCTTCGTGTTCGTCGGTGGGCACGATGAGCGCGACAAAGATGTCAACGAATTGGCCGTCACTGGCTTCGTAGTCGATGGGTTCGCTGGCGGTTGCCAGGCACAGGGTGATGCGGTCCACATCGGCACGGCAATGGGGGATCGCCACGCCTTCACCCAGCCCGGTGGAACCGAGCCGCTCGCGCGCCATGAGCCCTTCGAAAAGCGCGTCGCTGGTTAACTCCGGCGTTTCCAGTGCGTTGGCGATTTCTTCCAACACGCGTTTGCGGCTGGTCGCCTCGATACGACACAGCGTGTACTCCTCTGTCAGGAGCACGTCAGCTGTCATCGCAGCACCTGCTGGCGAAGTCGCAGCCGGAGTGCGCAGCACTGTATATACAGGTGCTGCGCACTCGGACTGAAAGCGTGCTTAGTGGTGCGGCGTGCGCTCGTGGCTGCCGTTGTGGCGGGCCACAGTCTTCTCTTTGTGCTTGATGAGCTGGCGGTCCATTTTGTCCACCAGGGAGTCGATTGCTGCATACATATCGTCGGCATGCGCATTGGCAAACAACTCCGCGCCAGACAGATGCGCCGTTGCTTCAGCATTGTGCTCCAGTTTTTCAACAGTGAGGACCACATGGACTTGGGTAATTTGATCAGAATGGCGTTCAAGTTTATCGAATTTCTGGTTGATATAAGACGTCAGCGAATCCGTCAGGTCTACGTGATGTCCAGTGATGGCTAGCTGCATAGGGAACTCCTTAATTCTAGCAGTGCGTGGGTGCACAAGAAACGTGCTTGCGGCACGAGATTCGATTGTGCGGGGAGGAAGCTGAATATCCGGATTGGCGGGGAGTCCGCCGGTGGGCGTTTTTTGGCATAGGTGCAGCTAGACAAGCTGCTTGCGCTCGTTGGAGGGGGGTATTGAGAGAGATTCTCGATACTTTGCAACCGTCCTCCTGGCCACGTTGATATTCTGCTCCTTCAGTATTGCCGCAATTTTGTTGTCGCTCAATGGTTTTTTCGGATTCTCTTCTGCGGTCAATTTCTGAATCAAGGCGCGAATGGCCGTGCTGGAGACCTCTCCGCCGGATGACGTACCGACATGGGAGGAGAAAAAATATTTTAATTCGAACACACCACGGGGGGTGGCCATGTACTTTCTGCTGGTGACCCGCGAAATGGTTGATTCGTGCAGATCAACCGCTTCGGCAATATCGGCCAGAATCAACGGGCGCATGGCCTCCGGGCCATAGTCGAAAAAGCCGCGTTGTACCTCGACGATGCGGGCTGCGACTTTCAACAGCGTGTCGTGGCGGGTCTGCAGACTCTTCAGAAACCAGCGTGCTTCCTGCAGATTGTCGCGCAGATAGGCTTTATCTTCCTTGCCTTTAACTTCTTCTACCAGGTGCTCATAGAGGGTGCTGATGCGCACTTGCGGTGTCACATCGTTGTTGAGTTCCACCAGCCAGCGGCCCTGGTCTTTCTTGACGACCACATCCGGCACGATGTAATCGGCGGGTCCTTCGGTTACCGAAGAGCCCGGGCGTGGATTCAGAGTCTGAATGACGCGCACCGCGCCGGTGAGTTCGTCTTCGGATAACTTGGCCTTGCGGCGTAAGGTCGTGTAGTCCTTGCTGCCGAGCAGATCGAGATGATTTTCCAGCAGGCTGATGGCCGCGTCGATGTGCGGTGTATCTGCCGGCAGGGTCTGAATCTGCAGCATCAGGCACTCCTGCAGATCACGCGCAGCAACGCCGATGGGATCAAATTCCTGGACCTGAGCCAGAATGGCCAGGATATCCTCGTGTTCGACATCCAGACCGTCCAGTTCACTGCTGCCGCGAACAGACTCCAGAATCTCTTCGGTAGACGTCGTCAGCATGCCGTTGAGGTCGATGGCGTCGATGATGACGCTGGCAATGAAACGGTCGCTCTGGGCCATGGGCGTCAGGTTCAACTGCCAGAGCAGATGGTCAAGCAAGGATTCCGAGGCCGCACGGTTGGCTAACGGGTCGTAGTCGCCGTCGTAACTGGAGTTAGAGCTGGAACTGGGGTTGGAACTGGTGGGGTAAACATCATCCCATTGGGTGTCTGTGGGCAGGTCGTCTGACAGTTTGCTGTCCAGCTGCTCGCTGACTTCGTGGTCGCTTTTCTGTTCTTCGTTGACCTTGAGCTGCGCATCCATATGCGCCTGTTTTTCTTCATGGTTGGACGCGTCAGCGTCAGAAACATCGAAATCGTCGCTGTACTCCAGCATCGGATTCGACTCCAGCGCCTCCTGAATCTCCGCCTGCAGGTCCAATGCAGACAGCTGCAACAGACGAATCGCCTGCTGCAGTTGGGGGGTCATGGTGAGCTGCTGACCCAGTTTTAATGCGAGGGTTTGTTTCATACAAACTTCTGGCTATATCCCTTAGGTGTCCCTGTAATTCCTTGATACCAGTGGTTTTCCGGCACCATTCCAGAACTGTGCCAATTTACCACGACTGGCCCTGAATTTAGACAACAATTCCGGTCGTCTTGGTCGGCAGTGAGAAGCAGGTCACTCGAAATCCGGGTCAGAGACGTTGGGGTCAGAGACGATGGGGTCAGAGTCACTGGGTCGAGTCCTTGGGGTCAGAGACGAGTTCATGCAATGCTGCTCGTGCCAGCGTCAGGACTGGTGCAGCTCAAAGCTCTGCGGACCGCTGTGGATACATCCCTGTACGCTTCGCGGCGGCATCCCTGCCGCCGACGATCCGCAACCCGTTGAGCTGCACCAGCCCTGCCGCTCGCACTTTTGGTCTCTGCACTCCACAG
>JAVKCL010000026.1:0-59969 GCA_040222775.1 Pseudomonadales bacterium
GTCGAGATCGCCGTCGCCATCCAGGTCGACGGGTTCAGAGTTGATCGGCACCTGCACTCGAGTCAGCAGCTGTTCGCGCCATAAAGCGCCTGTCAGTGGTTCCGCAGGCAGGTGATAGATCGATATGTTCAGTTTGGCCTGGGGCTGGTCCAGGGCCGGGTTCTGCGCGCCTTTGTTGGGTGCTACAACCTCCGGTCGCCCGTCCTGGTCAAAGTCGGCAAAAAAGACGCGGATGTAGGAACCACGTTCCTGGGTCAGCGCTGGGATGGTCCGTGGCCAGGCTTGTTTACGGGCCTGTGCGGGACCGGGATTCTGAAAATAGATCAGGTGCGCCAGTTCGGCTGACACCACAATGTCGTCAAAGCCGTCGCCGTTGGCATCGGCAATGCTTACATCTTCTGCGGCCGCCGCCTCGGGGCCACTGGCCAGGGTGGTGCGCTGCCAGACATCGGGGTCATCACTGCCCCAGGCGATGCGCACATAGCCGATGGGTTGCCCGTGATAGGTGGTATCGGATTCATGCACGGACACCACGTCCAGGTAGCCGTCCTGATCGAGATCGGCCATGGCCAGCCCGTCGCTGCCGGACAGATCCGGTACCCCATGGCTGGGGTCGTCGATGATGTGCTCGCGCCAGCTGATATAGCCACCGTCAGCGCTCTGCGCGCGGGTCAGTTGTGCACTGACCGGGACGGCGCTGGTCTGGGTATTGCCTATGGGGGTCGCTGGTGTGTTTACCTGACAAGCGGTCAAGGCAGTCAGCAAGGCGAGGCTGCTGATGATTTTTATCTTACGATCCAATTTATCGGGTCCTCAGGTTTGCCCTGGTGGCGAACCTCAAAATATACACCAGTCTCAGCTCTGCCACCGCTGTTGCCGGCGATGGCGATGGGTTCGCCGCTTTCCACCCAGTCACCTACGTTCTTCAGCAGCACATCCACGTGGCCATACAAGGTCATATATTCACTGCCGTGATCGACGATGGTCAGGAACCCGAAACCGCGCAGCCAGTCAGCAAATATAACCCGTCCACGAAACACCGCTGCGATAGGCGTCCCATGGGGTGCATTGATATCGATGCCATGCCAGCGCAAGCGGTTGTCGGCCCGCATGCTGCCGAAGGCGTGACGAATACGACCCTGCAGCGGCATGGGCAGGGTGCCCTTGGCCTTGCGGAAAGCGGTGCCGTCCAGCTCGGTACTGCGCCGTCGCAGCTCAACCAGCAGTTCTTCCAGGCGCGCGCGGTCGTCCTCCAGGCGTTGATATTCCTGTTCGCGGGTTTCCTTTTCGCTGTCCAGTTCGGCGATCAGTCGTGCACGCTGGTCACGCTCTGCATTCAAACCCTGCTGCTCCGCCTGCAGCGCCTCGCGCCGCTCCTGTTCTTCGGCACGCTGCTCGATAAGCTCGTTGTTCAAGGCGCTTAAGGTATTCAGAGTTGCACGGTAAGCCGCCATCACCTCCAGCCGGGAGGCGCTGAAAAAGCGGTGATAGCGCATCATGCGATCCAGCGTATCGGGCGATTCCTGATTGAGCACCTGTTTCAGAAAGTCCTGCCCGGTCAGGCGATAGGCCGCTGCGATATGCGTAGCGATACGCTCGGCCTGTTGCTGCTTCTGAGTTTCGGTACGGGCGATTTCGGCGGTGAGCTCTGCCAGCCGGGCTTCGGTTGCGCGCAACGAGGTGACGATGCGCTGCACTTCACTGTTCAGGCGCGAGATGTCGTCGTCCTGGCGCTTCAGTTCAACCAGCCAGATGGCACGCTTCTGTTCCGCATCGGTAAACCATTCATCCAGCGCATTCAGCTTTTCGATGGTCTCTTCCAGTTGCTGCGCGGTCTGGTCCTGGTTGGGTTCAGCGGACCAGACGAAAGGTGGCAAACCAAGCGTCAGCAGCGCGGTACAGAGGAGGATCAGCGGCACCAGCCACCCCCTGTGGGTGTACTTCGCGCTGTGGTTGTACATCCCAGCGCAGTCGGCAAACAAGGACTTCAGGAGCACCACCACCGGGTAAGCCCTGATTTACGCAGTTTGCTGCGTCTCGATGGTGACCAGCGATTTGCCGGTCATTTCGGCGGGAATCTCCAGGTGCATCAGATCCAGCAGGGTGGGCGCCACATCGGCCAGGGTGCCGCGCTCAGCAAAGCGGATCGGCTGATCGCCCACATAGACCAGCGGCACCACATTGTGGGTATGAGCGGTGTGCTCCTGGTCGGAATCCGGATCACGCATCATCTCGCAGTTACCGTGGTCGGCCGTGATCAGCATCTGTCCGCCGGTCTCAGCGACCGCCTGACGCAGTTCCGCCAGACAGCGATCCAGCGCTTCCACGGCCTGCACGGCCGGCCCCAGCTTGCCGGTGTGACCAACCATATCGCCATTGGCGTAGTTGCAGACGATCAGGTCGAATTCCCCCGAACGAATCGCGGCGGTCAGGCGAGCGGTAACTTCCGGCGCGCTCATTTCCGGTTGCAGATCGTAGGTGGCCACCTTGGGCGACGGAATCAGAATGCGCTCCTCGCCCTGCTGGGTCGCTTCCACGCCGCCGGAAAAGAAAAACGTCACATGGGCGTATTTCTCGGTCTCGGCAATGCGCAGCTGCTTTTTACCCAGCCGGGCAATGTATTCACCCAGCGTATTGCTGAACTTCTGCTGGTCGAAGGCGCAGGGCAGATCGATGTCGTCGGCGTAGCGGGTGAGGGTGACCATCTGACAGAAGTTGACCACACGGCTGCGCTGGAAGCCGTTAAAGTCGGCATGAGTCAGGGCGCGGGTCATCTGCCTGGCCCGATCGGAGCGGAAGTTCATGAACACCACGGCATCGCCGTCGCGCATGGTTATGGCTTGCTGGTCGGCGCCACGAATCGCCGTGGGTTTTACGAATTCATCGTTTTCATCGCGAGCGTAGGCGTCTGTCAGTGCCTGTCCGCCGGAGTCCGCCTGGAAAGCGCCTTCACCGTCCACCAGCAGGTTGTAGGCCGGTTCAACCCGGTCCCAGTTGTTGTCCCGGTCCATGGCGTAATAGCGGCCGCAGACACTGGCCAGCTGACCGTGGCCGAGGCTGGCGAACAGGTCCTCTGCGCGCTTGATAGAATCACCGGCCGAGCGGGGCGGGGTGTCGCGGCCGTCCAGAAAAGCGTGCAGGTAAATATTCTTGATGCCTTTGGCCGCCGCCATTCTGATCAGCGCAAAAATCTGATTTTCGTGGCTGTGTACGCCGCCAGGTGATAACAGGCCCAGTACGTGCAGGGCATGTTCGTCATCGAGCTTGTTGATCGCATCATTGAGCACGCGGTTGTCTTCGAACTCGCCCTGGCTGATGGCGTGGTCGATGCGGGTGAAATCCTGATAGATGACGCGCCCTGCGCCCAGATTCATATGTCCGACTTCTGAGTTACCCATCTGCCCGGCGGGCAGGCCCACATCTTCGCCTGAGCCGGAAATCAGCGTATGCGGCTGGTTCTGCCACATATCGTCCCAGGTCGGCGTATTGGCCTGGGCGATTGCGTTGTTGGCGGTTTCTTCGCGATAACCGAAGCCATCCAGAATGACCAGCAGATTCGCCTTACGCATGGCTGCATCCTTCAATTGGTGGCTGCGAATTCTAGCAAAATCTGCCCCTGCGATGTGTATAATCGCGCGTTTTCACGAGCGGGTTGGCATGGAAGAATTCATAACCTTTGTCGGCAACCACCCCTTTCTGGTGGGTGCATTTGTTGTGCTGCTGGCGCTGTTTATTCGTAACGAAATGAGCCGCGGCGGGGCTGCGATCGGCGCGCAGGACCTGGTGCGCATGGTGAACAACGAAAATGCGTTGGTGATCGATGTGCGCGATAAAGCTGAGTATGAGGCGGGGCATATCGTTGACTCGATCAACATCCCTTATACCAGCATTGAAGACCGCCTGGATGAGCTGAAGAAACACAAGGATCGACCGCTGGTGGTGGCCTGCAAAATGGGTCAGCACGCGGGTGCTGCGGGTACCACACTGCGCAAGAACGGCTTTGAAAACGTGGCGCGTCTGCGCGGCGGCATCGCTGAATGGCGCAGTCAGAACCTGCCGGTGGTTAAGAAGTGAGCGAACCGCAAGCCATCGAAGTGCAGCTCAGCATCGAGCGCATCTATCTGAAAGACGCATCCTTCGAGTCCCCGGGCAGTCCTGAGGTCTTTAACGAGCCGTTTCGACCCGAGATGAAGGTGGACATCAACACCCGGGTAAACCGTCTGGGCGATGACCGCCACGAAGTGGTGTTGTCGATCACGGTGAGTGCCTCACGCGAGGGTGAGAAGACGGCCTATCTGGCAGAAGTGCAGCAGGCGGGTATCTTCGTCATCAAAGGTGCAGAGCAGAATCAGCTGCAGCCGATACTCGGTGTGCACTGCCCGCAGACGCTGTTTCCCTACATCCGCGAAGCCATCGACGGCATGGTGGTGAAGGGCGGTTTCCCGCCGGTACGACTGGCACCGGTTAACTTTGAAGCGTTGTATGCCGAAGCTGTGCGCCAGAGCCGCGCGCAGAAGCACTAACCACCGCCGCGAAAGTCCAACTGCCGCCATCCCTCATACAGCGCCACTGCCACCGCATTGGCCAGATTCAGCGAGCGCGAGGCAGCCTGCATGGGAATACGCAGGCGCTGCTCGGCAGGCAGTGACGCCAGCACCTCAGGCGGCAAACCCCGTGTCTCCGGCCCGAACATAAGGGCATCCCCCGGCTGATAGGCCACATCGGTGTAAGCATGCGTCGCCTTAGTGGTAAAGCCGAACAGGCGTCGTGGTCTGACCGCCTGCAGATAGCTCTGCAGATTCGCATGGCGATGCACATGGGTCAGATCGTGATAATCCAGCCCTGCGCGTTTCAGGCGACTGTTGTCCCAGGCAAACCCCAGTGGCTCGATCAGATGCAACAGGGCGCCCGTATTGGCGCACAGGCGAATGATATTGCCGGTGTTGGGGGGGATTTCCGGTTCGTAGAGGACAATCTGAAAGGTCTCAGTGGCTGCGGTCATCGCCAGTTCGGTTCTGTTGTGGTGAGGGCCATTCTGACACTAAAACATCGAATAAGGACGGATCGGAAATCGTTTCTATACTGCTATAGAGGTAAGAAAAAAATCTGAGGTAATTCTTGGCAGTTTACGATGCGTGGCTCGGCAGAATGAAAGGCTGGCTCAGCGGTAGCCGTGGTGCCGGCCAGGCCCCCGCGTGCGTGTATGTTTCGCGCTCGGCAGTGGCCGTGGTTAGGGCTGGGGATGCACTCGGTCGACAGGCTGTGGTGCGCGCCGATCCCCTGTCTGACCTGGCAGACCTGAGCGATGTACTGCGCGAACAGTTGCGCTCGTTGCAGGTGATGGGCATGAACTGCAACCTTGTGCTTGCACCTGAGTTTTATGCGCTGCAACTTATGGAAAAGCCTGAGGTGCCGGACGCAGAGCTCAAGGAGGCGGTACGCTGGAAGCTGCAGGACCAGGTTGAGTTTTCGGTCGAAAACGCGGTGCTGGATGTATTCCCCATGCCCTATGGTGCCAGTCGACATGGACACATGATCTTTGCGGTCGTCATGCCGCTGGAGCTGTTGCGCCTGATCGTTACCGCCGTGGTGGACGCGGGTGTGAAGCGCATTGATGCTATCGATATCAGCGAACTGACACTGCGCAATCTGAGCTGGCGTTGTTTTCCCCAGGCTGACCAGAGTGTCGGCCTCTTACGGTTGACCGCCAACAGCGGACTGGTCAATGTCTCGCGCGGCGATGATCTTTATCTGTCGCGCCGCATTTCCGGCGTGCCTGCTGATTTCGATGAATCAGCCTGGGGTGAATTCCGCGAACGCCTGCTGGTGCAGGTGCAACGCTCGCTGGATTACTACCAGAGTGCCATGGGGCAACCTGCCTGTGACATGCTGATGGTGGCCTGTACCGACTCCTGGACCAGCCGGGTCACCGAGTACCTGACCGAGATGCTGCCGATGCCGGTGCGCTCGGTGCATGAAGCCCTGGCAGGAGAATTTGCCATCCGTCTGCACAACCCCACCCCCGCAGATGTTGACTGGGACACCATTACTGCTGAGCAGACCGATGCGCTGGCGGCCAGCATCCCGGCGCTGGGCGGTATTCTGCGCGCCCAGATTGATACACAGGGGGTAGCCGCGTGACCACCCAACAGGTCAATCTGCTGTCCGCCGAGCTGATTCCACCTCGCGTATGGCTCAGCGCGCGTGAGCTGATGATCGGCATTGGCATCTTTACGACCCTGTTGCTGGCTTACTCCGCCCTGCAGGCGCTGAATCTGCCGGCACTGAAGGACATCGAACAGGCGGCCCAGGCGCAATTGAAAAAAATGAACACGGCAGTGGCCGGCGAACCCCCCGCGCAGATCGCCGCACGCATCAGCGAACTTAAAGCCGAACAAGCACGCCAACGCTCCCTGCTGGAAACCCTGCAGGACGTGCCGCAACACAGCTTCTCCGCCTACTTAAAAGGATTGTCAGAATCTCGAGTGGAAGGTCTGTGGCTGGAGAAGATACAACTGGAGCGGGAACGCAAGGCCACCCGCATCGGCCTCAGCGGACGCTCCCTGGCAACCCCGCAGGTGCCGGCGCTACTGGATGCCCTGGGCTCAGATGAAGTATTCGGTGGCTACCAATTCACCGATCTGGAAGTGAAAAAGACCGATGGGTACGTGCAATTCAGTCTGCTGACCCAGGCGGAGGAAGCGTCATGATGCGCTGGCCTGAGTTGATTGCGCTGTTCGAGAGCTGCTCGCTGCGCGAACGCACGCTGATTTCCCTAACGGTGTTGTGCGCAATCTGGGGCTTGTGGTTTATCACCGTCGATACCGTGGTCGAAGAAACCAGGGTGGAAGTTACCAGCAACATTACCCAGTTGGCCAACCAGCTGAAAGATGGCACAGCAGCGCAGCAGCGCGCCATTCGCGCCTGGCCGGAACGGCTCAATCTGCAACAGGAAAAGGTTGGCGCCGAACTGGCACTGGATGAAGTGAGTGAACAGATTGAAGACATTCTCGCGCGGGCCATGGATGTGCACGAAGTGTCCGCGCTGTTGCATACCCTGCTGGCGCGCTATCCAGGCATAGAACTGGTGGAGCTTAAAAATCTGCCGGCCGAGGAAGTGCAGATCGACGGCCAGGCCAGTGGCCTGTATCGACACCCGCTGATGCTGGTCATCAATGGGGGTTATGCGCAGGTAGTGGCCTATGTCGAGGCACTGGAACAGTTGCCGGCCGGGGTCAGTTTCCGCCGCATGGAATATACCGTCGAAGCTTATCCCCGCGCCAATGTGGTGCTTGAAATTGAATCGCTAAGTCGGCAGCGGGCGTGGGTCGGTGCGTAGTCTAACCTGTGCATTGATGCTGAGTGCCCTGGCGAGTCTGCCATTTGCCGCGTATGGGTTGGAAGACCCGACACGGCCCGTTGTGGCGCGTTCAGCACTGGCCGGGGTTGCCAGCGTGGGCGGCGCAACAGAGGTGCGTTTACAGGCCATTATCAATCGTTCCGGTGACGCCGATGACACATCCAAAGCCCATGCATTGATCAACAACGACATCATGCAGATCGGTGATCGACAGAGGGGCTTCACCCTGGTGAAAGTGCTCAAAGATCGGGTGGTGATCAGACGCAACGGTGGGCAATTGAGCGAACTGCTGCTGAATGCAGAAATTAAGGACAAACCATGATCAGGATGATTTTACTCAGCGCCGTGTGGTGGCTGCTGACCGGGTGTGCGCTGATGCCGCAGATCGCGCGTCAGGTCGACAGTGTCGATGCGGGTATCGCGACGCTCAATGAAGCGGCGGCCTCTTACTCAGTGAGTGCCGAGCGCGCCCTGGCAGATCGGGCGGTGAGCGCTGACGGTGTGCGACCCTCTGAGCAACTGCTACCTGATGCACTTGCCCCCCCAGCACCGGACCCTGGACCCAAATTTGATCTGAACGTGGATGATGTGGATGCCGCCACATTTTTCCGCAGTCTGGTGCACGACACGCCATTTAACATGGTGGTGCACCCGGATGTGGTGGGTCAGGTGTCACTCAAGCTGGCGGCGGTCACGGTGCCGGAAGTGATGAATGTGATGCGTGACGTCTACGGCTACGACTACGTGCTGCAGGGGTCTGTTTATCAGGTTTATCCCGATGCCGTGCGTACCCAGGTATTCCGTCTCAACTACCTCAATCTGGCCCGCCGCGGCATGTCTGAGATTCAGGTCAGTGCCGGTAAGGTGAGTGATGTGGACTCCGGCCAGGGCCAGAACCAGCAGAATGGCAATAACAATTACGGCAACAACAGTGGCTCGAATTCCGGTGGTCAGCAGGTTGTGGGCACTATTGTGAATACCCAGGGCGACTCGGATTTATGGCGCGAGGTCTCCCAGGCACTCAACCAGTTGATTCGGGATGAGCCGGATGCGGAAGTTTCCGTCACCCCCCAGGTGGGCCTGGTGGTGGTGCGAGCGCGCCCTGCCAGTCTGCGGGCGGTGGAAGATTATCTGGCCCAGGTGGAGCTGACGGTATCCCGGCAGGTAATTCTCGAGGCCAAGATCATCGAGGTGACCCTGAATGAAGGTTTCCAGAGTGGCATCGACTGGCACACCTTCGGTGATGCTTCCGGCGGCACTTTTCGACCTCAGGGGGTCGTCCAGCCCGATGGAACCACCGTCTTTGTCGGTGGCAGTGAGCATCGTGTAGCGGGTTCGCTGGCCAGCGGTGTGAATGACATTTTTAATCCCCTGGGCACCGCGTTTTCTCTGCAGGCGGCATTGGGTGATTTCGACGCAACCCTGAATCTGTTGAGCACCCAGGGTTCGGTACAGGTGCTGTCCAGCCCGCGTATCGCCACAGTCAACAATCAGAAAGCTGTGATCAAGGTGGGCAGCGATGAATTTTTCGTCACTGACATTTCATCCAACACAGTGACCACCGGCAGCGCCATCAACATCAATGATTCGCCCGAGCTGACACCGTTCTTCTCGGGTATTGCGCTGGATGTTACCCCGCAGATCAGTGCTGATAACGAGGTGATTCTGCATGTACATCCCACGGTCAGCGAAGTCTCCGAGCAGCTGAAAGAAATCGGCGGTCAGGTGGTGCCCTTGGCGGCCAGCACCATTCGTGAGTCAGACAGTATCGTTAAGGCGCGCAGTGGTGAAATCGTCGTTATCGGTGGGCTGATGCAGAACTCGGCACGCGACAACAACGCCGGTGTTCCATGGCTCAGTCGACTGCCCCTGATCGGGCACCTGTTCAAGCAGAAAAATCAATCGTCCATCAAGAGTGAGCTGGTGATTCTGCTGAAACCCGTGGTGGTACAGAGTGGTGTGCAGCAGGACTTTCTGGAAAGCAGTGCCGGCCGTGCTCAGGCCATTCGCAGTGAGCTCGTGCGCTGAATGTTAGGCGGTGGCAACAAATTGAGACTGGGTGACCTGCTGGTTGCCGCCGGTGAAATCACCGAGGCTGAACTGGAGCAGGCGCTCGCTCTGCAGAAGGCTAACGGCCACAAACTGGGACGCATCCTGGTCGAGCAGGGTTTTGTCGAAGAAGACGCGTTACTGGGCTTCCTGTCGACCCAACTGGGTATCCCCTTTGTCGATCTGGCCAATTACGAACTGGACCACGAGCTGGTCACCCTGCTGCCGGAAACTCAGTCGCGCCGGTATCGTGCGCTGGTACTCGCCCAGCAGGAAGACGGTTTGCTGGTGGGGATGGCCGACCCGATCGATATCTTCGCCTATGACGAAATTGCCCGCCGTCTGGATCAGCCGGTCAATGTCGCGGTGGTGCGCGAAACCGATCTGATGATGCTGCTGGACAGCGCCTACCGTCGCACTCATGAAATTGAAGGTCTGGCACACGAACTGGATGGTGAGCTCAGCATTGATGAGTTCAAATTTGACAGCTACCAGAACGATGAAGATGACACTCCGGTGGCGCGTCTGCTGCAGTCTATTCTGAAAGACGCCGTGCAGATCCGTGCCTCGGATGTACATATCGAACCCGGTGAGAAAGTGCTGCGCCTGCGGTTCAGGGTAGATGGTGTGCTGCAGGAACAGATTCTGCCGGAAGTGCGCATCGCAGCGGCACTGATCAGCCGTCTGAAACTGCTGGCCGGTCTGGATATTTCGGAGAAACGGCTGCCTCAGGACGGCAAATTTGAACATCGACTCAGCGACCGATCGCTGGATGTGCGCCTGAGTACCCTGCCCACAACCTTTGGCGAAAGCCTGGTCATGCGGCTGGTTGATCATGCCAGCGCGCCCAAGGATCTGACCCAGATCGGTATGGCGGATGATCTGGTCAAACGCTTCCGCAAACTTGTTAATCGCCCCAACGGGCTGATCCTGGTGACCGGTCCTACCGGCAGCGGTAAAACCACAACCCTGTATGGCGCGCTGCAGGAACAGAATTCAGAAACCCGCAAGATCATTACCGTGGAGGATCCGGTGGAGATCAAGCTCGAGCGGGTCAATCAGGTGCAGGTCAATCCGAAAATCGGCCTGGGCTTTGCCCAGGTACTGCGCTCATCGCTGCGTCAGGATCCGGATGTCATTCTGGTGGGTGAGATCAGAGACCACGAAACCGCGGAAATTGCGCTGCGCGCGGCCATGACCGGTCATGTGGTGCTGTCCACCCTGCATACCAACGATGCCATCTCCTCCGCCATCCGTCTGATCGACATCGGCGTACCTGGCTACATGGTGGCTTCTTCCGTGCGCGGCATTCTGGCTCAACGCCTGATCCGCCGGGTGTGTGAAAAATGCAAAGCGGTAACGCCGCCGGATGCTCAGGAACTGGAATGGTTGCGCGGTATCGGCAGTGCCAACGCCGGTGAAGATTTTGTCCGCGGTGCAGGTTGCAACCACTGTAACCAGACCGGCTATTTTGGCCGGGTGGGTGTGTTTGAACTGCTGGAGATGAGTTCAGCATTGGCTGATGCGCTGCGGCGTAATGACAGCGAGGCGTTTGCCAGGCTGGCTGTTCAGCAGGAAGGCTTCACTACGCTGGTAGAACAGGCGTTGGCCACCGCGTTAGCCGGGGTAACCAGCCTGGCCGAGGTCATGAGCTTGAGCGGCCATGTGGAAGAGGTGGACGAGCAAACGCCCGAACAGCTCGAAGATGTACTGGTCGCTAAACACACCAAATTTGAGCTGCAAGAGGACTTGCGTCACTGATGCCTGCTTACCAATTCAGCGCACGCAGTAACGGCGAGCTGGTCAATGGGGTGCGGCAGGCGGCCGATGCCACCACAGTGGCCGCGGAGCTCAACGCAGCCGGCATGCTACCGATCAAAATCGAATTGCAGACCCTGGAAGAGGGCAGCGTAAAGCTGGCCTGGCGCCGCCGGGTCACACTGCCGGAACTGATTGTGTTCAGCTATCAGATGGCAAGCCTTACCCGCGCGGGTATCACGGTAGTCAAGGCCATCCAGACCCTGGGTGAAAGCAGCCGTAATGAATACTTCGCACAGATTCTGCTTAACATTACTGCCGATCTTGAAGGTGGTATGGATCTGGCGTCGTGTCTGGATCGGCATCCGACGGTGTTTAAAGAACTGTACGTCAGCACCATTCATATCGGTGAGAACACCGGTCGCATGGATGAGGCGTTTAAACAGATTGCGCAATATCTGGAAATGGAGCGCGAAACCAAACGTCGCATTCAGGCCGCCACCCGCTACCCGACCTTTGTGCTGGGGGCGATGGCGATCGCGGTGGTGATTCTCAACATCTTCGTCATTCCCGCGTTTGCTGCGGTATTTGCTAAGTATGGCGCAGACCTGCCGTGGCAGACCCAGGCCATTATCGGTGTATCCAATGTGTTCGCCGAGTACTGGCCCATAGGCATGGTGCTGGGTGTGCTTGCCAGCTATGCCACCTACCGCTATGTGAACACTCCCGCCGGTAAGCTGCGCTGGCACACCGCCATGCTGAAAATCCCCATTACCGGTTCGATTTTTGAGCGTATCTATCTGGCGCGCTTCTGTCGCACCTTTGCCATGGTCAGTCGCGCAGGCGTACCACTGGTGCAGGCGCTGCGTATTGTCTCGCGCTCGATTGGCAACGAGTACATCGGCTCCCGGGTCGATGGTATGCGGGCGGGGATCGAGCGCGGCGAATCTATTTCCACTACCGCGCAACAGACCGGCGTGTTTTCGCCCGTGGTACTGCAGATGATTTCGGTCGGTGAAGAAACGGGTTCCATCGACGATCTGCTGGTTCAGGCGGCAGGTTTTTACGAAGAAGAAGTGGATTATGAGCTGAAAGGCCTGACCGATGCGCTGGAACCGATCCTGATCATAGGTATCGCGGTGCTGGTGCTGATTATGGCGCTGGGCGTTTTTCTACCGCTGTGGGACTTAAACAGCGTAGCGCGCTGAAGTTCACATTTTGCAATTCGCGTTTTTGAAAATCGCGTCTACGCTTAACTAAATGGATTTTGAAGGTTTTGAAATGGCAATGAAAGTACGGACACAAAGTGGTTTCACCATCGTCGAACTGGTGGTGGTTATCATTCTGCTGGGTATTCTGGCTGCAACGGCGCTGCCGCGCTTTATCGACGTGGACGACGATGCCCATGCAGCGGCATTTGAAGGCGTTCTGGGCGGTTTTCAGACCGGTGTAGCCCTCTATCATGCACAGTGGGTAGCCGACGGACAGGTGGCTGCAGGTACGCAGGTTGCTGAATTTGGGAACTTGCGCACAACTGCACAGGGTTTTCCGTACTCCACGGCCAGTAACGCCGGTCATCAGCCCACGGCTGACTCAGATTGTTCGGACGTGTTCACCAATCTGCTGCAAAGCGGACCTTCTGTAACGGCGGTAACTGCGGTTGCGGATCTGACCAGCGTGACCACCGACTACGCGACCCAGGAAACAGCCAATACCTGTGTGTTTTATTACACCGGTCAGAGCACCAATTCAGGCGCCACGATCCCGACCTTTACCTATTCATCGGTAACCGGTCTAGTCACTCGCGGTACCCAGGTCCTGCCGTAACCACGGTACGACCGGGCTCAGTCGAAACCGAGTTCCTGCATCTTGCGGGTGAGGGTATTGCGCCCCCACCCCAAGAGCTCAGCCGCCTCCCGTTTGCGGCCATTGGTCTTACGTAGTGCGACCTCTATAAACAATCTTTCCAGTTTCGGCATCGCCACATCGAGCAGGGGTGTTTCTGTGCTGCCATCCACGATCTGAGTTGCCCAGATGCGCAACCCGCTTTCCCAGTCCGCCCCCTGATCCTTACCGGTGGGGTGTTGTAACTCAGCCGGCAGGTCTTCTACCAGAATGGTGCGCGTACTGGCCATCACATGCAGCCAGCGACAGGTATTTTCCAGCTGACGTACATTGCCGGGCCAGGGCAGCATCATGAGGTAGTCCTGAGTGGCCGGGTCCAGGCGCTTGGGTTCATCGCCCAGTTCCTGTGCCGCGTTTTCCAGAAAGTGCTGTGCCAGGGTCGGGATGTCTGAACGCCGTTCAGCCAGGGATGGCACATGTACCCGGATGACATTCAGGCGATGGTATAGATCTTCACGAAATGCACCCTTAGTGACCAGCTTTTCCAGGTTCTGGTGGGTAGCCGCAATAATACGCACATCGACTTTGACCGAGTGATGGCCGCCTACGCGGTAGAACTCATTCTCCGCCAGGACCCGCAGCAGACGCGTCTGAGCAGACGCCGGCATGTCGCCGATTTCGTCCAGAAACAGGGTGCCGCCATTGGCCTGCTCAAAACGCCCGATGCGCCGCTGGTTGGCACCGGTAAAGGCACCTTTTTCGTGACCAAAAAGTTCACTTTCAATCAGGTCGTCGGGAATGGCGGCCACGTTCAGAGCAACGAACGGATGGGTCGAGCGCGGACTGTGGCGATGCAGTGCCTTGGCCACCAGCTCTTTACCAGAGCCCGAGGGCCCATTGATCAGTACCGACACATTGGAGGCTGACAGGCGGCCGATGGCACGGAAGACCTCCTGCATGGCGGGTGCCTGACCGATAATTTCCGGCGCCGCTTCCGGTTCGCTGGCGGTAAAGTCTGCCTGTTCCTTGGTGTGGGAGATCGCCCGCCGCACCACAGCCACGGCTTCGTCCACGTCGAACGGTTTGGGCAGGAACTCGAACGCGCCCTGTTCGAAGCTGGCCACGGTGCTCTGCATGTCCGAATGCGCGGTCATCACGATCACAGGGATTCTGGCATGCTTCTCCTGGACGTATTTAAGGAAATCCAGACCTGAGGTACCGGGCATACGCACATCGGTGATGATCGCCAGCGGCGCATCGGTGTACAGATGATGCATGGCCTGGTCGGCGGTATTGAAGGCGGTAATGGGTATGCCGGCCTTACTCAGGGCGCGATCCAGGACCCAGCGGATCGATTGGTCATCGTCGATGACCCAGACTTGATCGCTCATTTGGCTGTCGCTTTCATTTGACCTGTCACTCTCATGTACCTGTCACTCTCATGTACCTGTAACTCTCATCTACTCCAACTCTCACTCTTGCAGCTCTTCTAACTCTCCTAATTCTTCTAACTCCTGCAACTCTCATGCCTGTTCTCATGTGTAGGTCGCAGCTAGCTGCGGCGCTGCTGCGGGTGTCAGGGGTAGAAACAGGCTGAAGCATGTTTCGCCAGGGCGGCTGTTAACCTGAATGGTGCCGTGGTGCTGGCTGATAACGTTCTGGGTAATGGCCAGGCCCAGCCCGCTGCCATTGGCGCGGCCGCTGATCATGGGGAAGAAAATCCGCTGTTCCAGATCCGGGTCGATGCCTGGACCGTTGTCGATGATATCCAGCCGGATCACCAGCCGGTGGACCGTATGTCCAATGGTGAATTGTCGTATTGCCCGTGAGCGGATCTGTATGCGTGGCTTTTCGGCTTCGTTGAGCGCCTCACAGGCATTGCGCACGATATTGAGGATCGCCTGGATCAGCTGTGCTTCATCGGCCTCCAGATCCGGCAGGCTGGGGTCGTAGTCCCGTTGCCACTCAATGACGCCCGGCAGTTCTGCTTCGATGACGGCAATCACGTGTTCGGTGACCTTGAGCAGGTTGATGGGCGCCAGATTGAGCTGTTGCTGGGGCCCGAGCATGCGGTCGACCAGTTCGCTCAGCCGATCGGCCTCGCTGATGATGACGCTGGTGTATTCCTTCAACTCATCCGCGTCCAGCTCATAAGCCAGTAATTGGGCCGCGCCGCGAATACCGCCGAGGGGGTTTTTGACCTCGTGCGCCAGTCCGCGGATCAGCTGACGGGCGGTTTCCTGGCGGGCGTGGGATTCGTCATCCTTGTTGATCCGCTTGAGGCGGTTGAGGGCCTGCAGTTCCAGCAGCAGCGTGGCGCCCCCTTTGTGCGGCTCAATGAAATTCACGGTGAAGTCCACCTGTTGCACGATGTTGTCAGGTAATCTGATGGATGTGTCGCGCTCAGTAAAAGGCTGTCCATTTTCCTGGGCGTGCTGCAAAGACGTCATTACCTGCTCGTTAATGACCACCAGTTCGACCAGCGGCTTGCGTTCGGCCTGGGTACGCGATATCTGCAGCAGGTTTTCAGCCGCAGGATTCATGTACTCTACCGCCAGCTTGTCATCCAGCACGAGTACGGCAGTAACCATCGTGTCGACGATGGGTCGATATGGGTCCGTCTTCCGTTTCAATCACTTGTTCCGTGATGTTGAGCGTAAGTAAGCAGTCACTTACGCAGGCGCAATTCAAGCGAGCTAACTATGCGGACAAGCCGGGCTCCGGAACGGGTACCTGGGGATTGCCTGCGAAGGGTCGATCATAGCCTAAGTTGGCCTGGAAGGCACGGAATTTCGCACCAAACAGGTGCGCGCACTATTTAGGGTCATTCAGTTTTTTTACGCTAATTTGCGCGGCGCGGTGGGGGTGCTTTGCGCTGCAGCGCGGAGTAGCGCAACAGATGAAAGGTCGAAGGTTCGGTACGGATGGCGGTGTTGCCGGACTTATCCACGACTCGGGCAGCAACCTCATGGCTGCCTCGATCAACGTTTTCCAGTTGCACCTCGGTTTGCGCGCCGCTGGCCACCACCTTGCCGTCGAGCAGTACCTCCAGGGTATCACCCTGACGCAGACCCGGGCTCAAGCTGACGGACACGGTGACGTTACCGGCGTTATCCCGCAGTGCCAGATCCGCTTCGGGTGAGACCAGCTTGATAGATTCGTAGCTGAACGGCACGACGTCATCCGGCTCTTCTTCGCCTGCCACAGGTGGTGGCACGCGGCGGTCCGTGCCTCGCTGGTTGCTGACTTCGGGCGAGTATTCGTTGGTCTGCTTAAGGTCGACCGGGTCGGTCCGGTTGGGTGGCGGTGTATCGGTGAAGACGACATTGCCATCCTTATCCACCGTCTTATAGATACGGGTAGCTGCCTCGGCTGCGGTGCAGGCGAGGGTGAGCAGGCATATCAAGGCGATCGAGCGAGTCTGATGCATGGCAATATATTGCTCCGATGCGTGGCGATTACTCTTTATTGGACCACAAAAAGGCAAAAAAAAGCCCCCAAACTTTGGGGGCTTTCGTGGTCAGATTGTAAACGTGCAGCTAGTTGTCTAACCAGCTGCCGTCTACAGGATCAGGCCAGTGCTTCCTTGGTGGTCTTGATGATCGCTGCCGCCACTTTGTACGGATCTGCGTTAGACGCCGTACGACGGTCTTCCAGGCGACCCACCCAGCCGTCAGCCGGCGTGGTTACTGGAATACGAATCGATGCGCCACGATCCGAAATGCCGTAGCTGAACATATCGATCGACTGGGTTTCGTGCTTACCGGTCAGCCGCTGATCATTGGCATCACCATAGACGCTGATGTGGCGTTCGATGTTCTTACCGAATTCCTCACAGATCTTGGTGAAGATCTCTTCTTTACCTTCGGTGCGCATGGCGCCATTGGAAAAGTTGGCGTGCATGCCGCTGCCGTTCCAGTCGGTATCGCCCAGTGGCTTAGGATGCCAGTTGATGGCGTAGCCGTACTTCTCACCGGTGCGTTCCAGGATGTAGCGAGCCAGCCAGGTTTCGTCACCAGCGCGCTGTGCGCCTTTGGCGAATACCTGGAATTCCCACTGACCTGCAGCTACTTCGGCGTTGATGCCTTCCACGTTGATACCTGCCTCGAGACACAGATCAAAGTGCTCTTCGACCATATCGCGGCCGTAGGCGTTCATGGCGCCAACTGAACAGTAGTAAGGGCCCTGCGGACGGGGAAAGCCGCCTTCGGGAAAGCCGGGTGGGCGGTTGGTCACTGTATCCCACAGGAAGTATTCCTGTTCGAAACCGAACCAGAAATCATCGTCGTCATCGTCAATGGTGGCGCGGCCATTAGAGGCGTGGGGTGTGCCGTCCGCGTTAAGTACTTCGCACATCACCAGATAGGATTTCTTACGATCCGGGTCCGGCACGATGCAGACCGGCTTGAGCAGGCAATCAGAATCGCTGCCATCGGCCTGCTCGGTTGAACTGCCGTCAAATGACCACATGGGGCATTCCTCGAGCGTACCACCGAAGTCATCCCTGACCTGCGTCTTACTGCGCAGGCTCTGGGTCGGTGAATAACCATCCAACCAGATGTATTCCAGTTTCGCGTAATCGGACATGTTTGTTTTTCTCCTTGCTAAATAGTATTGAGAGCGTGTTGCTTGTGTCCCACCAGTGTCCCCCATCCCAGCACGAGACTCGCGAACATGAATACCTAGCGCGCAAGATTACAACTGAAGGGCAATATGTAAGGGGCAAGAAGTGTGCCATGTTGAGGTGCGAAAATTAAGGGGTTTTCGCGCGAATACGCACTATCGATGCACAAATAGCGAGCGAACATCAAAATTTCGCCCCAAAATAGGGCGTTTATGCTTCAACGCGGATCTCAAAGACGAATTCCCGTCCTTCTTCGGCCTGGCGGAGCACGGTGTGGCCGTGCACACGACACCAGGCGGGAATGTCGTGCAGGGTGCCGGGATCGGTGGCGTAAACCACCAGATGCGCGCCTGCGGCCAGGTTCTTAATGGCATCCTGAGTGCGAATCACCGGCATCGGGCACAGCAGTCCGCGGGTATTGACCTCCAGCGGGGTTTGCTCAGACATGCCAGCCTGGGTCGATATCGTCCACGCCGAAAGGTTCGGCCTGACGTTGGGTTTTACTGCCGTCAGGTAGCTGTACGTTCAGTGTGACAGACGGCGCATCACGGCCCTGACCGTAACGGGCGACGATCCGACAGGCCAGATCAATGTCGGTGGCAGTCACATCACCGTCGATGAGTGCCAGCGGGCCAGTGTGGCTGGTGGCGTGAACTGAGATAAAGGTGTTGCGATAGCCTTCCAGATAGCGGTTCTCACCCTCTTCGCGGCCGATGATCAGCTTGAAGTTAGCCCTGGGGCGAATGTGCCGGCCTACTTTCAACAGCATGATGTCATCCAGTTCGTATTCACGACTGCCACGGGCTTGCCACATATCCGCCAGCTTCAACGCGTACTGTTCATCGGTCAGAAAGCAGCATCCGCCGGCGGGCTGGGCCCAGTCGGTAAAGCCGAACTTCTGTGCCAGTTCGATCTGCGGTTTGCGATTGCGACCGTGAAAGTCGTACAACTCATCCCGCTTCACCCAGCCTTCGCGCTCAGGCAGCGTCGGCGGCAGGTGCTTGGCACACAAAGGCCGCAACAGGCGGTCTTCGACACCGGATTCCCGGGCGATGATGGGCATGGTTTCCTTGCGTTGGGACTTGGGTCGCTGGCCGATGACCTCGCCGGTGATGATGAAGTCGAAGCCATTGTCTTCCATGAAAGACCAGGCCTGAGCTTTCTTGACCATGAAAATTTTGCAATCCAGGCAGGGATTCAGGTGCTGGCCATAGCCGTGCTTGGGATTGAGCAGCACATCTTTGTATTCGTCGATGACATCGACGATGTGCAATTTGATGCCCAGCTGCTCAGCCACCCACAGCGCGTTGTTGCGTTTTTCCGCCTTTTGCTTCTTTTTACGGATGGCATGGGTATGCCCTTCCACGCAGAAACCAGTGAAAAAGTTAACACCTTCGACGTGCACGCCCTGTTCCATGATGACTTTGGTAGCCAGCATGGAGTCCAATCCGCCAGATATTAACGAGACAGCACGTTTTTGTTCGGCCATAATCGCCGCCCTTTAGAAAACCGCGCGCAGTCTAGTGCCCAACCCAAACGTACGCAACGTCGCCATTATCGCCCACGTCGACCATGGTAAGACGACATTAGTAGATAAACTCCTGCAACAGACAGGTATGTTAACCGATCACTCCCTCGAGCGGGTGATGGACAGCAATGACCTGGAAAAAGAGCGGGGCATCACCATTCTGGCGAAAAACACCTCGATCAACTACGAAGGTACCCAGATCAACATCGTGGATACCCCGGGACACGCTGACTTTGGTGGCGAGGTGGAGCGCATCCTGTCCATGGTCGACGCGGTCATCCTGCTGGTGGATGCAGTCGACGGCCCGATGCCGCAAACGCGCTTTGTTACCCAGAAGGCGTTTGCCTTTGGCCTGAAGCCGATTCTGGTGGTGAACAAGATCGACCGCCCCGGCGCCGAACCCTATCGGGTCATCGACGAGGTCTTTGACCTGTTCGATTCACTGGGTGGCACAGATGAGCAGCTGGATTTCTCGGTGGTCTATGCCTCAGCGCTCAAGGGCACTGCAGGCCGTGAGCCAGATCAGCAAGTGAATAACATGTCGCCGCTCCTGGATCTGATCGTGGCAGAAGTGCCGCCACCGGAGGTTGACGAGAACGGGCCGTTGCAGATGCAGATCAGCTCGCTGGACTATTCCAGTTATGAAGGCGTGATCGGTATCGGTCGGGTTACCCGCGGTTCCGTCAAGCGTCTGCAGCAGGTGATTGCCGTCGACCGCGAGGGTCGCGAGCGCAAAGCCAGAATTCAGAGCGTCAAAGGCTATCGCGGTCTGGAACGTATCGATCAGGAATCTGCCTCTGCCGGCGACATCATCTGCATCACCGGTGTCGACGGCATCAATATTTCTGACACGCTGTGTGCGCCGGACTGTGTAGAGCCCATGCCACCCCTGTCAGTGGATGAGCCCACCCTGTCGATGATGTTCTGTGTTAACAATTCCCCGCTGGCGGGCAAGGAAGGTAAATACCTTACCAGCCGCCAGTTACGCGAACGACTGTTTACTGAGTCGTTGCACAACGTGGCGCTGATGGTTGAAGAAACCCCAGATCCCGACCGTTTCAAGGTATCCGGTCGCGGTGAACTGCATTTGTCTGTGCTGATCGAAACCATGCGCCGTGAAGGCTACGAAATGGCGGTCTCTCGACCCCAGGTGATCTTCCATGAAAACGACGATGGCACCATCGAAGAGCCTTACGAAATCCTCAGTCTGGACATCGAAGAACAGCACCAGGGCAAGGTCATGGAATCGCTGGGTGATCGACGCGGGGAACTGCAGGAGATGCTGCCGGACGGCGGCGGCCGTGTACGATTGACCTTTAAAATTCCGACCCGCGGCATCATGGGCTATCGCCCGGTGTTTCTGTCCCTGACTTCCGGTACCGGCATCATGTCCTTTGCCACCGCGGGCTTTGGTCCGCGACTGACTGATCTTGTTGGTCAGCGCAGCAATGGCGTACTCATCTCCAACGCCAACGGTAAGGCAGTGGCCTTTGCACTGTTCAACCTGCAGAACCGCGGTCGCATGATCGTCAGCCCCAACGATGTGGTTTATGAAGGCATGGTGGTGGGCCTGCACAGTCGCAACAACGATCTGACAGTGAATCCAATGAAGGAAAAGAAACTGACCAACGTGCGTGCCTCAGGGACGGATGAGAGCATCATCCTGACCGCGCCGATGAAACTGACGTTGGAACAGGCATTGGAATTCATCGAAGACGACGAACTGGTGGAAGTCACGCCTAAGTCCATTCGCGTGCGCAAGGCGCTGCTCAAAGAACACGAGCGCAAACGGGCGTAACCAGGTGAGCATCGGCTAGGACGACTGCTATGAAAGTTGTGCTGCAGAGGGTGACTGAGGCCACCGTCCAGGTGGGGGACCGATCGGTAGGCGCCATCGGCCACGGGCTGCTCGCCCTGGTCGGCGTAAGCCCCGAAGATAGCTCTGCGACCGTAGACTGGATGGCCGACAAGATCGTCGGCCTGCGCATCTTCGCCGATGAACACAAACCCATGAACCGCAGCGTGCTGGATGTGGGTGGTGCAGTGCTGGTGGTTTCCCAGTTCACACTGAGTGCAGATACCCGCCGCGGCAAACGTCCCAGTTTCACCTCGGCAGCAGCGCCTGAACTCGCGCGGCAACTGTATGAGCAACTGGTAACCCGCCTGGCTGAACACGTCCCTGTTGCCACCGGTGAGTTCGGTGCGGATATGCAGGTTAAACTCATCAACGATGGGCCGGTTACCTTTGTGCTGGAATCTCCGCCACAAGTCCAGCAAACGCCAGCCGGGTAGGCTTCAAGCTGCCGCCTGCAGGATCTGCGCGGCAGCAGCTTTGGCCGACTCCAGGGCGCTGACCACATAGCCCGGTGTCCCGCCAATATGGTCCCCGGCGAAATAGATACGCCCCTCGGGTTCGGTGATGAATGGGAACAACTCGGCAAACTGCCCCGGTTTGAAATAGGCCTGACAGCCTTCGATCCAGGGCTCTTTATCCCAGCGGACGATGGCCCGGCGTTCCTGGTGTGCCTCTGCGCCTGGCAGTACCTGCTCCATATCCTTAAGCACGGTAGCGAACGCCGCGCTGTCCGACAGCTCGTTGAAATAACGAGCCTTCGCACCACCGGCGAAAGCTTCCAGAATTGCCCGCTTACCGGTTTGCGCGATGCTGGTGGGAAAGATGGTTTCACTGGGCAGATCAGTGCGGGTCATTGGGGTCTGACGATAAGGTTGCCAGAAGGGTTCGCGGAACTGCACAAACACCCGGGCAATCGAAGTCTGCTGCAAACTGGCAAAAGCCTGTTGACGCCGAGCTGAGATGCCGTGCGGAAAACTCATCCGGCTCATCATGGCAAAGGGCGCGGCACAGATGGCAAAGTCTGCCTGTACCTGTTGTACGCCTTGAGGCCCATCCACCGAGACCTGCACACCATCGCTGTGCTGACGCAGTGCGATCACAGGTGAGTTGAGGTGCACAGATGCGCCGAGTGCCTGGGCAAAAGCACGGGGCAGAAGATCGTTGCCGCCCTGGATCTGAAAGCCCGCACCCTGGTAAGGATAACGGGCGAACAGGGCTGCCTCTTCGATGGCCGAGATTGCGCTGAAGCTTTCAGGACCGTCACCGACCTGATCCCAGTAGCCGATGGACATGATTCTAATGGCGTTGTCTGAAGCACCCTGCTGTCGCAGGTAGTCCGCCAGCGACATATCATCCAGCGCCTTGAAGGCTGGGTAGGGCGGTGTCTGATCCTTGATGGTAGCCACCACTTTGCGCATCGGTGTAAACCAGTAGCGGTTGCGCAGCTCATTGCGGCTCAGAGTGCGTTCATCTTCGTTCAACGGGAGTGGCCAGGTAAAACCATCTTCCGTGGGATCAATAAATTGACCCTCTAGATAGTAGCCAGCATTGAAGATGGCGCTGAAATCAACGGCGGCCTTGGTTAACCCGAAGCGTGCCATGTAGTCGTCAACCTGAGAGCCGAGGAACAGGCAGCCTGCCTCACCGTACTGTCCATCCAGGAAGGGTTCACGCACGGTCATCATGCGACCACCCACCTTGTCCCGTGCTTCGAACACGTCAACCTGCAGGCCCGCCTGGGCAAGTTCGTATGCAGCGCACAGACCTGCTGGCCCGCCGCCGATAACGACGACACGGATGCTGTTTGCGCAAGCGAAGGGGGTTGCACCCAGTAATGATGAGGTGGCGAGGGTGTTGATGAATTGGCGTCTACTGAGTGACATCAGCAATCTCCAGGATCAACGTTCACCCACCATGCTTTGTTGACACACAATTTTCAAGCGCGGGGCTGACATGTGGCGAGAATTAGTCAATGATATTTCGCATAACGCAGTACCGGAGGGTAGGTGACTTCACTCGATACATTGCTGACCACTGCTGAAATCGCCATCGCCCTGGCTGGCTTTTCCGCCATTGTCATGGTGATGCGGCGGGACAAGGCCGGGCAATGGGCTGCCCGCGACGTCGACCGGTTTCACGGCATGGTGGTACACGCCGTGTTTGCGGTCGCGTTCTGTTTTCTGCCCCGTGTCATCGATGTGGTTGTGCAGGATATGGTCACCAGCCTGCATATCGCCTGTGGTCTGCTGGGTGTACAGATCATCGCCCATTGCGTGGGCGTGATGTTGATGCCGACCACCGATCGGATGGGCTACGTCAGTTTGCTGTTTGGCATCGTTGTCGGCCTGCTGCAGTTCACTGCCTTTACCGATTGGGGGGTGCAGCGGGAAATGGAGATTTATCTGCTGGGTATCATCTGGCACATCCTGCAGGCCGGCATGCTGTTTGTGCTGTTGATCTGGGTGCCCAAGTCGGACAAGCGCGACTGAAGCGGCAAAGCGCAAATGAAGCGGCGCTTAAGCTTCTCGTTTTTCCCGTGCTTCGACGAAGCGCGCAAAGAAAATGCCGATCTCAAACAGCACCCAGCAGGGCAACGCCAGCAGCAGCTGAGAAACCACATCCGGTGGAGTGAGCAGCATGCCGACGATAAAGCAGCCGATGATCACATAGGGGCGTTTTTTCGCCATGGATTCGGCGGTGGCGATACCGGACCAGGCCAGCAACATGGTGGCGATGGGAATTTCGAAGGCCACGCCGAAGGCAAAGAACATTTTCAACACAAACTCCAGATACTCTCTGATGTCCGTCATGACCTGAGTGTCGGGGGGGCTGATGCCGATAAAAAATGGAAAGATGATGGGGAAAACAAGGTAGTAAACGAACGCCATACCCGAGTAGAACAGGGCCACCGAACTGACCAGCAGCGGGATGGCAAACTTTTTCTCGTGCCGATACAGACCGGGAGAAACGAATGCCCAGACCTGATGCAGCCAGAACGGTACGCCGAGAAATAGCGCGGCATAAATGGCGAGTTTGAATGGGGTCAGAAAGGGGGTGGCCACAGCGGTGGCGATCATCGACGAGCCTTCCGGTAAAACGTTCTGCAGCGGTGCCGCGACAAAGGCATAGAGTTCGTTGGCGAAATAGTAGGTCGGCACGAACATGATCATAATCGCGATCAGGCTCCGTAGAATGCGTGCCCGCAGCTCAATGATGTGCTCGAGAAAGGGCTGCTCGTTGCTGTCGACGGCCTCGTCGTGGGGGTCGCGGCTTTCTTCAGTGGCGTCGGCCATCAGGAGCGATCTGCACTCGATGCTTTAGCGGCTTTCTTCAGGCGGCGGGCGTGCAGGGCTTCCAGCTCAGCTTCGCTGCGCGGTCGTACCGTGGGTTCCGGAGCCGGGTTGTCTGGCTCAGCTTCGCTGGCGTCCTCTGCCGATGCGGCGGTTGCTGTATCGCTGGTGGGTGGAGTGTCTGTGGCCGGGTTGTCCGCGGCTTCAGCATTTTGTTCATGTGCTTCGTCGACCGCCTGATCCACTGCGCGTTCCGGCAGCGTTTCATCGGTCAACGGCGGCGGTGCGATATCGTTTTCAAAGGGCTCTGCGGATGCCCCCTGGCTGGGATCCTGGCCAGGCGTGTCCTGAGGCATCGACCGTTTAACTTCGCGCTCGATGCGCTTCATTTCTTCCATCACCGATTCGTTGTGCAGCTGGCGCCGTATTTCGTCCATGCCGATCTCTTTTTCGATTTCGGCTTTGACAGAGTTGAACGAACGGCTCAGGCGACCGATCCACAAACCTAAAGTGCGCAGCGTTTCCGGCAGTCGACTGGGGCCGATGACAAGCAGGGCCACGAAGGCGACCAGCAACAGCTCGTTTATGCTGAAAATGTCCACGGTTCAGATGTTCTGTTCTTGCTTGGCCTTTTCGGAGGTGGAGTTGGGAGTTGTGCTTTCGCCTTCGATCACCTTGGCTTCAGGCTGCCCTTCTTGGGGTTTTTCTTCATCGCTCACTGCGGTGCGGAAGCCCTTGATCGCATTACCCAGATCAGAGCCGATGCTTTTCAGCCGTTTGGGACCGAAAATCAGCAGCACGATGGCCAGAATGACCAGTAGTTCTGTCATACCCAGACCGAACATAGTTTGCTCCCTTACGGAGTTGAGTTGCCCGGCATTATAGAGGTTCCGGGGAGCGGATACAGGGCTAGTTGGGGTCGGTTTCAGGGCTCGAATGTGACGTGATCGCTAATTAGCCGGAAATGTGCCCATGCTATGCTTTTGTGTTCGACAATGAGTGTTCGGTAAACACGGCAAATGAACGACTACGTCCATCAGATAGATGACCGCGAAGCCCGGCAGATCAGGCGCTTTCTGCGTGGTCTGGTGTGGGGTGTGCTCGGCTTTGTGCTGTTGATCGTGCTGGCGTATCTGACCGCAGACCGGTGGCTGTTGCTGATCAGCCCGGAGAGTGAGCGGCGTTTTATTGAGCCCTATGTGGAACTAGCACGCGACAACGTGCTGCAAACTGGTGATCTGGAACTGGAGGCCTATGTGGCCGGGCTGGCGGATGAACTGGCTGACCAAATGCATATACCGGACGGGCTGAAACTCGACGTGCAGCTGATTAAAAGCGAACAGGCCAATGCGGTGACCACGCTGGGCGGCTACATTTTTGTCACCGACGGCCTGCTCAAGGTGCTGGACAACGAAAACAGCCTGGCGATGGTGCTGGCCCATGAAATTGCCCACGCCGGCGAGCGTCATCCACTGTTGGGTACCGGGCGCGGTATGTTGATAGCGTTGTTGATCAGTGCGTTGTCCGGCTCGAATCCGACCCCGGCTACAGTGGGTGATCTGGGTTCACAACTGATGCTGTACAGCTATGGGCGAGACCAGGAAGAGGCGGCCGACCATCTGGCGCTGGCTGCACTGCACAGTCGTTATGGCCACGTGGGTGGCGCGAAGCAACTGTTTGAATACTTCGCGGGTGCAGATGAGGGTGGCGAGGTTGAACGCCGGACCAGCGATGTTGATGAGTTATTCTCTACTCATCCCAATCTGACCCGACGGATCGACTATATCGATGCCGCCACCCGGCAGCAGGGCTGGCAGGCGGGTGTCGTGACTGCTTACCCTGAGGCTGTCGAAGAACGAATCAGGCAGCTTTGATCGGCTGGTCCTGCTTGTCCTTGAAGTTGCCGGTGACAATGATAATGAAGTCGATCAGGGTCCAGATGCCGAGCCCACCCAGGGTGATCAGCTGCAGCAGACCGGTGCCGATTTTGCCGACGTAGAATCGATGGGCGCCAAAAGCACCTAAGAAAAAGCACAGCAGAATGCAGGGTACAAAGCCCTTGTCGCTCAGTGCCGGATCGCTCAGTGGTTGTTCACTCATGTGGTATTTCCTTGTTTGAGTTTTTGTCCTGGATAACAGATCAGATGGCCGTCACCGTCACGAAATGTTCCGGTGAGCAGCATGAATGTGACGATGAGGGTATGCAGACCATCCAGCGCGAAAGTGATGATGGCGTACAGGTTCTGGCCGGTAAAGAAGAAGTAAAGGGTGAGCAGAAACAGGCCGAGGTCGATGGTCGCCTCGACATAGCGACCCATATAGAAGTGTTGAATGCCGACGACGCCAAATATGGCCGACAGGCAGACGGCGATGACATAGCTCTTCTGTGAAGGTGTCTCGATATCAGCCAACTGAAAGTCCTGTCCATCCAAACTGTAGGACAAGCTTACCTGATGGCTGTGAGGGAAAATAGCGACCCTGCCTCAGTCAGCGCACCGCGAAATCGTGCTTCAATCGCCGCGGCTTGCCTTTTCGGTATGGCCGCTGGTACCAAAACGGGCGCTCAGCGCCGCCAATACATCGTCGCTGGACATGTCCAGGTGGGCCAGCATGACCATGCTGTGAAACCACAGATCGGCAACTTCGCCAGCCAGTGCGGCGCGCTTGTGCGGGTCAGATTGGGCGTCGAGATCTTTGGCGGCGAGAATGACTTCGGTCGCTTCTTCGCCCACTTTCTCGAGGATCTTATTGGTGCCCTTAGCATACAGCGAGGCCACGTAGGAGGTCTGCGCATCCTCACCTTTGCGCGCCTCCAGCACCTGGTCAAGCTCCTGCAACACGTTCCTATCCGCTTTGTTGGTCGTCAATCCTTAAGTCCTCACATTATGCCCGCACCACTAAAGCGGAGCCTAACAGTACGCCGGCCATACCTGCCAGCAGGGAAACATCCCCGCCCATGAGCATGGTGCTGAGTGGTTGCCACAGCAGCACAAGGCTTGCAGCTACCAGGGTTGCACCCACGGCACGCTGGCGGCGGCTGCGTCGCTGTTCGCGCCTGAGTGTCTGTTCGATACGGGTTACCGAGCGTTGCTGCACAGCCATGGAGGTGGCCAGTGAGCGCCATTTCTGTTCACTGGGTACATTGGACTGGTCCAGACCTTTCAGCAGCCAGTCGGTGATACGCGCGAATGGATTGAACTGTTCCTGGGCCCAGCGCTCCATGAAAGGTTTGGCGGTCTGCCACAGATCCAGTTCGGGATACAGCTGGCGGCCGACGCCTTCCACATAGAGCAGGGTTTTCTGCAGCAGGGCCAGCTGCGGCTGCAGGTCCATCTCATAGTCTGCGGCGGTACGCATCAGTACCACTACGAATTCGGCGAACGAGATTTCCGACAGTGGCTTTTCAAAGATGGGTTCGCACACCTGGGTAATGACCCGTTCAAATTCCTGCTGGTCTGTATCGGCAGGTACCCAGCCGCCATCTATGAATAACTGTGCGACGCCGGAGAAATCACGGTTGAAGAACGCCAGCAGACTGTGCGCCAGAAACTGCTGGTCGGTGGGCGAAAGGGTGCCGATGATGGCGCAGTCCAGGGCGATATAGCGTGGGTTTGCGGGCTCAGTGATGTCGACAAAAATGTTGCCCGGGTGCATGTCCGCGTGAAAAAAGTTGTGCTCGAACACCTGGGTGAAGAAGGTGCGTACCCCTTTGTCGGCCAGCAGTTTCAGGTCGACACCCTGTGCCTTCATCGTGGCTACGTCGCGAATGGAAACGGCGTAGACCCGCTCCATCACCAGCATCTGCTCGCGGGTCAGCGAACTGATCACTCTGGGCACATAGAGCAGGTCAGATTCGGCGAAGTTGCGGCGCAGCTGGATCTGATTGCGCGCCTCGTGAAACATATCCAGCTCAGTGAGCAACACCTGATGGTGGTCTGCGACCAGCTGGGGCAGATGCAGTCGTCCCACATCGCTGACATTGGTATCGATGGTCTGTGCCACACGGGCCAGCAACTGCATGTCGGCGTTGATCTGCTGTTCAATGCCGGGTCGTACGATCTTGATGACCACAGTGCTGTCGTCGAGCAGACGGGCGCCGTGGACCTGGGCGATGCTGGCCGTAGCCAGGGGCTCGGTTTCAATGTCTGTGAACACGTCCTGCCAGGGTTGCCCCAGGGCTGCCTCGACATACTGGTGAATATCGAAATCGGCGATGGGCCCGACATCGTCCTGCAGGGTCGCCAGGGCGCGGGCAGTGTCGTCATCGAGCAGATCCAGGCGGGTCGACAGCAGTTGGCCGAATTTGATGTATACCGGCCCGAGTTCCAGTAAGGCAGCCCGCAACCGTTCACCGTTGCCGGTAACCGGCGTGGGTAAGACTTTGCGCAGGGTTTTCAGCAGGAGCCTGGCGGTGGGCTGATCAATATTCGCCAGCGGCAGGCACAGATCCAGGCGATGACGCAGCGCGACCCGTAACAGGGAGGTCAGCCGCCGACGTCGTGCCGGCGCTGTCATGGCGGGTTTTCCTTGGCCTTGATGTTGGCTGCCAGGCGATCGACGCGTAATCTCAACTCATCGATCCTGTTCAGCAGGTCATCGAGATTTTCTTTTTTAACGTACCGTTCGCTTGCTTGTTGTTCGAGTCCGCTGCCCAGGCCTTGCAATGCAGATTTGAGCCCGCGCAAGCCGGCTTCGGCGGTGCCCACCAGACGCTGGCTGAATTCTTCGCCGAAAACCTGGGTTAAGCTTTCGGCCAGTTCCGGGTTGTAACTGCGTAACGCGGCCAGCGTTGCCAGCAGAGTGGTGTCATCACCGTCGATCTGTACGCCTTTAGTATCCTGTCGCAGCAGCCAATTGAGCAGGCTGGAGGCCGAGCCACGCACCACTACGTTGGGTGTTGCGGCAGCGCCGGGCAGCAGACGCAGGCTACCGCGGTGCACCTCCAGATGGCAGATCAGTTCGGGCGCGCTGCAAACCAGCTCAAGGGTGCGGCCATCCAGTTGGTTGAGGCGCTGGCGCAGGTCCGGATCTGCATCTACCGCGCGATTGGCGATGGTGCTGACCCAGTCTGCAATCAGGTTCTGCAGGTCGTCAGCCAGGCTCATGGACGTATGCCGCGATGGATGGCGGCCACTCCTGAAAACAGGTTGTGATACTCACACTCGATAAACCCCGCGTCCTCAAACATCTGCTTGAGGGCCTTCTGGTCAGGGTGGACCCGGATGCTTTCCACCAGATACTGATAGGGGCCACCGTCGCCCACGATGGCCTGGCCCGCCAGTGGCCACAGGCGTTGAAACGCTTCGTAGGCGTGTTTCACCAGCGGCAGCTCGGGCTGAGAAAACTCCAGCACTAAGAGGGCAGCGCCGGGTTTCAAGCAGCGCAGCAGCTCGCTCAATGCCTGGTCTTTGTCGGTGAAATTGCGCAGGCCGAAGCTGATGCAGGCAACATCGAAGGTGGCATCGGCAAAGGGCAGGTGCTCGCCGGGTGTGCGGCAGAACTTCACGTTGGTTAGACCTTTGTCCCACAGACGCTCGCGCCCCACGGCGAGCATATCGGAGTTGGGATCAGCCAGCACCACACAGCCCTCGCTGCCCACTTCGCGACAGAACAGGGCACTTAGATCACCGGTACCGCCGGCCAGATCCAGCACCACATGGCCGGGTCTGACCGCAGACATCTGCACCACCATCTGTTTAAAGATGCGATGGGTGCCCAGCGACATGAGATCGTTCATCACGTCGTAGCGGCTGGCCACCCGGCGGAAGACGTCGGCTACCAGGGCATCTTTTTCGGTGCTTTTGACTTTGCGCAAGCCAAAATCAACATCGGTTTCCGTCTCAGTCACGATGGTGTCCATTGCCCCACAGGTACGTTGGGCAGGCGTGATGCGTTGGCGGACTTCAGTTCCGTGAGGTAATCCTGCCAGTAACGTTCCTGGTTTTTGCCCAGGTCCTGCAGATAGTCCCAGGCATAGATGCCGGAGTCGTGACCATCATCAAAGGTAATGCGCAACGCATAGTTGCCAACCGCTTCCAGCTGTTTGATGCCCACATGTTTCTTACCGGTCTGCAGTTTGCGTTGCTCTTCGCTGTGCCCGCGTACTTCGGCCGAAGGCGAATAAACACGCAGCAGTTCGGCGGGCAATGAGTACGACTCATCCGCCCAGGTCAGCTCCAGCGTGTGCGCAATTTTGTGGTAGGTGACGCGGGTTGGTGGTTGCATCGCTATAGGCTAATGCATTACAGAATGAAGCGCGATAGATCGTTGTTACTCGCCAGGTCGGCCAGATGCGAGTCGACGTATTCGCGATCCACGGTCAACTGGCGGGTACCCGCATCACTGGCTTCAAAAGACAGCGTTTCCAGCAGGCGCTCCATCACCGTATGCAGTCGACGGGCACCGATGTTCTCCGTGCCTTCGTTGACCTCCCAGGCCAGGTGCGCAATGCGCTCGATGGCTTCAGGTGAAAATTCCAGATCGAAATCTTCGGTTGCCAGCAGGGCCTGGTACTGCTCGGTCAGTGAGGCGTTGGGTTCCACCAGAATGCGCTCAAAGTCCGCGGGTGAGAGGGCGTGCAGTTCTACCCGGATCGGCAGGCGCCCCTGCAGTTCAGGAATCAGATCCGAAGGCTTGGACAGGTGAAACGCGCCAGAGGCGATAAACAACACATGATCCGTACGGATCATGCCGTATTTGGTGGAAACCGTGCAGCCCTCGATAAGGGGCAGCAGATCACGTTGAACCCCTTCGCGGGATACGTCGGTGCCCGAGGTTTCGCCGCGTTTGGCAACTTTGTCCAGTTCGTCGAGAAAGACGATGCCGGTCTGTTCCACTGCATCTACTGCGCGCGCCTTGATTTCGTCTTCATTGACCAGCGCCAGCGCTTCCTCGTCCATCACCTTTTTCAGCGCGTCTTTGATTTTCATGCGCTGGCTGACTTTTTTGCCGGCACCCAGGTTGCTGAACATGCTCTGCATCTGGTTGCTCAGATCCTCCAGCCCCGGTGGTGCCATGATCTCAACGCCCAATGGTGCCTGCTGCAGCTCGATATCGATCTCTTTGTCATCCAAGTCGCCCTCGCGCAGTTTCTTGCGAAACAACTGGCGGGTGCTGGATGAACTGCTGCTTTTGTCCTCGTCGTCGGCAAAGCCGACGGTACGCGGTTCGGGTACCAGTGCGTCCAGAATTCGTTCTTCGGCGCGCTCTTCGGCCTGATGGCGAACGGCCTGCATTTCCTTTTCACGCAACATGTTGACGGCCACATCCGCCAGATCTCTGACGATGGACTCAACATCGCGCCCCACGTAGCCCACTTCGGTGAACTTGGTGGCTTCGACCTTGATAAACGGGGCGTTGGCCAGCTTGGCCAGGCGTCGCGCTATTTCGGTCTTGCCGACACCGGTCGGTCCGATCATGAGAATGTTCTTGGGTGAGATTTCTTCACGCAGGTCGGCTTCGACCTGCATGCGGCGCCAACGGTTGCGCAGGGCGATGGCCACCGCGCGTTTGGCATCCGCCTGGCCGATGATGTGCTTATCCAGTTCGTGAACGATTTCGCGAGGGGTCATGACTGTCATATGAGGTAACGCTTTACTTAAGTGAATTAGGCCGGCAGCACATCGATGGTGTGCGTGTGGTTGGTGTAGATGCAGATATCGGCAGCAATGGTCAGCGCCTTGGCGACGATTTCGGTCGGTGGCAGGTCTGAATTTTCCAGTAACGCGGTTGCGGCCGCGCGCGCGTAGGCGCCGCCCGAGCCAATGGCCAGCACCCCGCCATCCGGCTCGATGACATCACCCGTGCCGCTGATCAACAGCGTGGCTGAGGTATCGGCCACGATCAGCATCGCTTCCAGGCGTCGCAGGGCGCGGTCGGTACGCCATTCCTTGGCCAGCTCTACCGCTGAGCGGGTCAGCTGACCGGAATGTTTAGACAACGCTGCTTCAAATTTTTCGAACAAGGTGAAGGCGTCCGCCGTGCTGCCGGCAAAGCCTGCAATCACGTTGCCGTTGTGCAGTTTACGCACCTTGACGGCGTTACCTTTCATCATGGTATCGCCAATGGAAACCTGACCATCACCGCCCACCGCGACCTGATCGCCCTTGCGCACGCTGACTATTGTTGTGCCGTGAAAGTTTTCCATACTGCTGTTCCTGTGGGTAAGTTAGTGCTCAGTTCATCCATATGGGCGTCAGATACATTTCCCGCATCTGGGTCATGGCGCGATCCGCCAGGGTCTTGTTGTCGAACGGTCCGACCTTGACCCGAAACCACAATTGGCCGTCGACCAGCCGCGAATCCACCGCGGCAGGCAAATTCCTGAGCAGCAACTGGGCGCGCAGGCTGTGGGCATCGTCCGCAGCCTGGAATGAAGCTGCCTGAATATTGAACGCTCTGGGCGGCTCATCTGGTGATTGCTCCGGCACCGGATAGGCGGAGGGATCAGCCTTGACCTCGCTTTCCTTGAGAATGCGTGGAAACTCAAACTCGACCGTGGGCGTGGTGGCCGCCGGCACCTGCTGATTGGTGATGTCCGTCTGCGGTACCTGCAACCACTCCGGCGCATAGGCAGCCACGATGATCAACGCCGCGCCGACGATGGCACCGAAGGAAAAACTCGGACCGTGAAACAGCACCCGGTTTTTTGGGCTCACCGCTGACTTACGCTTTGGCTTACTACGGCTTTTACGACCATTGCTGGTCTGACGGCGGGCAAAATCTCTGGGCATCTCTTCGCTACTTGCGATCCAGCCAATTGGGGCAGCGCATCTTACAAGCAAGGTCATGAATCGCCAACCGTGAGCACGCCATCTCAGAGTCCATCATAGGGATCAACATCGATAGACCAGCGTAGATTGCCGGGAGATCTGGGTGGTTGCAGGTGATCCAGGGCATGGTGCAGGTGCTGGCGACTGTCGGCCAGTACCATCAGTTGATAGCGGGTCCGGTTGGCCTGTCGGGCCAGTGGCGCGGCCACCGGGCCAAACACCGATACTGAGGGGTCCGCACCACCTGCGGCGGGATCACTCGTGATTCTGGCAGCGGTCAGTTGCTGCTTGCAGGTATTGAGAAAACGCACGGCATCCTCACCGGCAGTGGCTTCCGCACGCAGCATCGCCATGGGGTTCCATGGGGGTAAGCCCGCCAGCTGGCGCTCGGCCAGCGCTTTTTCGGCGAAACCGGCATAGCCTTCACTGATCAGCTGGGTCAGAGCTGGACTGTCTGGCTGAAAACTCTGAATCCACACCTCACCGGGCTTCTCTGCGCGGCCGGCCCGACCGGCCACCTGCACTATGATCTGGGCGGTGCGCTCCGGCGCGCGAAAATCAGGGCTCAGAAAGCCGGCATCGGCATTCAGCACCACCACCAGCGTAACATCTGGAAAGTGATGGCCTTTGGCCAGCATCTGTGTGCCGATCATGATGCAGGATGCACCCTGATTGATGGTGTCGAAGCGTGCTTCCAGCGCCGTGTTGGAGCGCGTGGTATCCCGGTCGATACGGTAGATGGGCACTTCAGGAAACAGTTTAGCCAGGCCCGCTTCGCTGCGTTGCGTGCCGATGCCGACCGGCATCAGTGCCGCTTGGCCACAGGCATCGCAGGTGGCGGGTGTCTGAAAGCGCAGTCCGCAATGGTGGCAGACCAGCTGTGGTGGCCGGGTGTGCATGGTGAGTTTCGCATCGCAGTCCGAACATTGCGCCTGCCAGCCGCAGGCGCTGCACAGCAGGGTGGGGGCAAAACCCCGTCGATTGAGAAAGACCAGCACCTGATTGCCGGCGCTGAGGTGTCGTTTAATCACATGCACCAGCGGATTGGAGATGCCATCGGTTTGGGTTTCACCGCGCATGTCGATCAAGTGGTAGCTGGGCAGAGCGGCACCACCGGCGCGCTCGGTCAGGTGCAGGTGCTGATAGCGGCCCTGTCTGGCGTTGTGCAGCGATTCCAGCGCGGGGGTAGCACTGCCCAGCACCAGCGGCACTTTGAGTTCATGGGCGCGTTTTACTGCGATGTCGCGCGCCGAATAACGCAAACCTTCCTGTTGCTTGTAGGAGCTGTCGTGTTCTTCGTCCACTACCACAATGCCCAGCGACTTGAACGGGGTGAATACCGCTGAACGCGTGCCGACCAGCACATCCAGTTCGCCGTTCTGACAGCGCAGCCAGGTCTGATAGCGGGCCACATCAGTGAGGTCGGAATGCAGCACGCCGGTGCGCGGGAAGCGTGCCTGAAAACGACCTACGGTCTGCGGGGTCAGGCCTATCTCAGGTACCAGCACCAGTGCCTGGCGGCCGCTGGCAATGATCGGGGCCATGGCCTGCAGATACACCTCGGTCTTGCCGCTGCCGGTGATACCGTCCAGCAGAAAGGCGGTAAATTTGTCGCCACGGGCGCGGATGGCATCCAGCGCGTGTTGCTGTTCGGTATTTGGGGCAGGGCCGGTTTGCGGGGTAGGAAGTGGTGGAGTTCCGGGCTCGATATGACCCTGATTGATCAGTTTGCGCAGCAGGGCGCGGGTGAAACCAGCCTCCACCACAGCCTCGCCGCTGATCCCTGGGTGGGCCTGGATGTAGGCGTACAGCTCAGTCTGTTTCTTGGCCCGTTCGGCTGGTGCGCTTGCGGTGGTCTGCCAGCAGTCTGCTGGTTTTAACTCCGCGGCCTGACCCCGTCTGGCGGCTACCGGCAGGATGGTCGATAGAACCTCACCCAGGGGGTAGTGGTAGTAGCGGGTCATCCAATGCGCCAGCTCCATCAGTTCTGCATTGACCAGCGGGGTGGTATCCAGCAGTGCGGTGATGGCTTTCAGCTTGGCGTGGGGTGAAGTGACCTGGTTGCTGGTGCAGATGCCGATGGTTCTGCTGCGCCCGAAAGGCACCTCCACCCGGGCGCCGGGTTCGGGCACATCGAGTTCGTCGGGCACCATATAGTCATACACAGAGTGCAGCGGGCGAGGTACCGCGACTTGAATGACGCGCGCAGGAGGGGTTGATTGCATGTGACTATTTAATGGGCCAACGGGTGGTCGGGTACAGAGTATATAAGCCGTTGTCATAGTGCGACTTTCTGGTAAACTTCGCCGCCCGAAAACCACTAGTGCACGACCATGAAGCCTGAAATTCACCCTGAGTACAGCTCTGTCAAAGCAACCTGCAGCTGCGGTAATGTCATCGAGGTTGGCTCAACCCTGGGTGCAGACTTCCATATCGACGTGTGTTCGGCCTGCCACCCGTTTTATACCGGTAAGCAGAAAGTTATGGATTCCGGTGGTCGGGTAGAGCGTTTCCGCCAGCGTTTCGGTAATCGCGGCAAGTCATAAACGCGCCAGTCCGGCACGCGACACGGTTTCCTCATCAGTCCCTGCCCTTACGGCAGGGCACCCTCACCGCAGAACGCCCTTACTGCGGGGCACCTATAGCGAATTCTGCGGTCAAATATTGACCTGGTTTAGTGTGGCTTATAGGTTCGTACCATGCGGTACACAACTTCTGGACAACTAACGCTGCTGATAGCGCTGCTGCTGAGTCTGTTGTGGGCGGGAACGGCCCAGGCAGCGACCCATGGCGCCCAGTGGTATAACGAGTACCTGGAAAAGGATCTGCTCTATCAGGACCAGGAGTGGCAGGAGTATGTCACCGAGATCGGTGAGCGGCTGCTGGCCCACACGCCCCACAAGGATCGCACCTATACCTTTGTGGTGACCGATATCCCCATGTACGACGCGTCCGCCACCCAGGATGCCTACATCTTTATCTCACGCGGCATCATTGCCCACTTTCAGCGCGAGGATGAACTTGCCGGTGTGATCGGCCATGAGATCGGTCATGTAGTCAAGAAGCATCACATCCGTGGCAACAGGGTGAACCGCCTGGGGCAGATCGTCAGTTATCTGGGCTCTTTTGCAACGGGTTCCAACTCGATCTATGGCCTGTCGAGAAATGTGGCCGGTGTACTGGGCGCACAATATGGTCGGGAGTATGAGCTTGAAGCGGATGAATATGGCACCGAACTGCTGATCAAGGCTGGCTATGACCCGCGTGGCTTGCTGGACAGCATGCATGGCACCGCCGCGCTGGAGGATTTTGACCGCACGGTGAAAAACCGGCAGGCCGTTTATCATGGCCTGGCCGGGACCCATCCGGCCACCGCCAAGCGCCTGAATGAACTTATTCAGCAGTCCTATCATCTGATGCCGGAAGAGCTGAGCGACCCGGAGCGTGATTTCTGGCAGATGATCGACGGCCTGACATACGGCGATGAAGCGGCGTCGGGCGTAGTGAAGGATGGCGTTTATTATCACGGCGCCTTGCGTCTGACAGTCAAATTTCCACAGGACTGGGAAGTGCGTTCCACCAACGCCGAGGTTTTCGGCGTGCCGCCCCAGGGGGTAGATGCTGAAATCACGCTCAAGCGCCAGGCGCCGCCGGACAAACTGCTAACCCCCCTGCAGTACCTGACAGATACGCTGAGACGCGATGACCTGGAAAATGGTGAGGAAGTGGCGGTCGGTCCGTATGACGCTTACATTGCCGACGTCAAACTAACCACTGATCTGATCGCGCTGCGCAAAATTGCCATCGTGTTCAAGGATGGTGAGGTTTATCTGTTCTCTGGGCAGGTGGGTAAGGGGGGCGATGTCGCTGCTTTCGAACAGGACTTCCGCAATACGGTAACCTCATTGCGGGCCATGACCGGTGAAGACCTGCGCCAGGTCAACGACCAGAAGATCAAGGTGATCATCGCTCAGCCGGGCGATACCTATGAGGAACTCGCAAAGCGGGTACCGCTGCGTTCCCATGCAGAACAAACCCTGCGACTGCTGAACGGTCATCACCCGCGCGGTGAACCTCGTGCGGGCGATCCGATCAAGATCATTCAATAGCTGGGTAAGCTCTGGTTAAGAGGCTTTGGTTAAGAAGCTCTGGTTAAGTCCCATGTGCTCAGCCCGCTGCGGGATTTCTGCGCGTAGTCAGCACTGTCCTAGAACAGATCGATGGCGTTGACGTCACCGGCATCGATCTGTGGTCGTTCTTCTTCCCGCCGTGCCTCGGGCACGTGTTCGCTTAAGAAGTACTCGAACATGGCGTTGGCTTGACCCGGTGCTGCCAGCTGGCCGGTGTCCGGGTCTATCTTCAGGCTGACCACTCCTCTGGGCTGAGTCAGCGTACGCTCCGGCAGTTGGGGCAGTGCGTCGCGCATGAAATCGATCCAGATGGGTAAGGGGGTGTTAGACCCATACTCCCGTGCGCCGAGGGGTTCATGATTGCTGAAGCCGACCCAGACTGTGGTCACCAGCTCCGGATGGAAACCATTAAACCAGGTATCGGCCGCTTCATTGGTGGTACCGGTTTTGCCCGCCAGATCTGTACGGCCCAGGTTGCGGGCACGAATACCGGTACCACGCTGAATGACCTCGCGCAGCATGGTGCTCATGATGAAGGCAATGCGTTCATCCAGCACACGCTCGGCGTAGATTGGCTCAAGTTCGATCTTTATCGGCTCGTCCGACTCTGCTGCATCCGTTGCATCAAGCTGAGCAGTTTCAGTTGTCTGCTGATCGGCTGGAGCGTCGGCTGTCAGCCCCTCGCTAGGCTCGGCGTCGGACGTTTCCACGGCCTCTACATCTGACTCTGTACCTGCATCGGCACCTGGCTCGGCGGCATCGAACAGCTCAGTCAGCTGAAAGTCCTCGTCCGCAGGCGGCAGCAGCAACAGCTGATCCAGGGTGGCAGGCTCTTCGTTGGCGTCCAGCGCCTGGTTCTGCCTAAGGAGGCATTCGGCGCAGACAAGCGGATGGTTGCCACGAAAGATCTCGTCCCCGTCACTGTTCTTGATGACCTCAATGATGTTCGGTTCGATCAGGAAGCCGCCGTTGGCGAAGATCGAGTAGGCGCGCACCATTTCCAGTGGTGTCACGGCCATGGTGCCACCGCCGATGGCAAGCTGGGTGTTACGTGGAAACTGGCTGGTGTTGAAGCCAAGATTGGCAGCATGCTCCAGTACCCGACCGGCGCCGACCTTCAGCAACACGCGCATGGAAACCAGATTGATTGAGCGATACAACGCCTCACGCAGGCGGGTGGGGCCATTGTAGGAGTTGTTGTCGTTGTCCGGTCGATACTGGGATTCCAGATTGGCATCGTCAAACACCAATGGCGCATCCATGAAAATATCAGCCGGTGTCACGCCGGCATCCAGCGCAGCGGAATAAACGAAAGGCTTGAACCCGGAACCAGGTTGACGCGCCGCCTGCAGGGCGTGATTGTATTGATTGCGGAAAAAATCAAAGCCACCCACGATGGCACGCACCTTGCCATTGCTCGGATCCACCGAGATCAGTGCGCCTTGAATTTCCGGCAGCTGGGCTAACTGCCAGCGCTCGCCGCGCTGCTCGACTCTAACAATGTCGCCAACGGACAGGATTTCGGTAAAAACTTTGGGGGCTGGTCCGCGCAGATCAACCTCGATAAAGGGCCTGGCCCAGGTGGCATCTTCGAACAACAGCTCGATACGTTCGCCGGATTGCAGTATTACGCTGGCGGCGTCATCGTTCGCGACGATCACAACCGCTGCGCTTAGGCCCCCGGAGTTCGCATAGCCCTGCAGGATCTGGCTGGCGGTGGCGGTCAGCATCGCATCGTCACCGCTTTCGAGTTCGCTCAGCAGGACTTCCATCTGCTCGGCATCCACCTGTGCTTCAGCGCCGCGGTAGCCGTGGCGCCGATCGTAGCTGAGCAGGCCTTTGCGCAGGGCCGCGATGGCACTGGCCTGCAGGTCGCGATTGATGGTGGTGAAAATCTCGTAGCCGCCGGTGTATAGATCGGGGTAACTGTCAATCGCCAGTCGTCTCACCCATTCCGCCGGATACGGGCTGGCCAGGTCCAGGTCGCGGTCAAAAATACGGGCTGTGATGGGCATGGCGCGCGCCGCTGCGTACTCTTCTGCGCTGATGGAACCTTGTGCGCGCATGCGCGACAACACCAGGTTGCGCCGTTGCAGTGCGCGTTGTGGGCCGTTGATCGGGTTGCCTGCAGAAGGCGCTTGAGGGATACCGGCCAGCATCGCCAGCTGCGCCAGGGTCAGTTCATTGAGAGACTTGCCGTAGTAGGTCCGCGCTGCAGCTTCCGCGCCATACGCACGTTTACCGAAGGGCACGATGTTGATGTACAGCTCGAGAATCTCCCCCTTGCTCAGTTCCCGCTCGATTTTCAAGGCCAGCAGCATTTCTTTAAACTTACGCAAAAAGCGCTGTTCCAGGCTGAAGCTGACGTTGCGCGCCAGCTGCATGGTGATGGTGCTGGCGCCGGGCCCCAGTTCACCCTCGGTAATGAGCGTACCGATGAGGTTCAGGGTATCGTTGGTGAGGGAAATAAAGTCGATCCCACCATGTTGGTAAAATCTCTTGTCTTCTGTGTCCAACAGCGCGTTGATAAAGTGTTGAGGTACTTGTTCAAGACGGATCGGAATGAGGCGCCGTTCACCAAATTCGGCGATCAGCGCGCCGTCCTGGGCATACACTCGCAGAGGTGTTTCGAGACGTACATCGCGATAAGTTTCTGCTTTGGGAACCTGAGGGTCTAAATAGAGATACAGGGCTGCTAGACTGAGGACTGCGGCACATAAACCCCCCACTAAGATCAACATAATAGACCGCAGGGCAGATCTATGGGTTTGTGTCAGTTTTGCTGTCAACTTATTGGATATGCATGTGAAAAAGGAAATTCTAACTTCATGTAGCACCGCGACATAAGTAAAAAAGCACATATTGGGCAGTTTTGCGAATTGGTTACAAGGTCTTGATTGCCCTTGGAACTAGCTTGGTATTTAATGCGACGCTGCAGAATAAGGACGTAAGTACCTGCGCCATCAAAGGAAATCTAACGTGGCATTGTTTGGAAAAAAGACAAATATCTTACTCGGGCTGGACATCAGCTCTACTTCTGTAAAGTTGTTAGAGCTTTCTCAGTCCAACGGTAAGTACAAAGTTGAATCTTATGCTGTTGAACCGCTTCCACCCAATGCTGTAGTCGAGAAGAATATCGGCGATGTAGAAGGCGTTGGTGAAGCTGTTAAGAGAGTAATAAGCCGTTCGAAAGCGTCCAGTAAGATGGCAGCCGTGGCAGTCGCCGGTTCAGCTGTTATCACCAAGACGATTGAGATGGATGCTGAACTCTCCGACGATGAGATGGAAAACCAGATCACCGTAGAGGCCGATCAATATATCCCCTATCCGCTGGACGAAGTCGCTATTGATTTCGAAGTGCTGGGATTGTCCGAGCGCAACCCGGAACAGGTCGAAGTATTGCTGGCCGCGTGTCGACGTGAAAACGTGGAAATGCGCGAAGCCGCGCTGGACCTGGGTGGTCTCAAACCTGGCGTTGTTGACATAGAAGCGCACGCAATGAAGCGGGCCTTTGATCTGGTCAAGATGCAACTGGGCAGCAATCCTGATGAACTGGTCGTCGCCATCATCGACATCGGCGCGACTATGACGACCCTGTCGGTACTTGCAGAAGACAAAGCCATCTACACCAGAGAACAGTTGTTTGGCGGCAAGCAGTTGACCGAAGAAATTCAGCGTCGTTACAGTTTGTCATTCGAAGAAGCTGGCCTGGCGAAAAAGCAGGGTGGCCTACCGGATGATTACGAAGAAGAAGTGCTGGAGCCTTTCAAGGAAGCCGTGTTGCAGCAGGTAACCCGCTCATTGCAGTTCTTCTTTTCCTCGTCTCAGTACGATGACGTTGACTATATTGTGCTGGCTGGCGGCACCGCTTCGATCACCGGCCTGGCCGAGATGATCGAGGCCAAGCTGGGTACGCCGACACTGATTGCAAATCCGTTTGCTGACATGTCACTTGCTTCACGTGTTGATGCAGATAGTTTATCGAATGACGCCCCCGCATTGATGATCGCCTGTGGGTTGGCCATGAGGAGCTTCACCTAATGGCGAATATCAACTTATTGCCCTGGCGTGAGTGGGAACGCGAACGCAAACAGAAAGAGTTTCTAGGCCAGATCGCCGCCGTGCTGGTGGTGGGCATATTGATGGTGTTGAGTGCTGGCATTTATCTGGACACCTCGATTGAGGGTCAGGAAGCACGCAACAAGCATCTGGAAAAACGCATCGCGATACTGGATGAACGTATCGCCGAGATTGCTGAACTGCGTCGTCAGCGGGAAGACCTGCTGGCGCGTATGCGGGTCATTCAGGAGCTGCAGGGTAACCGTCCGGTAATCGTGCGGGTCTTTGACCAGCTGGTGCAAACCCTGGCCACTGGCGTGCACTATCGTCGCCTCGAGTACTCCGGCAACCTTCTGGAAGTAGACGGCATCGCCGAGTCCAACAACCGCATTTCTGCACTGATGCGCAACATCGATAATTCGGAGTGGTTTACCCAGCCGAACCTGAAGCGCATCAAAGAAGATCCAGAGAACTCAGACTACGGGCCTCAAGCCTCGACCTTTGACCTGAGTTTCGTGCAGATCAATCCACTGGCCAAAACAGAGGAGGATCTATAGATGGCACTGCAAGATTCTCTCGACCAGCTCAAATCGGTAGATTTTGGTGATCTGGACATCAACAACATCGGCTCCTGGCCGGGTGTGGTCAAGGTTATCCTGGGTGTATTCCTGTTCGCGCTGGTACTGACTGGCGGCTACTTCCTGCATATCACTGATAAGCAGGACAAGCTGGCCCGGGTTGTTGCTCAGGAAGCGACCCTGCGCGACCAGTACAAAGACAAGTCAGCCCAGGCTGCCAGTCTGGATGCCTACCGGCAGCAGAAAAAGGAAATGGAAGCAGCATTTGGTGCTTTGTTACGTCAGCTGCCCAGTGATACAGAAGTACCGGGTCTGCTGGAAGACATTACCCGTACTGCACTGGACAACGAACTGACCATCGAAAGTATTGATCTGCAGCCGGAACGCAAGACCGAGTTCTACGTTGAGTTGCCGATTGCGATCGTCGTCGAAGGCGGCTTCCACAAGATCGGTACCTTTGTCAGTGGCGTAGCCAATCTGTCTCGTATCGTCACGCTGCACGATTTCACCATCGAGCCGCAGAAGGACGGACAGCTGCTGCGGATGGAAATTCTGGCGAAAACTTATCGTTACCTTGAGGAGGCGAAGTAATGCGCGCACTTAAGGTTATTCCTGTGTTGGTTGCGACCTTTGCCCTGGCTGCTTGCAGCCCGAGCAAGGACTACAGCGATCTGGATGAGTTCATGAAGGAAATGGACGAGCGGACACCGGGTCGTATCGAACCCCTGCCGACCATTGAAACGGTAGCGCCGTTTGCTTATCAGACCAGCAACAAGCGCAGCCCATTTGAGCCGCCGATTCTGGTCAAAGAGGTTGATCGCAAGAGCGGACCAAAGGTTACCCCGGATTTCAATCGTGTGAAGCACTATCTTGAAGGCTACACCATAGGGCAGCTTACAATGGTTGGTACCCTGGCTCGCGGGGACACGAAATTTGCCCTAATCCAGGACGGAGATGGTAGTGTGACAACGGTTCAGGCAGGGGATTATATGGGTTCAGACCACGGACAGATTCAGGAAGTGGCTGATACATCAATTGAACTGATCGAAATTGTCCCGGATGGAACTGGCGGCTGGGTTGAGCGTGCCCGTACGGTAACGCTGGCGGGTGGAGCTTAGAGGAAATGATTATGGTTAAACGAACAAAGACTTGGCTGGCGACAGTATTGAGTTTGGCACTCAGCCTGGCAACGACCAGTGCCTGGGCTGTCACCATGGAAGGGATCGAATTCTCCTCGTTACCCGGTGACCGCACTGAAATCCGCATGGTATTCGATGGACCGCCGCCTGCGCCTAATGGCTACACCATTGAACAACCTGCGCGCATCGTCCTGGACCTGCCCGGCGTGGTCAGCGCGCTGGACGAAAAGCACCATACACTGGGCATCGGTAACGCACGCCGCGTCTCCGTGATCAGCACCAGAGACCGCACGCGCGCCATTGTTAATCTCACCGAGCTGGTGAGCTATGACACGGACGTGCAGGGCAATACGCTCTATCTGACGGTAGGCGCAGGTTCCAGTCTGGCAGGCGAACCTGCCCCTTCACAGATTTCCGCCGCGGATGACCAGCGCACGGTTGCCGGCCGCGGACGTATCGACAGCGTTGACTTCCGCCGCGGTAAAGGTGGTGAAGGCCGTGTCATTCTCGGCCTGTCCAATCCTAAAGTACCGGTGAACGTGTCCAGCGATTCCGGGCGCATTCGGGTGGAAGTACGCAACACGACGCTGCCCAAAGACCTGCAGCGCCGTCTGGATGTCACGGATTTTGCAACGCCTGTACATATCGTCGATGCTCTGCAGGAAGGCGACAATGTTGTGTTCACCATTGCTGCGGAAGGTAATTACGACTATCTGGCTTATCAGGCAGATAACACCATGTCCATCGACGTCACCCCGCTGACCGATGAAGAAGTAGAGCAGCGTGATGACATTTTCAAATACACCGGCGAGAAGCTGTCGCTCAACTTCCAGGACATCGCGGTACGCTCTGTTCTGCAGTTGATCGCAGATTTCACCGACATGAATCTGGTCGCCAGTGATACCGTCAGCGGTAACATCACCCTGCGTCTGCAGAGTGTGCCGGTTGACCAGGCCTTAGAGCTGATTCTCAAGACCAAGGGTCTGGACCAGCGCCAGGTAGGGAACGTGCTGCTGGTTGCGCCAGCTGCAGAGATTGCCGCACGGGAAAAGCTTGAGCTGGAGAATCAGAAGCAGATTGCCGAGCTGGCTCCGCTGCGCACCGAGTTCATTCAAATTCGTTACGCTTCTGCCTCTGAGCTGTACGCGCTGTTCAGCGCCGGTGGCAGTGACGAAGACAGCGGCAAGCAGCTGGTGTCTTCGCGCGGTAGCGTGATTGTGGATGAGCGCACCAACTCGATTATCATCACCGATACCGCTGACCAGCTGGAATCATTCCGTCGCGTTATCGCGCAGCTGGATATTCCGGTACGCCAGGTGCTCATCGAAGCACGCATCGTGACCGCTAACTCAACCTTCTCAGAGCAGTTTGGTATTTCCTGGGGTGGCGGTGGTTTTGATGGCCATGGCAGTGACTTTTATCGCTTTGGCGGCTCGGGCGAGACACTGAGCGAACTGCAGAACATACTGGTGGATGGATCCGGTACGATTTCCTCGCCGGGTGATCTGATCGTTGACCTGGGTGTCAGCCAGGCAGGTGCGACCAGCATCGGCTTAGGTTTGACCAGCCCTGATTTCCTGATCGACCTCGAACTGTCTGCCATCGCGGCTGACGGTCACGCTGAAGTGGTTGCGCGTCCGAAGGTGATCACGGCGGATAAGAGCCCGGCGGTTATCGAATCCGGTGTTGAGATTCCGTATCAGGAAGCCACTTCCAGTGGTGCGACCTCCACATCGTTTAAAGACGCAGTACTGTCGCTGGAAGTAACGCCCCAGATTACACCTGATGATCGCATCATCATGGAGCTGAACGTCAAACAGGACACAGTAGGCCAGGTCTTCAATGGTGTACCTTCGATCAACACCAATGAGATTCAGACTGAAGTGCTGGTGGACAACGGACAGACCGTGGTACTCGGCGGTATCTTCCAGGTGGATAAGAACGTGTCCACCACCAAGACGCCTTTCCTGGGCGACATCCCGTATCTCGGACGGCTGTTCAAGCGCACCATCGAACGCGATGACAAGCAGGAACTGCTGATCTTCATTACGCCTAAGATCATCAGCGATACGATTACCGATCGGTAAAACATCGCGCTGATCTAGCGCTTCTATTACACTAATCGGCGCCATCAATGGCGCCGATTTTTTTTATGCAGCGAAAAAATATATTTGTCGTGGGGTTGATGGCCGTAGGAAAGAGCACGGTTGGCCGCTTGTTGGCCGATCATCTGAATATGCCGTTCTATGATTCCGACCACGAAATCGAGGCGCGAGCGGGTGCGGAAATCTCATGGATTTTTGATGTCGAAGGAGAGCAGGGATTCCGCCAGCGTGAAGAACACGTGATCGATGATCTGACCCAGATGGATGGCGTCGTTGTCGCCACCGGCGGGGGCGTGGTCAAGCTGGCCAGTAACCGCGCCCACCTGGCTGCACGTGGTACGGTGATTCATCTGGATTGTCCGCTGTCACGATTGCTGGCGCGGACAGCGAGGGACAAGAAACGACCGCTCTTGAGCGGCAATGACCGGGAACAGATATTGAAGGATCTGATGGCAGAGCGGGAGCCGTTATACAGGGAGATTGCCGATTACCGGTTTGTTTCTGATGATCACAGTGCCAAGCAGCTGGTGAATAAGATTATTAAGCGTCTGCGCGCGGATGGCGTGGTGACTTGAGCATGCGATCGCTGAATGTAGAACTCGGCACGCGCAGCTATCCGATCCATATTGGAGACCATCTGCTGGAGCGTCTGGGTGAGCTGATGGGGCCGCTGGCGGGTCAGCAGATCGCGCTGGTGAGTAACCCGGTGGTGAGTGGTCTGTACCGCGAGCGGGTGCTGGCAGCGCTGCCCGGCTTCAAAGTCGACTGTTTTGATATGCCCGATGGCGAGGCGCACAAAACCCTGGCTGTATATGCTGACTTGTTAGATTTTCTGCTGGACAGGCGACACAACCGCAGTACCTGCCTGATTGCATTGGGCGGTGGGGTGGTCGGCGACCTGACCGGTTTTGCAGCGGCAACATTTCAACGTGGCGTGAGCTTTGTGCAGGTACCTACGACCTTGCTGGCTCAGGTAGATTCTTCAGTGGGTGGCAAGACGGCGGTCAATCACCCTGCTGGTAAAAACATGATCGGTGCGTTTTACCAACCTCAGAGCGTAATCATCAGCACCGATGTGCTGCATACCCTGCCTGCGCGCGAGTACGCCGCCGGGCTGGCAGAAGTGGTCAAGTACGGCATGATCGCAGATGCGGAGCTGTTTGATTTCATCGCCGGGCATGTGGCGCAGATCAACCAGCTGGATACCGATGTACTGACGCACCTGATCGAGCGCTCCTGTGCCATCAAGGCGCAGGTGGTAGCGGAAGATGAGCGCGAGAGCGGCGTGCGCGCCATTCTGAATTTCGGTCATACCTTTGGGCATGCCATAGAGAAGAACGCAGGTTACGGCACGCTGTTGCATGGCGAGGCCGTGGCCATCGGCATGTTGATGGCAGCCCGCTTCTCCGCCCGACTGGGCCTGCTGGCGGAGGACGTACCCCCACGCCTGCAGGCGTTGCTGAGTGCATTGAAGCTGCCTACCCAACTACCGGCCAGTTGCCGTGCGGATGCTTTGCTGGACGCCATGGGCATGGACAAAAAGGCAGTGGATGGGCAGATCCGTTTTGTGCTGGCCGAAGAGATAGGCAAAGTCATCGTCACCGCCGACTACGACCACGAAGCGCTGGCGGCGACGCTGGACGAATTTGTGAGCGCAGCGTCATGAATCAACGCACCTTTCTCGAACTGACGCATAACCCGTTCACTCCACCTAGAGAAGGGTTTTTTGGTGGTGCGGATCGCCGCACCCACCTGGATCACATCCGTCATCTGAGCCAGTGGTCCCGGCGTGTGCTGTTGGTGACCGGTCCGTTCGGCATCGGTAAGTCGACCATGTACCGCGAGCTTTCATCCAACCTGGAGGCGAGTACCAAGGCGGCGCGTCTGTCTGGCGCAGTGGTCACCAGTGAACGGGAAATCATGCTGGGGCTGGCCCAGGGTTTTGGGGTCGCGGTGGATTCGGTGGCGCACATCGATGAAATCGTTACGGTACTGACGCGGCATGTCGAAGAAGAGAGTACCGGCGGCAGAACTTGTGCGGTACTGATCGACGACGGACAGTTGCTGGACTTTGCCGCCATCGGTGCGCTGATGCGGCTGGCGGCACAGTCGCCGTTGCGCCTGGTGTTGTTTGCTGAGGCGACCATCATCGCTAACGTTACCAAGGTCAGTAAAAAGTACGAACTGGAATGGTTCGAGATCCGGCTGACCGGCTTTCCTGCTGCAGACGTGCGCGGCTATCTGGAGTGGCGCTTCGCCCAGGCCCAGTATCGCGGTCGTTTGCCCTTCACCGATGCCCAGGTGGAACAGATTGCGCAGCGCTCCGGCGGTAACCCCAATGTGATCGACTTCATGGCCAACGAATTACTGGCCGAACTGGAGACCGGCGAATATCGACGTCGCCCGGTACGGTTTCCCCGCCGTCATCTGATTCTGGCAGCAGTCCTGGTGGTGCTGGTGGGGCTGCTCTATCAGCTGTATCAGCAGCCCGACTCGAGATCAGTGGTGACCACCCAGCCGGTGGTTCCTGTACCTGCTGACGACAGCATCGCAGACGCTGGATTGGCTGAGGGTGTGGAAGTGAGTACGTCACCGGATACAGCAGCGGCTGAGGCACCTGCCCGGTCATTGCAGACCGATGTGGCGGATGTATCCGCGGAACAGAGCGCTGGTGCGGGGCCCGCTGCGCCAGTCACCGAGCCTGCGCTGGTCACGGCGACGGATTCTGCAAGTGATTCGACACGGGAAGAGACGAGCGCGGTGACAGCGCAACCCGTCGTTGAACAGCCGATTGCGACAACACCCGTGCAAGTAGAAGAGTCTGAACCAGCGGTCGTGAACACCCCAGCGGTCACCGCATCAACGCCGCCCTCCCGCACGCCACCACCGCGTGCTGAGCCGGGCGATGTGAACGGCATCGACTGGGTGCGTCGGCAGAACCCCGCTTACTACACCCTGCAGCTAATGACCCTGTCCAGAAGAGCGGGGGGTGTGGCCATGATCAATCGCCAGGCGGATAAAGAGGACTTCGCGCTGTATCCGACGCTGCGCGACGGTCGTGAATTTCACGTATTGATCTACGGTGTGTTCAGTACCCGTCAGGCGGCGCTTGCCCGGGCCAGCAATCTGTCCGGCGAGTTGCGCGACATCAAGCCCTGGGTCAGAAAGATGGAGACCATTCAGGCCAGTCTCGGCAACTGATCGTGCTCTGCGTGAGATTGGCCGCAGCCGCGTTTACGGCAGCTGCGTATTCCCCATCAGGAAACGGTCGATTTCACGTGCAGCTTCGCGGCCTTCGTTGATGGCACGTACCACCAGGGATTGACCGCGGCGGCAATCGCCAGCCGCAAATACGCCTTTCACTGAGGTGGTGTAGCGCCCGTAGTCTGCCTGGTAGTTGGAGCGGTCATCGTAGGCGATGCCCAGTGGGTCAGTGGCTTCGTGCTCAGGGCCTAAAAAGCCCATGGCCAGCAGTACCAGGTCAGCAGGCCATTCGCGCTCGCTGCCTTCAATGTTGACGAACTGGCCGTCCCGCATCTCCACATCCACCGTGCGCACGCCTGTCAGGTTGCCATCTTCATCGCCGATAAAGTTAAGTGAAGAAATGCTGTAAACGCGCGGGTCGGACCCCTGCACGACCGCGGCTTCTTCGTGGCCATAGTCGGTACGGAAAATCCGTGGCCAGGTCGGCCAGGGGTTGTTGGCGGCGCGTTCCTGGGGTGGCTGTGGAAACAGCTCAAAATTGACCAGGCTCTTACAGCCATGGCGCAGCGATGTGCCGATACAGTCGGTACCGGTGTCACCGCCCCCGATGACGATGACGTCCTTGTCTTTGGCACTGATGTAGTTGCCATCTGCGTGGTTTGAATCCAGCAGGCTCTTGGTGTTCGCGGTGAGGAAATCCATGGCGAAGTGCACGCCCTTGAGCTCGCGACCGGGGGTCGGCAGATCCCGCGGTACGGTAGCACCAGTACTCAGCAGTACCGCGTCGTGCTCCGCCTGCAGTTGTGTGATGGAGACACTGCCCGCTTCACCATTGCCAACCGGTGTATTGACGACGAAGGTCACGCCTTCTTCTTCCAGCAGTTTGACCCGACGCTCAACGACTTCCTGTTTGGCCAGTTTCATATTGGGGATGCCGTACATCAGCAGGCCACCCACGCGGTCCGCGCGTTCGTAAACCGTCACGGTATGCCCCGCCTTGTTCAGCTGGGCCGCCGCCGCCAGGCCGGCAGGGCCGGAGCCGACCACCGCCACACTCTTACCGGTGCGACTTTCCGGCGGCTCAGCAACCACCCAGCCTTCGGCAAAGCCTTTGTCGATGATCGCCATTTCAATGTTCTTGATGGTCACAGCCGGATCGGTAATACCCAGAACACAGGAGCCTTCACAAGGCGCGGGGCAGACCCGGCCGGTAAACTCAGGGAAGTTGTTGGTCTTGTGCAACCGTTCCAGCGCCGCCCGCCACTCGCCCCGGTAAACCAGGTCGTTCCATTCGGGGATGAGGTTGTGAATCGGACAGCCGTCATCTGACTGACAGAATGGCACGCCGCAGTCCATGCAACGGGCGCCCTGAGTGGTCAGACGCTCAACATCGTGATCCGTATAAATCTCTGCAAAGTCTAATAATCGACTCGATGCATCCCGATATGGAGCCGCATTGCGCGGGAACTCCATGAATCCTGTAGGTTTACCCATAGCTTATTTCTTAATCGCGTGCCTTTAGCCGGCACTTACCTGTTGTTTGCGTTCCTGGAGGACGCGCTTGTAATCGGTCGGCATGACCTTGACGAACTGTCGCAGCGCATTCTGCCAGTCGTCCAGTACAGCCTGACCCACCGTTGAGCCGGTATACTGCACGTGGTTCGTGATCAGATACTTCACCTCAGCGATGTCTTCTTCGGCCTCCAGTTTTTCCAGTTCAACCATTTCCATGTTGCATTGAACATCAAACTGGTTTTTTGGATCCCAGATGTAGGCGACGCCGCCACTCATACCAGCGGCAAAGTTTCTGCCGGTCTCGCCGAGGATGACGACCCGTCCCCCGGTCATGTATTCGCAGCCATGGTCGCCAACGCCTTCCACCACTGTGTGGGCGCCACTGTTACGCACGCAGAAGCGTTCTGCCGCGACACCGCGGAAGTAGGCTTCGCCTGAGGTCGCGCCGTACAAGGCGACGTTGCCGATGAGGATGTTCTCTTCCGGTACGAAGGGTGATGACTTGGGCGGGTAGACGATGATCTTGCCGCCTGACAGTCCCTTGCCGGTGAAGTCGTTGGCATCGCCTTCAACTTCAAGGGTCACACCCTTGGCCAGCCAGCAGCCGAGACTCTGGCCTGCGCTGCCGTTAAATTTAAAGTGGATGGTGTCGTCGGGCAGCATCTCTGGACCGACTTCGCGGATGATCTTGTTGGAGAGCATCGCCCCGACCACACGGTTGGTGTTGACGATGTCGAGTTCAGCAAACACCTTTTCACCCTTGCTCAAGGCCGGCTCGGCCAATTCCATAAGCTGATTGTCCAGCGCTTTGTCCAGTTGGTGATCCTGTGCGTGTTGCGCGTAAGAGCCCAGGTATTCCTCGGGTTCGTCGGCGGGTGCCAGCACCTGCGCCAGATCCAGGCCTTTTGCCTTCCAGTGATGCACCGCAACATCCACGTTCAACAGGTCCACGCGGCCCACCATCTCATTGATGGTGCGCATGCCCAGCTGCGCCATGATCAGGCGCAGTTCCTTGGCCACCATAAACAGGTAGTTCACCACGTGTTCCGGTTGTCCGGTAAATTTCTTACGCAGTTCAGGGTCCTGGGTGGCGACGCCCACCGGACAGGTGTTGAGGTGGCATTTACGCATCATGATACAGCCCAGCGCGATCAGCGGGGCGGTGGCAAAGCCGAACTCTTCTGCACCTAACAGACAGGCGATGGCGACATCACGGCCGGTCTTGAGCTGACCGTCGGTCTGTAGCACGACCCGTGAGCGCAGATTGTTCATCACCAGGGTCTGATGGGTCTCTGCGATACCCAGTTCCCAGGGTACCCCGGCATGTTTGATGGAAGTCAGCGGTGAGGCCCCTGTACCGCCAGTATCACCGGCGATCACCAGGTGATCGGCACGCGCCTTGGTCACCCCTGTTGCCACAGTGCCGACGCCGATCTCTGCGCCCAGTTTGACGCTTATGCGCGCACTGGGATTGCCGTTCTTCAGGTCGTGAATCAGCTGCGCCATGTCCTCGATGGAATAAATATCATGGTGCGGTGGCGGGCTGATCAGGCCAACGCCGGGCGTGGAGTGGCGCAGGCTGGCGATATAATCGTCCACCTTGCCGCCAGGCAGTTCGCCGCCTTCACCGGGCTTGGCGCCCTGGATAATCTTGATCTGCAACTCATCAGCGTTGGTCAGATAGTTAATGGTGACCCCGAAGCGACCACTGGCGACCTGTTTGATGGCTGAGCGTTTTGAATCGCCATTGGCCATGGGCTTGAAGCGTGCCGCATCCTCGCCACCTTCACCGGTGTTGGATTTACCGCCCAGTCGATTCATGGCGATGGCCAGCGACTCGTGTGCTTCGGCGCTGATAGAGCCAAAGCTCATCGCGCCGGTCGCAAAGCGTTTCACGATCTCCGCTTCGCTTTCCACTTCCTCCAGCGGTACCTGCTCGGTGATATTGAAGTCCAGCAGACCGCGCAGAGTCGCCTGGCGCGTGTTTTCGTTGTTCATATGGTTGGCGAACTGCCAGTAGGCATCTTCGCTGTTGGAGCGCACCGCATTCTGCAGGCTGGCGACTGCCTCGGGATCCCACATGTGGGTGTCGCCGTGTTTACGCCAGTGGAAGTCGCCCGGGTTAGGCAGCACCGTCAGTGGAATCACATTGCGCGACGGATAACCCAGGTCATGGCGCTTCTGAGTTTCTTCGGCCAGTACTTCCAGGCCGACACCTTCCACCCGACTGGCGGTGCCGGTGAAGGCAAAATCGATGACATCCGAAGCCAGGCCCACCGCTTCGAAGATCTGCGCGCCCTTATAGGACTGCAGGGTGGAAATGCCCATTTTAGCCATCACCTTGAGCATGCCTTTGGCCACCGCCTTGCGATAGGCGTCGATGATGTCTTCGTCTGATTTGACATGCTCGATGTCGTGCAGGCGCCCTTCACTGCGAGCGCTCCACAAAGACTCGAAAGCCAGATAAGGATTAATTGCATCCGCGCCATAGCCCACCAGCAGACAGTGGTGGTGCACTTCGCGTGCCTCACCGCTTTCCACCACCAGGCCAATCTGGGTGCGGGTATGCATTTTAACCAGGTGCTGGTGCACGCTGCCCACCGCCAGCAGCGAGCTGAGTGCATTACGCTCGGCGCTGATGTCACGATCGGAAAGAATAACCAGGCTGTAGCCGTCGACGATGGCCTGCTGCGCCTCTGCGTTGATGCGGTGCAGGGCGGCGACCATACCTTCTTCGCCGGACTGGGTCGGGTAGGTGATGTCGATGGTCCTGGTGCGCCAGCCGCGATGATCCATGTGTTTCAGCGAAGCGAGTTCTGAATTGGACAGAATCGGATGCGGGATACGCAGTCGATGGGCGTGTTCCGGCGTGCTTTCCAGCAGGTTTTTCTCCGGGCCGATGTAGCATTCCATCGCCATGATGACTTCTTCGCGGATGGAATCGATGGCCGGGTTGGTCACCTGGGCAAAACGCTGCTTGAAGTAGTCGTACAACATGCGCGGTTTGGTGCTCATCACCGCCAGGGCTGCGTCGTTGCCCATGGAACCCAGCGGATCGCGCAGTTCACTGATCATCGGGATCAGCATGAACTGCATGGTCTCCTGGGTATAACCGAAGGCCTGCATGCGCTGGGTCAGGTTGTGCGGGGTCAGGCCTTCGCCGATTACCGGCGCGATTTCAGCCAGGTCGATACGCTGTTCTTCCAGCCAGCTGCGATACGGGCGGCGACCGGCCAGATCTGTTTTCAGTTCTTCATCCGGAATCATGCGACCCTGTTCGAAGTCGATGAGGAAGATTTTGCCGGGCTGCAGGCGCCCCTTGGCCACCACGCGCGCCGGGTCTACCGGCACCACGCCGACTTCTGATGCCATGATGCACTTGTCGTCATCGGTGATGTAGTAGCGCGATGGGCGCAGGCCGTTGCGGTCCAGCACCGCGCCGATATAGGTGCCATCGGTGAAGGCGATGGACGCGGGACCATCCCAGGGTTCCATCAGGCTGGAGTGAAATTCATAGAAGGCTTTTTTGTCTTCGCTCATGGTGGCGTGCTGCTGCCACGCTTCCGGAATCATCATCAGCACCGCTTCCTGCAGCTTGCGACCGGACATCAGCAGGAACTCGAGTACGTTGTCGAACGTGCCGGAGTCTGAGCAGTCGGGTTCAACGATGGGGTACAGCTTGTCGATGTCTGCGCCGAACAGGTCGCTCTGGGTAGCCCCTTCGCGGGCGTTCATCGAATTGACGTTACCGCGCAGGGTGTTGATCTCGCCGTTATGGCTCATGAAACGATTAGGCTGCGCCCGGTCCCAGGAGGGGAAGGTGTTGGTGCTGAAGCGTGAATGCACCATCGCCAGATGACTTTCGTAGGCCGGGTTCTGCAGATCGGTATAGAACGGAAACAGCTGTCCCGGGGTCAACATGCCTTTGAAAATGATGACCTTGGTAGACAGTGAACAGACGTACATGAGTTTGCGTTGTGCCAGCGATACATCGCCACGCAGAACATGAGTCGCGTGCTTACGGATCAGGTACAGCTTGCGTTCAAAGTCGTCACCGCGCAGACCGTCTTCGGCGGCGATGAACAGTTGCTCGAAATGGGGCATGGCAGCGCGGGCCGCTTTGCCGATATCGGCACCATCAGGGTCGACCGGCAGTTCCCGCCAGCCGATCAGGCGTTGCCCGGCGGCTTCGATCTGGGCATTGAAAACCGCTTTGCACTTTTCCCTTTCCTGCTCATTTACCGGCAGGAAAACATTACCCACACCATAGGCACCGGGTTCAGGCAGCGCCTGGCCGAATTCCTGCTCAGCGATACGGTTGAACAAGGTATGTGGCAGGGCCGTCAGGATACCCGCGCCATCGCCGGTATTCTGCTCGTACCCGACACCACCGCGGTGCTCCATACAACAGTTCATGTATGCGGCATCGGCCACAATCTGATGGCTGGGACGACCTTTGATGTCGCAAATAAAGCCAACCCCACAACTGTCGTGTTCGTTGGCGGGGTCGTACAGACCACGCTTGGAGGGTAATCCGCCAGTCACTTGTCGTTCCATATCTCTCTTCCGTTCCGGCACACCGCCTTAAGCCGTGCGCACTAAGTCCCAGCCCAGTACCAGCTGACCATGAATATGCGTCCCTTCGGTCTCCGAGCTGACCCCGATTTTGAGGCAGGGATACCCGTCCGCTCACATGGAGTAGACTTCAAGCCCCGGGTTCAGCCCCCTGGATAGTTGCTATATGCGTAATCCAGGCCGTTGATATTGTTGCGATACTGGCGCTTTATTTTGATCTGCTGATCTATTCTGAGCAGCGATCTTTGTTATTGCGTGCCATCAATGCATCGCCGGATAACGGCCTGCCTGCAGACAACCGGTGTGTTTGCAATACGAACGACGAACCTTCTCAAAAAACCGCCGCTGAATCAAGCTTTCCAGGCGATTTTTCATACCTGAAAATTATAAAAATATATAGAAAAAACAAGAGGTTAAGGCGATACGTAGTAGCGGTATTGGTAAAGGTGGGAGAATCCAAGCTTGCTGTACAGTGCGCGTGCCGAGTTGTTTTCGGCCACCACCTGCAGATAGGCAGTGCGGGCTCCGGCCTGATAGCCCCATGCCAGCAGGCCATTGACCAGTACCCGTCCCCAGCCACGCTGTCGTTGCTCGGCTGCGGTAAAAACGTCAAATAACCCTACCAGTTCGTGTTCGACCACGGCCAGGCCGCAGGCCACCGGTGCACCGTCCACCGCCAGGACCGCAAACCCGCATTCACCTGTGATCGCGTTCAGAATCAGTCGGTGCAGGGATCTGGCAGGCTCATTCATGCCAGTCAGATTGCAGTACACCGCCAGCCAGTCTTCCAGCGGTACAAAGGTGACCTGCTCATCTGGGGCCGTGGCGGGCAACCGGGTGCTGGCCAGCACCAGGCTGGGATCGGCTTCGCGGTAGCCGCGTTCGCTCAACACCTGGGCCAGCGGGGTGGTGAGTTGCGGGTCGATAGACGTCAGACGAAACACTGTCTGCAGTTGTTCCCGGGCATAGAGATTTTCGCAGTAGCGGATTTTGGCCAGCGTGGCGTCTGCGTCACCGGCGTGTGCGTTGCGGCTTGGATAAAGGGGAATGATGCTGTTGGAGCGCTTGGTAAAGCCGCGGGCAAAACGCAGTACCCAGCCGTCGAGCAATACCTGGTGCATGGCTGGCCAGGCGTTGAGTGACGCTTCTTCGATTCGGTGGACGTCCACTGGTATTCCTTGTTTCATTCCCAGGCACGGGTAAATACAATGTGCGTGGAAGGTCCGTGCGGCACTTGTTGCTATTCTCCAAGGCTGAGCAGAAAAAACCAGTACCAAACACTGCCGCTGATAAACACTAACAAAAGAATAGGTAGAGGGAATTTATGAAAGATCCAGTACGCGTAACCATCACCGGTGCGGCGGGCCAGATTGGCTACGCGCTTCTGTTCCGCGTCGCTTCCGGCGCCATGCTTGGCAATGACCAGTCCGTGATACTGCAATTGCTGGAAATTACGCCGGCGCTTGATGCCCTGAAGGGCGTAGCAATGGAACTGGACGATTGCGCTTTTCCATTGCTGGCCGACATTGTGCAGACCGACGATGCCAACGTGGCTTTTAGAGACACTGACTATGCATTGCTGGTGGGCTCGCGACCGCGTGGACCGGGCATGGAGCGTAAAGACCTGCTGGAAGCCAATGCAGCCATCTTTTCTGCTCAGGGTAAGGCGCTCAACGACCACGCCAGCCGTGATGTGAAAGTACTGGTGGTAGGTAATCCGGCCAACACCAACTGTCTGATCGCCCAGCGTAACGCGCCGGATCTGGATGCAAGAAATTTTACCGCCATGACCCGCCTCGATCACAATCGCGGCATGGCGCAGCTGGCACAGAAAGCCGGTAAGCACGTCAGTGACGTGGATGGTCTCTGTATCTGGGGCAATCACTCGGCGACTCAGTATCCGGATATTCATCGCGCCACGGTGGCCGGCAAACCGGCCATGGACCTGGTGGATATGGCCTGGTACGAGGGCGACTTTATACCCACGGTCCAGCAGCGCGGCGCTGCCATCATTGATGCGCGCGGTGCTTCCAGCGCCGCTTCCGCGGCGAATGCGGCCATCGACCATATGCATGACTGGGCGTTGGGCAGCGATGCCATCGTCAGCATGGGTGTGTACGCGGACGGCAGCTATGGCATCGATGAAGGGCTGATCTACTCCTTTCCGGTGCGCTGCAGTGGCGGCGACTGGACCATCGAGCAGGGCATCGAAATAAACGATTTCAGTCGCGGCAAGATGGATGCGACCGCCGCAGAGCTCAGCGAAGAACGCGACGCTGTCGCCCACCTGCTGCCTTAAGCTCGATTGCAGGCGGCCAGCTGATGGCGGATATCCAACCCTTTAAGCTGGCCGTGGCGCAGGCCGATCTTGACGATCTGGCGCTGCGCCTTGAGCACACCCGCTTGCCCGAGCGTGAAACGCCGGATGACTGGAGTCAGGGCGTGCCGCTGGCCTACGCGCGCGAAGTGATCGCCTACTGGCGAGACGAATACGACTGGCGTGCACGGGAGCGCTACTACAATGAATTCCCCCAGTTCCGCATCACCCTGCAGGGGTTGGGGATCCATTTCATTCACATCAAGAGTCCCAGTCCGTCAGCCAGACCGCTGTTGCTGACCCACGGCTGGCCCGGATCTGTGGTGGAGTTTCACAAAGTACTGGCGCCATTGGTGGACCCCGTTGCCCATGGCGGCCAGGCGAGCGATGCGTTTCATGTAGTGGCACCGTCGCTGCCAGGATACGGTTTCAGCGACAAGCCGACCGCCACAGGCTGGGGTGTAGATAAGATTGCCGCAGTGTGGGATGAGCTGATGAGTGCGCTGGGCTATGCGCAGTACTTCGCTCAGGGCGGCGATTGGGGTGCGGCGGTGACCACCGCCATCGGTCTGGCCAACCGTGGGGCCTGTCAGGGTATCCATGTCAATATGCCCACCGCCAGAGCCAGCCGGCAGGCACGCGAAGCGCCGGATGAACAGGACAAGCAGGCGCTGGCCAGGGCCCGCCAGCACCAGCAGTGGGGTACGGGCTATTCCAAACAGCAGAGTACCCGCCCGCAGACCGTGGGTTATGGGCTGGTGGATTCGCCGCTGGCGCAGGCCATGTGGATCATCGAGAAGTTCCATGCCTGGACCGACTGCAACGGACACCCGGAAAATGTGCTGAGCCGGGATGAGCTGCTGGATAACGTCATGTTCTACTGGCTGCCCGGTAATGGCGCCTCTTCTGCCAGACTGTACTGGGAGAGTTTTAACCAGGCCTTTCGTCACGATGGCCCACAAACCGTCAGCCTGCCCACCGGCTGCAGTATTTTCCCCGAGGAAATTGTCCCCATTCCCCGCAGTTGGGCGGAAACGCGATATACCAATATCGTCTACTGGAACGAACTGGACAAAGGCGGACACTTTGCTGCTTTTGAGCAGCCCGAGTTGTTTGTGGCAGAACTGCGGACAGCATTTGCGCTGATGCGCTGATGCGCTGATGCGCTGACAGAGGCTTATTCTGTCTCGATTTTTACCTTTACGACGCAGCTTTTGGCGAATTCAGCGGCATCGTTGATGGTCCAGTCGCCCTTGGGTTTTTCGGCCATGTCTTCACACCAGGCTTCGCTGCCGGGTTCCGGCGCACATGCGGAGAGACCGGCGGTGAGTGCAACAATGGCGAGGGTAGGTATTATGCGCATATCAATGATCCTTCGATATTTTCACAGGCCAGGCTTGTCTGCGGCATCCTAGTCCCTTTCATGCTCACGCTCATGCTCGTGTTCATGTTCATGCGGCACAACGTCGGTAACCAGATCCAGAATTTTCGGGCTGCGGCGTCGCTGGGTCTTTCTGGGAATCATGCCGCGCATGGATTCCAGTTTGCCGAAACACAGCAGTTTGTCATCGGGCTCGAGGACACGATCACTCCTGGGGTTGGGGATCACCTTGTTACCGCGATACAGAGTCAGTACGTTGATGTCCTGTTCTGCCAGGGAGGTCTGTTTGATGGTCAAGCCGACGAAATTTGAACCCTCCGGCACATAGATCTCACTGACACCGTAGCCCTTGCTGACGGTCAACCGCTGCCGAATATCGATCTCTGGAAAGTCCACCTGGGCGGAAATGTAATCGATGACCGCGCCGGCAACGTCCAGACCGGTGCAGGTTTCGATGCCTTCCAGACCGGGAGAGGAGTTGACCTCCATGATCTGTGGGCCGTTCTTACCTTCCAGCATGTCGACCCCGGCCACGCGCAGGCCGAGAATCTGCGCCGAGCGTACCGCGGTTTCACGGTAGCGTTCATCCAGCTCGACCGCTTCGGCTACGCCACCACGATGTACGTTGCTGCGAAACTCCTGGCCCTGGGCCACCCGCCGCATGGCAGCGACCACGCGATCGCCAACCACAAAGGCGCGAATATCCTTACCTTTGCTCTCCGCTACAAATTTCTGAATCAGCACATTCTGACGCTGGCTCTGCAGCAGTTCGATAATGCCTTCCGCTGCCTTGGTGGTTTCGGCCAGCAGCACACCGATACCCTGAGTCCCTTCGATCAGTTTGATCACCACCGGCGCACCACCCACTCTTTCAATAGCGGGCAGCACGTCTTTTTTGTCGCGTACGAAGGTGGTGCGGGGGATGCCGATATGGTGACGGCTGAGAATCTGCAGGCTGCGCAGCTTGTCGCGCGAGTTGATGATGCCGTGGGCCGGGTTGGCACAGAACACATCCATTTCCTGAAACTGTCGCACCACCGCGGTACCGTAGTAGGTGATTGACGCACCGATGCGCGGCAGCACCGCATCGTAAGTAGAGAGTATTTTCTGCCGGTAATAGAGGTCCGGTACACCCTGTTGCAGGTCGATGGCGAATTTGAGCGAATCCAGTACTTTGACCGTATGATCTCTCTGCAGCGCAGCCTCTTTGAAGCGTCGAGTGCTGTATGACCGCGGGCCCCGCGAGAGAATGGCGAGTTTCATCTACTGTACAACCTGCTGCTGGTGAAAAAATCATTGTGTCATTAAAGCCTTAGCTGGGGTAGCTTAATCCCGTAATCCGGCAATAACTGAACAAGAGGCTGATTGAGAGATGACCGAAAAAGGCAGCGCCGAGAACACTGGAGACTTACAGACTGCCACGCCCGGCGAGCTGTTAACCGTTGGCTGGCGTGAATGGGTGCACCTCCCTGATCTGGGGCTGCCGCCAATCAAGGCCAAGGTAGATACCGGCGCCCGCACCTCGGCCCTGCATGCCTTTGCCCTGCAACCCTTTGTTGAGGCGGGCCGGCAGAGGGTTGAGTTCAATATTCACCCCATTCAGCTGAACAACGAGACCGTCGTGACCTGTGTGGCGGACGTGATCGACCAGCGCGTTGTCACCGACTCCGGTGGTCACAAAGAGGAGCGATGGGTGATTGAAACCACGCTGAAAATAGGCAGCTATCAATGGCCCATTGAGATGACGCTGACCTCCCGGGACGACATGCGCTTTCGCATGTTATTGGGGCGCAATGCGCTGAAGAACTGGGCGCTGGTAGATTCGTCCCGCTCTTACATCATCGGCAAGAAGCCGAAGAAGAAAAAACGCGCCGCCCATCAAGCCC
>JAVKCL010000027.1:0-69443 GCA_040222775.1 Pseudomonadales bacterium
GTGGATACATCCCTGTACGCTTCGCGGCGGCATCCCTGCCGCCGACGATCCGCAACGCGTTGAGCTGCACCAGCCCTGCCGCTGGCACTTTTGGTCTCTGCTCTCCTCAGCTCGATACCAATGCTTTGAGCTGCCTCAGCCCCGCGACTGGCACGAGCAGCATGCAACAATCGTCTCTGGCACCAACGACTCTGACCCGGATTTCAGATGGTGAAGCCTTCGCCCAGGTAGACCTGGCGGACGGTTTCGTTGGCTAGCACTTCGGCGGGTGAGCCGGCGGCGATCAGGTGGCCTTCGTGGACGATGTAGGCGCGGTCGCAGATATCCAGGGTTTCTTTGACGTTGTGGTCGGTGATGAGCACGCCGATGTTGCGTGCAGACAGGTCTTTGATCTCGCGCTTTATGTCGCCTACCGAGATGGGGTCGACGCCGGCGAAGGGTTCGTCGAGCAGCATGAAGGCCGGCTTGCTGGCCAGCGCGCGGGCGATTTCCAGGCGCCGCCGCTCGCCACCAGACAGACTCTGACCGAGACTTTTGCGGACCCCTGTCAGGTTGAATTCCCGCAGCAGTTGTTCGCGCAGTTCCTGCTGCTCTGCTTTGCTGAGGTCTTTTCTCAGCTCGATGACGGCGTTGAGGTTGTTTTCGGTAGAGAGAGTGCGGAACACGCTGGCTTCCTGGGGCAGGTAACCGACCCCGGCGCGGGCGCGGACATGGACCGGCTGGTGTGTCAGTTCCTGCTGGTCGATGAATATGGTGCCCGCATCCGCCTTGATCAGACCGACCACCATGTAGAAACAGGTGGTCTTGCCAGCCCCATTGGGACCCAGCAGGCCGACGATTTCACCGGTATCGACCTTGAGCGAGACGTCCTCGACGGCGATCTTGGTCCCGTAGGTCTTGCGCAGCGATTGTGCGCTCAGGGTCTGCGTGGCCAAACTACTGAGAATCTGGATCGGCGGGTTTGCGGCGCGGACCTGCGGCAGTCGGATCCAATTGCATGCTGACGCGGCCGGATTTCTGACCGGCGCTGGCGTCGACCTTGCCGTTGACGATGTCGTAGCGGATCGACTCGCCGCTCAGTTTGTTGCCTTTCTGCTCCAGCGAAGCACTGCCGTTCAAGTAGATGCGTTCCTCAGCGGTGTGGTAGATGATCGAGTCGGCGTGGGCCTTGACGACCCCCTGATTATCTTCCAGCTCCTGCTGGTACTGGGCAGGGGCGCCCAGGGTGGTGATGCGTTCGACCTGGTCGCCGTTTACCTTGACCACCATGCGTTCACCGAACACCCGCAGTGATCCCTGTACGATTTCAACCGAGCCGGTGTAAACGATGGTCTCGTTCGCCTGATCGATCTCTGCATCATCGCCTTCAATGTGAATCGGCTGACTGGCGTCGTCTTTCAGCGCCCACGCCGGTGCCCCCCCTAACAGGGTCGCCGCGACTAACAAGCTAACTCTTCTTGAATTGTTCAGGTAATACAATGGTATGCACCCTTTGTGTTGCATTGGACGACAGGCGCAGCAGGCCGGATTCCAGATCCGCGGTTAAGCCAGCTGCGGTGGTTCGACCAACTTCGGTGTCGATAATAACACCTTGCTGAGTTTCAGCGAATTGGCGGTCCGGATACAGATAGATGGACTCCGAGCGCAGGGTGATCGGTCCGTTTTCCGGGTTTTCCTGGCGCATCTGTACCTTCTGTCGCAGGTAGACAATGTCTTCCACGATGTTCTCTGCTGTCGTTGTCTTGCGAATGAAGCCTTCCTCGGACTGGATGTCCCAGGGCGGTTGTGCAGCCGAGCGTAGATGCAGGCGCGGCATGGCCATACGAGTCAGATTGTCTGCGTTGAATTGCTCGATGGAATCCGCGTCCAGACGGTAGTGCAGGTGTCCATCGGCATGCAGCTGGTTGAAGCGGATCTGTTCACCAAACAGATCCGGAGTTTTGCGCTCCACCACTTCGGTGACATCGTCGGCCACTTCCTCGGCTGGTTCGCGCAGCAGATACCAGGCCAGCCCGGCCGCCAGCAGCAACAGCAGCATAGGGGTGAAACGGCTCACTCAGCGTATCTCCAGCGCAACCGCTAGTAGGGCCAGCGCGACTGGGCGCGCAGCAGGGCTTGTGAGATCTCCACCACAACGCCATCGCCACCGCGGCGTTCGGTCACTGCGTCAGCCTGTGCCAGTACCGTCGGATGAGCATTGGGGACGGTGATCGAGAATGTGACTGCCGGGTGTTGAAACATGGCCAGATCCTGAATGTCGTCACCTACCGCGGCCAGATCCTGCCCGATAAAGCCGTCAGCAATCAGCTCGTTGAGCGCGTCAGCCTTGGAGCTGGCGCCCTGTTTCAGAAACTGGATGCCCAGTTCACGGGCACGCCGTGCAACGATGGGTGAGCGACGCCCGGTGATGATGCCGATCTGAATATCATGTTGCATCAGCAGTTTCAGACTGGCGCCGTCCTGTACATGGAACTGTTTGAGTTCGTGGCCATCATCCGTATAGACGATGCGACCGTCGGTGAGAATACCGTCGACATCAAAGATGATGCCCCGAATGCTTGCCGGGATATTGCTCAGGTTGCTGCTTGATGCTGTCATGCCTGTTGTACCAGCAGGGTGTTGTAACCGATCCACGCCAGCAGCATTACTGCGCCTTCGAAGCGCGTGATGACCGCACGTGAATTGATGCCGTATGCAAACAGCGCCAGCATCAGCGTCAATGCCAGCATCATGCCGCAGTCACGCCACAGGGCGGCAAAGTCGATTTCAGCACCGCTCACCAGACCCGGCACTGCCAGCACGGCGAGAATATTGAGAATGTTTGAGCCCACCACATTGCCGATGGCGATATCGGGATGTCCCTTGATGGCAGAGCCGATGGTGGCGGCCAGCTCCGGCAGGCTGGTGCCGATGGCCACGATGGTCAGGCCGATGATCATTTCTGATACGCCCAGTTCGGCAGCGATCCAGGTGGCGGCGAACACCAGCACCTGAGCGGACACCAGCAGCACGATCAGTCCCAGACCCAACCAGGCAGTCGCCTGTAAGGTGGTCATATCGGGGAGTTCGTCCAGCTCTTCCTGCATGGAGGCGGAGAGTTCGTGGTTGGTGCTCTCCTGCCCGTTAACCAGCTTGTAGAGGATTGCACCCAGACCGAATAACAGCAGGCAGCCATCGACGAACGAAAGATAACGGTCGAACAGCAGAACGATGGCGAGCAACGTAGCACCCAGCAACCACGGCAGTTCTGCCTTGCGCACCGGCGCAGAGAACGGCAACGGCGCGACAATGGCGGTGATACCCAGCACCAGGCCGATGTTGGCGATGTTGGAGCCGATGGCGTTACCCACGGCCAGCAACGGGTTGCCATCGATGGCGGCGAATACCGCTACCAGAATTTCCGGTGCCGAAGTGCCTACGGAGACCACTGTGAGTCCGATCAGCATCTTCGACACACCCAGATTGGTCGCCGCCGCCGCAGCGCCTGACAGAAACCGGTCAGCGCTCCAGACGAGGGCAACAAAGCCTATGATGAGGAGTAGAAGTGGAACCCACATGGGATATATAAGGTCGAATTAATTCTAGTAATTGTTACCTGGTTACACACTTTAGTCTCATATGGGTTTTGGCGCCAACTTTGTTGTCGCCTGTCATCCGCCCGTCGTATGGGCACTTGAGCGCCCTTGTTGCACTGCAGAGGTAACCTGCCGGGGTAAGACGTAGTTCCGGCGATGCCTGGACCAAGCAATGCTATAATGATCGGCTGCGGCCGTTGAATGGAATCTACGGAGATGTATGTCTGACAACTTAATTGAGATCCGCGATCTGAGCTTCGCTCGCGGCGAGCGTCTGATCTTTGATGACATCAGTCTCACCGTGCCACGGGGCAAGGTGACGGCCATTATGGGCCCCAGTGGTACCGGCAAAACGACCCTGCTGAAAATTATCGGTGGCCAGGTCAAACCGGACCGGGGTGCGGTACTGGTGGATGGGGCGGACGTTTGCCGGTTGCGGCGCAAGGCGCTGTTTGCCATGCGCAGAAAAATCGGCATGTTGTTCCAGAGTTCGGCGCTGTTCACCGACATCAGTGTGTTCGAAAACGTAGCCTTCCCGTTGCGGGTACACACCGAACTGGACGAAGAAACCATTCGCGATCTGGTGCTGATGAAGCTGAACGCGGTAGGTCTGCGCGGCGCGCGTGATCTGATGCCGGCGGAACTCTCGGGTGGCATGTCACGGCGCGTGGCGCTGGCACGGGCCATCGCCCTGGACCCTGATCTGCTGATGTACGATGAGCCCTTTACCGGCCAGGACCCCATTGCCATGGGGGTGCTGGTCAGCCTGATCAAATCACTGAATGAAGCTTTAGGAACCACCAGTATTGTGGTCTCGCACGACATCCATGAAACCGTCAGTATTGCTGATCTGATTTATATCATCGCCGATGGCAAAGTCATGGGCTGCGGCACTGCGGAAGAGCTCCGCGCTTCAGAATCTGAGCAGATTCGACAGTTCATGCACGGTTTACCTGATGGACCGGTACCGTTTCACTATCCCGCTGACAATTATCGTTACGACGTGCTGGCGCACGCCTGAGTAACCGTCAGTGATAGTATTCATACGTCAAATCGGAGCGCGATTTCTTAATTTTCTGGCAGCGGTAGGCCGCGCCACAATGCTGTTGTTGTACGCCATGCGTGGCGTGCCGAGCTGGCAGGGTATCGGCCTGCTGATCAAGCAGATCTATAACGTGGGCTATCTTTCGCTGGTGATCATCGTGCTGTCTGCATTTTCCATCGGCGCGGTGCTGGCGCTGCAGTTTTATACTCAACTGGAACGATTTGGCGCGCAGGAAGCGGTTGGCGTGGGTCTGGCGCTGGTGTTGCTGCGCGAGCTCGGTCCGGTAGTCACTGCGCTGTTGTTTGCCGGACGTGCAGGCTCCGCCCTGACCGCTGAGATCGGTCTGATGAAAACCACCGAACAACTGGCCAGCATGGAGATGATGGGCGTTGATCCGTTGCAGCGCATTGTTGCGCCGCGCCTGTGGGCCGGATTGATCAGCGTCCCCATCCTGACTTTGATTTTTAATACCGTCGCCATCTATGGCGGTCTGGTGGTGGCAGTGCAGTGGCTGGGCGCTGATGCGGGCGGCTTCTGGTCCGGCATGCAGGATGTAGTGGACTGGTGGGACGATCTGGCTAAAGGCATGATCAAGGCCGCTGTATTCGCCTGGCTGGTGACCTGGGTGGCCGTCTTCCAGGGCTACGATGCAGAACCCACCGCCGAAGGCATGGCCATGTCCACCACCCGCACCGTGGTCTTGAGTTCCGTGCTCATCCTGGCCACTGATTTTGTTTTAACCCTGGTTATGTACGGAGATTTTTAAATGCGCACCCGCACCCTAGAGCTCAGTGTTGGCCTGTTTGTGCTGGCCGGAATTGCCAGTTTGATCTTTCTCGCGATACAGGTCAGCGGTGTCAACCAGTCTCAGGCTGATACCAGTTATTCAGTGACTGCCACGTTTGACGATGTCGCCGGTCTGCGTACCCGTGGCAAGGTGTCCATGGCCGGGGTCACCATCGGCCGGGTGCGTGACATCGCGGTAGATATGGAGTGGGGCAGCGCTGTGGTGACGTTGGAAATTTTTGGCGAACCTGGTGGTCTAACCACTGACACTGCGGCCAAAATTTTGACAGAAGGCATCCTGGGCGCACGCTATGTGAGCCTGATGCCGGGTTCTGAGGAAGATAAGCTTCAAGATGGGGGCGAAATCACAGATACCCAGGGGGCATTGGTGTTAGAAAACCTTATTGGCGAATTTGTAACCCGTATTGGAGGGTAAAACAGCATGAAACGATGGTGGGTGTCAGCACCCTGCGCAGTGGCTCTGATGATTGGTATGGCGGCCTCCCTGCAGGCGGATACCGCTGTGGCGAAGGCATCGGCGGAGGACTCCGCGACGGTGGTCGATGCACGTTCGGTAAGCGCCAGACAGGCATCCGTAGAGCGCATGCATGAGGCGGCACAGGCTCCGAGTGCCAAACAGGCTGTTGAGATTGCCACCGACGAAATTCTGGCGCTGATCCGCTCGGGCCAGGAATATGCCAAGGATGACCCGGACCGCTTCTATGCCGAGGTCGAGGCGCTGATGCAACCGGTCATGGACTTCCCGCGTTTCGCACGCTCGGTGATGGGTGTCTGGTACAAACAGGCGACCCCTGCTCAGTTCGAACGTTTTTCAGAGTCTTTCAAGTGGACGCTGGTACGTACCTACGCCCTGGCTCTGACAGAATTCTACGACGGCCAGATCCGTATCCTGCCTGAGCAGCGACGCTCGAAAAACCCCAATCAGGCGACCGTCAACATGGAAATCACCTATCGGGATAAGCCCTACAGTGTGGTGTATGCCATGGAGCGGCGTAACGACAAGTGGGGGTTGGTCAACATTGTCATTGAAGGCATCAACCTGCGGCTGAACTATCGCTCGCAGTTTGACAGCGCCATGAAGGGGCCGCGCTTTGACCGCAAGGTGGAAAACGTTGTAAATGCGTGGTCGAACGTCATCACGGCGGAAGAAAGTGCCAGTTGAACTGACCGATGATTTTCAACTGCGCGGCGATGAAGTTCACTTTGATGCAGCGCCGGCGCTGAAAAAGCGCGGTGACGCGCTGATTACGGCAGCTGCCACAGGTCAGCCCGTGTCGGTTGATCTGGCCGGACTCGACAATGCCAACAGCCTGACAGTAGCCCTGCTGCTGCAGTGGTACCGCACCGCACATGCGCTCGGTCTGTCGATAGTTTTTCTGCATCTTTCCCAGGATTTGCGTAACATCATCACCTTTTCAGGCTTGAGTGAAATACTGCTCGAAGCCTGATCACGCTTAAGCCTAATAACGGTAAACAGGTATGCAGGAAGAAATACTCGGCAAAGTACAAGCACGCTTTCCCGATGCCCAGATCAATGTAGAACTGGACGGTAACCGCGCGCAGATCACGGTTATCAGCGATGTGTTTGCTGACATGTCTCGGGTCAAAAAACAGCAGGCGGTTTATGCTGCGATCTCCGATTACATTGCCGATGGGCGGTTGCACGCAGTAACAATAGACGCCCGCACCGTCAGTGGATAAGTTACAGATCACCGGCGGTGTGCCGTTGCACGGCCGCCTGACGGTTTCCGGTGCTAAGAACTCCACGCTGCCCATCCTCGCGGGTACGCTTTTGACGGAAGAGGCGGTGGTCATCAGTAATGCCCCGCATCTGCATGATGTGACCACCATGATCGAATTGCTGGGTACCCTCGGTGCCGATGTGGTCATCGATGAGAAACTCAATGTCGAAGTCACCGCACGCGAACTGACCCAGCTCAAGGCTCCCTACGAACTGGTGAAGACCATGCGCGCCTCATTTCTGGTGCTGGGTCCGCTGGTGGCCCGTTACGGCGCCGCCGAAGTGTCGCTGCCGGGTGGCTGTGCCATCGGCTCCAGGCCGGTAGATCAGCACCTGAAAGGGCTGGAAGTCCTGGGTGCGCAGGTTGAAGTCACCGATGGCTACGTCAAGGCGCGCGCAGCGGATGGTCTGGTGGGCGCTGATGTGTTCATGGATCTGGTTACGGTTGGCGGCACGGAAAATCTGATGATGGCGGCCTGCCTGGCGAAGGGTACGACCCGCCTGTTCAACTGCGCCTGCGAACCTGAAATCGTCGACCTGGGTAATTTTCTCAATACCCTGGGTGCCAGAATCCGCGGGCACGGCACCGCCACCATCGAAGTGGAAGGTGTCACCAGCCTGCATGGCGGACAGTACGAGGTGATGCCCGACCGGGTCGAGGCAGGCACCTACCTGATCGCCGCAGCAGCCACCGGCGGGTCTGTGCGGCTGCACAAGGCGGATGCTCAGACGCTGGGATCGGTACTGGAAAAATTACAACAGGCGGGGGCGCTGATAGAAACCGGACCCGACTGGATCAGCCTGGATATGCAGGGTCGTCGACCGCGCGCAGTAGACATCGAGACCTCTCCTTATCCGGGCTTCCCCACCGACATGCAGGCGCAGTTCATGGCCTTGAATGCGGTGGCAGAGGGGACTTCCACTATCCGCGAAAACATCTTTGAAAACCGTTTCATGCATGTGCAGGAAATGAACCGGCTCGGTGCGGATATTGAGCTGCACGGGCACTCCATGGCCGTGGTCCACGGCGTCGAACGCCTGGCTGCTGCGCCGGTAATGGCAACGGACCTGCGCGCCTCGTCCAGTCTGGTCATCGCGGCCCTGGCGGCCGAGGGGACGACCACCATCGAGCGCATCTATCATATCGATCGGGGCTACGAAACCATCGAAGAAAAGCTGCAGCAGATCGGTGGCGCGGTACAACGCGTACGTTGAGGCTGAAGGTGGTTTCTCGCGCACAAGCGCGCTAGGATGCGCGCCCTCAATGTGGGTTAACCTGAGGGTTAAATGGGTCTGGTCATTGCTTTAAACAAGGGTCGCATTCTGCAGGAGTGTCTGCCGCTGCTGGACGCCTGTGGCATCTCCCTGACAGAAGATCCGGCTAAGTCGCGCAAACTCATTTTCCAGAGTACGCAGGGTGGGCATCAGTTCATCATTACCCGTTCCGCCGACGTATTGACCTACGTTGAGCACGGCGTGGCGGATGTAGGCATTACCGGTAAAGACACCATTCTCGAGTATGGCGAAGCCATGGGCTTCTATGAGTTGCTCGATCTGCACATCGGAAAATGCAAAATGATGACGGCCAGGCCGGTCGGGGTGGATGAACCTGACGGGGTACTGCGGGTGGCCAGCAAGTTCGTCAATATCGCTCGCCGCCACTATCAGGCCAAGGCGCGCCAGGTGGAATTGATCAAGTTGTCTGGCGCCATGGAAATTGCCCCCATTCTGGGGCTGGCCGACTGCATCGTCGATATCGTTGATACCGGTAACACGCTGAAGGCCAATGGGCTGGAAGCCCGCGAAACCATCTGCGACATCAGCACCCGCCTGATTGTGAATCGCGCTTCCATGAAGACCCAGTTTGACTCGGTTCAACGCCTTGTTAACGACCTGGCGGGTGTCGTCAACCCGTCCGCAGGCTAGACGGTTATGGAAATTCGCCGGCTGGATTCAACCCGGGATGACTTTGATACGCAGCTGAACGAGCTGCTGGCCTGGGATATCAGCGCGGACAGCGAGATCGAGCAGGTGGTGCGTGGCGTTATAGCCGATATCCAGCAGCGCGGTGATGTGGCGCTGCTGGAATACACGGCACAGTTTGATGGTGTTGAAGTCGCCGCCGCGGCGGAACTTGAGATCAGCCAGCAGGCGTTGCGCGACGCGCTCGAACGCATTGGTGTGGACGAGCGTCGGGCGTTGCAAGCCGCGGCCGAAAGAATCCGTGACTACCATGAACACCAGCTGCAGTCCTCCTGGTCGTATCAGGATGATCTGGGCAATCAGCTCGGGCAGAGAATCACGCCGCTGGAACGGGTGGGTGTCTATGTGCCTGGCGGTCAGGCCAGTTATCCATCGTCTGTATTGATGACCCTAGTGCCGGCCAGAGTGGCTGGCGTGGGCGAACTTGTGGTCACCGTGCCCACCCCGGGTGGCGTGCGCAATGACATGGTGCTGGCTGCGCTGGCCATCGCCGGCGCTGATCGCGTGTTCAGCATTGGCGGCGCACAGGCGGTTGCAGCACTGGCCTATGGCACCGATACGGTGCCACGGGTCGACAAGATTGTCGGGCCTGGCGGCGCCTATGTGGCGGCGGCCAAGCGACTGGTCTACGGTCAGGTGGGCATAGATCTGATCGCCGGACCCAGCGAAATCTGCGTGGTAGCCGATGCGCATGCTGATCCGGAATTGCTGGCCTGGGATCTTTTTTCCCAGGCTGAGCACGATGCAGCGGCCCAGTCGATCCTGATTTCACCACAGGCATCTGTGCTCGAAGCGGTCTACACCACGATGGCAAGGCTGCTGCCGGATCTGAAAAGAACAGCCATCGTCGCTGAGTCGCTGGCCCGGCGTGGCGCGCTGATCAAGGTGTTGGATCTGGCCGAGGCCATGACCGTGGTCAATCGTATCGCGCCTGAGCACCTGGAGCTGAATGTGGCTGACCCTGACAGCTGGCTGGATGCGGTTAAGCACGCCGGGGCGATATTCTGTGGGCCCTATACCGGCGAGACTTTTGGCGACTACGTGGCGGGTCCATCCCACGTCCTGCCCACCTTCGGTACGGCGCGATTTGCGTCGCCGCTGGGTGTCTATGACTTCCAGAAGCGCAGTTCTGTGATTCACATGTCCGCCGCAGGTGCGGCCAGTCTGGCGGATATTGCCGTGCCGCTGGCGACCAGTGAAGGGCTGGAGGCGCATGCCCGCGCTGCCGCGATTCGGGTCAAACAGGACAACTGACCAGGTTGCGCTCGAGCGCATCAGGGCAGGTCGGGTAGCTCTCCCGTGATGGCGGTGGCACGAAAGCGCTGCGTCCCGCGCAACACTTCAATCTGCAGTTCTGAGCCGGGTGTGGCTTTGGCAATGACATCGGTAATTTCAGCCGGCACGATGGCCTGTACCTGATTGATGGAAAGCAGTACATCGCCCGGCCGGATACCCGCCAGATGGGCGGGACCGCCGTTGGTCACCCGCCCCACACGCAGGCCACCCACCTCGAGGTTGTCAAAGTTGGGACCGAGCACCACGCCCAGCCAGCCGCGGATAACCCGCCCCTGGGCAATAATCTGGGCCAGCACGTCGGTGGCGATGTCGGTGGGGATGGCAAAGCCGATGCCTTCGCTGCCGCCAGACTGGCTGACGATCATGGTGTTGATGCCAAGCAGCCGACCACGGTAGTCGACCAGCGCACCGCCGGAGTTGCCAGGGCTGATGGCCGCATCGGTCTGGATGAAATCGTCATAGGGTCGGTCGTCGGTGATCGCCGCCCGCGAGAAGGCGGAAATAATGCCCTGGGAGACGCTATGCCCGAGACCGAAAGGGTTACCGATGGCCAGCGCGATATCACCTACTTCTGCGTCCGCCTCGGCCAGCGGCACTACTGGCAGGTTTTCCGCTGTCACCTTGATCACGGCCAGGTCGGTGTGTGGGTCACTGCCGATCACGCTGGCGTTGGCGATCTGACCGTTGGCGAACATGACCAGAATTTCATGCGCCCCTTTGACCACGTGTTCGTTGGTCAGAATGTGCCCGTCTGACTGCAGAATCACGCCTGAGCCAAGCGAGCGTTTAATCTGTGCATTATTACCAAAGCGTTGACACAGTTGTTTGTAGAAACGGCAGATAGGATTGGCCTGCTGCACCGTGCGGGTATGGATGTTAACCACCGCCGGTGCAGCCACCGCCACCGCGCTGGCAAACCCCGGCTTACTGTTGGACAGGGTATTGAACAGGATGATGCCAATACCCAGCAGGGCGCCGATTAATGCGGGCAGCATGATGAAACGGGTTAGTTGCGACATAGTTGTTGGTTCAGCCAAATCCTCGGGCAGAGACGGTGATTGCGTTCAAACGCATGACTCGCTACAGTCCCGCGCCGTGTCACCCTCTGATCGTTATCACGCGAAACTCCAAAGCGGAGAGTTTCAAGAAGACCCGGCTCAAGCGCAAGTCGTCGCGCTGCTGGATGACCTGTTCGTGCGCCTGAATTCCAGGCCGGTGCGGCAGAGCTTTGTAGCACGATTGCTGGCCAGATTTAAGCCTGAACCGATGATTGAAGGCCTTTATATCTGGGGTGGCGTGGGTCGCGGTAAAACCATGCTGATGGATCTGTTTTTCGACTGTCTGCCTGAGGACCGTCGCCTGCGTATGCATTTCCATCGTTTCATGCGCCATGTGCATAAGGGGCTGCAGACCTGGTCGGGTCACGCTGACCCTTTGCAGAAAGTGGCCGCAGAACTGGCGCAGCAGGCCGATGTGCTGTGCTTCGATGAATTTTTTGTTTCCGATATCGGTGATGCCATGATTCTCGGCGAGGTGATGGCGGCGTTGTTTGAACGCGGGGTCACGCTGGTGGCTACATCCAATGTGGAACCCAGCCGACTTTACGAAAATGGTCTGCAGCGGCGCCGGTTCCTGCCGGCCATCGAATTACTCGAAAGACACACCCATGTACACCACATGCCGGATGGCATGGACTTCCGCCTGCGCGCGCTGGAGCAGGCCGAGATCTATCACTACCCGTTGGATGCCGGTGCGGAAGACAGTCTGGCCCGCAGTTTTGCGGCCCTGGCACCCGGTGACCCCATGCATGATCAGGAACTGCTCATTGAAGGTCGCGTAATGCGCGCCAAACGCCTGATCGATGATGTGGTCTGGTTTGAATTCAAGGAACTGTGTGAGGGACCGCGATCGCAGAACGATTACATCGAACTGGCGATGGAATTTCACGCCGTGCTGGTCAGCAATATTCCGATTCTGGACGAGAAGAAAGAGGATGCCGCTCGGCGATTCATCAGTTTGGTTGACGAATTTTATGACCATGGGGTGAAACTCCTGATCAGCGCTGACGCACCCATACCTGAGTTGTATCAGGGCAATCGCCTGCGTTTCGAATTCGAGCGCACCCAGAGTCGTCTGTTTGAGATGCAATCCCATGAATATCTGGGTGCTTCGCACCAGATGGAAGCCGAACACTGACGCGACTTTATTGTTGTAAAGCGCTATGCGCTCCTCTATTATGCGCGTCCCCAAATTTGGGGGCCGGTGCGTGCGCGTGCCGACAGCGTGAAAAGAGCGCTCTTCTAGATAACAAGGCTTAGGGCAGATAATGAAAACTGTAAGCATGCGTGACCAGGATGTAGAACGGTCATGGTGGGTCGTAGACGCCGAAAACGTCGTCTTGGGTCGCATGGCGACTGAAATTGCACGGCGTTTGCGTGGCAAACACAAGCCCGAATATACCCCCCACGTCGACACCGGGGACTATATTATTGTGGTTAATGCCGACAAAGTGCGGGTCACCGGCAACAAAGAAAACGATAAGATTTACTGGCGTCACAGTGGCTATCCGGGTGGCATACGCAGCACTAACGTGGCTGATATGCGTACCACTCACCCCGAGCGTATTGTTGAAAACGCCGTCAAAGGCATGCTGCCCAAAGGGCCCCTGGGGCGTGCCATGTATCGCAAGCTGAAAGTTTATGCCGGCGCTGAACATCCCCACGCTGCGCAACAACCGAAATCTCTGGAGTTGTCTAAATGACCAACTACGACTATGGCACAGGCCGCCGTAAAACTGCTGCAGCAAGAGTTTTTCTGGCCTCCGGCAGCGGACAGATCACCGTAAATTCACAGTCTCTGGATGAATTTTTCGGCCGCGAGACGTCCCGAATGGTTGTGCGCCAGCCGCTGGAAGTCGCTGAACTGAGCGACAAGCTGGATGTGAAAGTCAGTGTTCGTGGCGGCGGCAGTTCCGGTCAGGCCGGTGCGATTCGTCATGGTATTGCCCGTGCATTGGTCGAATATGATGAAACTCTGCGTGCGCCGATGCGTGCTGCCGGGTTCCTCACTCGCGATGCCCGCGAAGTCGAGCGAAAGAAGGTTGGTTTAAGAAAAGCCCGCAAACGCCCGCAGTTCTCCAAGCGCTAGAAACAACACGTCAAATCAGCGTTTCTCGTCGCAGCGGGCCGTTTGGCTATGGTACAATCCCGCGGTTTGTGACCCTGTGCGTAAGATTGTCTAAAATAACTGAAAACCACGATCGAGCCGGCAGGAGAACAACGACACGCATCTAGTTTGACCGGTATCAGAGAGTCAGTCGGTCAGGCATCGCTGAGGATGCATAGAGATGCATAGAGATGCATAGAGATGCATGAAGGTGCATGAAGAAGATGCATGAAGAAGATGCATAAAGATGCGAAGAGAGACTGAATTCAGGCTGAGTCTTGAATGTACATCTTGCAGATAAATTAGGGAGCACAGTACGTTGAGTAATGACGACGTAGATCAAGCGGGCTCGGCGCCTGATGACCAGGCGGCAGATGGCCATCCGATCAACAAAGACCGCCGCTATTTCCTCATTGGTGCCACCTCTGCCGTTGCCGGCGTCGGCGTGGTTGGTGTAGCGGTACCGTTCGTTCAATACTGGCAACCGAGCGCTAAAGCGCGTGCCGCTGGTGCCCCGGTTAAGATTGATATCAGCAAACTCAGACCCGGCGAGATGATGAGCCCGATTCCCGCCTGGCGTGGTAAGCCGGTGTTCGTGCTCAGTCGTACCCCTGAAGTCATCGCTTCGCTGGAGGACAACCAACTGCCGCTGGCTGACCCGGATTCGGAAAATCCTGAAATGCAGCCGGAATTCGCCCAGAATCCCACCCGTTCCAAGCGACCTGACATCGGCATTTATCTGGGCATCTGCACCCATCTGGGTTGTTCTCCCAAACTGGTCGAAGCGAGCAATTTTGATTCCGGTGAAGGTGGCTTTTTCTGCCCCTGTCACGGCTCTAAATTCGATTTCGCTGGACGGGTTGGCGCTAACTATCCCGCGCCGGACAATCTGGAAGTTCCCCCGTATCGATTTGAGACCGACACCGTCATTGTGGTCGGCGAAGAGGAGGGTACTGCCTGATGTCATCGCCAGAATCATCACCAAAATCAGATAGCAAATTCACCACCATGTGGACCGGCTTTATGGGCTGGGTCGACGAACGCTTTCCAGCTACGGAAACGTTCGAATACCACATGTCGAAATACTATGCGCCGAAGAATTTCAATTTCTGGTACTACTTCGGTGTGCTGGCCATCTTCATGCTGGTCAATCAGATCGTTACCGGCATCTGGCTCACCATGAGCTATGCGCCCACCGGTGAGGCGGCCTTCGCCTCGGTTGAATACATCATGCGTGATGTGGAATACGGCTGGCTGATCCGCTACCTGCACTCCACCGGCGCTTCGTTCTTTTTTATCGTTGTCTATGCCCACATGTATCGCGCCCTGTTGTACGGATCTTATCGCGGGCCGCGTGAGCTGCTTTGGTTGATCGGCATGGTGATCTTTGTGGCGCTGATGGCAGAAGGCTTCTTCGGCTACCTGCTGCCCTGGGGCAACATGTCTTACTGGGGCGCTCAGGTGATTGTCTCGCTGGTCGGCGCTATTCCATACTTCGGTCCGGACCTGATGGAGTGGGTACGCGGTGATTTCCTGATGTCCGGTGCCACGCTTAATCGCTTCTTTGCCCTGCACGTGATCGCGTTGCCGCTGGTGCTGGTCATTCTGGTGTTTGTCCATATCGTGGCCCTGCACCACGTCGGCTCCAACAACCCGGACGGCATTGATATCAAGAAAAACAAAGGTCCGGATGGTATACCCCTCGACGGTATTCCCTTCCACCCTTACTACACCGTGCACGACATTCACGCCATGGTGATTTTCCTGTTCTTCTTCTGTCTGGTGGTGTTCTTTGCGCCGGAAATGGGCGGTTATTTCCTGGAGAAACCGAACTTTGTAGAAGCGGATGCGTTGAAGACACCGGATCACATTGCTCCGGTCTGGTACTACACGCCGTACTACTCCATGTTGCGCGCCTCGACCTTCCCGCTGTTTGGCATGACGGCCAAGTTCTGGGGCTTTGTGACCATGGCGGCCGCCATCATTATTCCGGCCTTCCTGCCCTGGCTGGATAAGAGTCCGGTGAAATCCATCCGTTACAAGGGCCTGTTGTCCAAGTGGGCGCTGGGCATAATGATCGTCAGTTTCTTTATCCTAGGCTATCTTGGGACGTTGGGACCGACCGCCGCTCGCACCGCCACCGCGCAGGTCTGTACGATTCTGTATTTCCTCTACTTCCTGCTGATGCCCTGGTATACCCGGGTTGAGAAGACTAAGCCGGAGCCAGCGAGGGTTACATCATGAGCAAGGGTGTAAGCGTGATCACAGTTGTAAAATCAATCGTCGCCACAGTGCTGCTGTTGAGCGCAGGCTCGCTGTGGGCGGCCAGCGCTATCAACTACGATATGGAGCCGATTGATCCGGACCTGGAAAACAAGCCGTCGCTGCAGAACGGCATGCGGCTGTACATGAACTACTGTCTGGGTTGCCACTCTCTGCAATATCAGCGGTATGAGCGTACCGCTGATGATCTCGGCATTCCGCATGAGATTGCACTTGAGAATCTGATCTTCACCGGTCAGAAAATCGGCGGCCTGATGACCAACGCCATGGACAAAGAGAAAGCGAAAAACTGGTTTGGTGCGGCACCCCCGGATCTCACCATGATTACCCGCTTCAAGAGTCCTGAATACGTCTACAACTATCTGAAGACGTTCTATGTGGATGAGTCACGCCCGTTCGGGGTGAATAACAAAGTATTTGAAAATGTTGGTATGCCGAATGTCATGGCTGACCTGCAGGGTATCCAGCACAATGGCTGTATCCAGGTACCCAAGATCGCTGCCAACGGTGGCGAGATGCGTGACCCGCGCGTACCTGGTAAACCCATTACTGAAGAAAAGTGTGACCAACTCTACATTGAGGAAGGCACAGGCCTGTATAGTGCTGAAGAATTCGATGCGGCTATTTATGACTTAACCAACTTCCTCTATTACGTCGGCGAACCAAGCCGGCTGGAACGGCATCGAACCGGCATCTTTGTGCTGTTGTTCCTCGTCATTCTGGGTTGCTTTACCTACTTACTAAACAGGGAATACTGGAAAGACGTGCACTGATCCTGGTGCGCGTTCGCTTCTTACTTCCCCTCATGCTTCGTTTGGGATTAACACTATGAGTGCTGTTACGAAAAGATCATCTATGACTTTGTTTTCCGACGCGCGGGATCATTATTCCCATCGCGTGCGCATGGTACTCGCTGAAAAAGGGGTGACCGTCGATATCGTCGATGTCGATCCCAGTAAAAAGCCTGAGGATCTGGCCGAAATCAATCCATACAACAGCCTGCCAACGCTGCTGGATCGGGACCTGGTGTTATACGAGGCCAACGTCATCATGGAATACCTGGATGAGCGTTTCCCACATCCGCCGTTGCTGCCGGTGTATCCCGTACAACGGGCGTTGTCCAGACTGTGGATCACCCGGGTGGAAAAAGAGTGGAGTCAGAAGCTCGATATTCTGATGGCGGGCAAGGGTCGCGAAACGGTCATTACCAAGGCGCGCAAAGAGTTGCGCGAAAGCGTGATCGCCATAGCGCCGATATTCGGCGAAATGCCGTTCTTCATGAACGAAGAGTTCTCGCTGGTTGATTGTTGTGTGGCACCGATTCTGTGGCGTTTGAAAGAAGTGGGCATTACCCTGCCGGAAAAATCCACACGGCCGTTGCTGAAGTACATGCACATGATTTTTGAACGCGATGCGTTTCGCCAGAGCCTGACGGAAACTGAAATCGAGATGCAGGAGTGAAATCACAGCGCCCCTACCTGTTAAGGGCGATTTACGACTGGATTCAGGACAGTGGGGAAGTGCCTTACCTGCTGGTGGATGCCAGCGTCGACGGCGTGGTGGTTCCCCCGGAGCACATTCAAGACAATCAGATCGTGCTCAATGTCAGTTCGACGGCGGTCAGGGATCTGAATCTGGGTGACGAATTCGTCATGTTCTCCAGTCGTTTCAATGGCTTGGCCATGGAAATCGTACTGCCGGTGCTCAGCATTAAAGCCATCTACTGCCGCGACAGTGGCGAAGGCATGGCTTTTACTGAAGATGTTGCGGGTACAGCGTTCAAACGGTCTTCCGCCAGCGACCAGGGTGCAGACAAGGAAAGCGCAAAGCCTGCCAGTACACCCGCTGCCGGTACACCCGGTACTGAGAATATAGAACGCTCAGACGCTGATCCCGCCAAGCCGGGCGGCAAGCAGAAACCCACACTGAAACTGGTCTAGACCAGCCGCTCAGACAGTCCAGTCTCTGCCTGGTCGGGCTAGTCGAGATATTCGAAGACCTTGACGATTTTCTGGATGCCATACACCTGGCTGGCAACTTCAACAGCGGCGTCCGCCTGATGGCGATGGATCAACCCCATCAGATACACCACGCCGGCCTCAGTCTGCACTTTAATCTTGGTGCCATCCACCTGCTTGCTGGCCACTAGCCGGGTTTTCACCTTGGAGGTCAGCCAGCTGTCATTGGTACGTGCGACCATGGAGATCGGCCCGCCGATGGAGAGCTCGTTGTGTACTTTGCGCACCCGATTGAGCTTGCCGGTGACTTCACTGGCTTTGGTGCGCAGCGCTTCGTTAGGCACCTGTCCGGCGAGCAGCACCAGACCATTATAGGCTACCACCACGATATGTGAGCCTTTATAACCCTGATCGGACTTGCGGATTTCCCGTTCCACCACGCCTTCCAATACGTTGTCATCGATGATGACGCCGGGCGTGCGATGACGCGGATCATCACTGAAGATGGCGCAGGCAGAGAGAGCGAAGGTCAGGGTGGTCAGCACAAGTGTGCGATGAAACATGGCGGGCATAGAGCAGGTCCGTTTAGCTTGAATACCGATGCCGCGCATACTAACACTCAAAGGCACTTTTCAGCCAAGTGATCTGTAAATTGTCGGTCCCGCCCCGGATGGCGACCACATCGAAGCGCATAGGCCAGGTGGCGTAACGTTTATGGGTCTGACAGAAGTACTGTGCGGCGCGACGCAGGCGCTGCTGCTTGGCGGGGCTGACACTGGCAGCGGCGCCACCATACCTTTGTGAGCGGCGGTATCTGACTTCAACCAGCACCAGAATCTGAGGAGCAATCACGGAACGGTGTTGCATGATGAGATCGATTTCACCCACCTTGCAGCTGAAGTTGCGCTCAATCAGCTGCAGTCCTTCAGCCTGCAGGAATTCGCAGGCGCTGCGTTCCGTCTGGGTGCCACGCTGGTGCGGGTAGTACACCGTCTTGCTGCGGGTCTTACTCTACCAGCCGGAGCGCTCCGCCAGCGCCAACCTGGGTCAGGTTCAGCTCGCGTCGGAACACACCATGGGCGTCCAGCCACAGGTAACCGCTGGCGCCGGCAAATGCAGCGGACGAGTGTGGGCTGAGTGCCGGTAGCCAGGTGGCCACCCGGTAAGCGTCATAGCCCAGCGCATAGAGCTCGGCCAGTGGGTTGCCGGCCAGATCGAACGCGGCGGTGAGATCGCGATGCTTATCGGCTTCAGCAAACAGCGGCATTTCTGTCAGATAGTAGCCTTCCATTGGATCCAGGTTGCCACGGCGGGCAGCCTGGGAGGTGGCGAACACGGGTAGATGATCACCGAAATGAAAGCGCAGGGCGGGTACCAGCGCGCGGGACTCGACATTGTTGGTCAACGCGATAATGGCTTCCAGGTCTTGCCGGGCGCGGGGTAGAAATTCAACCTGTTGTCCGATGATGTTGGCGATTTCGGTTTTACGCGTTTCGCTGCTGGCAACCTGCATGGCCTCACCCACAGCGCGGGTCAGATCCTTGTCCTGTTCAAAATGAGCGGTAGTCAGCGGATAAGCCCAGTTGGCGCTGAAGGCGTCCGCCGCGCGCAGCGCCCAGCTCTCTTTGCCGTGGACGATGGCCACTCTTTCCAGGCCCTGCAGCAACACGTACTGGGCCAGTGACGCCGCTTCATCCTCGATCGCAATGCCGAGCTGAAACAGTGGCGTGGCGTCGCTGGTGTCCAGATCAACCGGGTCGGTTTCCAGATAGTTCAGGGTCAGGCGGGGGATCGGACTGTTGGCGGTGAGTCTGGCGAAGTCTTCTGCGCGGGACTTGAGCAGTGGGCCGACCACCACGTCTGCACCGTCGTTAAGGGCCTGTTCCCACAGCTGTCCCAGTGGCTGTGCCTCAGTGTCGTAGAAGCGGACTACGGTGGTGGCAGCAAAATTCTCCGCCAGATAACCGGCTGCGAATGCGTTCTGTATGGCTCTGCCGGCGGTGGCGAGACGGCCGCTTAAGGGCAGCAGAACGGCGATATCGGGAGCTGAGTAGTTATCCAGCTGCAGTAAGCCCTGAGGCGGACGGATGGTGGCCGGATGGCTGGGGTTCTTCTGTTTCCAGTTCTGCCAGACCTTGATCTGCGCGGTCAACGAGCTGGCCGCGCGAATTTCCTGTTGCAGTTGCCACCACGCCAGGTGATAGCGGTGGGTGAATGCGTCTGGACCACGATGGGCGCGCGACAGTGCAGTCCAGATCCGGTCGTGCAGGTCGCCATTGTCGGCTTCGCCCAGCCCGTCGAGCAAGCTGGCCTGGATCAGCGCATCTGCCACACAGCGGTGTTGACCGCGCGCATCGCAGATATCGGCCAGCAGCAAGAAGTCTTCGGCCTGAAACTGGCCGACGTTGCCCATCAGGGATTCTGCCTGGTCCAGGTTGCCGGCCTCGATCTGAGCCGCCACCTGAGCGCGCAAGGAGGAATACTGGGCAGGGCTCAGCGTATCGTCGGGCTGACGGTTGGGCGTGCTTTGACAGCCGGAGGTTGTCAGAATGACACACAATGCGAGGAGCAGGGACTTATTCATGACGGATCATTCGGGTGCAGGAATTCTCTATGTGGTGGCAACGCCTATTGGAAACCTGGAAGACCTCACTTTTCGAGCGGCAGATGTCCTCAAGTCGGTGCAGATAATCGCTGCAGAGGATACCAGACGCACTGCGGTTCTGTTAGCGCATATCGGCCATCGCGCCCCGGAACTGAAGAGCCTGCACGAACACAATGAAACGGCGGTGGCGCCCGAGTTGCTGCAGCGTTTGCGCAGGGGTGACGATGTGGCCCTGGTGTCCGACGCGGGTACACCGCAGGTTAATGACCCGGGCTTCAATCTCGTCTCCAGCGCCTATGCGGCCGGGCTGACAATCGTGCCGCTGCCCGGCGCCAGTGCCCTCACTACCCTGCTGAGCGTCTCGCCGCTGCCAAGCCAACCCTTTCAGTTTGTTGGCTTTCTGGCCAGCAAGGCCGGCGCACGGGCGGCACAACTGGATCTGATGCTGGCTTCCACCAGCGCCACGGTCTTTCTCGAATCACCCAAGCGGGTGCGTGCAACGCTTAAGTATCTGGCGGACAAGAATATCGTTCGCCCGATTGTTATAGGCCGCGAGCTGACGAAAAAGTTTGAAAGTATCTATGTCGGCTCGGCGGCCCAGTTGCTTGGGCAGCTGGATGATGAGCCCCGCGGTGAGTTTATCTGCCTGTTGTCTGCTGACAGCCAGGTGCAGGGCAGCCTGGATGAGCATCACGTGTTGCGCGCTTTGTTAAAGGAGCTGCCTCCTGCACAGGCGGCGAGGCTGGGAGCTGCCATCTGCGGTGCCCGCAAATCCGCCATGTACGATCTGGCGTTGCAGCTTGGTCAGGTGTAGCCTTGTGCGCGAGTTAGCTGGACAGTCGCCGGTCGCGTAAGTGACGGGAGGAAAGTCCGGGCTCCACAGGACAAGGTGCCAGGTAACCCCTGGGAGGCGCGAGCCTACGGAAAGTGCAGCAGAGAGTAGACCGCCACATCCACTTTAGTGTGTGTGGTAAGGGTGAAAGGGTGCGGTAAGAGCGCACCGCGCGGGTGGCAACATACCGCGGCTAGGTAAACCCCACCTGGAGCAAGGCCAAATAGGAATCCATTGGTGTGGTCCGCATCGGATTCGGGTAGGCCGCTTGAGACCCTCGGCGACGATGGTCCTAGATGAATGACTGTTCTCGACAGAACCCGGCTTACAGGCTAACTCTTTCTTATATTAAATCTTTTTTTAATTCGATTTAGTTTGCATTGTTAAAGTAAATTCGAGCAATGCAGTGTTATGCGTTGTGAGTTAATAGAATTATTCAGCCTGAGGGTCGCTCTGGACCCCAAAAACCCCTTATTTTTCCGTAACTTAAGCGCGGACTGTTCTTGACTCCCAAGAAACCCTCTTTATAGTGTCGAAGGTGGGTAAAAGTGGAAAAAAGTGGGTTTTTTCGAGCTGATCTGAAATCTCGAAGCGCCCCCGGCCATTTTTTTTGTTGCGACTTTTGTTATGACGCCTGTTTGTTACGACCGCGCTTGATACAACCTTGCCCGGTCACGACGCTTGTTGAATAAGGCCGTCCGTTTTTCCCCGCCTGTAGTTTTACTTTTTGTTTGCTCTGAGAGATTCGGTAGAGGTTACCTAGAAACGCGTCTCTGAAACAGGGTTTTTGGTACAAGGCACGATGTTCCGAGGGATTAATAACGTCACATTGGACAGCAAGGGTCGCATGGCACTGCCCACGCGCTACCGTGACTCTGTGCTGGCCATGGCTGACGGCAAGGTGGTGGTCACCATAGACATGCGTGAAGCCTGCCTGTTGCTCTATCCCCTGCCCGAATGGGAAGTGGTGCAACGCAAGCTGGAGGGCCTTTCCAATATCAATTCCCAGGCCAGATTGCTGCAACGGCTGCTGATCGGTCATGCAACTGACCTGGAACTGGATGCCAATGGCCGGGTGGTGTTGCCCGCATTGTTACGCGACTACGCCAATCTGGCGAAAAAGCTGGTGCTGGTCGGTCAGGGCAACAAACTCGAAATCTGGTCGCAGGAACATTGGCAGGAGCGCATGCAGAGCTGGCTGAAGGAAGATGCTGCTGGTCTGCTGGATGCTGGGGATACGTTTACCGGGCTGTCCGTTTAGTGGATCGCCCGCACAGTGGTGATGAGCATATACCGGTATTACTGGACGAAGTACTGAAACACTTAGTGACATCGAAGACAGGGACATACATAGATGCGACCTTCGGCCGCGGTGGACACTGTCGTGGGCTGCTTGGCGCGCTCGCTGCAGATGCTCGCGTGGTGGCCTTCGACCGGGATGCTGAGGCGGTGCAGGCGGGCAACGAGCTGAAGGATCCGCGCTTTACCATTTTCCATGCTCGTTTCAGTGAATTGTCCAGCCGACTCTCTGAGTTACAGATCGAAGCGGTGGATGGTGTACTGATGGACATCGGCGTGAGTTCGCCGCAACTGGACAGTGCCGACCGCGGTTTCAGCTTCAGCCACGATGGCCCATTGGACATGCGTATGGATGCCACCACCGGCATCACCGCCCGAGACTGGCTGGCACAGGTCACGGCAGACGAAATCAGTACTGTATTGAAGCGCCACGGCGAGGAAAAATTTGCCCGCCGCATCGCCCAGGCCATCGTCAAACGGGCACCCATTGAAACCACCGCTGAACTGGCGGAGGTTGTCGCCGGCGCCGTACCGGCAGCGGTGCGACATCGCTCTGGGAAACATCCGGCGACCCAGACCTTTCAAGCCATTCGCATTCACATCAATCAGGAAGATGCGGAACTGACCAGCGGGCTGGAGCAGGCTTTCGCGGCGCTCAAGCCCGGTGGCAGACTGGCGGTCATCAGTTTTCATTCGCTGGAAGACCGGGTGGTCAAACAGCGTTTCAAAAGCTGGTCACAACCGCCACCCATGCCGCGGCGGATACCTGTGCGGCATGCAGATCAGGCCACCCAGGGCAGGCTGGTGGCGGGTCCGTTGAAGGCTTCGCCACGCGAGCTGGCCGGCAATCCCCGCTCCCGCAGCGCGGTGCTGCGGGTGGTGGAAAAAAGCGCATGAAGAAGCGCAGCCGCAAAAACACACAGCAAGCCAAAGCGCTGAAAGTCCAGCGACGCTGGTATCTGCTGTTTGGCGCTGCGCTGGTGGCGGTCTGTTACAGCGGTTTGCAGGTGGTGGATGCTGCCACCGAGACGCGCGCCCTTTATCAGGCCTTGGGCGAACTGCAGCGTGAGGAAGATCATCTGCTGGAAGAAAGCAGTCGTTTAAGTCTTGAGCGCAGTTCTATTTCCAACCTGCAGATCGTCGAAGAAGTCGCCCATGAGCAACTGGATATGGAGTTTCCCACTCAGGTTGTTGCCACCGTCACGCAGGAGGATACGCCGTGATCCTGTGGCGACACTATCTGGTGGTGGCTGGCTTTCTCACCATGACGGTTGGTCTGGCCGGTCGGGTGGTTTATCTGGGTGTAACTGAGCGGGACTTCCTGCAGGAGCAGGGTGATGCCCGCTCGGTGCGGCATGAAGTCATCCCCGCCATGCGTGGTGTCATCACCGATCGCCATGGTGAACCCCTGGCGGTGAGTACGCCGGTTTATGCCGTGTGGGCTGATCCCAGCAAGGCGCAGTTCACCGCGGAGAACCTTACGGATCTGGCCGCGGTGCTGGACCTGCCTGTGGACAGGATCAAAAAACGTCTGGCGCGCTACGCCAACAAGGAATTTGTCTATCTGAAGCGCCGCATGTCGTATTCCGATGCCAGCGTGTTGCGCAGCAAGCATATTGGGCACGTCTACCTGCAGCCGGAATACCGCCGCTACTACCCGGCCGCAGAAACCACCGCCCATGTGGTGGGCTTGACGAATCTGGATGACAACGGCATTGAGGGGATCGAGTACGCCCATGATGAACGTTTGCGTGGTGCTCAGGGCGGCAAGGTGGTGCTCAAGGACTTGCGCGGTAACACCATTCGCGATCTGGAATACAAGGGCGCGGCGATCTACGGCCAGGATCTGGAGCTGTCGCTGGATCTGAGTCTGCAGTTCACCGCCTACCGAGAACTGAAATCTGCCATTGCCGCGCACCAGGCGAAAGCGGGCTCCATCGTGATTGCCGATGTTAAAACCGGCGAAATCCTGTCGCTGGTCAATCAACCCTCCTACAACCCCAACGATGTGGCGGGCGAACTGATGGGTATGCGCAATCGTGCGGTCACAGATGCCTACGAGCCGGGCTCGACCATCAAGCCCTTTACCGCCATTGCCGCGCTGGAATCGGGTCGCTATGACGCTCGCACACCGATGGACACCTCGCCAGGCTACTTCCGGATCGGACGCAAACTGATACAGGATCCGGTGAATTATGGGGTCATCACCCTCAGTAAGGCCATTTCCAAATCCAGTCAGGTTGTGTTCGCCAGAATCGCGCAGGATTTACCTGACGACAGTGTTTTCGATGTGCTGAAACGGGCGCGGGTGGGTGAACCGCCGGGCACCGGCCTGCCAGGCGAAGCCAGTGGCTATATCGATGCCAGCCAATTGCGCTATCCCGTGGTCAAAGCAGCGCTGGCCTATGGTTACGGTCTGTCAGTGACCCCACTGCAACTCACCCAGGCCTATCTGACGCTGGCCACACACGGTGTTTATCGACCACTTTCGATTGTTAAAACCAACGGCCGGCAAAGTGGCGAGCGGGTGTTTGACGAATCCATAACCCGTGAAGTGGTGGCCATGATGGAAACCGTCACGGATCCCGGTGGCACGGCTACGGCGGCGCGCGTGGCGGGCTATCGTGTAGCCGGCAAGACCGGCACAGCCCGCATGGTGGGCCCCGAAGGCTATGACGATCAGCGGCATGCGGCCTGGTTTGCCGGCGTAGTCCCGGTTTCCGACCCCCGCCTGGTAGTCGTGGTATTAATCAATGAGCCGGCCGCTGGTGTCAGCGGTGGCGGTGCGGTTGCCGCGCCGGTGTTCTCACGAGTTGCGCAACGGACCCTGCCACTGCTGGGTATCGAGCCGGACGATGTACAAGCCGATGAGCAACTCAGTGCACAGCTTGATCTGTCCTCGCTGCCTGGAGGTCGACCTTGAATCTTAAGCAGCGGCTGGGCGCGCCATGGCCAGACCAGGATGTCACCGGCTTGTGTGAACATACTGCCGAAGTATTTGCCGGCTGTGCGTTTTTTGCGGTGGCCACCGACGCGGAGGTGGCACTGGATCATGGCCGCCAGGCTCTCGCACAAGGCGCCCGGCTGGTCATCAGTCAGCACGATCTGCCGCTTGAGCAGGCCATGTATTATCCTCACCTGGTGGCCGAGCGCGGCGAGCTGGCGGCACAGTGTTATGGACGACCAACCGAGCAGCTCACCTGCATTGGTGTCACAGGTACGAATGGTAAAACATCGGTTGCCTACTACATCGCCGGCTTAAGTGATTTGTTGGGCATAAACTGCGGCTATATCGGCACGCTGGGCTGGGGGCGGCTCAATGCGCTGCATGACCCCAATATGACGACCCCGAACCCGACGGCGCTGCAACGCCAGCTTGCGCAGCTGGTAGAGGCCGGCTGTGAAAGAGTGGCCATAGAGGTCAGTTCCCATGCGTTAGCGCAGCGGCGCGCCCATGCGGTACCGTTTTGCGCCGGTGTATTCACCAATCTCACCCGCGACCACCTGGATTATCACGGCACCATGGCGGCCTATGCTGCAGCCAAAATGCAGCTGTTTACCGACTTCCCCATCGTGGTCGCGGTGCTCTATGTCGCAGACCCTCTGAGCGAACAGATTGCCGCCAGGGTGCAGGCCCGGGTGGTGCGCTATGGCCAGGCTTCAGCTGATACCGATAACGCTGTGGACTGGTGCTGGCGACGGATGCCTGACAACACCATTCAGTGGCAGGTGCCAGGTGCGACGCTCTGCCGGGATGTGCCGGTGATCGCCGATTTCGCACTGGACAATGTGACTGCCGCGCTGGCGGTTATGGTCGAGCTGGGCGCGACGCTAAATGCGCTGAGCGATGTGCTTGGTGAGCTGCCCGCGGTACCTGGACGGATGGAAATCGTGGCGCGCGCTTCCGGGCATGGCACCGTAGTGGTTGATTATGCACATACGCCGGATGCGCTGGAGAAAGCACTGCAGGCCCTGCGTAACGCCTGTGCCGGGCGCCTGATTTGTGTTGTTGGCTGCGGTGGAGATCGTGACAAAGGAAAACGGCCGCAGATGGCCCGCGTTGCCAGTCAGCTGGCAGACATCACCTGGCTGACATCGGACAACCCGCGCACCGAGCCGCCGTTGAGTATTCTTAAGGACATGCAGGCCGGTGTGGTTGAGGCGGGCGGCCAGGTGCATACCCATGCGGATCGACGGGAAGCCATTCGCCGTGCGTTGCTGGACGCAGAAGTTCAGGATGTCGTACTGATCGCCGGTAAGGGCCATGAGGACTATCAGGAAGTAGGTCGGGAAAGGCTGCCGTTTGATGATCGAGCGGTGGCACGCTCTCTACTGGCGGAGATTTAGCATGCTGCTATGGCTGACCGAATACCTTTCCCAGTTCATCAGTGGCTTTGCGGTCTTTCAGTACCTGACCTTTCGCACCATGGTCAGCGTGATGACTGCGTTGTTTACCTCATTGATCATCGGCCCGTATGTGATTCGTCGACTGTCAGAGCTGCAGATGGGTCAGACCGTGCGCGCGGACGGACCCCAGTCCCACCTCAGCAAAGCCGGTACGCCCACCATGGGTGGCGCGCTCATCCTGATCGTTATTTTCGTGACCACCGTGTTGTGGGGCGACCTGAGTTCGAAACATGTGTGGGTGGTGTTGGCTGTCACCATGGCTTTTGGCGTGATCGGCTGGATCGATGATTACCTCAAAATCTCCCGGCGCAACAGCGCCGGCTTGATCGCCCGCTGGAAGTACTTCTGGCAGTCGGTGGTTGGGCTCGGTGCGGCGGTCTTTCTGTATATGACCGCACTGGTGCCCGCGGAGACCGCGCTGATCGTACCCTTTATCAAAACCATTTCGATCCCGCTGGGCATCGGCTTTGTGGCCTTGAGCTATTTCATGATCGTTGGCATGAGCAATGCGGTGAACCTGACAGACGGGCTGGACGGGCTGGCCATTCTGCCCACGGTCATGGTCGGTGCAGCCCTGGGACTGATCGCCTATGTGGCCGGCAACGTCGAGTTCGCCACCTACCTGCAGATTCCCTATATCGCCGGAGCGGGTGAATTGTCCGTGTTCTGCGGCGCGCTGATTGGGGCAGGGTTGGGCTTTCTGTGGTTTAACACCTATCCCGCGCAGGTATTTATGGGCGATGTCGGCGCGCTGGCCCTGGGTGCGGCCCTGGGTGTAGTGGCGATCATCGTACGCCATGAAATCGTGCTGCTGATCATGGGTGGTTTGTTTGTGCTGGAAACCGCCAGCGTCATTATTCAGGTGGTGTCCTTTCGCATGACGGGTAAGCGCATTTTCCGTATGGCCCCCATCCACCATCACTTTGAGCTGAAAGGCTGGCCTGAACCGAAAGTCATTGTGCGTTTCTGGATTGTTACCCTGGTGCTGGTTACTGTGGGTCTGTCGACGTTGAAGCTGAGATGATGAACGCGATACCACAAAAAACAGCTGTGGTTGGCTTCGGTGTCACTGGCCAGGCTGCTGCGCGCTTTGTCAGCGCCACCGGTGGCACGCCGGTGATCATAGACACACGTCCTCAGCCCCAGGTGGAATTACCCGCCGGTGCCCAGTGCTTCTTTGAGCAGCGCAGCTGGCCGGACATACAGGTCGCGGAAGGGATTCTCAGTCCAGGCCTGTCGCTGGATTCCTGTCTGGTGCGCGGTGCGCGGGCTGCCGGGGTAAAGCTGATCAGCGACATTGATGTGTTTTTCCGCCATGTCGAAGCGCCGGTGGTCGGTATCACGGGGACGAATGGTAAGAGCACAGTAACGTCCTGGGTTGCCCATTGCCTGAGTCGGGCGGGTTTGAGCGCGCCGGCCGGAGCAAATCTGGGGGAAGCCGCGCTGGATCTTGCTCTGCAGGCTGCAGATGTTTACGTGCTGGAACTGTCCAGTTTCCAGCTGGAACGCAGTCAACATCACAACTTCCGCGTAGCGACGGTACTGAATGTGTCGTCTGACCATCTCGATCAACATGGCGACATGGCGGCTTACGCGGCAGCCAAACAACGCATCACACGGGCGGCCGAGATCGTCGTGGTCAATCGCGATGACGCTGCCAGTGCACCGCCAGAGCACTCAGGTCGGCTGGTCAGCTTTGGTACTCAGCCACCCGTTGGGGATGATGACTGGGGTATCGTGGTAGACGACGATATACGCTATCTGTATCGCGGTGCAGAGCGTGTACTGGCCGTCAGCGATCTGTCGTTGTCCGGTGAGCATAATGTAGACAACGCATTGGCCACGGCCGCTATTGCCAGCCAGTTTATCTCGCTGGAACTCATCGCCCTTGGCCTGAACTCCTTCAGCGGCCTGCCGCACCGATTTGAGCAGGTCGCAACCCACGCCGGGGTCACCTATATCAACGACTCCAAAGCCACCAATGTGGGTGCTACGGTGGCGGCCCTGTCCGGATTCGAACGGGACGGGCGCGTGATTCTGCTGGCCGGTGGCGATGCCAAAGGTGCGGATCTCGGAGAATTGCAGGATGCCCTGCGTGGTCGTATCAAGTGTATTGTTGCTTTAGGTAAAGATGCGCCGGCTTTTGTGCAATTGGCCGCCGATCTGGGTCTGCCCTGCGAACGGGTCGACAGTCTGCAACAGGCTGTCGCACGGGCGGTAAATACAGCCACCGAAGGCGACACCGTCCTGCTCTCGCCGGCGTGTGCCAGCCTCGACATGTTTGCCAATTATATGCAGCGCGGGCTCGAATTCCGCGACGCGGTACTGGCCCATATCGAAGGTGAGCGGTTATGAACGCGACGCTACCTTTCCCGGCCATTGTCCTTTCCTGGTTCACCCTGCTGGCGTTCAGCATCGTCATGGTGGGTTCCGCGGCGGTCGCGCTGCAGGACAACTATCTGAGCAAACACATTATCTACGTGGTACTGGCGTTGATCGCCTTTGCCATGTGCTTTGCCTTTCCACCACGCTGGTGGAATCGCCTTTATCTCGCGGGTTGGGCCGGTTCGGTGGCCATTGGTGTGCTGGTACTGATGCCGGGTATCGGTCATGAGGTCAATGGTGCCAGTCGCTGGATCAATCTGGGTGCCTTCACGCTGCAGGCAGCGGAAGTGGCCAAGTTTGGCCTGTGTCTGTATCTGGCGGGTTATCTGCACCGTCATGGTGACAAATTGCGTGATGATGTAGGCGTGCTCATGCTGCCGCTGGTGATGATCTCGGTAGTGGCAGTGCTGTTGATCGCCGAACCCGACCTGGGTTCTGCAGTCGTTATCGTGGCGACGTCTGTCAGCATTCTGTTCATCGCCGGCGCCAAGATCCGCTACTTTCTGCTCTTTATTGTGCTGGGCGCGGCGCTGCTGGGCGCGCTGATCTATGACGAACCCTACCGTCTGGAACGCATGATTGCCTTTCTGGATCCCTGGCCCGTGCAGTATGGCAGTGGTTATCAGCTCACCCAGGCGCTGATCGCCTTCGGGCGTGGTGAGGTTTTCGGGCTGGGTCTGGGCGAAGGGGTGCAGAAACTGTTTTATCTGCCGGAGGCGCATACCGACTTTATTTATGCGGTGATTGCCGAAGAACTGGGTCTGGTAGGTGCAATCCTGCTGGCGCTGCTGCTCAGCTATCTGATTGTCCAACTGCTGTTGCTGGCCAAACACAACCTGTTGCAGGGTAAGACCTTTGCCGGCTACTTCACCTATTTCCTCGGTCTCACCATCGGTATCCAGTTTATCATCAGCATGGGGGTCAATACCGGGGCTCTACCGACCAAGGGGTTGACGCTGCCCTTTGTCAGCTATGGCGGCAACAGTCTGATCATTTTCTGCGGCATGCTGGGTCTGGCCCTGCGGGCGTGCCTGGAGCCGGAAGAACAGGTGGGTGACAGATGAGCCAGCCGCTTGAATATCAGGTGCCCGAGATGGGCCGCATACGACACATCCATTTCATCGGCATCGGTGGTGCCGGTATGTGTGGTATTGCCGAGGTTCTGTTGAATCAGGGCTACGAGGTCAGCGGCTCGGATGCGCGGGCGGGCGAAAGTACGGAACGCCTGGCCGGCAAAGGTGCCACCATCGCCATTGGCCATGATGCCGGACACGTCGCCCACGCAGATGTGGTGGTGACTTCCAGCGCCATTGGTGCAGACAACGTTGAGTTGATGGCAGCGCTGGCAGCGCGCACGCCAGTCGTGCCGCGCGCGGAAATGCTGGGCGAATTGATGCGTTATCGCCATGGCATCGCTATTGCCGGGACGCATGGCAAGACCACCACCACCAGTCTGATTACTGAGATTTTTCGCCGCGCCGGCATGTCGCCCACCTTTGTCATCGGCGGCTTGTTACACAGTGCCGGGACCAATGCGGAACTGGGTGCGGGTCGTTACCTGATTGCCGAAGCAGACGAAAGCGATGCTTCGTTTCTGCATCTGCAGCCGATGTCGGCGGTGATCACTAACATTGACCAGGATCACATGGCGACCTATGGCAACGACTTTGCCGAGCTGAAAAACACCTTTGTCGAATTTGTACACCGCCTGCCGTTCTATGGCACCGCGGTGGTGTGCGTCGACGACAGCGATGTGGTGGACATCATCCCGCGCCTGTCGCGCCGTGTACTGACCTATGGTTTTGATGAGCAGGCTGACTTTCGCGCGCTTGAGGTGAAGCAGGATGTCAGCGCCTGGCAGGTGCAGGTTGCGCGTCCAGGCTTCAGCGAACCCCTTGCGGTTACGCTGGCAGTACCCGGTATGCACAATGTCCTCAACGCGCTGGCAGCCATCGCCATTGCTACCGATGAAGGCATTGATGATGACGCCATCGCAGCGGGGCTCTCGGGGTTTCGTGGTGTGGAGCGGCGTTTCCAGATCAGCGAGCAGATCCAGGTGGGTGAACATGAGGTCACGCTGGTGGATGACTACGGTCATCACCCCACTGAAGTGGCTGCTGTCATCGATACGGCCCGGCGCGTCTGGCCTGACCGTCGTCTGGTGATGGTTTATCAGCCCCATCGGTACACCCGTACACATGACCTGTTTGAGGATTTCGTGCGCGTATTGTCGGGCGTGGATGCGCTGATGCTGCTGGATGTCTACGCTGCAGGCGAGCAACCTATTTCGGGTGCAGATGGTCCGGCACTGTCCCAGGCCATACGCCAGCGCGGTACGGTGGATCCGGTATTTGCCCAGGATCCTGCGGAAGCATTGGAGCTGTTACCCGCCTTTGCCCAGGCTGGTGATGTGCTCATAGTACAGGGTGCCGGTAATGTTTCCGCGGTGTCGCGCGGTTTGCGAGGGCAGGATGATTAACCGACTGATCAATCTTGTGTTACTACTGGTGGTCGTTGCCGCGGGCTGGTCGGTCTGGCAACTGCTTGACCAGCCTATCCAGACCCTGCGCATCAAGAGTGATCTGAGTGCGGGTGAGCGCGCTGAGGTGGAAGCCCTGCTCACCAGCGTTCCGCTTGGTGGCATTCTGAGTTTCGATATCGACAGTTTGCGCCAGACCCTCAAGCAGACGGGCTGGGCGCGCGAGACCTTTATCCGCCGCCAGTGGCCTCACGTGCTGGAGATAACGCTGCAACGCGAACAGCCCATCGCCCGCTGGGGTCAGAGTGAATTTATCACTGCCAGCAGTCAGATTGTGTCATTGCCTGACGCGTACCCGGAGCTGCCCAGAATCTCCGCCGCCATCAGTGATCCCACTCAGACTCTGCGGGTATTCCGGTTGGTGGATCAGATGGTGACTGCCAGTGGGCTTAAGATCGCGGAACTGGTGCAGAACCCGCATGGCGAATGGCAGGTCAGCTTTGCCCGGGGTTTCAGCGTCAAGCTGGGTATCGATCGACTGAATGATCGGCTGCAGCGCTTCTTGCAGGTCTACAACGGAAATCTGCGTAACGAAACACGTGCAATCGCCTATGTGGATGTGCGTTACGCGAGCGGCGCGGCGGTTAAGTTTGCGCTACCCGCTGACGACACTGTACTGGTGGCAAGTCGGCCGGAGGGACAGGGCAATGAAATCTGACCCGCGCATAGAACTTAACGGCGTATTAAAAAATAACAGGGAGCATAAGCTGCATGGCGCAAGATGCTGAATTGCAGAAAATCGTTGGCTTAGATATAGGCACCAACAAAGTGGCAGCCATAGTTGCGGAAGTGAATGAAAGCGGCATGCTGGAAATCATCGGCATTGGCACTCACCATTCCCGCGGCTTGAAGAAAGGCGTGGTGGTCAATATTGAATCGACCGTGCAGTCGATTCAGCGCGCGGTGGAAGAGGCTGAACTGATGGCAGGCTGCTCCATCGAATCGGTCTATGCGGGCATTGCCGGCAGTCACATCAGATCACTGAATTCCCATGGCATCGTGGCTATTCGTGACCGCGAGGTCACACCTCAGGATGTGGAGCGTGTCATTGATGCCGCTCAGGCGATGGCCATCCCCGCCGATCAGAAAATTCTGCACGTGCTGCCACAGGAATTCGTCATCGACACCCAGGAAGGCGTAAAAGAACCGTTGGGCATGTCGGGCGTGCGGTTGGAGGCCAAGGTACATATGGTTACCTGCGCGGTTAACGCGGCGCAGAATATCGAAAAGTGTATCGAACGCTGTGGTCTGGTGGTCAACGATGTGATCCTCGAACAGTTGGCTTCAAGCTATTCGATACTGTCTGAGGATGAGCGCGAGCTGGGTGTCTGCCTGGTTGATATCGGTGGCGGTACCACAGACATCGCGGTCTTTACCGGTGGTGCCATCCGGCACACCGCGGTAATCCCTATCGCGGGCGATCAGGTTACCAATGACATCGCGATGGCGTTACGTACGCCAACGCAGAATGCTGAAGAAATAAAAATAAAGTATGCATGCGCACTGACTCAGCTGGCTAAGGCTGACGAAGTGATCAAAGTGCCGGGTGTGGGAGACAAACCGGCGCGGGAGCTGTCGCGGCAGTTGCTGGCGGAAGTCGTCGAACCTCGTTATGACGAGCTGTTTACGCTGATTCAGGCGGAACTGCGTCGTAGCGGATTCGAAGATCTGATCGCCTCCGGCATCGTGCTGACCGGTGGTGCAGCAAAGATGGAGGGGGTCATAGACCTGGCGGAAGAGATCTTCCATATGCCAGTCAGTCTGGGATCGCCACAACATGTTTCGGGGTTGAAGGACATTGTTCGTAATCCAATCTATGCAACGGGCGTTGGCTTGTTGCAGTACGGACTGGAGCGCGAAAAAGAGATGCCGAACAAGCGAGGCCGGAAACACGGTCCGCTGAGTCGGGTAAAAAACTGGTTGAGTGAAAACTTTTAGTTGGAGATAGAGATGTTTGAATTGGTAGACAGTGCACCGCAAAGCGCGGTGATCAAAGTCATAGGCGTTGGCGGTGGTGGCGGCAACGCGGTGCAGCACATGGTCACGAAAAGTGTCGATGGTGTGGACTTTATCGCCGCCAACACCGATGCCCAGGCGCTGAAGAGTCTGGACGCGCAGACCACGCTGCAGATCGGCAGTGGTGTGACCAAGGGGCTTGGCGCCGGCGCTAACCCGGAGGTCGGGCGTGCGGCAGCGATGGAAGATCGTGATCGGATAGCAGAGGTGCTGTCCGGTGCGGATATGGTGTTCATCACCGCTGGTATGGGCGGTGGTACAGGCACCGGGGCAGCGCCGATTGTTGCCGAAGTTGCCCGCGAGATGGGTATTCTTACCGTCGCCGTGGTAACCAAGCCGTTTAACTTTGAGAAACGCGCGGACGTGGCCGACTATGGCATTCGCGAACTTGCTCAGCACGTGGATTCGCTGATCACCATCCCCAACGAGAAGTTGTTGGCGGTACTGGGTGAGCGCACCAGTATGCTGGATGCCTTCAGCGCGGCGAATGACGTGCTGCTGGGTGCGGTGCAGGGGATTGCTGATCTCATCATCCGTCCGGGTATGATCAACGTCGACTTCGCCGACGTGCGTACAGTCATGTCAGAGATGGGCATGGCGATGATGGGTACCGGTCGGGCTTCCGGTGAAAACCGAGCCCAGGACGCAGCTGAAGCAGCGATTCGATCGCCGCTGCTGGAAGATGTTGATCTGCACGGTGCGCGCGGCATTCTGGTCAACGTGACCGCAGGTCCGGATCTCAACATCGGCGAATTCACCGATGTGGGCAGAATTGTCGAGGACTTTGCTTCGGGTTCAGCAACAGTGGTTGTAGGTACCGTAATCGATCCGGATATGGGCGAGGAGTTGAAAGTGACCGTGGTGGCAACCGGCCTCGGTGCGGCAGAAGTGCCCAACATTGTCGTCGACAACACCCAGAACGCACAGACCATTGATGGCCCGATTGATTATGCGCAGCTCGATCGTCCTGCCTTTGCCCGCCAGCAGAGTCAGGCCGCACAGGCCGCCCATGAGCAGGTGCAGGAAAAGATGCTGGATGACCCGGACAGCAGCACCGACCTGGACTATCTGGACATCCCGGCATTCCTGCGCAGGCAGGCCGACTGATCCAGCAAAGCGTTTTCACTCAACGCTAAACAGGGTCAGAGTAGTTGGTGCCAGAGAGAGCAGGTAGCACTAGCGCCAGAGGCGGGGCAGTGGCAGCTCAACGCGACGCGGATCGTCGGCGGCAGGGATGCCGCCGCGAAGCTTACATGGACGTATTCACAGCGGTCCGCAAAGCTTTGAGCTGCCGCTGACTCGACTCTGGTGCGGGCAGCCTGAAACCACTCCGTCCCCAACGACTCTGACCCTGATTCGGGCGGTTGGGTGATACAAAATGAAACAAATTGTGCGATCCCATTCATAGTTGATTCAGCCACGGATTGCTAACATCCAACACCTTCCTGGTAGTATGCGTTTATGTCAGAACAAGAAAATACGAGGCTTAGACAGCGTACGCTGAATAACACGATTCGAGCTACAGGTGTGGGTCTGCACACCGGCGAAAAAGTATACGTTACGCTCAAACCTGCACCCGTTGATACGGGCATTGTATTTATCCGTACCGATCTGAAATCTCCCCTGGAGATGCCGGCCAGGGCAGAGAATGTGGGTGCCACCACCATGGCCACCACGCTCAATTGTGGTAACCATGAGCTTTCCACCATCGAACATCTGATGTCAGCCTTTGCCGGGCTGGGCGTAGACAACGCCTATGTGGAGGTCAGCGCACCGGAACTGCCCATTATGGATGGCAGCGCAGCGCCATTCGTCTTTCTGCTGCAATCCGCCGGTATTCGGGAACAGGACGCGGCCAAGAAGTTTGTGCGCATCCTGAAGCCGGTGCGCGTCGAGCAGGGCAGCATGTTTGCCCAATTGGAGCCCTTTGATGGCTTTCAGTTGAATTACACCCTGGAATACGACCACCCGGTGTTCAAGAAGCATGAACACACCGTGTGTGTCGATTTTTCCACCACCGCCTATGTCAAAGAGGTGAGTCGCGCCCGCACGTTCGGCTTTCTTGCGGACTACGAGAAGCTGCGTGCCATGAATCTGGCCAAGGGTGGAAGCCTGGATAATGCCGTCGTGGTGGATGATTTCAAGATCCTCAACGAAGAGGGTCTGCGTCTGGAAGATGAGTTCGTCAAACACAAGATACTGGATGCCATTGGTGACCTGTATCTGCTCGGTCATGGGCTGATCGGAAAGTTCACCGGGTTCAAATCGGGACACGGTCCCAACAATGCGTTGCTGCGCAAACTACTTGCTGATAGTACCGCCTACGAAATCATAGATACCGACCAGTTGATTGACAGCCCCGTGGGCTATCACTCAGCGTTGTTGGCCAGCGCCTGACGCAGACAGGTACAACTCTGTCTGAGTCGCTAATTGGGGGCCGGTTCGCAGTTTACCAGCGGGTTTGCCCGCATAATTGTCACGTGCCGGATACACGGATTTTAAAGTCATTCACCCGACTGAAGCTTTGAAGATTGGCCAGTGCCGGGCGCATCTCAGGGAGCAGAAACCGCAAACGCGTCGCGGTAGCCGCATTGCTGCAGAGGATGTAAGCAATATTCCCGCGGATGTCCGTTACTTCCACTTCATGGCGGATAGGGTGATCGATAAGGGCTCTGATTTCCGCGGTCCATTGTTTTTGATTGTTCGCTTTGCCGAGCAAACGTTGTAACGGAGAAAAACGGTTGTGGCCTTCGCCGAGCAGATCCTCTATCTTACGTGTGGACATTTGAACAGGTTCTTTCGAGCGTCGCGCCTGGTAGGGGTACCAGACGGCAACGCGTTGCCATTATGGGGAGGCAACGGTAGCCCAAGCGACAGGTTGTCCGCAAGAACTCCAGCTTACAACTTGATCAGTCGTGGGATAACTCTCATTGCCAGCGCGATTGTGGGCATGACAACGAACAAGAGCATGAATAAAAAGAACATGAACTCGGACAGTCTGTGAAAATTATTCTGGTCACAGAGGGCGGATCTAACCGCGCCATCACCGTTCCCAGAAAGCGTGTACTGGCCGTACTGGCAAGTGCCGCATTACTCACCTTGACGCTGGGAGCCATCGCGCTGCAGCAGTTACCCAGTGATGGCGTAGACGCCGCAGTGGTTGCCAAATGGCGAGCAAAGCTCGCTGAACAGAATCAATTTGTAGCGGCCATCGAACGCAAGAGTCAGGCGCAAAGTGCCGCCGTTGGTCGCCAGCTGGCTGAAATGCGCGCACGACTGTTACGCATGGAAGCCATCGGCGCCCATATGGCCTCCAGTGCAGAACTGCCGGAAGCCGAGTTCGACTTCGTCAACCCACCTGCCCAGGGCGGACCGGTGGTCGGTCAGAGCACTCAGATGGACTGGGCTGAACTACAGGGCGAACTGGGTGACCTGTCTGCCAGGCTGCGCCGTCGCGACCTGGAGTTGAGCATCCTCGACTCGGTGCTGTTGAGCGAAGATATCCACAGTACCTCTCAGGTTCGTGGCCGACCGGTGAAATGGGGCTGGATGTCCTCTCCCTTCGGTAAACGGGTTGACCCTCTGACCGGGCAGTCTGCCTGGCACTCGGGTGTCGACTTCGCCGGTCATGATGGCTCGGATGTCATTGCGGTAGCCAGTGGGGTAATTACCTTTGCCGGCAAGCGATCCGGCTACGGTAAAGTGGTCGAAATCAGTCATGCTGGTGGCATGATCACCCGCTATGCGCACCATAAGGAACTGCTGGTCGAAACCGGTGAAGTGGTCAAGAAAGGCGACACCATCGGACGCATGGGCAGCTCAGGCCGATCCACGGGTCCTCATGTGCACTTCGAAGTGCTGAAAAATGGACGTCCGGTAGATCCAGCAGGTTACGTACGTTCCTGATCGGCTCCGTTCTCTAAACTCCTTTCTGTCTGTACAATGCCGCCACGCTTCGGCACATAAGAGATAGATGGCAAATTTCCTGACTCGAATCTTCGGCTCCAAGAACAACCGCGAACTCCGACGCATGCAGAAAATCGTCGATCGGGTGAATGCGCTGGAAGAAGAGTTCGACCAATACACAGATCTGGTGGCACATACAGAGCAGCTGAAAGAACGCCTGGCTGCTGGTGAAACCCTCGACGACATTCTGCCACCGGCTTTCGCAGCCGTGCGCGAGGCGGCCAAAAGAACCAAGGATATGCGCCACTTTGATGTGCAGATGATCGGTGGTATCGCGCTGCACGAGGGGCGCGTGGCTGAGATGCGTACCGGTGAAGGTAAGACGCTGGTCGCTACTTTGCCCGCCTATCTGAATGCCCTGACCGGCCAAGGCGTGCATGTGGTCACAGTGAATGACTATCTCGCCCATCGCGACGCCACCTGGATGGGTCCGATTTATGAAGCGCTGGGATTAACAGTGGGCGTGGTGCAATCCAACCAGGATCCGGAGTCCAAGCGCGCTGCCTATCAGGCTGACATTACTTACGGCACCAACAACGAATTCGGTTTTGACTACCTGCGGGACAATATGGCGTTCACGCTGGAAGATCGTTTTCAGCGTGGTATGCACTATGCCATCGTGGACGAGGTGGACTCGATTCTCATCGATGAAGCCCGCACGCCGCTGATCATTTCCGGTACCGCAGAAGAATCGACTGAACTCTACAAGACCATGAATCGCCTGGTGCCCAAGCTCACACAGCAGGAATTCCAGGACAAGGTCCGTCAGTTCGGCGAAGAGGACCCGGAACCCACCGGTGATTTCATGGTGGACGAAAAAAACCGCCAGGTGGAACTGACCGAGCTCGGCCATCAGAAGATCGAAAGCGAACTGGTGGCGCTGGGGCTGCTGCAGGAAGACGACAGCCTGTACTCTGCGGGCAATCTTAACATGCTGCACCACGTGCACGCGGCGTTGAAGGCGCATGCCTTATTCAAGCGTGATGTGGACTACATGGTGGCCAACGGTGAGGTGGTGATTGTCGACGAACATACCGGACGCGCCATGCCGGGCCGTCGCTGGTCCGAGGGTATCCACCAGGCCGTAGAAGCCAAGGAAGGGGTGCCCATCCAGAACGAGAGCCAGACGCTGGCCTCAACCACCTTCCAGAACTACTTCCGCCTGTATGACAAGTTGTCAGGCATGACTGGTACGGCGGATACCGAAGCCTTTGAGCTTCGACAGATCTATGGTCTGGACGTGGTGATCATCCCGACCCATATGCCGATGGTTCGCGATGACGCTAATGACCTCATTTACCTGACTCTGGCAGACAAGTACGACGCCATCGTCGAGGACATTTCTGAGCGCATCGCCAGAGGTCAGCCGGTACTGGTGGGTACCGCATCCATCGAATCTTCTGAGATCCTGTCTGCTGAACTGGACCGACGTAAAATCAAACACAGCGTGCTGAATGCTAAACAGCACGAGCGGGAAGCGGAGATCATTGCCCAGGCCGGCGCCCCGGGCGTGGTCACCATTGCCACCAACATGGCTGGCCGTGGTACCGACATCGTGCTGGGTGGCAATGTCGAAGCCGAAATTGAAGCGCGCGGTGACGAGCTCAGTGAGGCGGAAAAAGATAAGATGCGTGCAGAGTGGAAAGTGCGACATCAGCAGGTACTGGATGCCGGTGGTCTGCACATCATCGGGACTGAACGTCATGAATCCCGCCGCATCGACAATCAGCTGCGTGGCCGCTCCGGGCGCCAGGGTGATCCTGGCTCCAGCCGCTTCTATCTGTCGATGGAAGACAATCTGATGCGTATTTTTGCCTCAGACCGGGTGCGCGGCATGATGAGTTCGTTGGGCATGGAGAAGGGTGAAGCGATCCAGGCGCGCATCGTGAACCGTGCCATTGAAAATGCTCAGCGCAAGGTTGAAGGCCATAACTTCGACATCCGCAAAAACCTGTTGGAATATGACGACGTTTCCAACGACCAGCGTCAGGTGATCTATCAGCAGCGTCGCGATCTGATGGCGTCAGATGATATTTCAGAAACCGTCGCGGGTTTGCGCGAAGAGGTGGTGGTGCAGGTGTTCCAGCAATATGTCCCACCCCAGAGTCTGGAGGAACAATGGGACCTGGAGGGTCTGCAGCAGGCATTGTTGACTGAGTTCGGCAGTGAGCAGCCCGTGGGGCAGTGGCTGGCGGAAGACGATGAGCTGGATGAAGAAAAGCTCGTCGACCGCATTCTCAATCAGATCGAAGAAGAGTACAAAAACAAAGAAGCGGCCTGGAGTAATGCCGGTATCGATATGCGCACGGTGGAGAAGCAGATCATGCTGCAGATTCTCGACCAGCGCTGGAAAGAGCATCTGGCCACCATGGACCATCTGCGTCAGGGCATTCACCTGCGAGCCTATGCCCAGAAGCAACCCAAACAGGAATACAAACGGGAGTCATTCGAGCTCTTCCAGGATCTGTTGTACAACATCAAGTTTGATGTGGTACGCATGTTGAGCCGTATGCAGATCGAAAACCCGGAAGAAATCGAAGCCCAGGAAAGGCGTAAACGGGCGGCAGAACAGGAGCGCATGAAGTATCAGCATGCTGATTCTTCGGCAATGTCCAACGAACCGCAACAGCCGCCACCACAAGAGCAGAAGCCTGAAACATTTGTGCGCGACCAGCCCAAGGTGGGTCGCAATGAGCCGTGTCCCTGTGGCTCAGGTAAAAAGTACAAACAGTGCCACGGCAAAGTAGCCTGAACCGTGGCCGTTAATCTCGCACCGGCAGGTGAGCTGTTGCCGGTCCCTGGGGTACGCATCGGTTGCGCGCAGGCGGAGATCAAATACCCCGGCCGCCTTGATCTGGCGGTATTTGAATTCTGTCCAGGCAGCGATACCGGTGGCGTATACACCCAGTCGCACTTTGCAGCAGCGCCGGTAATCCTCGCCAGATCCAGACAGCAGCATAACCGAGCCTGGGTGGTGAACAGCGGCAACGCCAACGCCGCCACGGGGGAACAGGGTGAAGAGGATGCGGCCCTTGTGTGCGCACACACCGCCCGCCTGCTGCAACTGGGCGCAGAGCAGGTACAGCCCTTCTCCACCGGGGTGATTGGTGTACGCTTGCCGGTGGAGCGCATGACCCGTGCGCTGACCAGCTGTTATGAGGATCTGCGTGCGGATGGCTGGCTGAATGCAGCACGTGCCATCATGACCACGGATACCGTGCCCAAGGGCTATTCACACCAGTTTGAGCTGGGTGGACAGACCATCACCCTGACCGGCATCGCCAAAGGCGCGGGCATGATCAAGCCCAATATGGCCACCATGCTTGCCTACATGGCTTGTGATGCGGATGTTGCCCCCGGGGTGGCGAAGTTGCTGGTCAGTGATGCGGTCGAGAAAAGTTTCAATCGGATTACGGTAGACGGCGATACCTCTACTAACGATTCGTTTATGCTGGCTTGCAGTGGTCAGGCCGCTAACGAGCAGATTACCGACCGGACGCACCCGCTGTATGCCGCGCTGCTGGAAGAGGTCTCGGCGCTGGCCATGAAGCTTGCCCACGCGCTGGTACGTGACGGCGAAGGCGCAACTAAATTTGTGACCGTGCAGGTGACAGGCGGCGCCTCAGCGGCTGATTGTCTGGCCGTCGCCTATACAGTGGCCGAATCACCGCTGGTCAAAACGGCGCTGTTCGCCGGTGACGCCAACTGGGGTCGCTTCTGCATGGCCATCGGTTGTGCGCCGCTAGCAACTCTGGATGCCAGCCGGGTGGCATTGTGGCTGGACGACGTGCAGGTGGCCGCCAATGGACTGATGTGTGCCAGTTATACCGATGCCGCGGGTAGTCGGGTGTTGGCCCAGGATGAATTTACCGTGCGTATTGATCTTGGCGCAGGCAACGCCAGTGAGACGGTGTGGACCACGGATCTGTCCTACGACTACATCAAAATCAACGCTGAGTACCGTACTTAGCGATTACCCCCTGCTGGCAGCCCCTCCGGTCAGTTCAGGTCTTCACTGTTGATGCCTTCATGATCCGGGTCTCCGGGAATCACGTGCGACTCACTGGCCCACTCACCCAGATCGATGAGTTTGCAGCGCTCGGAACAGAACGGCCGATGAGGATTTTTTGCGGTCCACTTAACTGCGGTCTGGCAGGTGGGGCAGGGAATGATGCGCGGGGTATTGCTCAATTCTGACATAGCTCTAAATATTGCTGATGAAGTAGGTCGACCTCGTGGTGCAGTTGCTCGAAGGAGGCGTCGTTGACGATGACGTCGTCAGCCCGGGCGAGCCGGAACTCGCGGCTGGATTGAGCCTGCATGATGTTCTGCACCTGTTCACGGGTATTGTTATCGCGGCTCATGGTGCGTTCAAGCTGAATCGCCTCAGGCACATCGATCAGCAGACTGCGAGCGCATTGCTGATGGCGCCGGGTTTCAAACAACAGCGGGTGGGCGAGCACAGCGTATGCCGAGGTGGCATTTTTCAGCCCGTCGGTGAGGTAGCGATCGATGTGCGGGTGTAAGAGTTGCTGCAACCAGCTGCGTTCACTGGCATCGGCAAAGACAATATGCCGCAGAGCTGTGCGATCAAGTTGCCCGTCGGACTGGATAACTGCACTGCCAAAATGCTCAGCGATGGCATCCAGTGCGGGCTGGCCGGGTTCAACTACCGCGCGGCTGGCGAGATCGGCATCGATGACCTGGATGCCATGCTGCGCAAAACGGTCAGCGGCAGCAGATTTACCGGAACCGATGCCGCCGGTAAGACCAATGATGATTTCGGCCATGGAAACTTAAGCGAGTAAAAAAATGGCCAGCACATTATCACGGAATACCAGGGTGACCCAACCTGCGGCGGCCAGAAAAGGACCGAACGGGATGGTGTCCTGGCGGCTCTGTTTGCGCAGCAGGATCAGCGCGAGGGCGTAGATGAGCCCGCCACAGGCAGACAGCAGAATGATCGATGGCAAGGCCTGCCAGCCGAGCCAGGCGCCCAGCGCGGCAAACAGTTTAAAGTCGCCGTAGCCCATACCTTCTTTGCCGGTAACCAGCTTGAAGGCCCAGAACGTACTCCACAGAAACAGGTAGCCACACACCGCGCCCAGCAGGGCATCCGTCAGTGGCACGATACCGTGGTTGAAGTTGACGATCAGTCCCAGCCACAAAAGCGGCAGCGTGAGCTGATCCGGTAACAGTTTGGTGTCGTAATCGATAAAGGTCAGCGCGACGATGAGCCAGGTGAACAGAGCCGCCGCCAGCCCCAGCCAGGTAAAGCCGAAGGTCGCCAGTACGGCCAGCGTCAGCAGCCCGGTGAGCAATTCTATGGCCGGGTAGCGGGCCGAGATGGGTTGCTTGCAGCCGGTGCAACGGGCACGCAGCACGAGCCAGGAGAGTACCGGAATATTTTCAAACCAGCGGATCTGGTGGTCGCAGTGTGGGCAGCGCGAACGCGGCACGGACAGGTTGAACTTTTCTGTTTCGGGCTCGGCGCTCAGTTCCAGGATTTCACGGGCCTGACGCCGCCAGTCACGTTCGAGCATGACTGGATAGCGGTAAATCACCACATTGAGGAAGCTGCCCACGGCCAGGCCAACCCAGGCTGCTAAGACGAGGCCTTGCCAGCCATAGGCGAGTAGTTCGGACATCTATCCGCCGACTACGGCACCCAGGCTGAAGATTGGCAGGTACATGGCGATGATCAGACCACCGACCAGTACGCCCAGTACGGACATGATGATGGGTTCCATCAGGGCGGTCAGGTTATCTACCGCATTGTCGACCTGCTCTTCGTAATAAGAAGCTGACTTATCGAGCATATCGTCCAGCGCACCGGCCTCTTCACCGATAGCCACCATCTGTATCACCATGTTTGGAAACACGCCGGTGTTACGCATGGAAAAGTTCAACTGCTGACCGGTGGAGACGTCGTCTCGCACGCGATGCACAGCCTTGACGTAAACTGAGTTACCGGTTGAACCCGCCACTGAATTCAGCGCGTCCACCAATGGCACCCCGGCGGCAAAGGTCGTGGACAGGGTGCGCGCATAGCGAGCCACCGAGGATTTTTCGATGATGTCACCGGCCACAGGCAGCTTCAGTACCAGTCGGTCCAGTGCTTCGCGGAATCTAAGCGAGCGTTTATGAATCTCGGCAAAGATAAAACCCGTGGCGACCATACCGAATATGATCATCAACCAGTAGGCCTGGGCGAATTCAGAGAAGTTGACCACCATCTGCGTAAACGCGGGCAGTTCCGCACCGAAGCCGGCGAACACCTGCTCGAACTGAGGTACCACTTTAACCAGCAGAATGCCTGATACGACGATCGCCACCACCAGTACCGCGATGGGGTAGGTCATGGCCTTGCGCACCTTGGCTTTCAGAGACTCGGTCTTTTCTTTGTAAGTTGCGATGCGGTCTAACATGCTTTCCAACGCACCTGACTGCTCACCGGCGTCCACCAGATTACAGAACAGATCGTCGAATTCACGCGGATGCTTGCGGATTGCAGAGGCGAAAGAGTTACCGCTGGAAACGTCCTGGCGAACTTCACGGATGAGTTCACCGAGCTTTTTCTTATCAACACCGTCGGCCACGATATCAAAGGCCTGTACCAGCGGCACACCGGCCCGCATCATGGTGGCCATCTGTCGGGTAAACAGCGCGACGTCGGCAGGATTAACCTTACCGCCACCGCCCAGGGACAGAGCGGCTCCCTTTTTCTTTACTTTGGTTGCAACAATCCCTTGTCGGCGTAACTCAGCTTTGGCGATCGCCGGCGTAGAAGAAGAAATCTCTCCCTTGCTTTTGCGACCCTGTTTATCAGTGCCTTCCCAGACAAATGTTGCGCTTTCGGCCATGTTAGTTCCGTTAGTTCGTGATTCCGGGCGTTAGTGCCCGGTGGTAACCCGGTTTGCTTCTGCCAGACTGGTCAGGCCGGCCATAACTTTTACCAGGCCGGATCGCCGGAGGTCATTAAACCCGTGTTTTGCGGCTTGTTCTGCCAACTGAATGCTGTTTCCGTCTTCCATAATAATACGAGACAGCTCGGGCGTAACTTTAACTACTTCATATATTCCGACGCGACCTTTGTAGCCACCGTTACATTTGTCACAACCGTCAGGATTGGCTTCATATACCGTAAAGCCACTTTTCAAATCTTCTTCGGTAAAGCCTTCTTCGAACAAGGCTTCCTGGGGCACGTCAATGTCACTCTTGCACTCGGGGCAGAGGCGCCGCGCAAGGCGCTGGGCGATGATCAGATTGACAGAGGTGGCCAGGTTGAAAGCCGGCACACCCATGTTACGCAGACGGGTCAGGGTTTCCGGCGCTGAATTGGTATGCAGCGTGGACAGCACCATGTGGCCGGTCTGGGCTGCTTTGATAGAGATCTCGGCAGTTTCTAAGTCACGAATCTCACCGACCATGACGATGTCCGGGTCCTGACGCAGGAAAGAACGCAGCGCGGAGGCGAAATCCAGTCCCACGCGGTGATTCACATTGACCTGGTTGATGCCTTCCAGGTTGATTTCCACCGGGTCTTCGGCGGTGGCGATGTTGGCTTCCTGGGTATTCAGAATGTTGAGACCGGTATACAGGGTCACGGTTTTACCGCTACCCGTGGGTCCAGTCACCAGGATCATGCCCTGGGGCCGATGCAGACACTCCAGGAACAGTTTCTGCTGAATTTCTTCAAATCCCAGCGCCTCAATACCCATTTTGGCTGAGGAGGGGTCGAGAATACGCAGTACGACCTTTTCGCCCCACAGGGTCGGGAGCGTATTCACGCGGAAGTCGATGGCCTTGGTTTTGGACAGCTTCATCTTGATACGACCGTCCTGCGGGACGCGACGTTCAGAAATATCCATCTCAGACATCACCTTCAGGCGAGCAGCCAGACGCGGCCCCAGATTGGTCGGTGGTGTGCTGACCACATTCAGCACGCCATCGGTACGAAAACGCACTCGATAGGTTTTCTCGTAGGGTTCAAAGTGGATGTCTGATGCGCCGGTCTTGATCGCATCCAGCAGCATCTTATTAACGAAGCGTACGATAGGTGTGTCGTCGGTGGCGGCATTTGCATCGTCATCGTCGGTGGACTCGGCGTCGTCGAACGCCTCCATATCCAGGTCTTCGAGATCGTCGCCGTCCAGGTCGCCCAGACCATCATCTTCCTGCGCATTGAGGAACTGATCGATGATGTTGGTGAGTTTGTCTTCTTCGACCAGCACCGGCTCGGTATTGACGCCAGTGTGGAATTTGATTTCATCCAATGCCTGCAGGTTGGTGGGATCCGAGACCGCCACAAACAGGCGTACACCGCGCCGTACCAGGGGTAACGCGTTGTGTTGACGGATCAGTTGCTCTTTAACCAGGTCTTTGGGAATGGTTTCCAGATCAAAGGTGGCCAGGTCGAGGATCGGTACGCCGAATTCTTCAGCTGCGCTGGTGGCAATGATTCTCGCCTCAACCAGCCCGTTCTGGACCAGGTAGGTGACCAGCGGCGTAGCAGACTTGCGTGCTTCTTCCGTGGCTTTGACGGCGATGTCGGCCTCGATCACGCCGTCATCAACCAGACGTCGTGCGAGACCACTCAGAGATATAGGTTCGGTTGCCATACAGCGAGAGAGTCCTTTTCAACCGATTCAATATTATTAAGCGAATTTACCAATACTATTAACCGGATCATGTATGTTCCAGGCGCACCTGTACTGACAGGGGCGCTTGCGTACGATACCGGTCTATAACGATAGAAGTGTATGCCGGTGTCTCTAAGCTGTCGATACGCGGGTCACATTTTTACAAGTCAGCCCGTGCCGCCGGGCGCTGTCAGTTGGAGTTCGGGCTATGTTAATAATATTGACAGTGTAGGCAGCTTAGATGCCAGGTGCGTCAATTTGCGCCAGTTCAAATTTCGACACAGGTGACGGTTTAGGTCAGCTATTGACCCTGTGTTGTCATCCGCAATCGCTCACCACGGTAAGTGAAAAAATGTGATGGTGCGCATACGAAAAGTCTGGCTCAATGCTAAGCTGTTGAAATGGTAAGGGTTAATGCAGGCCGAGGCAGCAACTGGGAAGTTTAAGCACGACTTGGCACAACACTTGCTAGGAGTAAACCGACGATGCGGCAAAAGCAATGCTTGCGCTGCCAAGTTGTAACTGAAATTGAGTAACGGAGTATTGTTTCAACATGAAAAACGCAATGCAAAAGGGTTTTACCCTGATCGAATTGATGATCGTGATCGCTATCATCGGTATTCTTGCCGCAGTAGCTCTCCCGGCTTATCAAGCCTATATCCAGACTGCTAACACAGCCAAAGTTAACACCCACTATGAAGCTGCGATTGACCTCGTCAGCAACGAGATGCAACGCGTTCGCACCTCGATTCAGATGGGTTCAACGACTCGCGCTCTGGGTAGTGCACGTCTGGCTGACTATGCCGCCTGGGAAGCCAACGTGTTTGAGCCTGAAATTGGCGTAGACAAAGTGGCTTCAGGTTCTCCTGAAGGTGCTGCTGCTTATGCTGCCGCTGCAGTTGACGACGACGGTACGGTTGGTATCGGTGTGAACAACACCATCGCTACCCACGGTACAGGTACGGAGTTCACCGTTGTAGTGACACGTCCAGCTTATGGCGACTTCGGCGCGCAGATTTCTGATACCGTTAACTGGTAGAGGATTTTGAGAGACATATGAGTCTCAAAGGGCAGCTTTGGCTGCCCTTTTTTCGTTTGTTTTTAGTAGCCTTAAGTTTTCCGCTCAGGAGGAAACAATGAAAGCGCAGTCAGGTTTCACATTGATAGAGTTGATGATCACGATCGTCATCATGGGCATTCTGGTGTCCATCGCTGTACCGGCCTATCAGAACTATGTCGCGACCTCTGAAGAAGGTGTATTGCGCGGCAATATCATGACCATCGAGATCTTCCAGGAAGACTTTTTCCTCCGCACCGGCGCCTATGCCCACAATCTGGCGGATATTGCTGCCATTGAGGCTGCGATTGGCTGGGATCCTCGCACCGAAGACGGCATCACTTATGCCATCGCCACCAGTGCAGACCCGGATGAGTTCTATGACATAACCGGCACCCACCCGGACGGTTGGAGTGTTTGCATCCGCATGCCGGACAAGGTGGCCTGTCCTTAGTATTCTGCGGTAGCGACAGGGTGGCTTAAGCCTCCTTGTCCTATTGTCTTTCCGGTATGAAGCAGTATTCTTACGCCCGCTGCATGCCGGGATAGCTCAGTTGGTAGAGCGACTGATTCGTAATCAGTAGGTCCGCGGTTCGATTCCGCGTTCCGGCACCAGCTAACTCTTTGTTTATATTAAAAATATTGATTCTACCTCGCGACCACCCTCTCATGTATGTTACGAGATATGTAACGATGATAGATTCTGGTGGTACGTTGCCACTTGACGTTTAGCAAAACCATACACTCCATTGGCCTACGCAACTTTATCGCGAATACGTGGACCATGAACGATTTTGGGTGTTTGCAATCCAATACAATCATACACAGTGTGTAATTTGATGTATAATTTGCAGGAGTGCAGGGAGAAACGTCATGGATAAGTACCGCAAGCTGAATAATCAGCCATTAGTATTTGCCTTGGCGGAATTTCGTTTTTCACCGGTCCTAAAAATTGGTGAGTTTATTCCCGAACTTCAAGAAGCCTTCCGAAAGACCTACCCGCTGCCAGAGACGCAGCAACAGCAGTCCGTGCTAGCTGATAATCGCGGAACCAACGTAGAGATTAAAAGCAGGTGGTCATTTCTGGCAGGTGATCGCCGAAGCGCGATTATCGTCGATCAGGATCGTATGATTTGCTTCACGCAGGACTATCCACGGTTTGAGGGGTTCTCTCAAAGCTGTGGTACAGCTATCGATCACTTGAAGCGCATTGTTGATCCAAATCTGCTACTCCGCATCGGCTTACGATATGGGGATTGCATTCGCATCGGTGATGATGAAAAGGTGAAGGATTACGTTGATGAATACTTTGACTATCCCGAGGTGGCAAAGACGCTAGGCGAACCGGAATACCAACGCGACGAAGTAGGTATCTCGACCAGTTCAGGGAGAATGTTGATCCGGTCTTTCTATGGTGTGCACCCGTTGGTATGTATGCCTGACCTGCAAGGCCTCCCTGGTATTCCGTTGCCAGAGCGTGCACCTAGTCTTCGAATTCTGCTAGATTTTGATCATATGTGGGACCCGCTAGGACCGCCCGTAACTTTCGACAGCGCGGAGATTTTGCACCTGCTAGCTGATTTACACAGGACCTCCAGGGATGCGTTTTGGAGCATGACTACAGATGAAGCCAAGGATAAAAAATGGTCTTAGCGATTGATCTACCAGTGGAGACACCGCATTCAGGGCAAGCCGAGATTCGATCAGGATACGAACACCCGGTACCGGCGGAAATGTTCAATCGGTATATAGTTTTTGGGGGTTCGGGTGGTGTGGCCCGCGACTTCGGATCTATCGGGACCGCTTCGATTATCTATCTTCCTGTGCCTACACCGTCACCACTTGTGTCCGCGTTGAGCGCAATCGAGCAAGCGTTTGGTTTAACGAAACACCAGCTTGCAGGTGTTTTAAAGACAACGAGAAAGACGATCTACAACTGGATTGATGGATCATCAAAGCCGAACAAAACGAACCTAGGTCGAATTTTTGATCTTGTGGTAGTTGCTAACGACTGGGCAGAGGCGGGTTTTTCGAAGAACAATTCGCTGCTTGCTTTCAAAGTTATCGAAGAACGATCGGTCTTGGATTTGTTGAGCCAAGACCAGTTTGACCGTGAACTGATTTTACTCGCGGGATCGCGGTTGCAATTGCAAGGATCCGAGTCCTTGGCAGACCCGTTTGCTTGACCGGATGAATTTGTGCCTGCAACAGACTCAGACCTGGAAATAAATGGTTGGCGGCAGGGTGTTCTAGTTCGCCGACACGATGTACCGGCCATGTTGAAAGATGTGCTGGAACCCATTCCAGATGATGCTGAACTAATTGTTGCGTCCCAATCTTGCGATGTTGCGCAGTCAGGCGAGACCGAACCGGTTGTCGAAGTGATGATAGCTACTCGAATCTCGAAGCTGGATGGCAACAACACCTACAACAAGAATCCCCGCAAATTGCACCTGTCAGCTACTCGATTCTCGGAAGAAAACGTTCAGGAAAAAACCTACTTAGAAATTCAGGCTACTGACAAGCTACAAATACCGAAGCCTCGTTTCTTTGGTAAACGCCCAGATGACAAAACAGTTGTGTCATCAGCATCAGTGAATTCGTTTTCGAAATGGTTAGCAGGTCGATATGACCGGCCTGCGCTACCGACGACTTTTAATGATGCTTTGGCTAGAAGTGATCCAAACAGTAGAAAGCGCAAGAAGTACGCAAAAAACGCTAGTCCTTTTACTTCGGGAATATATGTAGAAATCAGCCCCAACAGAGAATTGACGCAGGGCGAACAGTACACTGTGAACCTATTGGGCTTAATACCGCCGAACCTTTCAGAGCACGCTGATGACGTAGAAAAAGAACTGAAAGCTTTGGCGTTTCTGATGGCGGAAGCTGGTATGAGTGTCCGTACTTACGCCAGAACTGAAGATCAAATTACGATTGCGTTGCTGAAGAATTTCCAACGCCTTTATTTCGATGACATCTCATTCAAGAACGACGACCCGCTCCCGCCGGAAGTCCAGTCTCGCTAACGTGCCTAGCGTGTGTGGAATATAGAATCATGATTGACGATCAACGCAACCTGATATTCAAAAACGCTTGTCCACGGTGCGTGTATGTTCATCAGCACGCCGCAGACGATCTGCGTAAGGTGGCGGAACTACACTGCAGTTGTGGTGCGGTGATGGAGATTGGCGGGAATGAGTTTGCGGCGCTAGCCGACACTGCAAGGCGGCGAGCCTTAAGTGGGTAGTTTGTGTGAACGCACGATACAAGGTCGTCGATCTACCCAAATAGTACATGCTGCCAAAATGCCGCATGTCGAAGTTAGTCGAGACACCAAAAAACCCAATACAAGCCGATAAAACATGCCATGAAAATTGTCGCAAGACCCGATATTAATCCGATACTTTGAGCGTCGCTTACCGTCCGCTTGGATCACGCTCTGTGATTAGCGTCTCCGCAAAGACAGTTTGGAGTAGTTATGATGCGGTCGTGAACCGAAACTTAATCTGGGAGAAATCTAGTGCCAGCTACCGTGCGCCACAGTGGCCATAATTTCAAAGACCTTGCGGGAGATTCCCACGAAATTACCTTTGCAGGCATTAAGGGTAAGCCAGTGTTTACCAGCGAGTCGGATGGGACTGGGCCAAAGGGCGAAGTCTGCTATGAACTCAACGATGGAACCACCTGCCGTTTCAAGGTAAGCGCTGCTGAAGCAATCGCAATTGCGCAGTCCTACGAACGTTGGGTCGAGCAACGCCAACAGCCGATACGGTCGGCAGGCTTCGGCGATTCACCGGTCTGATAAGCAATGCCGCGAATAGACCTAAGGAGGCGACATTTAGCTGAGTCCACTTAGATTGGGGTGTACGTTGCAAATTTGACCCCAACTGGACCTATGTAGAGAATCGAATGAATGCGTTAGGATCTTTTTGATATGCGCTGGATGCTTGCCCTAGTGTTATCTGTGCCCTTATGTGTTTGGGGTGAGCAGACGACCTTGTCGATTGAAGATCAGAAGCAGATCTGTACTACCTTCGCTGAATTCATGGTTGCAGTACATGAAGATCTTTCTAGTGGTACTGAATGGGATCGCTATCGTAGAGAGTTGGAGGTTGAACTCGCAGGTAGTGATCGAGACGAAGCATGGAATCAGATGTTCCTCAATTCTGCTCTAGTTGCAAACATGTACCACGAAAAAGGCTTGGCAGTAGAGGATCTCCGCATCGACTTTCTTCATCCGTGTGTTACCGAAAGATTGGTGCTGGTAGAAGTGCTGGAACGTATGTGGATTGAGCACAATCCTGAGGCTAGAGAATCCGAGCAATCTGCAAGAGAACTGAGATGGGATGAAAACGGAGTTTTAGACCCACGCGACTACCGTAAGCTCCTCGGCGAGGACTTGGAAGGCTTAGCGGTGCTATCTGTCTACGAACGAAGAAGTGATGGCGAAATATCTGCCTGTGGCGTCGAATTTGCGCACATGGACTATGAGGACATTTACTCCATGGGAGCGACCGTGAAGACCTCAGGCTCAGTGTCTTTCAGCGAACACCGAGTGGCCGGTGTAGCTGCGCTCCTTAAGCTCAAGGGTGAAGACATAAGGCTCACCCGCGTTGCTGATCGATCTCCGCCGGATATGACGGCGAGCGTATTCGACATTAGGAATGTCTACATGACTAAAAAAGGCCGACCTTTTAAGGAAAGCAAAGCTAGTACATTCGAGTGCGAAGACTCGGAATATATATGCATGGTTGAATTTGATTTTCCTACCGCCGCTGAGGCTATATTTGAAGACGAACTAGGGTTCGCTTACAGTCGCAAAGATGGTAGCACTGATGTTGTGGTCGAGCTTACGGTTGGCGACAACCAGGAATTTGGCGTAGAGATTGCGAAATTGATCGGATGCATGGCGCAACTTGCGAAACAGGCATCTAAAAACCTGGAATCAAATTCCGACTAGCCAATCCGCGACATCGAGCGTGCGGGAAAGAGCCTTCTGTTGGAGGCTTCTGACCGAACTTGCCTATTGTGCGGGCAGCAGAAGCCCAGTAGCTGCTCAGCAAAACACCTTGTCGCCTGCCAATTTGACAGTCTAGTGGGTAAAAATCTTTCTATTGGCCAAACTGGATAGAGACCATTCCACCATCGGATGCCCTTTCGCTTCCGTGTTACATGTACCGCTGCCCACTTACTGCATAAACGCGGAGTGCAGCAATTTCGCTGTGCGCAGTTTTCGCAAGATTGGGTCAGGTTTATCGTTCATCACCTTCGCGTGGCATGGGCCAGTGTGCTTCAGGTACAGACCCTGGGCACTGACTTCAGCTTTAAAGAACGTAGTTTAACTGACCGCGTGTTACGCACAGCGATCAGGGGTTTTAATAATGCAATTGGGGCTGGTGTAGACGTAGTGTAGGTAGGTCCTGCAGTTCTGTGATCGACCTTATCCCGCAGGTACAATAGGTTGTCGCGATGTAAAAAGTTTTGCTGATCGATTCGTAATCAGCAGGTATTAATTCCGCGTTCCGGCACCAGCCTATGAGGGGAGACGCATCTCAGCTACTACCGTTCGCACATACATCCTTTGCTTCCTGCTTGGGTGTTCGTTCTTATTCAGCCTGATTTTTTACGGTCCGGGCGTCAATCTGGCGCTGCAGTTCTACAGCTGCCTGGCGCTGCTGGTGACCTTTGCGCTGACGCCAACGGAACGCTATTTGAGCGTGCTGGCTGCTTATCGCTGGCCGGTTGTGATCGCGTTGGTGACACTTGTGCTGCTGGCTGTCCATCATCTGTGGTTTTCGGTAAGCCGTGATTCAAGCTTTTCGGTCAGTCTGGCGCTGGCCTCGATTCCACTTTTAACGCTGTTGACCTTGTTGCTCGACAGTAAGCTGGTGTTCCGCATCGTGTTCTGGCTGGTGGCCCTGTGTACGGGCTATGCGGCAATGGACTTTCTGCTTACCGGGACGCGCGCCTATTTTCCGCTGGCTGATCCCAACAACTTCGTTACGCTGCTTTATCTGGTCTGGGTGCCCTGGTTGCACCAGCAGTTCCTTGCCAAAGCCAGCCGTAGTGTCGACCTGGTCGTGGTCGGTGTGGCCAGCTTTGCCTTTGGTCTGGCGCTGCTGGCCACCGAGTCGCGCTTCGCGCTGTTTGTGCTGCTGGTCGGTGCCGTTTACTGGTGGCTGGGGGTTGCCTTTGCCGGGCTCAATGTACGCAGGATAGTCAGTGCCACTGTCGGCGCGGCGTGTGCAGGCGCGCTGTTTTTCAGTCTAAGCGGCGCGCCCGCGGCGGAACTCGCTGATGTAGCGCAGGAAATCCAGTCGGTGACGGCATCTCAGGCGGACGGAGCGATGGTGGCGCGACTGGCCCTGCTTGAATCAGCCTGGCAATTGATTACGCAGCATGGCGCAGGGATCGGTACGGGTGTTTATACTTTTTCACTGTTCTACCCTGGCGTGCGGTCCGTGCTGGAGCAGGACACCGCGGGGCTTTTCGTACACAACGATTATGTGCAACTGTTTATGGAAGGTGGTGTCCTGCTCACTTTGCCATTGCTCATTGTACTGGTGTGGGTAGCGGCGGTGTGGCTGAAGTCGCTGTTCAGCTGGCGTATCTGGTCTATGCGACATGGCTATCTCGCTGCGCTGTCTTTTGCGCTGATGCACGCCCTGGTCAATTTCACCTTCTACATTCTGCCGGTGGCTTTTCTTATCGGCGTAGTGCTGGCCAACGTTTTTGCCGCTGAGCCTGAAGAGGAAGCGCAGACCGCTATCGAGCGGGGTAAGTCTGCCGCCTGGCTGTTGCGCGGAGGATTACTGGCCGGTGGTATGTGGGTCACCGCTTTGCTCGGTCTGGATGCCATGACCTACGCGGTGTTTTCGGGTCAGCAGGGAATGCCTTTCAGTGGCGTGCTGAAAGCTGATGCCCAGGCACAAGCGGCCTATGCCGAAACGGCCATCCGCCTGAATCCGGATCGGGGTATTCCTCGATATGCGCGTGCTAGGCTGTTGGAGGCGCATGCGGCACAGCCCGGCTCCGGTATCCAGCATGAGGATGTGCACCGGGCCTACGAGCTGGCGGTGCAGACAGACCCGTACAATCCTGAATTGCTGCACCAGTTTGCCCAGTACCTGCGCCGCCAGGGGCAGGTGGTAGAGGCGGGGGTCCTGCTGTCTCGAGCCGTGCAACTGGATCCGGCCAATGCAGACATTGCCTTGAGTGCCATAGACTTTGAACTCGGCCGTAACGATCGAGCCGCCGCCCTGGCGATCGCTGCAGGTGTCATGCAGTGGTGTGAACTGCTGGCGCGCAGGATTCCGCAGGCACTGGATCGATTAGGGAGTGGTATCCGACCGCTGGTTGACGCAGGCAGTGCCAGTCACCGCCAGGCACTGGCAGCATGCCGAGTGCATCGCCAGCAGGCGCAGGCTACCCAGCGTGAATCGGTATGGCTGATGCGATTGTTTAACCCCTAGCGCGGTTGCAGCTTAAGAAAGCCCAGATTCTCGCCAGTCTCACGGCGAAAGCCGATGTAGTGATACACGTAGCGGGTGGAAAATGTATAGAAGCTGTAGTCGTCCATGCTGCCACCGTGACGGGCCAGCCAGTCTGCTTCCGCCGCAGGCCAGTCCTCCCGGCGCTTGGGTCGACTCATATCCCGTGCCTGGTTGACGAACAACGGATCCGTCGGGTTGAACGGCTCGTAAAACTGGGCGACGGTGGTGAGCGGTGCACTGAGCCCGAACATTTTGCGGCGCAGTTCACCTACGGTTTCTACATCCTCTGGCAGTCTTACCATCACCCACTTCACACCATCTTCATCGGTGTGGTACCCCTCAAAGTCCGGCACTTTGAAATCGAAGGTTTTGAAATCATCGCGGGTGAGTACTTCGAAGCGACTGTCTACGTAAACTACCGCCAGTGGTCGTTCATCCCAGACCACGTAGGTACCGGCCACCAGGCACACGGTCTGCAGTAGGCCGATGAAGGTCAGATCAAATTTGAGTCCGGGTTTACCCGCCTTGTAGGCCACCAGCGTTAAGGCCGGGCCCAGCACAAGGTCGACCCCGATGATGATGCGCATGCCGCGCCAGCCACCGTCGGTTTCAAACAGGATGCCGGGGTACCATTCAAAGACCACCAGATAGGCCAACACAATGAATATCACGAAGCTGATACCCAGGTGGATGGCAAAAGCCTTGAATCTACTCATTGTTGTTCAATCCATGAAACGCATTGACAGGTCCAGAGGGGTGACCGTCTTGGTCAGATCTCCAATCGAAATATAATCCACACCGGTGGCGGCGATTTCTGTGATGGATTGCTCGTTAATGCCACCTGAGGCTTCGAGCAGCAGGTGGCCGGCCGCTCGCCTGGCGGCTGTAACCGAATCCTCCAGACTGAAATTGTCGATCATGGCGATGTCTGCGCCTGCCGCAATGGCTTCGTCCAGTTGGGCCAGCGTTTCTACTTCGACTTCCAGTTTGAGGGTGGGCTGTGCAGCGCGGGCGGCGTTGATGGCTGCCGTAATCGAGCCGGCGGCATTGATGTGGTTTTCTTTCAACAGAAAGGCGTCAAACAGACCGATGCGATGATTCTGCCCGCCGCCGCAGGCGACTGCGTATTTCTGCGCGATGCGCAGGCCGGGAATGGTTTTGCGGGTATCCAGCAGCACCGCCTTATAGGGTGCGATCAGATTCGCATACCTGGCGGTGCGCGTTGCCGTACCTGACAGCAATTGCGCAAAATTAAGCATGGTGCGCTCTGCTGTGAGCATCGCGCGGGCAGAGCCCTTGAGTTCAAAAAGCGCCTGCTCTGGCGTGACCTGGTCGCCATCCGTAACGTGCCAGGTCACGGCGACCGCTGAATCGACCTGGCGCATGGTTTCCCCTACCCAGGGCTGGCCGCAGAAGATGCCGGCTTCGCGGGTGATGACCCGGGCCATACTGATGGTGGTGCTGGCGATGAGCATCGCCGACACGTCGCCGCCGCCGACGTCTTCGGCCAGGGCTTGTGCGACGTTGTTTTTAACGGCGGTGTCCAGAATTGTTTGATCTAACATGAAATTGTGCGGCAAAGATTGGCCATATAACGGAGAAAGCGGGATAATTGTACACGCAAGGCAGGGCGCAGAGGCACGCTTTAGCCCAGCAATAACGCTTCAGCCGGTTAGTTTCAGCCCGGTAACTGGTCAAAGCCAGTCAAGCACGCCGCAGCGAACATCAGACAGTGGAGTCTTGTGTCAGTAGAATTTTCTGTCAATGACCGGCATCGGCTCGACGGTGCCGCGTGGACGCCCAGCCATCATTGTGCCGCGCGGCCTCAGGCACTGGAGCCGGAACTGATTGTGCTGCATTGCGTGTCGTTACCGGAAAATGAATTCGGCACCGGCGCACCTCAGCGGTTGTTTACCGGGGCATTGGATTGCAGCGAGCATCCGAGTTTTCATGACCTGACCGACCTGCAGGTGGCGCCTCATCTGTTCATTGATCGCCTGGGTGGCGTGGACCAGTTTGTGGCGTTTGATCAGCAGGCCTGGCATGCCGGTTTGTCCGCCTGGCGCGGGCGATCAGGGTGTAACGACTTTTCAGTTGGCATTGAGCTGGAAGGCTCGGTGAGCCAGGCGTTCACCGATGCCCAATATGATGCGCTGGTCGCAGTGCTGGTTGCGCTCCTGGCGCGTTACCCCGGGCTGAGCGTGGGACACCTTGTCGGGCACCAGGATATTGCACCCGGGCGTAAGACAGACCCGGGCCCGCTGTTCGATTGGGCAGGGTTGTTGCGTAGATTACACGCTGAGCTGGCGGATAACGCTATACTGACTTGAGCGGCGCGAATAGAAAGATACAGATCGAAGGAACGAGTAATGGTTGAAGCAAAACGAGTACAGGATATTGATCCCGACGAGACCCGAGAGTGGTTGGCCTCGCTGGAATATATCCTCGAACATGAGGGTGTAGAGCGCGCCAATTTCCTGCTGGAGCGCCTGGCCAGCCGCATGACCAAGACCGGCTCACAGCTGCCGTTCACCATTACCACAGCCTATCGCAACACCATCCCTTCAGCCAAAGAAGCGGTCATGCCTGGTGAACTGTTCATGGAACGGCGGATTCGTTCGTTGATCCGCTGGAACGCTCTGGCCATGGTGGTGCGGGCCAACCAGCGCCCCGGTGAACTGGGCGGCCATATTTCCAGCTTCGCCTCTTCAGCTACGTTGTACGATGTCGGCTTCAACTATTTTTTCCGCGGTCAGGATGACGGGCAGGCGGGTGATCTGATCTATTTTCAGGGCCATGCCTCGCCAGGCGTGTATGCGCGCTCCTTCCTGGAAGGTCGCCTCAGCGAGTCGCAACTGGATAATTTCCGGCGCGAGGTCGATGGCGAGGGCCTGTCATCCTATCCGCATCCCTGGTTGATGCCAGACTACTGGCAGTTTCCCACGGTCTCCATGGGACTGGGGCCGCTGCAGGCAATCTACCAGGCGCATGCGATGAAATACCTCGATGCCCGCGGTCTGGTGGAAATGGGCGATCGCAAGGTCTGGGCCTTCCTCGGTGATGGCGAGTGTGATGAACCGGAGTCGTTGGGGGCCTTGTCACTGGCCGGGCGGGAAAAACTCGACAACCTGATCTTTGTGGTCAACTGCAACCTGCAGCGTCTGGATGGGCCGGTGCGCGGCAACGGTAAGATCATTCAGGAACTGGAAGGTTATTTTCGCGGTGCGGGCTGGAATGTGATCAAGGTCGTGTGGGGCCGCCACTGGGATCCGCTGTTTGCCCGGGATGAAAACGGTCTGATGCAGCAACGCATGGACGAAACGGTGGATGGCGAATACCAGAACTTCAAAGCCAAAGGCGGCGCCTACGTGCGTGAAAATTTCTTTGGCCAGGACGACGCACTGAAGAAACTGGTTGAACACCTGAGCGATGAAGACATTTACCGCTTGAACCGTGGTGGCCATGATCCATTCAAGGTCTATGCCGCCTACCACGCCGCCGTACATCACAAGGGAGAGCCCACCGTCATATTGGCGAAAACCGTCAAAGGTTACGGTATGGGTGATGCCGGGGAATCTGAAAACGATACCCACTCGGTGAAAAAACTCAGCCTGGATGAACTGAAACATTTCCGTGACCGCTTTGATGTGCCGCTGTCGGATAAAGAACTGGAGTCCATTCCCTATTACCGTCCGGCGGATGATGCGCCGGAGATGGTGTATCTGAAGAAGCAACGGGCCGAACTTGGGGGCTCCATCCCCAGGCGGGTGGTTGACAGTACCAAGCTGAAAATCCCTGAACTGAGCGCGTTTAAAGCGCAGCTGGGTGGCAGTGGCGAACGCAAGATTTCCACTACCATGGCCTTTGTGCGCATTCTCGCCACCCTGGCGCGGGATAAGGAAATCGGCAAGCGGGTTGTGCCGATCGTTCCGGATGAAGCGCGCACCTTCGGCATGGAAGGGATGTTCAAGCAACTGGGCATCTACTCATCGGTCGGCCAGCTCTATGAGCCGGAAGACTCAGACGAAATTTCTTCCTATCGAGAATCGGAAGATGGACAGGTGATGGAGGCGGGCATCAATGAAGCCGGTGCCATGGCCGCCTGGGTTGCTGCCGGCACATCCGCCAGTAGCCATGGTTTTACCCTGATCCCGTTTTACATCTATTACTCGATGTTTGGTTTCCAGCGGGTCGGTGATCTGGCCTGGGCCGCCGGCGACCTGCAGACGCGCGGGTTCCTGTTGGGTGGCACCGCCGGGCGCACCACCCTCAATGGTGAGGGCCTGCAACACCAGGACGGCCACAGCCATCTGCTGGCCTCGACCATTCCCAACTGTATCTCCTATGACCCGTGCTATGCCTATGAGGCGGCGGTGATTATTCATAACGGTCTGCAACGCATGTTTGTCGATCAGGAGCCGGTGTTCTTCTACCTGACGCTGATGAACGAAGCCTATGTGCAGCCGGAAATGCCTGAAGGCGTGGAGGAAGGCATTCTCAAGGGCATGTACCTGTACCGTACGTTCGGCTCTGATCAGGGCAAGACTGTACGTCTGCTGGGCGCCGGGACCATTCTGCGCGAAGTGGAAGCGGCTGCAGAAATGCTGCACGAAGATTATGGCGTGACCGCCGAAGTCTGGAGCGTGACGAGCTTTGTAGAATTGAGCCGTGAGGCCGAAGATTGTGACCGCTGGAACATGCTGCATCCGGATGAAGAGCCCAGGGTCAGCTATGTAGGCCAGTGTCTGGCGGGCGATGCGCCGGTGATTGCTTCCAGCGATTACATGAAGTCGCTGGCCGAACCGCTGCGAGCAAGCATTCAGGCCCCTTATCACGTGCTGGGCACAGATGGTTTCGGCCGTTCCGATACCCGTGAAAAGTTGCGCCACTTCTTCGAAGTCGATCGCAACTTCGTCACGTTGGCTGCTTTGTCAAAGCTGGCCGAAGCGCAGCTCATTTCCCAGGCAGATGTCGTGCAAGCGCGTGACAAGCTGGGTATCGACCCCGAAAAATCCAATCCACGCCGGAGTTAGACCATGGATGTCTTAATACCGAATTTAGGCGATATCGACGAAGTCGAAGTCATTGAAATCTGTGTCGAAGTGGGTGACGAGGTCAGCGAGGGTGATTCGCTCGTCGTTATTGAATCAGATAAGGCTTCCATGGATGTGCCGGCTGATGCCAGCGGTGTGGTCAAGGAAATCTGCGTGTCCATGGGCGATATGGTCAGCGAGGGTTCTAAAATTGTCGTCCTCGAAAGCGCCGATGGCGGGGACGAAGAATCAGCCGATGATGCGGATGAGGACAAGGACGAAGGCCAAGATAAAGACAAAGGCAAACACCAGGACCAAGACCAAGACCAAGACCAAGACCAAGATAAGGCTGAAGATGAGGGAGACGCCGACGAGGAGCCCGCTGAGAAAGAGAATAAATCATCGGAGCAGGACGAAGCTGTAGACGATGAAGAAAATGAAGAAGATGAAGAAAAAGAATCAGCCCAGGACAAGGCATCCGAATCTTCCGGCGATACTGGATCCTCTGGCGGTGAAGAACGTGAAGTCCTGGTCCCGGATGTGGGCGAAGCTTCCGGTGTAGTGGTGATCGAAATTGCAGTCGCGGCCGGTGATGTAGTGGCGAAAGATGATCTACTGATCGTGCTTGAATCAGACAAAGCCTCCATGGAAATCACCGCAGAGTTCGCGGGCGAGATACTGGAGGTCCTGGTCAAGGAGGAGCAGGAGGTCGAGGAAGGCACACCGATTATGAAAATCCGTGCCGAGGCCGAAGCTGGCGACGCAGACGCGCAACCAGAGGCTGAAGAAGGCAAAGCGGATAAAGGCGAAAAATCCGAGAAGAAAGAAGAATCCGAGAAGAAAGAGAAAGACGGGAAGAAAGAGACAGACGAGAAGAAAGAAAAAGACAGATCGTCCGAGCCTGAAGCATCCGCAGAAAAATCTACACCTGCTTCTGCCGGTGACAAGAATGTTTACGCCGGGCCAGCCACCCGTCGTCTGGCGCGCGAACTCGGCGTGGATCTGTCACAGGTCAAGGGTACCGGTCAGCGCGACCGTATTCTGAAAGAGGACGTGAAAGCCTTTGTTAAAGACAAGCTGACGGGTGAACAGCCGGCCAGCGGTGGTGTAGGGTGGCCGACCATACCTGAGGTGGATTTTGCCAAGTTCGGTGAGGTTGAACTGGCCGATCTTTCCCGCATCCGCCAGCGTGGCGCACAGAACCTGCACCGCAGCTGGGTTAACCTGCCTCATGTCACGCAACATGATGAAGTGGATGTCACCGACCTTGAGGATTTCCGCGCCAGTCTGAAAAAACAGGCGGAACAGAAAGGCGTTCGCGTCACCCCACTGGCGTTTATCGTCAAAGCCTGCTGTGCCGCACTGCGGGAATACCCTGAATTCAACAGTTCGCTGAGCGCCGATGGCAAACAACTGATCATCAAGAAGTACATCAACATCGGTATGGCAGTGGACACGCCGGAAGGTCTGGTGGTGCCGGTGATCCGTAATGCGGCAGACAAAGACATCTGGACCCTGTCGCAAGAGATTGTTTCGCTATCGGAGAAGGCGCGGGATAAAAAACTGGCCATGGACGATCTGCAGGGTGGTTCCTTCAGCATTTCCAGCCTGGGTGCCCTGGGTGGCACCGGCTTTACCCCGATTGTTAACGCGCCGGAAGTGGCTATTCTCGGTGTATCCAAGTTGAGCACCAAACCAGTCTGGTCGGGCGAAGCGTTTGAGCCACGCAAGGTGCTGCCGCTGTCTTTGTCCTACGACCACCGGGTGATCAATGGTGCGGACGGCGGGCGCTTTATGATGCGCCTGGTGGAGTTGCTCGGCGATGTGCGTCAGTTCGCCCTGACCTGACCTTCTATCAGTCTCTGACGGGTCCGTGCCACTGTTCCTCGTGGTGCGCATTGACGGCGCGGGCGGCGACAAAACACAGATCACTCAACCGGTTCAGATAGCGCGCGCTGTCATGCATAGCCTCCGCTGCCTCGGGGGTTTGCTCAATCAGCGTCCAGAATTCCAGTTCAGCCCGTCGACAAACCGTACGACAGACATGCAGGGCTGCTGCTGCCTCATTGCCGCCAGGCAGTACAAATTCCGTGAGCGGCGGCAGGGCCTCATTAAACCGCTCGGTCACCGCTTCCAGCTGATCGCTGGCCGGCGCGCCAAAAGCCCCTTCCATGGCCAGCACGGCTCCGATATCGAACAGTGCCTGCTGTACCGCCTTCAGCGCGGCTGTCAGATCGATCAGGATTTGCGGGTCAGAGACAATTGTCTCTGACCCCAACGTCTCTGACCCCATTTCTGCGAGTTTTGCCAGGGCCACGCCGATGTAGCTGTTGAGTTCGTCGACCACGCCGACGGTTCTGATGATCTGACTGTGTTTGCCTACCGTGCGGCCGGTTGCCAGCTTGGTCTTACCGTGGTCACCGGTACGGGTCGTGACCTTACTGATGCGTTTGCCGGCCACGCCCTACAGACCCAGCTGTTTGGTCGGGTCGAAGTTCTCAACGTACACCATGCCGGTGTCGAACGACTGTTTCAGTCCGGCTTTGGCAAAATGCATATAATCATTGGCGCTGGGAAAGCCTGTGGTTTCATCTGCCGCCGTGATGCTGATGCCCACCACTACAGGAATATAGCCCTGCGCGGTGCGGAAAGAATGCATGTACAGATTGTCGAAAATGCGGCGAAAGCTTTTTGAATTGCAGTTGTTAATAGAGTCCTGCAGTGTGATGACGGCAAACAGATCCTGTTGCGGGCGCGTGACCACATCCAGCGGTCGTACCAGACCGCGAATCTTGGCGCTGATGCCGCTCATCATTTCATCGATGCTGTGCTGCTCAAACTGATTGCGGATAACCTCAAGGTTGTTGACGCCGATCAGTAACAGACACGCCGTCCCGCCTCGTGCGGCAGATTGTTTCAGCGTGGCATCCAGACGTTCCAGAGTGAATTTTTCATTGCCCAGGCCGGTGACGGTGTCGACCAGATCGGTGGTGTGCAGTTCGTTGACCTTGCGTTTGAGCTGAGCGTTGCTTTTCATCATTTCGTTCTGACGATGAGCAATCCTGGCTGCAGCCATAACCCGCGGCAGCAGCTGAGTCTTGATGTTGGCCTTGTTCAGAAAGTCATCTGCGCCGGCATCAAAGGCCGCACCGAGCGGCTCGGCATCGTCGCGCGACGTCATCAGCATGACGTAGGTAAAGTGTTCATCCCCGGAGTCGATTTTGCGGATGCGCCGTGACAGCTCGATGCCGTCCATAGCGGGCAGTAGCCAGTCTGCGATGACCAGCTGTACCGGACGCTTCTCCATCGAGCGCAACGCTTCCTGCGGATTATTGGTAAACCGTACGTTGGTAAACCCACCCCCCTGCAACACCTTGGCGATTATCGCGCTGGAGAACTTGGCGTCGTCGATCACCAATATTGGAATGTCTAAGTCCGACATGTATCGTGCAGGCTTGGTTTTTATTGTGGGTCAGTCTTGATATTCGACAAGGGCGCGTATGTCAAGGAAACCCGCCGCAGATATGTAACGGTGTTGCAAAGGTAGAGAAAGGTAGAGAAGCCTAGAGGAGGTCATGGTGCCATCTTTTGATGTTGTTTCAGAAGTAGATATGCAGGAGGTCAAGAATGGTGTTGACCAGGCTGTTCGCGAACTACGCAATCGCTTTGACTTTAAAAATGTAGATGCGGGTTTCGACCTGGTTGACGAGCGCATTCAGGTGCACGCGCCGGAGGACTTTCAAATCGGGCAGTTGGAAGACATTCTGCGTGACAAACTGGCGGGGCGGGGGATTGATGGTCGCTCGCTGGAGGCCAGCGAGATCGAAGGAGCCGGCAAGGTGCGGCGGCAGTACTTTGCTCTGCGCCAGGGCATTGACCGGGACAACGCCAAGAAAATCACCAAGCTCAGCAAAGAGTCAAAACTCAAAGTACAGGCTCAGGTAAACGGCGATAAGGTTCGTGTCACCGGGAAGAAGCGTGACGATCTGCAGGCGGTGATGGCGCTGCTCAAGGAATCGGATATCGAAGTACCCCTGCAGTTCAACAACTTTCGTGAATAGACCCTCTTGAATCGACACAGCAATCATCGTTCGTGAGCAACCAATGACGGGGTGGCGACAGTACCGCGAGGTCCTGCTGCAACCCAGCATGCTCATCTGTGTGGGCACCGGCTTTGCGTCCGGCCTGCCGTTGTATCTGCTGATTCAGCTCATTCCAGCGTGGTTGCGTATCGAAGGCGTCAGCCTGACCGCGATAGGTTTCTTCACCATGGTGACCTATCCCTACACGCTGAAATTCCTCTGGTCGCCGATACTGGAACGCTATGCGATACCGCCGTTCGGACGCCGGCGGGGGTGGATGCTGCTGACTCAGGTGGTGCTCATCCTTAGCATCGGTTCACTGGGCTTCTTCGCACCGGATGTTGAGCTGGGCTGGATCACTGCGGTGGCGTTGGTGGTCGCTGTTTTCAGCGCCACTCAAGACATCGCGCTGGATGCCTTCCGTCGAGAAATCCTCGACACCGACGGCGAACTGGCCATGGGCAATACCATTCATGTACAGGCCTATCGCCTGGCGGGCCTGGTACCTGGTTCCCTCGGACTGATCCTGGTGGACATGGTCAGCTGGCAGACCAACTTCATGCTCATGGCCGCCTTTATGGGTGTGGGTCTGGTGGTGACCCTGCTGGTCAATGAACCTGCCGGCGAACCGCGCCCGGTGTCCATGCGGGAAGCTGTGGTACGACCTTTCCAGGAATTTTTCACCCGGCGCTCGGTGGGTTCAGCCGTGGCGGTGCTGGCGTTTATTTTCCTCTACAAACTCGGTGACAACATGGCCACCGCGCTGGCCACCCCTTTTTATCTCGATATGGGTTTCAGCGCTGACGAAATCGGTATCGTGGCCAAAAATGCAGCGCTGTGGCCGGCCATCTTCGGCGGCATCCTGGGCGCTCTGGCCATCGTCAAGATCGGCATCAACCGGGCGTTGTGGGTGTTCGGCGTGGTCCAGGTGCTGACCATATTCGGCTTTGTCTGGCTGTCGCTGGCGGGGGCCAACATATGGGTGCTGGCGGTGGTGATTGCGGCGGAATACTTTGGCGTTGGCCTGGGTACCGCAGCTTCGGTGGCTTTCATCGCGCGGGAAACCTCGCGCCTGGCGGTGGCGACCCAATTCGCGTTGCTGACAGCCCTGGCCAGTCTGCCGCGGGTGATCACTTCCAGCTTCAGCGGCCTGATTGTGGATAACATCGGCTGGACAGATTTCTTTTATCTGTCGGCCGGGCTGGCCATCCCCGGCATGCTGTTGCTCTTCTGGATCGCGCCGTGGAATGCGCCTTATGATGCGAGCGCGGGCGGGTCTACTTCAACAGCTGGTTGATCTCTTTGCCCGAAGCCGCTTCTGCGACCCAGCTGAATTCGCCCTCCTCCAGCATCTGTTTTGCACTCCGGATCATGGCGCCGACATAGTAGTGGGCCAGCGCACTGCCCAGGCTGATGCGTCGCACGCCCAGCGCCTGGTATTCGCTTAAGGGCTTTTGTGGCATGAAGGCGAACAGCACGTTGATGGGCTTGTTCACTGTCTGCATTACCGTTGTGATCTGCTCGTCGCTGGCGAGCCCGGGGGCGTACAGCACATCGGCGCCGGCCGCTTCGTAAGCCGTGAGTCGCGCCAGGGCGTCATCCAGATCACCCACCCCGCGCAGCAGATTCTCGGCGCGTGCAGTCAGCACAAAAGGACGCTCCAGTTTGGCCACCGCTTCTGCACAGGCCTGAATGCGATCGGTCGCCAGATTCAGGTCGTAGAGTTCGCTGCGGGACCAATCCTCAATCGATGCACCAGCGATGCCGGTTTCCGCCGCGCGTACCAGATTGGCGGCGCAGTCTTCCGGACTGTCGGCAAAGCCGTGTTCAAAATCGGCACTGATGGGTATTGAGGTGGCTGCGGCGGTCCGTGACAGATGGGTAAGCTTTTCCTCCAGCGTGACCTCTCCGTCCCGCTTGCCGATGGCATTGGCAAAACCGGCGCTGGTGGAGGCCATGGCACTGAAGCCGAGTCTGTCGAGCAGCAGTGCGGACCCGACGTCCCAGAAGTTCGGCATGATAAAGGTACCGGATGCGTGCAGCTCGGCGAAGGTTGTGCTTTTTTCAGTTGCGGTCTGTTCAGTCACTGTGTGCCTCCCATTGGTGTGCGCGGGCGATTTTTTCACCGACAAAGTTAACATCTTCTGCCAGCAACAGTCTTTTCTGACGCGCAGCACCGCCGCCGCGCTGGGATATCTTCAGGTTGGAATTGACCACCCGGAACCAGGGCAGGCGGCTGTTCCGGGGCAGGTTTTTCAGCGTAGTGCCGACGTAGCGGGAATGATTGGGGTAACCGATCAGTCTGGCGATCTGCCCGTAGCTGGCCACTTTACCCTTCGGAATCATCGCGACGGTCTGCCAGATAAGCTGCTGCAACTGGTCCTTATCCGGTCCTGACCCTTGAATTGTGGTCGCCGAACCCCCAGATTGAGAGGACAGGCGCAATTTTTCCCTCTTTATGATCTGGTTTCTGGTTTTCTTCTTGACCCCCATAGCAGAAATGTACCTGCTGATTGAGGTGGCTGGCTACATAAATACCCTGCCCACCATCGGTCTGGTGATGCTGACCGCGGTGATCGGGGTCTATCTGCTGAAACGTCAGGGACTGGCCACTCTGACCCGGGGTATGCAACGACTCGACAGCGGTGAAGTGCCGGCGCAGGAAATGGCAGAAGGTCTGTTACTGGCGGTGGCCGGCGCACTGCTGGTTACACCGGGCTTTATTACCGATACCGTGGGCTTTGCACTGCTGTTCCCGCCTTCCCGTCAGTTCATCGCGCAGCTTATGCTGCAACGTGTTCAGGTGCAGACGGTAGGTACCCCCCGCCCCGGTCCCGGCGCGCCTGATGCGGATAATTTACAGACCGAAGATAAACCCCACGCACCCACCACAATTGAAGGCGAATTTCAGCGCCGCGACTGAATTTCCGCTTTTTTTTCCACTCAGCCCTTGAAACCTGCAAATCCGCCCATATGATACTCGCCTCGAATTAGCACTCTCATAGTGAGAGTGCTAATAACTAGGAAGACTGGTCGGGGGAGGCCGGCGGCTGTGGTTGCAACTTGGGTTGCACGTGCAGTGCCGCAGCCGAGCCCAACTTTAGATCATATTGGGAGATTCGATTAATGAACATTCGACCTTTACACGATCGAGTTGTTGTACGTCGGTTGGAAGAAGAAACCACCTCAGCGGGTGGCATCGTCTTGCCTGGCGCGGCAGCCGAGAAACCTTCGCAAGGTGAAATTCTTGCAGTAGGTACCGGAAAGGTAACCGACAGCGGCGATGTGCGCGCGTTGGATGTAAGCGTAGGCGACAAGATCATCTTTGGTCAGTACGCAGGTAGCACAGTCAAGATCGACGGCGAAGAGCTGCTGATTCTGAGTGAAAGTGAAATTTTTGGTGTGTTGGAAGGCTAACCCACCGCGTAACTGAAGAGGAAAAACGCAATGAGCGCTAAAGACGTAAGATTCGGTGATGACGCCCGCAGCCAGATGTTGGATGGCGTCAACACCTTGGCCAATGCTGTAAAAGTAACCTTGGGACCGAAAGGTCGTAATGTTGTATTAGATAAGTCCTTCGGCGCACCGACGGTGACCAAGGACGGCGTATCCGTAGCCAAAGAAATCGAGCTTGAGAACAAGTTCGAGAACATGGGTGCGCAGATGGTGAAGGAAGTTGCCAGTCAGACTTCTGACGAAGCCGGTGACGGTACCACCACTGCAACCGTACTGGCTCAGGCCATTCTGCAGGAAGGTCTGAAATCCGTTGCTGCCGGTATGAACCCCATGGACCTCAAGCGCGGTATCGACAAAGCCGTTGCTGCGGCAGTTGAAGCCATCAAAGGCATGGCTACCCCTTGTGAAGATTCCAAGGCCATCGCCCAGGTCGGTACCATCTCTGCCAATAGCGACACAGCTGTGGGTGACATCATCGCTGAAGCCATGGACAAAGTAGGCAAAGAAGGCGTGATCACCGTTGAAGAAGGTTCAGGTCTGGAAAATGAACTGGACGTGGTAGAAGGTATGCAGTTCGACCGCGGTTACCTGTCGCCTTACTTCATCAACAATCAGGAATCCATGGCCGCTGAACAGGAAGATCCTTACATCCTGTTGTGCGACAAGAAGATCTCCAACATTCGCGATCTGCTGCCAATCCTGGAAAACGTAGCCAAAGCGGGTAAGCCGTTGGTGGTTATCGCTGAAGACATCGAAGGCGAAGCACTGGCCACGCTGGTTGTGAACAACATGCGCGGCATCGTGAAAGTAACCGCTGCTAAAGCACCGGGCTTCGGCGACCGTCGTAAAGCCATGCTGCAGGACATCGCGGTTCTTACCGGTGGTACGGTTATTTCTGAAGAAGTTGGCCTGACCCTGGAAGGCGCAACCCTGGACGACCTGGGTACTGCCAAGCGAGTTACCAGCACCAAGGAAAACACCACCATCGTTGACGGAGCGGGTGATCGTGCCGACATCGAAGCGCGCATCAAGCAGATCCGTGCGGAAATCGAAGACACTTCTTCTGACTACGATCGTGAAAAGCTGCAGGAACGCCTGGCCAAGCTGGCCGGTGGTGTTGCGGTGATCAAAGTTGGCGCACCGACCGAAGTGGAAATGAAAGAGAAGAAAGCACGCGTCGAAGACGCTCTGCATTCAACTCGTGCCGCTGTTGAAGAAGGTGTGGTTGCTGGTGGTGGTGTCGCGTTGGTACGCGCCATCAAAGCCGCTGAAAGCGCAGCTCCGGACAACGAAGACCAGGCGGTGGGCATTGCCCTGACCGTACGTGCCATGTCCTCACCGCTGCGTCAGATCGCACGCAACGCGGGTGTTGAAGGCGCAGTCGTGTTCGATAAAGTCTCCAATCTCGAAGGCAATAACGGCTACAACGCTGCAACCGGCGAGTATGGCGACATGCTGGAAATGGGTATCCTGGATCCAGCTAAAGTAACCCGTACTGCACTGCAGGCAGCGGCCTCGGTCGCGGGCCTGATGATCACCACTGAGGCGATGATCACGGATCTGCCGGAAGAGCCGGGTGCTGGTGGTGGTATGCCGGGTGGCATGCCGGATATGGGTGGCATGGGTGGCATGATGTAGAGCCGCTCGTAAAGGCCCGTCGTACTGACGGGCCCCATCGATCGCAAAAGCCCGGTATTAACCGGGCTTTTTTGTGGCTGTTGCAGAATTGAGTTAGCCAGGCAGATTTGAGCTGAGTCCGGGGTTCACTTTTCGGGGCA
>JAVKCL010000028.1:0-76141 GCA_040222775.1 Pseudomonadales bacterium
CCTGGCGCGGAAAGTCTAAATCCGCCACCCCCTCAGGCCTCGGGAAACAACCAGCACTCCCAGCAACGAATCAGCAATCAGCCAAAAAATCGCTCGTTAACTACGCAACTCAAACCGTTCTTTAGGTACCAAATCTAAGACGCTCTTTAAGCACCCAAATCAAACCGCTCTTTCTCCAGCTTCTTCCGCTGCTTACCGGAAACCCCAAGCGCCTCCATGGCATCCCGTAACCGCGCGCGCGTTAACTCCCGGCCCAGAAAGACCAAAGAATCAAACAACGGCAGCGTCACCGTGCGTCCACTGACCGCCAGAAACAAAGGAAACAGATAATCGCGGAACTTATAATCCATCGCCTCGGCCAGTTGCTGACACAGCTCGAAGATTGCTTCGCTCTGCCACGACGGCAGCTCATCAAGCTGCTGGGAGGTATGAAACAGAATACGTACCACGTCAGCCTGGGTCAGCGACTTGTGTTCAAAGTCGTCCGGCCCCGGCGTTTTGATGCTGCCGAGCAGATAATCAGCCATGGGTACCAGGTCGCTGAGTCGCTCCACCCGCTCCTGCACCATGGGGATAATCGGCGCCAGGCGTTCTTCGTTCAGCAGCCAGCCAGCTACCCGGGCCGAAAATTCCTCTGCAGACAGAGCGCGCAGATACTGGCCGTTCATCCAGTCCAGTTTTTCCTGATCGAAGATCGGGCCGCGCACGGTGATGCGATCAACATCAAAGGCAGCCACCATCTCGTCGAGGGTGAAGATTTCCTGTTCATCGGGCATCGACCAGCCCATCAGGCCAAGGAAATTGCGTAAGGCTTCCGGCAGGTAGCCTGCATCGCGAAAATAATTGATGCCGGTGGGGTTCTTGCGCTTGGACAGCTTGCTCTGGTCCGCGTTACGCAACAGTGGCAGATGCACCATTTCAGGCATCTGCCAGCCGAAATAGTCAAACAGCAGCTTATGTTTGGGTACTGAGTTGATCCACTCTTCGCCTCGCAGCACATGGGTGATGCCCATCAGGTGGTCATCCACCACGACAGCAAAGTGATAGGTGGGCATGCCGTCTGATTTGCGCAGCACCTGCATGTCCACATCAGCGTAAGCGCGGCTGATCTCGCCGCGCAGGCGATCGGTGAAGACGCATTCGCCGGTGTCGGGTACTTTGAGGCGCACCACATGTTCCTCGCCGCGAGCCAGTCGCTCGGCAACTTCTTCGGCGGAAAGGTTCAGACAGTGACCGTCGTAGCGCGAGGTCTGCTTGGCTGCCATCTGCGCCGCACGCACTTCGTCGAGGCGTTCGCGACTGCAGAAGCAATGAAAGGCATGACCGGCCTCGAGCAGCGTGGCCAGATGGGTATCGTAAATGTCTTTGCGCTCGCTCTGTCGGTACGGGCCGTGGGGGCCGCCCACATCCGGGCCTTCGTCCCAGTCCAGCCCCAGCCAACGCAGCGCGGCGAAAATGTTCTGCTCGGATTCGGCCGTGGTTCGGGCCTGGTCGGTATCCTCAATGCGGAGAATGAACTGACCATCGTGCTGCCGCGCAAAGGCCCAGTTGAACAGCGCCATATAGGCCGTGCCAACGTGTGGATCGCCAGTCGGCGACGGCGCTATACGGGTGCGGATGGTCATCTATAAGACTGCTTAGAATCCCAGGTCAGCGGAATCTTTAGGAATCAGTGGATAGGAAATACCCGCCCACTTCTGTACCACACGAACTACCTGGCAGGCATAGCCGAATTCATTGTCATACCAGACGTACAGCACCACGCGATTGTCACTGACGATGGTGGCTTCACCATCTACGATACAGGCGTGGCGGTTGCCCACCAGATCCGAGCTGACCACGTCCGGCGAGGTGGTGTAGTCGATCTGGCGCTGCAGGTTTGAGTGCAGACTGACATGACGCAGGTACTCGCTCATCTCTTCTGCGGTGGTACTGCGACCCAGCGTGAGATTCAGAATGGCCAGCGATACATTCGGCGTCGGCACGCGAATGGCGTTGCCGGTCAGCTTGCCGTCCAGTTCGGGCAGCAGTTTAACCACGGCAGATGAAGCACCAGTCTCGGTAATCACCATATTCAAGGGTGCACTGCGGCCGCGGCGGTTTTTCTTGTGATAGTTGTCGATCAGATTCTGGTCGTTGGTATAGGCATGCACCGTTTCCATGTGGCCGTTAACGATTTCAAATTCGTCGTTCATGGCCTTCATGATGGGCACGATGGCGTTGGTGGTGCAGCTGGCTGCAGCCAGTATTTCATCGCCAGGGTCGATGTCATGTGAATTCACACCGGAGACGATATTCTTGATCGAGCCTTTACCCGGTGCGGTGAGTATGACCTTCGACGCCCCTTTCGATTTCAGGTGCTGGCCCAGCCCTTCAACATCGCGCCAGGCACCGGTGTTGTCGATAACGATGGCGTTTTTGATCCCGTAGGACTCGTAGTCCACCTGATCAGGGCCGGATGCATAGATCACGCGAATCACATTGCCGTTGGCGATGATGCAGCTGTTTTCTTCGTCGACCCGAATGGTGCCCTGGAAACCGCCGTGCACCGAATCCCGTCGCAACAGGCTGGCGCGCTTGACCAGGTCATTGTCGCCGCCGCGACGTACGACGATGGCACGCAGGCGCAGTTGCAACCCACTGCCTGTCTTCTCGATCAACAAACGGGCCAGCAGACGGCCAATGCGGCCGAAACCGTAGAGGACCACATCCTGTGGCTCGGGGATGGGTGGTACCTTACGGTCGATGACTTCTGCGCAGGCGGCTGCGACAAAGTCGTCAGCGCTGATTTCGCCATTTTCGTTGGCTTCCATGAACTGTGCGGCGAGCTTACCGACGTCGATGTGACTGGGACCCAGATCGAGTTTCGACATCGCTTCGAGAATCGGATAGCTCTCAAATTCCGACAGCTCGTTTTTGGCAATCTGACGTACGTACCGGTGCGTCTTCATTAACTGCGTGACGCTCTGGTTGTACAGGGCGCGGCCGTAGCAATAACATACGACGTTTTCTCGATAGAGACGGCCGATCAGGGGAATCATGGCTTCTGCAAGCGCTTCGCGTTCTTTCCAATCTGGAAAATAGTCGTCAAGACTCGGTAGGGACACGTCACTTCCTCGTTTTATTAGGCCTGGCAGTACAGGCGGGGATAGCGGCCGCCATTATAGGGCTTCACACATCCCGGGCAACCGCAAACGCCTATTTTCGCCCAGCTGAGCCGGCGGAAAGTCAGCAGTTTGTAATCAATATGGGGCAGGTAGCTCGCCACCTCCCCCGCCGGTCTATCTGAAACTGTCGTTGATGGACGCCAGAGTTTCGCTGCCCGGACAGAGTTCAGCTTCGGTCAGTTGATTCAGAGGCGTTGCCACCGTATCGAGAATTTCATGACAGTCCGATGCATCCGGATCTACGTACAGCAGCCCGGTCACCACCTCACCCTCTGCGCCGCGCTTCTGCACATAGTTCAGTGCTGCAACCCGGTCATGCGGGTTGTAGTTGTCATCCAGCTTGTACAGACGCAGGGTTGAGCCATCGGGCATGGCCACATCTTCCTGAGTGCCGGGTTGGTAGTCCGCGGTGATCTCTTCGTGCTCTTCGATGAAATCGGCGTTCACCACATTGTGGCCGTGACCGCGGATATGTTCATAGCTCTTGGTGGAGCCGGCGTGATTATTGAAGGCCACACAGGGCGAGATAATGTCGATGAACGCCATGCCTTTATGGCGCAACGCCGCCTTGATCAGCGGTACCAGCTGACGCTTGTCACCAGAGAAGCTGCGCGCTACGAAACTGGCACCGATCTGCAGCGCCATGCTGGCCAGATCGATGGGTTCATACAGGTTGGGTACGCCCTTTTTGGAGGTGGAGCCGCGATCGTTGGTGGCGGAGAACTGCCCCTTGGTCAGCCCGTAGGTGCCATTGTTGTCGACGATGTACAGCATGTTGATGCGGCGTCGCACGATGTGGGCGAATTGCCCCATGCCGATGGACGCACTGTCGCCATCGCCAGATACACCGATACAGTAGAGTTCCCGATTAGCCAGGTTAGCGCCGGTGATCACCGAAGGCATACGTCCGTGCACAGAGTTGAAGCCGTGGGATTTGTTCAGAAAGTAGCTGGGTGTTTTGGACGAACAGCCGATACCCGATACCTTGGCAAAACGATGGGGCGGGATCGACAATTCTGCGCACGCCTGCACAATGGCCGCACTTACCGAGTCGTGTCCACAACCGGCACACAGTGTAGAAACCGAGCCTTCGTAGTCTCTGCGGGTAAGACCGATTTCGTTGACCGGCAGCAGCGGATGGTGAGTCCTGGGTTTAGCAACAAAAGTCATGACGATACCTCCGTGAGCCGCGCCAGCTTGTGCGTCTGGTAATAATCCGCAATAGCCGCTTTGATAAAATCTGCACTGATAGACAGACCGGCATAGTAGGTCACCGAGACCAGCTTCTGGGGTGCAAAATCATGTTCGTTGATCAGCAGTATGCGCATCTGTCCGTCGCGGTTCTGCTCCACGACAAAGACCCGCTCATGGGATTCAATAAAGTCCACCACATCGTCGTTAAAGGGGAAGGCTCTGAGCCGCAGGGTATCCAGCACAATGCCGTCTTCCGCCAGCATGTCCAACGCTTCCGGCATCGGTAATGCCGTGGTGCCGAAATAGAGTACACCCACCGAGGACTTGCCACTGCTGATCTCCGGCGCTGGCACCAGGGTTCTGGCGGTCTGCCATTTGAGCAGCAACCGCTGCATGTTGCGCTCATACGCCTCGGGCGATTCGGTATAGGCAGCAAATTCATCACGTGACGTACCGCGGGTGAAAAATGCACCCTTCTCAGGATGAGTCCCGGGCAGCGTACGATAGCCGATGCCATCGCCATCTACATCGAGATAACGACCGAACACTTCGAGCTTGTCGAGGTCTTCAGCGGTATAGACTTTGCCGCGATCAAAGGTACGCTCATCGTCCCACTCAAAAGGCTCGCTGAGATTGTCGTTCATACCCAGTTCCAGATCACTCAGAACGATGATCGGTGTCTGCAGGCGATCCGCCAGGTCTAGCGCGTCGACAGCAAAGTCGAAACATTCCCTGGGTGTTGCCGGGAACAGTAACGGATGCTTGGTGTCACCGTGTGAGGCATAGGCAGCGGCCAGCACATCACTCTGCTGAGTTCGGGTAGGCATACCGGTCGAAGGTCCGGCGCGCTGAATATCCCACAGCACCGCCGGCAGTTCTGCAAAGTACGCCAGGCCCAGGAACTCAGCCATCAGAGACACACCGGGACCACTGGTCGCGGTGAAGGAGCGTGAACCATTCCAGGCGGCGCCGATGACGATGCCGATGGCGGCCAGTTCATCTTCAGCCTGCACAATGGCGAACTTTTTCTGCCCGGTATCCGGGTCAATGCGCAGCTTGTTGGCCTGGGCTTCGAAGGCTTCTGCCACTGAAGTGGACGGTGTAATCGGGTACCAGGCACAGACCGTGGCACCGCCATAGACCGAGCCCAATCCAGCAGCCATGTTGCCATCCACCATGATGCGATCACCGACCTTGTCGGAGCGTCTCACCTGCAGCGGCAGCGGCGCATCCAGATAGTCGTAGGCATACTTACGGCCCAGTTCCAGCGCGTGGATATTCGGCGCGATCAATGCATCCTTGCCTTTGTACTGGGTTGCTACCATGCCGGTAATGACATCGAATTCAATATTCAGCAGGCTGGTCAAAGCGCCGAGATAGGTAATGTTCTTGAACAGGCTGCGCTGTTTGGGGTCGGTAAATTCAGACAGCAGCATGGTTGCCAGCGGCACCCCGATCTCGGTGATATCGTCGCGTCGCAGGGTCTTGGCCAGCGGTTTGGAGTTGTCATACAACAGATAACCACCCGGCGTTACCGAGGCCACGTCTTCGACGAAGGTTTCGGCGTTCATGGCGACCATGATGTCTACCCCTTCGCGACGGCCCAGATAACCCTGTTCTGAGACCCGCACTTCAAACCAGGTGGGCAGCCCCTGAATGTTGGAGGGAAAGATGTTGCGCGTGGCGACTGGAATACCCATGCGATACAACGCTTTTGCAAACATGCCGTTGGCGCTGGCAGAGCCAGAACCGTTCACGTTGGCAAAGCGAATCACAAAGTCATTGTAAATAACTGACATCGTTGGCTTCTTTTACCTCTTGGCTTTCATCGGTTAAGACCTGCTGTTACCTGTCAGGTGGTGTGTCTGCTACTCGGCGTACGAGCCCAGCTGAGGAACATGCACTACAGATCGCTGCATATCCCAGGCGTTGGTCGGGCAACGCTCGGCACACAAGCCACAGTGCAGACACACATCTTCGTCTTTCACCATCACCCGCCCGGTGGGCAGATCGGTGGAAACATACAGATCCTGTTCGGAGTTGGTGGCCGGTGCCATCAGCATGGTGCGCAACTGCTCTTCTTCGGCATTGTCGACAAAGCTGATGCAGTCCATCGGGCAGATGTCGACACAGGCATCACATTCAATGCACAGGTTTTCGGTAAACACGGTCTGTACATCACAGTTCAGACAGCGTTGCGCTTCCCTGGCACCCAGGGCCTGGTCAAAGCCCAGTTCAACCTCCACCTTGACGTTGGCCAATGCAGACTGTTTTTCCACCAGCGGCACCAGGTTGCGGGCCGACGGGTCATGTTCGGCATCGTAAGCCCATTCGTGCATGCCCATTTTGGCGGAAATCAGGTTCAGTCCATCCGCAGGACGATCTGCCTTCAGATCTTTGCCCTGGCAGAACAGGTGAATGCTGATGGCCGCCTGGTGTGCATGGGCTGATGCCCAGATGATGTTTTCCGGACCGAAGGCGCTGTCACCGCCGAAGAACACTTTCGGATTGGTGGACTGAAAGGTGACCTCGTCCAGCACCGGGCAATCCCACTTGTCGAACTCAAGACCCAGGTCGCGCTCGATCCAGGGACAGTGGTTGTCCTGACCGATGGCCATCAGAATATGATCGGCTTCGATAAACACGTCCGGCTCGCCGCTGGGTACATACTTCAGACGGCCGTCTTCTTCCACCGGCTTCACGCATTCAAACAGCACGCCTTTGAGCTTGCCGTTTTCATGCACAAATTCTTTCGGCGGACGGTTGTTGATGATAGGAATGCCTTCGCGCATGGCATCTTCTTTTTCCCATTCGCTGGCCTTCATCACTTCAAAGGCGGAACGCACAACTACGGTTACCGACTCGGCACCCAGGCGCAGTGAAGTGCGGCAGCAATCCATGGCGGTATTCCCCCCGCCCATAACGATCACCTTGCCTTCGATTTTGTCGGTGTGGCCGAACGCCACCGAAGACAGCCAGTCGATACCGATATGAATGTGTGCGTCGACCTCCTGCCGGCCTGGCAGTTCCAGGTCGCGACCGCGGGGTGCGCCGGTACCCACAAAATAGGCATCATAGCCCTCATCCAGCATGGCTTTCATACTGGTGATTTCCTGACCGAAGTGGGTCACCACACCCATGTTCAGGATCTGGTCGACTTCTTCGTCCAGTACTTCCACCGGCAATCTGAAGGCCGGAATCTGCGAACGCATCATGCCACCGCCCTGCGGGTCCTGGTCGTACATGTGCACTTCATAACCCAGTGGCAACAGGTCGCGAGCCACCGCCAGAGAGGCAGGACCGGCGCCAATACAGGCCACTTTGAAACCATTCTTTTTGGTAGGTACCCGTGGCAGGTAGTCGCTGATGTCACCTTTGTTGTCAGCTGCGACCCGTTTAAGACGGCAGATGGCCACCGGCTTCTCTTCGGTACGCACACGCCGACAGGCAGGTTCGCAGGGCCGGTCACAGGTACGCCCGAGAATGCCTGGAAAGACATTGGAATCCCAGTTGAGCATATACGCTTCGGTATAACGTTCCTGGGCGATCAGGCGAATGTATTCGGGGACCGGGGTATGCGCCGGACAAGCCCATTGGCAGTCGACAACTTTATGGAAGTAATTCGGGTCCAGTATATTGGTGGGTTGCATCTGGTTTCGGCCCCTGCAGGGCCTTAAGTTCCCTCGCTGAAAACGGCCACACTTTAGCGCTTTTGGTCACTGTCTGGCTAGTGCTAAAAGCCTGGTCTGACAAGGATCGAGGAGTTTTTACGGGTATTGGTTGGAGACTCGCCGGGGGTCGCGTAAAATCGATGGTTTACATGCCCGCCCTACACAATCAGTTGGACTCAATTTGAACCTCACCAGTCAAGCCAAGCGATCCCTTGAGCTCATCACGGGACTGGAACGCGACGACCTGCTGCCCGCCAAACCCGGTGCGCACAGCAACTGGTCCGGGCTGCATGGCGCGGCACGGGCGCTGGTGCTGGAGGCGTTCGCCCAGCGCCATGCGGGTGTACTGCTGCTGATCACGCGGGATTCGTCCTCCGCCCAGGAGTGGCAGGGTGCACTGGAATTTTTCGCCGCCGCTCAGCCTGAGGAAAAGCGGCCTTCGATACTGCACTTTCCCGATTGGGAAACCCTGCCCTATGATGCGTTTTCGCCGCATCAGGACATCATTTCCGAGCGACTGGCTACGCTGTCGAGCCTGTCGCAGATGCAACGCGGCATCCTCATCGTGCCCGTCACTACCCTGCTGCAGAGAGTGACCCCGCGCAGTTATCTGGCAGGTGCCCACTTCGATCTGATGGAAGGGCAGAAATTTGATCCGGGCAGCGAACGACTGATGCTCGATGCGGCGGGTTACCTGGCGGTAGATACCGTCACCGAGCGTGGTCAGTACGCCGTGCGCGGCGCAGTGATGGACATTTTTCCCATGGGTGCGGCCAGTCCCATCAGAGTCGATCTGTTTGACGATGAGATAGAAACGCTGCGAACCTTTGATCCGGATTCACAACGCACGCTGGAGCGGGTCTCGCATATCCAGTTGCTGCCGGCCAAAGAGTTTCCTTTCGACGACGCTGCCATCGCGCTGTTCCGCGATCAGTGGCACAACACCTTTAATGTGGACGTGCGCAGCTGCAGTATTTATCAGGATGTCTCCAGTTATATCTCGCCCAATGGCATTGAGTACTACCTGCCGTTTTTCTTTCAGCAACTGGATACCCTGTTCGACTACCTGGACAAGGAAACGCTGTGCGTCATCGAACAAGGTGCCGAACAGGCCGCAGAGCACCACTGGCAGGCCATCAACAGCCGCTATGAATCTCTGCGCCACGATGTAGAACGACCGATCCTCGCTCCGCCGAGCCTGTTTTTGCCCATGGACCAGTTGCACGGCGCATTGAACCAATACCGACAGATCCGACTGGCCGATGACGGCCAGCAGGGTGTGGCATTCGGCTCCAGCCCACTGCCCGATCTGCTGATGGAAAAGCGCGAAGCGCATCCAAAGTTGCAGAACCTGGCCAGCACCTCCGCACCCGTTCTGTTTGTGGCTGAAAGCGCGGGCCGGCGTGCCATGTTTGATGAACTGTTAACGCGCCTGCATATTCAAACCCACCTGATCGATACTTTTGATGAGTATCTCAATCACGCCGAGCATTGCCTGATCATCGGCAACCTGCAGAGCGGCATGCTCAGCGAAGGTTGTGTCATCGTGACCGAGAGCGACGTGCTCGGTACGCGCCAGTCAGATGTGGTTGCGCCCAGCGAACGCTCGCTGGTTGATCCTGACCTGATCGTACGCAGCCTCACCGAGCTGCACGTGGGTGCCCCGGTGGTGCATGTGGAACATGGCATCGGACGTTACCTGGGCCTGCAGACGCTGGAGATTGATGGCGACCAGCACGAGTTTCTCACCCTGGGTTACGCCGCCAACGACAAACTCTATGTGCCGGTCACATCGCTGCATCTGATCAGCCGCTATTCCGGCAGCGATGAAGAACACGCCCCACTGCACCGGCTGGGCTCTGATCAGTGGGACAAAGCCAAACGCCGCGCCGCTGAAAAGGTCGTGGATGTCGCGGCAGAATTGCTCGACATCTATGCCCGGCGGGAGCTGAAAACCTCGTATCAGTTTGACCTTAAGGAAGAAGAGTACGAAAAGTTTGCCGCTGAATTTCCCTTTGAAGTGACGCCGGATCAGCAACGTGCCATCAACGACACCCTGGCAGACATGACTACACTGCGCGCTATGGATCGCCTCATCTGTGGCGACGTGGGCTTCGGCAAGACCGAGGTGGCCATGCGCGCCGCTTTCGTTGCCGTGCAGAATGGTAAGCAGGTGGCCATTCTGGTGCCGACCACCCTGCTCGCCCAGCAGCATTTTGACTCGTTCAAAGACCGCTTCGCCAACTGGCCGGTGGAGATCGACACCTTAAGCCGCCTGAAATCTGACGCCGAAGCCGATGAGACCAGCCAGCGTGTACGCGCCGGCAAGGTCGATATCCTGATCGGCACTCACAAGCTGCTCAACGAAAAACTGAATTTCAAAGACCTGGGCCTGATGGTCATCGATGAGGAACACCGTTTTGGCGTGCGTCAGAAGGAACGACTCAAGCGGCTGCGTGCTGAGGTGGATGTGCTGACATTAACGGCAACGCCGATTCCACGTACCTTGAACATGGCCATCAGTGGCATTCGAGATCTGTCGATCATTGCCACCCCACCGGCTAAACGCCTGTCGATCAAGACCTTTGTGCAGGAAAAGCGCGACCACCAGATTCGCGAAGCAATCAGCCGCGAACTGCTGCGTGGTGGACAGGTTTTCTATCTGCACAATGAGGTGCGCACGATCAATCAGACGGTGGAGAAGCTGGCCGCCATGGTGCCTGAAGCACGTATCGGCGTAGGTCATGGCCAGATGCCCAAGCGCGATCTGGAACATGTCATGTCCGATTTTTATCATCGTAAGCTCAACATCCTGGTGTGCTCCACAATCATCGAAACGGGCATAGACATACCCAACGCCAACACCATCATCATCGAACGTGCGGATAAATTCGGTCTGGCCCAACTGCACCAGCTGCGCGGTCGCGTAGGACGCAGTCATCGACAGGCTTACGCCTATCTGCTGACGCCGGAGACGCGCGCGCTAACCACTGACGCTAAAAAACGCCTGGAGGCAATCGAAGCCGCCGGTGATCTGGGCATCGGTTTTACCCTGGCCACCCACGATATGGAAATTCGTGGTGCCGGCGAATTGCTGGGCGAAGACCAGTCCGGCCAGATAGAGTCGATCGGCTTTTCGCTCTATATGGATCTGTTGAATCGTGCCGTCAGCGCCATCAGGGCTGGCAAGGTGCCAGAGCTGGACAATCCCCTGGAGCCCACCAACCAGGAAGTCAATCTGCATGCCGCAACCTTGATTCCAGAGGACTATCTGCCGGATGTGCACACGCGACTGATTCTGTACAAGCGCATTGCCAGTGCACGTAATCGCGATGAACTGGATGACCTGCAGGTCGAAATGATCGACCGCTTCGGTCTGCTGCCGGAACCGTTGAAACGATTGTTTGCAGTGACCGATCTGAAGCTTGCCAGTCAGGTGCTTGGCGTGACCCGTATCGACCTGGGTGAACATAAGGGTAAACTGGAGTTTTCCAATCAGACTTCCGTGGACCCGATCAAGATCGTCAACCTGGTCCAGCGTGAATCACATATTTTCAAACTGGAAGGGGCCTCCACCTTGCGCATCACCGCAGACATGGGTGACTTTGCCGGACGTCTGAAGTTCGCTCACGAACTGCTGGGGCGACTCACACCCGCAGAAACGGTGGCTGCATGATCAGACTTCGACGGCACTGCCTGACCACACTGGGCCTCTGCTGCCTGTGGCTGCCAATGGCCCACAGCGAGAGCGTCCAGTCTTCCGCACCCCGGGAGTATTCAGAGCGGCAACTGGAACGGGCGCAAGCAGAACTGTTTGATGCCCTGGGCGAACCCTGGTATCGCATCGAGTTCATTGTGTTTGAACGATTGTCAGTCCTGACCTATAACAGCGAAGAACAGCTGCTGCAGCGTGGGCGACGGACCATTCCCCGGGGCGCGCAATTGCTGGCCGATGCGGGACCGCCTGCGGCGGCAAGCTACCCCGAGTCACGCCTGGATCTGGCCCACTGCCTGGGCTACCCCCTGTTCCCCGAACGATTGCCGCCACACCCGTTGACCTTGAATGCCATCGGACCTGCATACAGTCCACAAGCCCTGCGTGAGTCAGACGCTCAACTCGAAGTCGATGCGCAGAATCCAACAGCCTTTGACGAACCGCTGGACACGAGCGGGTTTACGAGCGTTGCGCCTGCAACGGCTGATGCCGCTGTGGCTGCGGCAATTACCGGCTCTGCCGCAGCAGACAATGGGGCTACCAATAACCCTGCGCTGAATGAATTAATCAACAACCTCAGACAGTTCAAAGCAGATCTGGTTGACCGTTCGCTGACGGCAATGGAACAACTGGAGATGGAGACCGAAGTCAAACTGATCAATCGACGTCGTCATCTGCGCCCGCTGTTGCATATGGGCTGGATTCAGGCGGTGCCGCCGCGCGATGCACCGGCGCCCGTTGAGGTCAGCTATCAGGAAGCACCACTACCGGCAAAACTGGTGGGACATATCGGCCTGACGCTCGGTCGCTATCTGCACTTGAGCGCAGATCTGTGGTATTCCACACCAGCACTGGGCTGGCAACCGCAGCCGGTTACCAGCCACACGCTACCGGGCAGCAACTTCACCCGACTGACCGCACAACATATGCGTTTATACGAGCAGCGGCGCATGAAAAGTGGCGAACTCCATTACCTCGATCACCCCAAACTTGGTGTTATCGCCAGGGTTGATCCGGTACCCATCCCGCAGTCGCTGGTCAGGGCCTATCTCGATCTGGAAGGGCCAGACCTGCGGTCGCTGTTGCGTTAAGCCGCCAGCGTTGCGCTAGGTAGCCAGCGTCGCGCTAGGTGGCTACCAGCGCGGTAAGTACCGCCCAGATCTGTGCAGCGCCCTGCTCTGAGGCTTCACGCAGCGCCTGCATATCGATACTCGCGCTGCTCACACCGGCAGCGGGATTAACCACCACACACAAACTCGCAAACTCAAGCTCCAGTTCCCTTGCCAGCCCTGCTTCCGGCATGCCGGTCATGCCCACGATGGTGCAGCCATCTCGCGCCAGGCGTACGATCTCCGCCGCACTTTCCAGACGTGGCCCCTGAGTACAGGCATAGACGCCACCTGCGTGTATCGGCACGCCGCTGGCCAGTATGCGCGCGCGCAAGTCAGCACTGTATGGCGAGGAAAAATCAACATGGCGTCGCTGGTCATCAAAGGTCTGGGCCCGTCCCCAGGTGTAATCGATCAACTGCTCCGGCAGCACGAGCTCACCTACCTTGAGGTTAGGATCGATGCTGCCCACGGTATGTGTGCCTATCAGGGCGGTGGCCCCCAACTGCTGCATCAGCCATACGTTGGCGCGGTAGTTGATCTGATGAGGACTGAGCTCGCGCCGAGGTCCATGCCGGTGCATCAGCAACAGCTGGACCTCGCCCAGTTGCACGCGGTACGGCAGATCTGAGACCTCACCCCAGGGTGTGTCACGCTCTGCCTCTACCACCTGACCTGCACTGGGCAGCGGGCTGCCGCCGACAAACACGCCGAGGGTAGTCAAAGTACAAAGTCCTCTGGTAACTGGTAGATCGCACTCAGGTTACGGCCATATCCGGCAATGTCCATGCCACAACCAAGTAGAAAGCCAGGGCCCGCCTGCAGGGCAAAGTACTCTGCGCCTGCGAGCTGCTGTCGCTGCGGATCCTCACGCTGAATGAGTACAGCGGCCTGCACATCAGTTGCGCCCTGCTCAGCTGCCCACGTTTTCAGCGCAGCCAATGTCTGCCCCCGATCGAGAATGTCATCCACCAGCAGTACCGTTCGATTGTTAAGGTCAGGCACATCAAATCCGCCCCAGTTGAGTTCTCCCGGGCTGGTATGCGCACCATAACTGGCCACCTGCACGTAACCAAACCGGCAGGCAAAGGCCAGCCGGCGCTGCAACATGCCGCTTAACGCGAGGCCGCCATGCAGCACAGTAACGATTACAGGATCTGCCTGCTGCAGGGCCACGGTGAGCCGCACAGCGAGCTGGTCCACCGCATGTTCCACCTGCTGGCTGCTGTACAACGGCTGCATAACCGCGTAGGCCCGACGCACCTGCAACGGCACGGTGGCCGGCCAGTCTGGTGTGTCTGGCAGGGTCACCTCACTTCTGTCCGGCGTCGGCTTGGTCTGCCTCTTCGGCCTCAGCCTGATCGGGTTCCGCCTGTATGTGCAGCGTCTGGGTGGGGAAGGCGATCTCCGCGCCATGCTGGTCGATAATCTCGGCGATGCGCAGCATGACATCCTGTTTGACCTTGTGAAATTCAGCCCAGACGATGGTTTTGGTAAAGCAGTAGATGAAGAAATCCAGCGATGAGGGCCCGAACTTGACGAAATTCACCATCAGGGTCTGACTGGTGTCGATGTCCTCGTGGTCTTTGAGCATCTGTTCGACGTCTGCCACCACGTCCTTCATCACCGCAACATCGTCATAGCGGATGCCGATGGTTTCGTTGATGCGACGGTTATGCATGCACGACGGATTTTCCAGGGCAATATTGGCGAACACTGCGTTAGGCACATAGAGCGGACGTTTATCGAAAGTACGGATGCGGGTCAGGCGCCAGCCGATGTCTTCGACGGTACCCTCCAGTTCACGGTCAGGCGAACGGACCCAGTCACCCACCGAAAAGGGACGGTCGAGGAAAATCATCAGCGCACCGAAAAAATTGGCCAGCAGATCCCGCGCCGCAAAGCCGATGGCTATACCGCCGATGCCGCCAAAGGCCAACACACCGGAGATGGAAAAGCCAAAGGTCTGCAGCACCAGCAACACACCGGTAATAATGACGGTTGCGCGCAACAGCTTACCCACGGCCTGCACGGTTGTGCTGTCGACGTCCGCCGCGCGCTCGCCGTATTCATCGGACAGAATCTGAGATTCGATGAACTTTATAAAACGCAGAGCGAACCAGACCAGGATGGCGACTACCGCCACTTCGCGCAGGGTGCCGACGTGTTCGAAGACTTCCGCCGGATTGGCACCCCCGACCGTCTCCGCAGCGAATGAAATACCGATCACCCAGATCGCCACGCCCAGCGGTTTGCGCGTGGCATCCAGCAAGGCGTCGTCATACAGGTTATGGGTTTTGGCCAGTTGCTTGGCCAGGCGGTCGAAGAAAAATTTAACCACCATGCGGACAATGGCGGTGAGCAGAACGATGACAAAGGTTTCCACAACCCAACGATTTTCGGTTGCGAACTGAGTTATTGCTTCCATTAGAAGTACTTCTTAATTTCTACCTGCAGATAGTCTTCGCTGTCCAACCAGGCGTGTTTGTAATCCGGATCAGTCAGCACCAACAGAGTATTGTAATGTGATAAATGTTTACCTCCAGCAAAAATCCGTCCTTCGAGGTTAAGCTGCCAACTGGCAGACAGCTGACGGGACGCTTCCAGCGATATGGTGTAGTTATCCCGCTGGGTATCAAATATCACCCCTAAGAGCGCCTGAGTGTCCGCGAAATCATTCATCGCCAGACGCCCGCCGATGGCCACATCACGCTCAAACAGGGTATTGAACGCATCTTCGCCGCGCTCGTCGTACATATATTCCATCACCAGACCGAGGTCCGCACTGGAGCCGAATACGCCGACCAGGGTCTTCTCCACACCCACATTGGCTGCGCTGTAGCGATCACCGAAGCCAGAGCGTGTCATGCCTTCGAATTTGAAGGCCCAGTCACCGTAAATGGCCTGGGCGTCCACCCCGGTCTGATCGATCACCGGATAATAAGGCCGCAACTCCAGGCCGCCAGCGCTCAGCAGTGGATCGAACATCGGCTCGCGGCTGGTTCCGGAAAAGTGATGCAGACCCACTTCAAAAGCACCGACGTGATGTGACCAGCGCAGCGCAAAGTCGGTACGCAGTTCTTCTGCGCCAGATTCATAACGCGGTGAACCGCTGATTTTGTATGGCAGGCCGAGCCGGCCATCGCGCCCGGGAAAGGTGCGTTCGCGGAAGCCGGTCAGCACATAGGCATCAACGATGCCCCAATCCCGCACCATGGACAGCTGCACCATGGGCTGGCCCAGCTTGTCCTCGCCATCAATGTTTTCCACCAGGTCGGTCTGGTTGATGATGTCCACCAGGTGATGAAATTCAGTCACGCCCCAGAACACCCGCTTGGCGCCCACATGCACGTCCCAATTGGTGCCCACATAGCTGTAAAACAGTTCGCGGATGTCCGCATGACTGCGCTCACTGTCTTCGCTGTCCAGGCGCACGAAAGGCGTAAACGTGAAGGATTTGCGGTCATCTGCCCAGGCCAGATAGTACTCCGGCTGCAAGCTGACCGAACCGCTGACCCGCGCTGCGCCCGCCAGGCCGCGCTCGGCAAACAGACGCGTTTCCAGACCGAGGTCGACATCCAGCTGTTGATGGGCGCGCGAGGTCCGGGTCCGCTGGGCCGGTGTCGAGGTCTGGGGCAACGAGCGTGTCTGAGCTGCCTCTTGCTCTTCTGGGGCCTGCTTATCCACCGGCTCCACCGGCGGGACCGGCGCTTGTCGGGTAATGCGCGCGGGCGGCGTCAGCCGCGGTTCAGGACCATCGCGTTGCACTTGCGCCGTGCTTGCACTGCCATCCGCACGCAGGCGCCAGTAGGTCACCCCGGCAGCGGCGGCACGACGCATCAGGGCCTGCAGCGCAGGCTCATCCATGTCTGCCGACTGCACCCGATGCCAGGTAACACCCTCTCGCTCTACCGAGGCCCGGGAAATCGGGTTGCCAAGCGTGGTGGTCAACTTCTGCGCCCAGTTCTGCGCGTTCTCCAGGGCACGGAAGGAGCCGAACACCAGACGGTCCGCCATCACCTGAGTGAGCGGTGCCCCGCACAGGCACGCGACCAGGCTAACGTGCGCGACGCAGCGAATTAACACTGAAATCCCGTTCAGCGGTGAATTGATTGTTGAACTGGTAGTCGAACCAGTGCAGATCCGTACTCCTGCCATTGAGCAGATTCTGCATGCGCATGTAATCCGGCTTGTAGAACTGGTCGGCATAGAGTTGATAGCCATCCAGTTCCAGTCGCTTTTCCAGCTGCTCACGTTTATTGGTGTAGTCGATGCGATAGATACGCAGCGCCTCTGTGTCCAGCCAGATCCGGTGTTTCAGGTAGCCGGAATACTGATCTACGGGAAAGCGGTCAACCACATAACACTGCGCGGTCGCACAGGCTTCCTGGCCGACGTAGGCATAGGTGTATTTTGCAATTTCCAGCGGAGCCAGATCTTCAAAAGAGAACTCGCTGCCGACAAACGACCCGGTTTTATTGCGCGACGCGATCTTTTTGGTACGTTTCATGGCGGACAGAAACAGCCATTGGTCGTCTTCACGCTGTGGGTGACCGTGACTGAGCAGCGCAGTGCCACGAATGTTGGCCGGCGCATCGAATACCGCCAGCACCATATCCCCATCGCCGGGTACCTCAAGTTGCTTGATGCGCAGTTCGCGTTCGGTTTCCCGGCCGCGGGCAGTGCGCAATACCATGCGCAGACTTACCTGCAGATCGCCATAACCGCTGTCACGCCGATCCGCCTCGGTAAAGATGGCCTGGCCGATTTCAGCAGGGCTGGCTGCGGCCATATCCAGCGTCGGCTGCCACGGGGCGGGCTGCGCGAGCAGCGTTTGTGTCGCACCTGATGTCAACAGGATGAGTGTCAACATAGGCCTGAGCAGAGCTTGCATGATTGCAACAACGACAAATACTTGAGTGGCGGCGGATGGTAAGCGAGAAAAAAATACTGTGCAAATATCCACTTGCCTGTATATACTCACAGTCTACTGTATATAAAAACAGGTTATGGTCCGTATGCAACCAGCACTTACTACCCGTCAGGCCGAAATCCTTGAACTGATCCGCCAGCACATCGCTGACACCGGTTATCCGCCCACACGCGCAGATATTGCCCAGGAATTAGGTTTCAAATCCCCCAACGCGGCAGAAGAACACTTAAAAGCGCTGGCCCGCAAAGGCGCCATTGAGATGATTCCGGGTACCTCGCGGGGCATTCGCTTACCCGAAAGCAGAGAAACCGGCCTGCCGGTGATCGGCCGAGTGGCAGCCGGCAACCCCATCCTGGCGGAAGAAAACATCGAAGATCGGGTTGATCTGCCCGCCGGCTTCTTCCAGCCCCGTGCCGACTACCTGCTGCGCGTCAAAGGCGACAGCATGATCGAGGCCGGCATTTTTGACGGTGACCTGCTGGCCGTACATAAGACCCAACAGGTCACCAATGGCCAGATCGTGGTTGCACGCATTGAAGACGAAGTAACGGTGAAGCGCTTCCAGCGCACCCGTAAACGTAACCAGATCCTGCTGATGCCGGAAAACGCTGACTACAGCCCCATCGAAGTCGATCTGACAAATCAGGCTTTCGCCATCGAAGGCTTATCCGTGGGGGTCATCCGTCAGCATATCTGACGGCGCGCCTGTCCGGCCTCGTTAATCGCCCTCCGGACCTCTGCGTTACTCTTCCGCAGAGGTCTGCTTGGCGGTCTTGTTCTTAGCCGTAGTTTTTTTCTTAGCCGCAGCTTTCTTCTTGGGTGCGGCTTTTTTCTTGGGCGGCGGCAATGTCTCAACCCACTTGCCGTCCACATAGTGTGCCTTCCAACCTGTCGCCTTGCCGTCGATTTCCGACTGCACATACTGCTCTTTGGTCTTGCGGGCGTAGCGTACGATGGCCGGGTTGCCTTCCGGATCGTGGTCCGGCGCGTCTAGCAGGTAGTTGAACTTAGGGTCGAGTTCATTGGCATGCGGTCTGAGCTCTATCACCTTCGGTGCGCGCGTTTCGCGATGCTTGGGAAACTGGCTGGCAGCCAGGAAAATCCCGGAAGCGCCATCCCGCAATAGATAGTAATCCTCCACCTTTTCACAGCGCAGTTCCGGCATTTCTATCGGATCGGCCTTGGGTGGCGCGGGTTCACCATTGCGCAGCAGTTTGCGTGTGTTCTTGCATTCCATGCAGCCGAAGTACTTACCGAAGCGGCCAGACTTCAATTGCATCTCCGCCCCGCACTTATCGCATTCCAGCAGCGGACCGTCATAGCCTTTGATCTTGAACTGTCCCTGCTCCACGGTGTAGCCGGAACAGTCCGGGTTGTTACCACAGATGTGCAGTTTGCGGGTTTCATCGACCAGATAACTGAGCATATTGGTGCCGCATTTGGGGCAATTCTTCATTGCCCGCAGCAGCTTTGATTCGCCCTCTTCGTCTTCTTCGATGTCGACGGCTTCGTCACCGGGAATCAGATTGACCGTTGCGGTGCAGCGCTCCTTGGGTTTCAGACCGTAACCCGAACAACCCAGAAAAACGCCGGTCGATCCGGTACGAATCTGCAGCGGACGGCCGCAGCTGGCACAGCTCAGGTCGGTATCTGTGGGCTCATTGGCGCGCATGCCATTTTCGGGGTCGCGGGCAACCTCGAGCTTCTCGGTGAAGTCGCCATAAAACTCATCCAGCACCGCGTCCCAACGTGCCTGCCCTTCTGCGATCTGGTCCAGACGGGCTTCCATGGATGCAGTAAAGCCGTAGTCCATCAGCTCGGAGAAATTTTCACTCAGTCGGTCGGTGACCAGTTCGCCAATCTTTTCCGCATGGAAGCGGCGGTTGGCCAGGGTCACATAACCGCGGTCCTGAATGGTGGAGATGATCGCGGCATAGGTTGATGGCCGACCGATGCCGAGTTTTTCCAGTTCCCGCACCAGACTGGCTTCGCCGAATCTCGGCGGCGGCTTGGTAAAGTGCTGTACACCTTCCACATCCTTGAGGTTCAGCACTTCACCTTCGCTCAGATCCGGCAAAGGTGGTTCCTCTTCCTTTTTACCGGCCGGCGGCTGCACCCGGGTAAAGCCGTCAAACTGCAGGATTCTGCCCCTGACTCTGAGCTCAAAATCGCCACTGGTGACTGTGATCGAGGTGCTCAGATAGCGCGCGTCGGTCATCTGACAGGCAACAAACTGACGCCAGATGAGGTCATACAGGCGTACTGCGTCCGGGTCTACGCCTTCCAGATGTTCGGCGCGGGTGCCGACATTGGACGGTCGAATGGCTTCGTGCGCCTCCTGGGCATCTTTCTTCGCCGTGTAACGGCGCGGTTCTTCAGGCAGATAATCGCCACCGAATTTCTCATCGATGTGCGCCCGGCAGGCATCGACCGCTTCGCTGGAAAGATTGGTCGAATCGGTACGCATATAGGTGATATAGCCCGCTTCGTACAAGCGCTGGGCCATGGTCATGGTTTTCTTGACCGAAAACGACAGCCGGGTACTGGCCGCCTGCTGCAGTGTTGAGGTTATAAATGGGGCGTTGGGCCGACTTCTCGTTGGCCGGTCCTCACGCTTGGACACCACAAAGGCGCCGTCCCGCAGGGCCTGTAGCGCACGCTCGGTTACCTCACCATTGCTGGGGCGGAAATTCTCACCCGCCTCGCGCACCACCTGAAAGCGGATGGCTGCGGGTGCTCCGTCCGCGTCAATGTCCGTCGCGTCCTGGTGTTCGGCGGCACGGGTCAGATCAGCAAACGCTTCCCAGTATTCTTCCGGTACAAAAGCCCGGATTTCCCGTTCCCGTTCAACGATCAACTTCACAGCCACACTCTGCACGCGACCGGCAGATAAGCCCCGCGCAACCTTTGCCCACAAGAGCGGCGACAGTTCAAAACCAACCACACGGTCGAGAAAGCGACGCGCCTGCTGCGCCTGTACCTGGTCCATGTCCAGTTCACCAGGTTCTGCAAACGCTTCCTGGATGGCCTTGCGGGTAATTTCGTTAAATACCACGCGCCGATAGCGAGCAGGGTCGCCACCGATGGTTTCGCGCAGATGCCAGGCGATGGCCTCCCCTTCACGGTCAAGGTCAGTCGCCAGATAGACCGCATCGGCATTCTTGGCCAGCTTGGTTAACTCATCGACAACTTTTTCTTTGCCCGGCAGGATCTCGTACTCCGCCTGCCAGTGTTTGTCGGGATTGATGCCCATGCGCCGCACCAACTGGTCACGCGCGCGCTTCTTTTTATAGGCTTCGCGCTTGGCAGGACTCAATGCCCGTGTCTTAGCGGCCTCCTTGGCGCGCGCCTTGGGATCACTGGCCTGGCCGCGCGTGGGCAGATCACGAATATGCCCCACACTCGACTTAACGATGTATTCCTTGCCCAGGTAGCGGTTGATTGTGCGCGCTTTTGCCGGGGACTCGACGATGACCAATGAGCGGGCCATAGCACTCCATGTCTAATTAGCTGACTACTTTCGGCAGTTGATCCCGGCCCCGCGGCAGGTGACCACCACCCTGTGTGAAGCACAACAATCGCCACATTGCGGGTATCGCCACTTCAATGTGCGCGGTTTATAGGGGGCCAACGAGGTGCTGTCAAGAACTGAAGTGCAAATGACAATTCCGCAACTGGGTCGAAATCGCCTCAATCACGCCATCTTCCACCTGTCCGGACTCACGCCAGTAACAAGCTAAATAACGGCCATCGATCTGTACCGCGATCACCTCGTCAGGCAGGTTTTTAAGCCACCGGGTCCAGAAATCGCCGGCCTGTTGCCACCAGCCAATCTGGTCCGTTTTGATAGACGCCCACTGACTGAAAACCTCGCTGTAACGCAGCGTAGGCGCAGTGGGAATGCGCAGCAACTGATGTTCAGCAATATTCTGCAGCGCGGGTATCTGATGGGCCAGCCGATAGGCAACGCAGGGTAGCGAGGGTAACTTAGCCACGCCACCGGAGGTGACCCGTTCATCAGCCGCGGCATCGAGTTTAACAATGTAAGACAACTTCACTTCCAGGCCCGCCTCGCGCGCCGCGGCACGCAAGGCCATCAGGCGTTTATCTTTCGCGCTGGGTAATACGTACATCACCGGTCCGATAATCAGAGCAGCGACCACAATAATGATGATCCAGGTCAAAATTCCTCGCTTGAGCCTTATGCAAAGTCGTTGTATGGTCCGGCCAAATTGGTCGGAGAGCAAGATGTCAGAAGGCGCAGAGTATAAGAAGATCATGCTGGCCGTCGATCTGACTGAGGAGTCTACGCGAGTGGCCAACCGGGCCCAGGCGCTGGCTGCCGTCAGCGGCGCCGAAATTCATATCGTACACGTCATCGAGCCCCTCAGTCTGGCTTACGGCGGTGACGTACCGATGGATCTGTCCTCGGTGCAGGAGCAGATCCAGGATCAGGCCAAATCCCATCTGCGCGACTTCGGCACACGCATGAACATCCCGGTAGAACGCCAGCACCTGATATTCGGGCGACCGGAAAGTGAAATTCACCGCGTGGCGCAGGAACAGGGTGCAGATCTGATTGTGGTGGGCTCCCACGGTCGGCATGGGCTGGCTCTGCTGCTTGGCTCAACTGCCAACGGCGTGTTGCATGGTGCCAGTTGTGATGTGCTCGCGGTCAGGGTCGGAGAGGTAGCAACATAAACCCGGCCACGCCTGCCTGTCAGTACCCCATCACCCGCCGATGAGCAAACGCATAGTTGCGCCACCGTTGTGTGCGTTTGTTTGTTTTATGCTGTCGGTGGTCATGCCTCTGGCCTATGGTAATGACGATCGGCAGAACTATCGCGAAGCCATCGCCAAGCTCAGAAGTGGTGATCACGAGGGCTTCAACCAACTGGCCGCATCCTTGCGCCACTACATGCTTTACCCTTATCTGAAGTATCACGCGCTCAATTCACGTCTGAGCAGCGCTAACCGCAGTGCCATTCTCGACTTTCTGAAAAACCATCAGGCACTGCCGGTACAACCCATTCTCAAGCGTCGCTGGTTGCGCCGCCTGGGCAACGAGCGCAACTGGACCCTGTTCCTCGAGCACTACGAAATCCAGGACGATGCCCAGCTCAACTGTTATTACCTCCGTGCGCTATACGGCACCGGACAGCAGGAACTGGCGCTTTCCCAGACCGCTGAAGCGTGGATCAAAGCAGAGTCACAGCCCAAGGCCTGTGATCCTCTGTTCGATGTGTGGCGCAAATCATCCTACTTCACCGATCCGGTCATCTGGCAAAGGCTGGAGCTGGCACTGGCCGCCAATGAAGTCACCCTGGCCCGCTACCTGGTGCGCCAGTTCGATTCCGGCAGGGACGTGGCTGAGCAGTTTTACGATGCCCACGTGCGACCCAGACGTATCATCGGCAACAGTGAGTACCAGCAGAATTCACCCAGACACCGCCAGATCATGCAACACGTGCTGCCTCGCCTGGCCCGCCAGGACCCTGAAGCTGCGCTGAAAACATGGCGCTCGCTGGGCACTCGGATGGGGTTCAGCGAAGGCGAGTTGTCTACGCTGCGGCACCGACTGGCGCGGGCTTTGGCAACTGAAGAACACTTCCCGGAGGTTGCAGAGCGCGCTCTGATAACCGAGCAGGACACCATCCACACACTGATGCAACTGGCTGTACAGCAGCAGCGCTGGCCGGAGGTTATTTACTGGGCGGAAGCGCTTAACGAACCCCAGGCCCATCAGCCCGAAGTTCAGTACTGGCTGGCAAGGGCACTGCAATTAAGCACCGGTGAGGCGGAGCGCGCGCGTCTGGGCTTGCGCTCACTGGCCGAGCGGCGCCACTACTACGGATTCTGGGCGGCACAGTACCTGGGCATTCCCGGCCAACTGAACGCCAATCCCGTCTACGATCAACGCACAGCGGTCACCCGCCTGCGTAATAAGCCCAACTTTGCGCGCAGCCTGGAGCTGTTTGCGATAGGTGACGAACTCAACGGTCGGCGTGAGTGGTACGCCGGGTTGGCAACCTTGTCGCCCCTGGATCAGCGTGTCGCTGCCGAACTGGCACTGGCTAATGGGCTGTTGCCGCTGACCATCACCACAGCAAATCATGCCAACGCCGAGCATGCACTGCATCTGCGCTTTCCAGTTGCCTATCTGCCACAGTACCGTCGCGCAAGCCTGGATACCGGGGTAGAAGTACCGACCCTGCTGGCGGTCACCCGCCAGGAGTCGGCCTGGGATCATCGTGCCGTCTCACATGCCAATGCCTATGGACTGATGCAGTTGTTACCCAGCACTGCACGCCTGGTCGCCCGACGCTTTCAGCTGCGCCCACCAACCACTACCAGCCTGCATGATCCAGGCACCAACATAGCGCTGGGCAGTCGCCACCTGGCCTGGTTGCTGGACCGGTACGATGGTCAGCTGATTCCTGCCATGGCCGCCTACAACGCCGGTGAACATCGCGCTGACCGCTGGCTGCGCGAACGCGACGATATGCCGCTGGATGTCTGGATAGAAACTATTCCCTTCCGCGAGACGCGCAACTATGTGAAGAACGCGCTGGCCTTTCGTCATGTCTACGCGCAGCTGATCGGTTCTCCTCTGCCCTTCGTCAATCGAGAACAACTTCGCACCCGCGCCCGATGAGCCGCTACGTCGACGTCTGTGTAAACCTGCTGAACCGTCAATTTGACCCAGACCGGCCGGAGGTTGTGGCACGCGCTCGTACCGCGGGTGTTGAGCGAATGGTGCTCACAGCAACGGATCTCGCCAGCGCCAGAGATTTACTTGCATGGCACAAGCCCGGCTGTCTTTACAGCACGGCAGGTATTCATCCACACGACGTCAAGGATCTGCCTGCGGATTGGCTCGGGGAACTGGAATCCCTGGCGGCACACCCGGCGGTGGTCGCAATTGGCGAGACCGGCCTCGATTTCAACCGCAACTTTTCACCGCGTGACACCCAGCTTGCGAGTTTCGAACAGCAGATTGCCCTTGCCTGCCGGGTGGGCAAGCCGCTGTTCGTCCACGACCGAGAGTCTGACGGCCTGGTCCTTGAGTTGCTGGGCAAGTACGCCAGTACGCTGCCACCAACGGTGATTCATTGCTTTACCGGCAGCGCCGATGAGCTGGCGGCTTATCTCGAGGCGGGATATTACATCGGCATCACCGGCTGGATCACCGAGCAGAAGCGCGGCGCCGAGTTACGCGCCCTGGTGCCTCGTATTCCCCTCGATCGGTTGCTGGTGGAAACGGATGCGCCCTTTCTCAAACCCCACAATCTGCCTGCAGACGCCAGCGGGGCAAAACCCTCGCGGCGCAATGAACCGGCCTTGCTGCCCTGGGTGGTGGCCGCTATCGCCGAGGCGCGGCAGCAACCTGTGGCTGAAGTGGTTCAGGCTACCTACGCCAACGCGCTGCGTTTTTTCGCCCTATGACGGACTTGGGGACTGGTGCGCAGCACTCAACCAGGCTTGAATCGCAGCAGCATCAAATGGCCAGCACAGGACCTGTGAGCCGCTGCGCAGCACCGGTATTCGCTCACCAAAGCGGGCCAGCAGTTCATCGTCCAGCACCACGTCGCGCGTGACCAGCCGCCAGCCGCGGAGATTGACATCGCTCAACAGGATATTGAGCGCTTCATCGCACAAACTGCAGTGCTCGGTGAGCAGCAGTTCGAGTTGACGGCTGTGGGTATCTTTAACCAATATGCGTTCCATGGAATTTGTTGCCCGTCTGGGCTCTAAGTCTGCCACAAACTACCCGCTGCCATTACAGGGCGAACCCGCCTGGACGCCAGGCGAGGCTGGCTGGCACACCCAGATCGAACTGCCGGTGATTCCCAGAGACCATATCATCGTGCCGAGCTTCGCGATGCTGCACGCCGACTACCGCTTTCGCTTCAATATCAGCAGCGCGGGCGAACCCTGCGGGAAGAGCGAACTGATGTGGGTGCCCAGTGGCCCTGGCCCCTATCGCAACGCCGCCGACAATCGGGCAGTGGTCGCCAGGATCGATTGCTGGCATACGCAGAAGAAGACGGCGGCGATCGTCGAGCTGGTGGTGCTCAGCGATGAAAAGCCCCGCGATGAGCTGCTGACGGTCAGTGTCCGCCCTCTGACCATTAAAGACCCAGGCCGCCCGGCAGCAGCGGTCATGGCCCGTCGACCTGGTCCGGTCAGTCAGATGATGGCGCCGTCCAGCATCGCCCGGGGTATCTGTTCGCCCACCGCGCTGAGCATGGCCATCGACAGCTGCTGGCCGCAAACCGTGCGCGCCTGCTATGACCCGCTCACCCGCGCCTATGGCTGCTGGCCGCTGGCCATCCACTGGGCTGCTCGTCAGGGTGTGATCGCCGCGGTCGAAGTACTGTCGGACTGGCGCGATGTCAGTACCATACTCGGCCAGGGACGTGCCGTGGTGTGCAGCATCAACTACGCCAGTAACGCCCTGCCCGGCTCTCCCATGCCTGCAACCAGCGGACATCTGGTGGTGTTATATGGCATCGAAGACGACGCTGTCTGTGTGATGGATCCAGCCGCCAAAAGTCACGCCGCCGTTGATGTGCGTTATCCGAGCAAAGAATTCGGTCAGGCCTGGCTTGCACAGCGCGGTGCCTGCTATATTTTCGGCTCCTGACAACCATGCGAACACGATACTTGATCCGTTTCCTGCTGCTCACCGTTGGCTTTGCCCTGACCACCTTCGGCATCCTTGCCTGGCAGAAAATCGGCTTCGACCTGCGCGGCGTCTGGCCGGACAGCACCGCCGGTCTGCAAAGTCACCCCATTTACATTCTGATACTCGGTATGGCGCTCATTCCGCCGACACTGTGGGAAATATTCCTGCTGGAACAACGCGCGGCACAATCCCCGACGGAAGACGCTACGGAGCGCAGGGAATGACCAGCGCCGAAGTATATCTGCGCAAAGTCAGAAGCAGTGATGAGCAGGAATTCATCCGCCTCATGCGCGACAGTCAGGAGATTCATGAACCCTGGATAACCCCGCCAGTCAGCAGCGCTCAATTCAAACAGTATATGCAGCGGGTCAACCAGCCTGACCATGAGGGCTATGCCGTATGTCTGGCAGGCAGCGATGCGATTGCCGGCGCGATCAATATCAACAACATCGTGCGGGGCTCCTTTCAAAGCGCCTCACTGGGTTATTACATCGGCGCGCCTTATCAGGGCCAGGGCATCATGTATGCCGGCCTCAGCCAGCTGCTGGAGCTGGCCTGCGTCACCATGGGGCTCCACCGCCTGGAAGCCAACATACAACCGGAAAATATACGTTCACAACGTCTGGTGGAGCGTTGCGGTTTCGTCCGCGAAGGCATCTCTAAAGATTTCCTCTACATCAACGGTGAGTGGCGTGACCATGTGCGCTGGTGTTATGTGGATAAGCGCACTTCACTGCGACCCGCGAGCATGCAATCCACTTTCAAACGCTGGCAGATAACATGACATTGAAGGTGGCAGTACTGATGGGCGGACAGTCAGCAGAAGCGGCTGTGTCGCGCAATTCTGCGCAGCAGGTTGCCGCCGCGCTTGAGGCCAGCAATCATCAGGTGACACTGATTGAACTGGACTCTGACTGCACGGCGACACTGCTCGAATTACGACCAGATGTGGTCTTCCCTGCCTTGCATGGCCCGCCTGGTGAAGACGGAACGGTGCAGGGTTACCTGGAAATCCTGGGCCTGCCCTATGTCGGCAGTGGCGTGCGCGGCGCAGCACTGGCCATGGATAAAGCCGTCGCCAAACTGATTTTCAGTCAGCACCAGATTCCGGTGCTGCCACATGTGGTAGTCCATCCGCAGGATGAGCTGGACAGTAGAATCACAGAGATTACCAGCAGCCTCGGTGAGGCGTTGGTCATCAAACCGCTCAATCAGGGCTCGGCCATCGGTGTCAGCCTGCTGCCCGAGGGCGGTGACGTTCGGGCAGCTCTGCAGGCCAGTCTGAGCCACGGCGCCTGTATCGTAGAGCCCTACTTTGCAGGCAAGGAAATAACCGTCGGGGTGCTGGAAATCAGCGGCGCTGAAGCAGAATATCTGAGCCATCCGGTGATCGAAATCCGCACCGCCGAGGGTGAATGGTACGACCACATCAACCGCTACGCACCGGGTCAGAGCGAGCACATTATCCCGGCCAACCTGTCCGCAGCCTGTCAGCAACGCCTGCAGGAAATCTCGATCACCGCGCACCAGGTACTGGGCTTGCGGGATCTGTCCCGCGCGGATTTTATTGTCAGTGAAAGTGAAGAAATCGCGCTGCTGGAAGTGAATGCGCTGCCCGGCATGACACCAACCAGTCTGTACCCGGATGGCGCAGCCCACCTGGGTTACGACTTTGCCTCGCTGATGGACCTGCTGGTCAAGCAGGCGGCAAGAGGGCGTCCGCCCGACAGCTACTGATACTCAGCGAGTGCTGCTGCCGATTTGCCTCAGACCTCGTCTTCCTGCTCAACGCTGACCGGGTCTACCACCTCGTCAGAGCCTGTTGCGTCGTCGACAACCACCTCATCCGCTGCAGCGTCCAGTTCAGACTGAAGCGCGGCAAACGGTTCAGAGAGCATGGGCGGTAGCAGTGATTTCACCAGCTTGGCGGCGCTGGGTGAGTCAAACAGACTGCCGGCACTTTCCACCAGACGGCGCTGCTCGGTGGCGAGGAATTCCAACGCCTGGGCGACATCCGCATCCCGTGTTTTCAGGTTGTGCAACTGATCACTGCCATTGTGTAACGCGCGGCTGATCTCTGCAGTCTTGGTCATGGACATGTTCAGCGACAGCTCAGCCAGCTGGCCGGTGTCGAAATCCATCATCTTCAACTTGGAGATGGCGCCATCCATGTCGCCATTAAAGAAATTCTGCACCACTTCGATCACCGAACTGAGCACGCTGTCGATGGCCGCCTGTTCCTCCGCGGACAGACTGCCGGTGACTTCCATGTTAACGATGCGTTGGGTGTCTTCCAGATAGGCGCTGTCTTTGTAGCGGTCGCCGTCCAGTGTTTTACCACGGAATTGACTTGAACTTTGTATATCCAACTGGTTGAAATCCAAGGTAATCAGATCACCATCCTGGGTGGTGAGTTGCAGTGAAAGACTGCTTTCTGATTTACGCTCAGCTTCGATCAGCCGATACTTTTCAAACTCATCCGCGCTGACGTCCACAATCGGTAACACCGGCAGACTGGGCGCATCGGTGACAGGCACCACGTCGATGATGTCCGGCTCAGCGGGTACATCGCTGACCGGCGGTGTCGCAATATCAGGCACCTCATCTACAACCGGCGTAACCACCTGTTCATCGGTCGGTGCCGCAGGCGGCGCATCAGCCACCTGCCCGCCGCTGGGGGCGGTAGCGTTATAGAACCCCATGACGGGAAATCCCAGCGCCATAAGTACCGGCGACATCATCATCGGCATGCCGGCGGCATAACCGCCACCGAAGCCACTCAGGCCTGCCTGTGCGCCAAACCCGCCCTGTGCACTGCTCTGCAGCGCGTTGGTTGGATTCGCGGTTACATGTCCGCCTGCGCCCTCTGTATTGCCGTCCGCCATGCCCTGCATGGGCACGCCAGTACCGGCGGCCATCTGCGGTTGCGCCATCATATAGGCTGGCATCAACACGACGGGGTACACGGGTACCGCGATGGCGTGGGGCGTGATTGCCGGTGCCTGCGCGCCGCTTGCAACGGAATTGGTGGGGTTTGCCGATTGGTGAAACTGATTAAAGCCACCGAATGCAGGCGAAAAACCTACTTGATTCATGGTGCCGTCCTGACCCTGCAGTTAAGTCCTTAAGTCTTTTAACGGCAGGACAAGCACAGGCTTTAGCAAATAGGCCAGAGCCTGCCTCGTCTTAAGTCTGAACAGCCGTCGCTGGCTCAGCAGCCAGCGGCGGGCTCAATCAGGTCGGGACTACAAGTCGTAGCCGCGCTCGTTGTGGGAAACCAGATCCAGGCCTTCCTGCTCCTGATCCGCATCCACCCGATTACCCACCGTGATATCGGTGAGCTTAAGAATGACGAAGGTCGCAACCGCGGTATAGGCCAGCACGGATATCACACCCACCGCCTGAACACCCAATTGCTCCAGCATATTGATGTCATGCTGACCACTGAACACACCGATGGCGTTGCTGGCGAAAACTGCAGTGAGCAGAGTGCCTAAAATGCCCCCTACCCCGTGCACCGGGAACACGTCCAGCGAATCGTCAATGCGCAATGTACGTTTGATGTAGTGGGTCGCGAGAAAACAGATCACACCCGCGGCGATGCCGATGATCAGTGCTCCGCCGGGGCCAACAAAGCCTGAGGCTGGTGTAATCGTACCCAGACCAGCCACCATGCCGGTTACCGCGCCGAGCGCAGAGGGCTTGCCGTACCGGATCCACTCCGCAGTGAGCCAGCTGAAGGCGCCTGCAGCGGCTGATATATGGGTCACCAGCATGGCCATGGCAGCATCGCCATTGGCCGCCAGGGCGCTGCCACCATTGAAGCCGAACCAGCCTACCCACAACATCCCTGCGCCCATAATAGACAGAGTCATATTATGCGGCGGCATGGGTTGGGTAGGAAAACCACGTCGATTGCCCAGCATGATGGCCGCCACCAGCGCCGCCACGCCGGCTGTGATATGCACCACGATACCACCGGCAAAATCCATCACGCCTAACTCAGACAGCCAGCCACCGCCCCAGACCCAGTGGCAGACGGGCGCATAGACCAGCAACAACCAGGCCGCACTGAAGATCACCACGGCGGAAAAGCGCATGCGTTCAGCAAAGCCACCAATGATGAGCGCGGGCGTGATAATGGCAAAGGTCATCTGGAACAGCGCAAAAGCACTTTCCGGCAGTCCGCCGCTCAAGGTGCCTTCGCTGATGTTGGCGAACATTACGTTGCTCAGCCCGCCAATTACCGCATTGGCTGCACCGCCATCCGTAAAGGCCAGTGAATAGCCCACCAGCAACCACAGCACCGACGCCACACAGGTAATGGTGAAACATTGCATCAGCACGCTGAGCACGTTCTTGGAACGCACCAGCCCGCCGTAAAACAGAGACAGACCAGGCACTGTCATAAACAGTACCAGCGCGGTCGCGGTGAGAATCCAGGCCGTATCCGAACTGTTGAGTTCATCGGCATAGGCACCACTGCTCAATGTCAGCAGCACACCCAGTGTTGTTATGTTTACTGTTAGATTTTTAATCCCCAAACGCACCACGCCCCCTGATTGATCCCTGCAAAAGCGCGAATTATGCGGGCCAGGACCTGAAAACGCCACTTTTTTGTGCGTTTTCTGTCAGAGGAGTTAGCTGTATACAATTTTTCTTTCTTTATTTCCGAAAGCGCACCGTTTTGGGGCGTTATACCCAGATTAACGCTGAGCAACGGGTTCGATTCGCATCAGCTTATGATCATCCCCTACCACCAGCCGGAAGACGCCGCGGACACCGTTGTGAGTCACATAGGGTCGCAATACCGCCAGCGGAAACTGGACACTGGTACCGTGGACATCCCGGGCCCAGACCTGATTGACTTCACCCGCGTAGAAGCGCTCGAATTTACGCGCCGGCAGGTCCAGATTGACGGTAAACACTTTCATAGCCCTCCCAGTATAGCCCGCCAGACCGTAACCGCCCGGCGTTACCAGCCACAGCTCACGCTGGACCTCAGCCGGCAGGCCGCTACAATACCGCGTCCCGCACTAGAAGGTAGTTCATGAACACGGCCACGCCAGACCAGACTCAAGCGAGTATCGAACAAGCCCGCCTGTGGCTCGAAGAGCGCATCATCGGCCAGGAACGGCTCGTACAGAGGTTGCTCATGGCCCTGATTTGCGGCGGTCACCTGCTGGTGGAAGGCGCACCCGGACTGGCAAAAACCCGCGCCATTAAAGAACTGGCCGAGGTTGTGGATGCCGAATTCCATCGTATTCAATTCACCCCTGACCTGCTGCCCAGTGATGTCACGGGCACAGAAATCTACCGGCCGGAAGACGGCAGTTTCAGGTTTCAGGAAGGTCCGATTTTCCATAACCTGATTCTTGCCGACGAAGTGAACCGCGCGCCGGCCAAAGTACAGTCAGCGCTGCTGGAAGCGATGGCCGAACACCAGGTCAGTTTTGGACGCCAGACCTTCGCCCTGCCGGACCTGTTCATGGTAATGGCGACCCAGAATCCCATCGAACAGGAAGGCACCTATCCGCTGCCGGAGGCGCAACTCGACCGCTTTCTTATTCACGTCGAGGTGGGGTACCCGGATGCACTGGCGGAAGCGAAGATTCTCGCGCTGGTTCGCGCCGAGAACAAACAGAACCCTGAACACAAAACGCGCATCACACTGAGCCAGTCACAGATATTTGCCGCCCGGGAAGAACTGCTGGCGCTGCACATGAGCGAACAGGTTGAACGCTACATCGTCGCGTTGACCATGGCCACCCGCGATCCGGAACCGGAACTCAAGCAATGGATCGAATTTGGTGCCAGTCCGCGCGGCACCATTGCGCTGGATGCCTGTGCCCGCGCCAACGCCTGGTTCAGCGGCCGCGATTTTGTCAGCCCGGAAGACGTCCAGGCCGTCGCACACGATGTATTGCGCCATCGTCTTATTCTGACCTTCGAGGCTGACGCCCAGGGCATCACCGCCAACCAGGTCATAGATCGACTCCTGGAAGCCGTGCCCACACCCTGACAGAATGGAAAACAGCACCACACTCCTCGGTACCCACACGCAGTTGAGTGACTTGTTAGCACTGCGCTTTCAGAAACACGCCAGTACTGCCTCCAGTCGTGCGCGAGTGGTGGGCAATCGTGCCGGATCCAAACTGTCCAACATCAAAGGTCGCGGTGTCGATCTGGCTGAAGTGCGTATGTATCAGCCCGGTGATGATGTGCGCAGCATGGACTGGCGAGTCACCGCGCGTACCAATGAACCGCATACCAAAATTTTTCGTGAAGAACGTGAACGACCCACACTGGTCGTCATCGACCAGACACAGAATATGTTTTTCGGCTCTAAAGCCCGACTGAAGTCAGTATGCGCAGCGGAAGTAGGCGCCAGGGTTGCCTGGCAGACCCTGGCCGCGGGCGATCGTGTCGGTGGGGTCGTCGTACACAATCAATCCATCGATGTACATCGGCCTTATCGAACCACCAAATCGGTGGCTCGGTTGCTCAATGACCTGGCCCGGGCGAATCAGGCGCTGAATAGAACCAGTCGTGCGCAACTCAGCATTCTGGATGTCATGCTGCGTATACGCCGCCTGGCAAAGCACAACTTTCGCGTAGTTGTTATCAGCGACTTTGCCGGTGATCTTTCAGTATGGCAGGAGCACCTGCAGGGTATCGCGCGGGCCAATCAACTGATCGTTGTACAGGTCAATGATCCCATTGAGGCGCAACTGCCGCCTTCTGACTACTATCTGGTCACCACTGGTGAGCAGCGCATCGCCTTCTTCAGCGGTGATGCCAGGGTGCGCGAGCGGTATGCGCTACGCCATGCAGAACACCAACAAGCGCTGCAACGGATCTGTCAGCATTCCTCCATGCGTTATGTGCAGGTGGCGACCACTGATGAGAATCTGGAACAGGCGTCCTGGTTGTAATGGAAACTGATCCACTCCAGCAACTGCGCGACATTCAACTGCCACCGGAGCCATCCTGGTGGCCACCCGCCTGGGGCTGGTGGGTGGTCGCTGCGGGCTGCCTGTTGTTGCTGGTCTGGTTGCTGCGCCATGGGTTGGCTTACTGGCGTCAACGGGCGCCGATCCGTGCGGCACGCAAGCTCTACGCCCATCTTTACCAGCAGTTTAAGAATCAGGAGATCGACGCCCAGACCTACTGCCACCAGTGCAACGAACTTCTCAAACGCCTGCTGGTGCATGGCCTGGGCCAGCGCGAACTCGGGCCCCAGGTGGATGAAAAGTGGCTCAGCAGACTGGATGAGATCAGCGAATCGCGGGATTTTTCTAAGGGTCCAGGTCGCGTCCTGGGCACTGAACGTTTCCGCCGTACCCCGCAGATTGATGTGCATGGCTTAGACAGCGCTATAACAAAACTACTTAAAGCGGTGCAGCCATGATCGAATGGTTGTGGCCGTGGATGGCCGTCTGCCTGCCTTTACCACTGCTGGCCAGGCTGTTGTTACCGGCACGCGATGTGCAACAGGGCGCCTTAACCGTGCCCTCGGTGACTGCGTTTTCCGAAGCCAGCGAAGTGTCCTCTAAACAGAGTACGCAGGGGCGCTGGCGTGCACCGCTCATGTGGCTGGCCTGGTGTCTGCTGATTACCGCAACAGCTCGCCCGCAATGGACCGGAGATCCGGTCACCCTGCCGACCACCGGACGTGATCTGATGCTGGCGGTGGACATCTCCGGCAGCATGGCTACCGAAGATCTGGAAGTGAACGGCACCTTTGTCGACCGCTTGAGCGTGGTCAAAGCGGTGGTTGGACAGTTTGTTGAGGCGCGTCAAGGCGATCGCATCGGTCTGGTTCTGTTTGGCACCAACGCCTATCTGCAGGCGCCACTGACTTTTGATGTGAAAAGTGTCAACCGTCTGTTGACCGAAGCACCGGTGGGCATAGCCGGTGGTAAAACAGCCATCGGCGATGCCATCGGTCTGGCGGTGAAACGCCTGCGGCTGCGCCCGCAGCAGGACAAGGTCATCATCCTGCTGACGGACGGTGCTAACAATGTCGGTGAGGTCGAGCCGCGCAAAGCGGCAGAACTGGCCGCCTATGACGGCATTAAGATCTATACCATCGGTGTGGGTGCCGATGAACTGCGTATGCCCAGCCTGTTTGGCTCACTGGGCCGCATCACCAATCCATCTGCCGATCTGGACGAAGAAACGCTGCAGGCCGTGGCCGACACCACCGGCGGGGTGTACTACCGCGCCAAGGACACCCAGCGACTGCTGGAAATCTACGATCACATCGACGAGCTGGAACCGATTGATCAGGACCCTGAAACTTATCGCCCGATTCAGGCTCTGTATTACTGGCCCCTGGCCGCAGCCATTGCACTCTTTGGCCTGTTGTTGCTGATCGACTTGAGGGTACGGCGTGCTCGTTGAAGATTTTCATTTCATTCGACCCCTGGTGCTGCTGGCGCTACCTGTGCTGGCGCTGTTGGTGTGGTTCTGGTACCGCCGTACCCAGGGTGGCAGTGGCTGGGTCGGGCGCATCGACGCCCCCCTGCTCGATGCGCTGATCGATGCCAGCCACGTGCGCTCCGGCCGCTTTCTGTTGAGCGGCATGTTAGTCGCCGCAACCTGCGCGATTGTGGCGGTGGCAGGTCCCACCTGGCAGAAGTTACCGCAGAATGTAGAGCAAAAGCAGGACACGCTGATTATTCTGCTCGACCTGTCGCTGTCGATGCTGGCCGAGGACGTGAATCCCTCCCGGCTTGAACGGGCCAGGCAGAAAGTCGCCGATGTGCTGCGCAGTCGCCATGAAGGCGAAACCGCGCTCATCGCCTACGCGGGTGATGCTCATGCCGTCGTGCCCCTGACCGATGACACAGCGACCATAGAAAATCTGCTGTTTTCCTTGAGTCCGGAAATGATGCCTGTGTTCGGCAGTAACCCCGATCACGCCCTGCAACTGGCTCACGAATTGTTCAGCAATTCCGGTTATCTGCAGGGCCGCATTCTGATGATCACGGATGGCATTGATTCAATATCCAGTGTGTCCAGGCATCGCAATGCCGCTTTTCCTATTTCCATACTGGGCGTAGGCACGCCTGAAGGGGCAGCCATTCCACTGGACCGGCTGCGGCAGCCAGGCCGTTTTCTATTAACCCAGGAAGGCAATCGAGTCATTGCCCTGCTCGACGAACAGCGGCTGACGGAAGTGGCCGCCATGACCTATGGCAAGTATCACCGCGCCGAGGTCGGCGACCAGGACATCGACTATGCGCTGTCCACCAATCTGCCCACCGACGATGAAACCATCGAGGTAGAACGCGAGTTTGATACCTGGGCGGATCAGGGCCACTGGCTGGCCTTGCTGTTGGTCCCGCTGCTGTTGCTGGCCTTTCGTCGTGGCGTATTCATCTGCGTGCTGGCTGCCTTGTTTCTACCGACCAGCGAGCTTAAGGCGGCAGAGAGTACACCGCCTGCCGCAGATGAAATTACCACCTCAACCGACTGGATTACTGACGTCTGGCAGTCTGTGTGGCAACGCGCGGACCAACGCGGTGTTTATAAGCTCAACCGCGGCCAGCCTGAACAGGCAGCGATTCTGTTTGATGACCCGCAGTGGCGCGCCGCTGCCCAGTATCGCAGCGGCGAATTCGCCACCGCGCTGAACGGCTTCAACAGCGATACGAGCCCTGCTGGAATATACAATCAGGGCAATGCGCTGGCCAAGCTGGGTGAGTACGAACAGGCCATTGAGGCTTATCAGCAGGTACTGGAAATGCAGCCGGACCACGAAGATGCCGCCTTCAACAAGGAGCTGGTTGAACGACTGCTGCAGGAAAAACAGGAGGCCGAACAATCTGAACAGGACCAGCAGAATCAGGCCAATAACGAGCAGGCGGAAAACCAGCAGGACCAGCAACAGCAGTCCCAGGATGAACAGCAGCAGTCTGAAGAACAGCAAGCCGAAGATCAGCAGGAGCAACAGCAACAGCAATCCGAGCAGCAACAGGAACAGGGCGAAGAACAGCAGGCTGAGGAAACCGAGGAGCAGGCCAGCCGGGACGAAAAGCAGGAAGCGTTGGAGCAATGGCTGCGGCGTGTCCCGGATGACCCTGGTGGGCTGTTGCGCCGTAAATTCTCCCACGAAACCCGGCAGCGTCTACGCCGTGGAGAATATGAAAACCGTCAGGGTGACAAGCAATGGTAAGGCTATGCAGCAACAGAGGGCAGCACCGACTTTCTATGCAGGCACTGTCACAAGCGTTGTCACAGCCGCTGTTCGCCCTGGTCCTGCTGCTCGTCTGCCTGGCGCCGCACACAGGTCTGGCGGCGGTTTCAGCACAACTCTCTGCACAGGACATCGATGAACTGGAGTCGGTGGTGCTCACCATCCGCGCCAGCGACACGCGCAATACCGAAGCGCTGGACCTCGCGCCACTGGACAAAGACTTTCACGTGCTGGGCAGCAACATCTCCAGTCAGTACCGCTTTATCAACGGCCGGGAACAGAGCTGGGTGGACTATCAGATCACCCTGCAGCCGAAACGTATCGGCGAACTGACCATACCGTCGATCCAGGTGGGCCGGGACCGGACACCCACTCTGCAGTTGCGGGTACGAAGACTTTCCAGCGCGATCCGCGACGAAATCGATCGCATGGTATTTTTTACCAGCTCGGTATCCAGCGACAGCACCTACGTGCAGGCAGAGCTGGTACTGACCCGCCGCCTGTATTACTCCCAGGGCGTGCAGCTTTACAGCGATCTGCCGGGACCACCGGAACTGGAAAACGCGGTGGTACTTACCCTGGGTGAAACAACCTCCGGCAAAGTCACGCAGGCCGGCAGACCCTACGGCGTGATCGAGCAGCGCTATGCTATTTTCCCCGAAGCCAGTGGCACGTTGGTCGTCCCCAGCGTCAGCATCACCGCCAGTGTCAAACTCAACGAGAACGGCCGTTCCTCGCGCAAAGGCGTCCGTGTCCAGACCGACGAAATTACGGTGACCATTAAACCGGTACCCGCCAGCTACCCGGCTGACGCACCCTGGTTACCCGCCACCGATGTCTCCGTGCTGCAGAAGCTGGACGCAGCTCAGGTCACCAATGTGGGTGACACGCTGACCCACGAGTTTCTGGTGCACATTATTGGAAACGTTGGCTCAGTTGCACCGCCGGTCGCGCTGGACCTGGCCAGCCAGTCTTTTCGCCAGTACCCCCAATCGCCGGTCATCAACGATGACACCAACGGCGCCCAGGTGGTGGGTGCACGGCTGCAGACCACTTCAATCGTGCCGCTGATACCCGGTCAGCTGCAAATCCCCGCTCAGACCCTGTACTGGTGGAACACCCGTACCGATACGCTGGAACAGGCGCAAACCGATGCCATCAACTTCGTTGTTCAGGGCAGCGCCATCGCGCCTGCCAGCCAGCAGGATGCACAGCTGCCGGAAACCACGCCACAGATCGACCGCGCTGCTGAGGGCACAGAATCTGGACCCACCTTGCTGGAGCGCTTGAGCGAGCCGGAAAACCTCAAGCGTGGCGGCGTTCTATTGCTGGTGATGTTGATCGCCTTGCTGTTGTGGCGCTATCGCGCTCGCCTGGCTGTGCCCCTTAAGCTGCTGTCCAGGTCTGATCAGGATGCGGTCCGACTGGATGTAAGTGATACCCCGCAGTTCTACCGCTCGGCCATGCACCTGTTACGCCCCTCCTGGCCGCAGTTCAGGCAAACCGAAGTCGAAGCGAGTGCGCTGCTGGATCAGCTGGGTGCCAGCCTGTACGGCAACGACACGACAGAACTCACTACGGCGCAGAAACAATCCATCAAACGCGCCGTGCAGCGTCATCTGGCCAACCTTAAACAGCGCGCTGCCCCACCCGCTCTACCGCCGCTCTATCGCACAGAACCGTACCGAACTGAGCCGTAGATCTGACGAACTCAGGCCGGCAGGGACTTTGTCACGATCTCAAACAGGTCCTTAGACAACGACGCACCGGCAGCCAACTCTGTCAGCGCTTGTTTCATCAGGCCCTGACGTGTGGCGTCGTAGCGCGACCAGCGGGTCAACGGTGTTGCCAGACGCGCTGCCATCTGCGGATTGATCTCGTCGATGCGGGCAATTGACTCGGCCAGGAAACGATAACCAGAGCCATCCAGGGCATGAAAGCGACGATGGTTGTACATGCCGAACGCAGCATACAGTGAGCGTGCCCGGTTGGGATTGGTCAGCTCAAAGCTTGGCAGTGCGCTCAACGCCTTGAGGTCTGCAACACTGGATTCCGGCGACTGGGCCTGCAGGCTGTACCACAGGTCGATCACCAGCGCTTCGTGCTGCCACTTGGCATAAAAATCATTGACCATCTGCTGGCGCAGTTCACCATCCAGCCCGGTCACGTTGATGGCTGCCGCGAGTGCCGCGCGTCGATCGGTCAGATTATCCGCACTGTCGTAGTGGCGCTGCACAAAACCGTTCAGCGCGTCACCCGTCAGGGCGTGGGTCAGGTAATCAAAGGCCAGGTTGCGCAGCGCACGCCTGGCCATGCCTCGTGCATCGACGCTGAAAGGCGCATCACTGGTGCAGGTCTCATACAGTGTCTGCCAGTGTTGCTGGTGAGTCTCAGCCAATTCGTTCTTAATCCGGTCGCGGGTGTCCAGAATGGCAACCAGATCAAAGTCAGGAATCTGTTCAAACAGATAGTTAGGCTCGGGGATGGTGAGCATCTTGGCGGCCAGCTGCTGCAGTTCGGGGTCTTCATAGGTCAGGCTTTGTCGCAGTACCTCGCCGACCAGTTCAACCAGATCCGGACCGCTGTTGTTGAACAGCCGCAACCACAAAGTCTGCAACGCATCCCAGCGGACAAAGCCGTCCGTGTCATGCTGCACCAGAAAGGCCAGTTCGGCGTCATCCCGCGGGTAAGCCACTTTGACCGGCGCGGAAAAGCTGCGCAAAAAGCTGACCATCGGCTTCGCCTCGAGAAAGCTGATGCTCAAGGTCGATTGGGCCTGCTCCAGTTCCACCAGCAGTGTGTTGCCGTTGTCCACAGCGCGAGTCGGGCTGTCACAGTCAATCTGCAGGTCATACAACGATACAGGCTCGCCGTCGGCATCGAGCAGACCCAGCTCAATGGGTATGACAAAGGGCTGTTTTTCCTGCTGACCCGGCGTCGGCGGGCAGGATTGCCGCAGAGTCAGTTGCAGGGCGTTATCGGCGAAAGTTTCTTCAACTTCCACCAGCGGAGTACCCGCCTGTTCATACCAGCGCTTGAACTGGCTCAGATCACGACGGCCGACCTCCTCCATGACTGCAGCGAAATCATCGGTGGTCGCGGCTTGACCGTCGTGGCGGTCGAAATAGAGGTCGGTGGCGGCGCGAAACTTCTCCGGCCCCAGCAGAGTCTGATACATCCGCACCACCTCAGCGCCCTTCTCGTAAATAGTGGTGGTGTAGAAATTGGAGATTTCGATATAGGACTGGGGTCGTACCGGATGCGCCAGTGGCGAGGCATCCTCGGCGAACTGCACCGAGCGTAAAAAGCTGACATCTTCTATGCGTTTCACCGCCCGCGAATTCATATCTGATGAAAAGTCAGCATCCCGCAGGACCGTAAAACCTTCCTTGAGACTGAGCTGAAACCAGTCACGGCAGGTCACACGATTGCCGGACCAATTGTGGAAATATTCATGGGCAACCACTGCCTCAACGCGCAGGTAGGCCGCATCCGTTGCAGTGTCAGGGCTGGCCAGTACGCAGGAGGTGTTGAAGATATTCAAGCCCTTGTTCTCCATCGCCCCCATATTGAAATCTTCCACGGCAACGATCATGAAGATGTCCAGGTCGTACTCGCGCCCATACACCTGTTCGTCCCACTTCATGGCGCGTTTCAGCACGTCCATGGCATAGCCGCATTGGCCGATGTTGTGGGGTTCCGAAAATATCTGCAGACGCACTTTGCGGCCGCTTTGTGTGGTGAACGTGTCTTCCATGACTTCCAGATCGCCGGCCACCAGCGCAAACAGGTAGCTCGGTTTGGGAAACGGATCCTGCCAGGTGACTTCACGGCGGCCATCGTCCAGCGTTTGCTCGGCAACCAGGTTGCCATTAGACAGCAGCGTGGGATATTCAGCGCCGGCCCGGATGGTGGTGGTGAACCTGGCCAGCACGTCCGGTCGATCCTGATAGTAGGTGATCTTGCGAAAGCCCTGGGCCTCACACTGAGTGCAGTACATTTTGCTGGAGCGATACAACCCTTCCAGTGCGGTGTTCTGCTCCGGGTGAATGGTGGTGGTGATGGTGATCTCATGCGCCTCGCCCAGCCCGAACAGGGTCATGCCCTCAGCGGTCACCTGATACTCATTATCCGCCAGCGGGCGACCATCCACCTGCACCGCTTCCAGGGTCAGTTCTTCGCCGTCCAGATAGAGTTCGCTGCCTTCGCTTTGCACGCGCTCCACTTGCAAGGTGCTGCGCACCGTGGTCGCCCCCTCATTGATGTCGAACTCCAGCTCCACGGCTTGAGTTTTGTACGCAGGGGCCGAGTAATCGGACAGTTTGATTTCCTGTGGTGCGGCTAAGTTCACGTGGTCTCCTTCACGAAAGCATGAAACTCAAAAAAAAATGAGTCTCAAAACAGATTCATTTGTGGTGGCGCTGCCTGTGCCGGCAACGGTTCGCCTATGGTGACCTCGATGTCGCCATGACACAACTCACTGAAGGCCAATACGCCATCGCTGAGCAGGATGTATCCACCAATAAACCCCAGCAGATTGCCCGCCAGGGCGGGGTTATCCTGGTCGACCCGCAGCATTTTCGGCGGTGCGTAGTCACGCACAGGATATTCGATCAAAGTGTCCTGATCCACGTCCAGCCAGTGCATGGCGCTGCGCTCCTCGGCACTCAAGCCCGAGCCTTCGACCTGGACCAGATCCGGCGCAATGGCCTTAAGCTGTCTGGCCAGCTCTGCCAGATCAACATCGCTGACCCGGCCGGCGACCATTTTGCGCCAGTCAGTGCGGTCACTCACATGGCGCTTAAGTCGCGCCTCCACAGCACCCGCTGCACGGCGCGTGGGCACCTCGGCGATGGCACGGGCGCGCCCGGCGCCCTGATCGACCCATCGCTGCTCCAGGCGGTTGTGGCGGGTAATGCCCACCTTGGGACCACTGGATACAGCCAGATAGACGAAATGCGGCTGCTGGCAGAACATGTCACCCCAATCGGGCTCCCGACAGGTCCCCAGATGCAGATGACAGCGGTCTGGACTCATGACACACAGGTCGCAGCGGGCCAGCGTGGTAAAACAGGTGTAACAGTAGCCGCCGCCATACTTTTTGCGCAGTTCGGCCGCACAATACCTGCACTGCGCACCGCCCACATAGCGGAAGGCCAGACTTACAGGCTCTGCGGGATCAAGCGCACAGACCTGCCCATCCAGCGTCAGCGCATAAGACGGCTTGAGTTTGCCGGCGCTACGCTCGACGTGACTGGTGATTTCGTTCAACTTGCCTTGCACATGATTAGTGTAAGATATGCACTCCCTGGCGCATAGCGAGATCCCATGCAGGCGGTCGATAAAGAGGTACTCGGACAGATTCTGGAATGGTTGCGGGCAGGTCAATCCTGCTGGTTGGCCACGGTCGTGCAGACCTGGGGCTCATCGCCCCGACCGGAGGGCTCCCTGCTGGCCTGCAATCGCGAAGGTCACATCAGCGGCTCGCTGTCCGGCGGCTGTGTAGAAGACGATCTGCTGGAAAAACTGGTCAACGGTGAGCTGGCCGCTGATGGCGCGCAGTTCTTCCAATATGGCATTACCGCCGAAGAAACCGAGAAGCTGGGACTGCCCTGCGGCGGTCACCTGTATATCGTGGTGGAGCCACAACAGCCGGACGATGAGACCATCGCCCATTTCGTGGAACTGAACGCCGCCCTGGATGAACGCCGCTGCATCACCCGTATGGTGAATCTGCAGACTCAGGTAACCAGCATCGAGCCCGCCGAAGGACATGCCCCGCTCAAGTGGGACGAGCAGCAGCAGACTCTGACCCACGTATATGGCCCACGTCACCAGTTGTTCATCATCGGCGCAGGCATGGTCAGCAAATATCTGGCGGATATGGCCGGCGTGCTGGACTATGAGGTCACCGTCTGTGACCCACGCGAAGATCTGCTGGGTGCATTCAACGTAGCCGGCGTGCGTAAACTCAATGACATGCCGGACGACGCGATTCGCGCCCACGCCAAGGATCCCGCCACCGCCATCGTCGCCCTCACCCACGACCCGCGCATTGACGATATGGGCCTGATGGAGGCACTGACCACAGATGCATTCTATATCGGCGCCATGGGTTCCAGCCGCACCTCGGCCAACCGTCGCGAACGCCTGCTGGCGTTGGATTTAAGCCCTGCAGAGATTGATAAACTGCACGCACCCATCGGTCTGCCCATCGGCAGTAAAACACCGCCGGAGATCGCCATCGCGATCCTCGCCGAAATCACGGCCGTGCGTAAAAACCGCCTGGCTGAGGTTCGTGCTGAAGTACAGGCCATCAGCGCCGGGTGACACAGTCGGGTGCAGTGATTCTGGGGGCGGGGTTCGCGCGCCGTTTCGGTTCTGACAAACGCCTGCACCCAATCGGGCAGAGCAGCGTAGCGCGCACAACCCTCGAACTATACCTGCAAGTCTTCGACCAGTTGCGGCTGGTTGTGCGTCGCGAGGATAGCGCCCTGCAACAGCATGTCGCCGACCTGCCCGTGAAGGTGATCAGCACCGACCAGGCCGAGCTGGGGATGGGCCATTCACTGCGCGCAGGCATGACAGATCTGAACTGGCCCTTTGCCTTTGTCGGTCTGCTGGATATGCCGTTTGTGCAGGCGACCACCCTGCAACATCTGGCAGAGGCAGCCGCAGCCGCGGACTACCAGCGCATCATTCGACCCCGGCTGGCCCATGACAACCCGGACAACGGCCCGGGATGGGGCCACCCCATAGGCTTTCCAGCTGCACTGTTTGCACAATTCAGTACCCTTTCCGGCGACCAGGGCGCGCGCCCACTATTAACGCGTTACAAAACGCTGGTGACTGAGGTCCGCACCGATGATCAGGGGATAGTCAGGGATATCGATCACCCTGACGATTTAGGCCTTGGAGCGTCCACCTAGGCGACTGGCCCAATCCAGCTTGCTGCGGCAACTTTCGAAAAAGCTGTGGCCCTTGGGATACAGCAGTTTCAGGGGCTTCTCGGATTTTCTGATCACCAGTTGATCACCCTGATCAATGGGCACCACCACCTGTGAGTCACAACTCACCTGCACCGGCTCCATGGCGTGCAGGCGAATGGTAGCATCGCCGCGCACCACCAGCGGGCGTGAGGTCAGGGTATGGGGGAACATGGGCACGATCACAATTGCATCCAGACTGGGGTGCATGATCGGCCCGCCTGCAGACAAAGAATAAGCCGTAGAGCCAGTCGGACTGGCGAAGATCACCCCATCTGATTTCTGATCGTAGACAAACTCATCGTTAACCCACAGTTCGAACTCGATCATGCGCGCCATATTGCGGGGTTGCACGACCACGTCATTAAGCGCCGCTGAGGTGGATTGCAATTGACCACCCCGCTCTATTTCCGCATTCAGAAAGAAGTGATCTTCCAGAGTGAATTCGCCCTGCCAGATTTTACCGAACTCTTCGCTCAACAGTTCCGGCGAAACCGCGGCCAGGAAGCCGAGACCACCTCGATTGACCCCCACCATGGGTACCGTCCGATGGCGAATGTCGCGTGAGACCCCCAGCAGGCTGCCGTCACCGCCAACCACCACCACCAGATCGCTTTCCTCTGCCAACTGGGAACGCGGCACAGTCTTCAATGACCCGCCCAGTGCACCCGCCAATGAGGCAGCAGTCTGATCTTCGTATATCAAGTCCGCGCCCAGATCAGTTAACACCTGACTGACCGCCACGACGGTATCCGAAATACTTTTGTCCTGACGACGGGCGACGATCGCCACGGTTTTAAAGCCTGATTTCATCAGCCAACACTACACATACCCGCCAGTCAGAACAATCACTGCCGCGCGCCTGTCAGCGCCTGACAGAAAGATTCCAGCAGTGGCTTAAGCTCATGCCATTTCGCTCTATTAAGTTGGACTTTAAAAATGCCTGAAAACACCCTAGTCTTCCGCGCCTGTATTGAACCACCGACGTAATTATGGGTAACAGCGGCGCCTTGGACCTACGCTTCAGCGAAATGCTGGCCGGCAGCTCAGAACCTCTACTGGCGGCCGTGAAAGAACCGGGCGATCTGTGGCCGCTGATGCGCACCGAAGCAGAACAGAAAGCTCGTGAAGAGCCGATTCTCGGCAGCTATTTTCATGCCACCATTCTGAACCATCGCACCTTCGGCAATGCGCTGAGCTTTCGTCTGGCCAGTAAGCTGGATAACCCCATGCTGCCGACCATGCTGATCCGCGATGTGATTGGCGAGGCCACCGAGTCGGATCCGGATCTGTTACGCATGGCCGAGGTCGACATGCTGGCAACCTATACCCGTGATCCTGCCTGTAATGATCTCACCACGCCGTTCCTCTTTTTCAAGGGTTTCCATGCCCTGCAGGCACACCGCGTGGCCCACTGGCTGTGGCAACAGGGGCGGCGCACCCTGGCTCAATTCTTTCAGAACCAGATTTCCGTCACCCTGGGCGTGGACATCCATCCAGCGGCGCGACTGGGTTCAGGCATTATGTTCGACCATGCTACCGGCATCGTGATCGGCGAGACCGCGGTGGTGGAAGACGACGTCTCCATTCTGCACGCCGTCACCCTGGGGGGCACCGGTAAAGTCAGCGGTGATCGCCATCCGAAAATCCGTAAGGGCGTGTTGCTGGCAGCGGGCAGCAAGGTGATCGGTAACATCGAAGTGGGTCAGAACGCCAAGGTCGGCGCTGGCAGCGTGGTGCTGGAAAACGTGCCACCTAATGTGACCGTTGCCGGTGTACCTGCCAAAATCGTCGGCCAGCCCCATACCAAGATCCCCAGCCATGATATGGATCACTCCATTATCTAGCTGATGTATCGCTGCATTCTGAGGCCGCCGCGATGCACCTTGCAGTTGCGTCACGCGCGCAACAAGCGACTCAACTGGCTAACCGTTCCTTTACCCGCGCCAGGATCTGCGCCATAACCTCAGAGGTTTGCGCACCCGGTAGCAGGAAGGCGTTGGCCAGATAGTAGCCCGGCACGCCGCTGATACCGAGTTCCGGGGCGCGTGCGAGCTGCTGTTGCACGCTATCCAGCAGTGCATCGCTATGCAGAAATTCCTCAACTGCAGCCCGCTCAAGGCCGGCCGCTGCGGCCAGATCAGCCAGTACCTCAAGGGATCCCACATCCAGCCCCTGACAGAAGTAAGCCTGAAAGAGGATTTCCGCCAGTTCGTGCTGCACTTCAAACTCATAGGCGTATTCCAGCAGCCGATGGGCCGCCAGCGTATTCGGCGTGCGTTGTATCAGGTCATAACGCAGAGTAATCCCCTCGCTGGCGGCTTCCTCGCTGATGCGTTCCGGCAGGCGGCCCAGTTCGGCCTGTTCACCGTAGCGACGTTTAAGCATTTCCAGGCGATCAATCCCTTGCGGGGCAATGTTGGGATACAGCATGTAGGGACGCCAGCGCAGGCTGACCCCCTCCCCCAATGGACCAGCCAGCACGGTATCCAGGCGACGCTTGCCAATGAAACACCAGGGACAGATCACGTCCGAGAAAATTTCGATATCAACCATTGCACCCTTCCCGGCGGCATAGATAATCAATGCACCATAGCGGCCAGGCGGGAACAGATGCAAGTAGGATTGGTGACCGGTCAGCGGCAGCTGACGCTTAAGGAAATGCCTGCGCCCAAGGCCTCACCAGGCCGAGCGGTGGTGGACATCAGTTATTGCGGTATCTGCGGTACTGACCTGCACGCTTACCTTTCCGGTGCCCCCTACAACCCGGCCATCTGTGGTCACGAGTGGGTCGGCCAGATCAGCGCTACGGCGGCTGATGTAAAACATGTGCAGGACGGCGACCGGGTGGCAATTGGTGCCGCGCACCCCTGCGGCCGCTGCACGGCCTGTCAGCGCGGCAACACCAGCCACTGCGAACTGGTCTTCGCCGGCGCTACCGGCCAGGGCCCGATGGCGGCTGCGCACGGGGGATTCGCCCCGGCCATTGCCTTTGATGCCAGCCGACTGTACCAGGTACCCCCGGGCGTCACGGATGAACAGGCGGCGCTCTTAGAGCCAACCACAGTGGCGGTACATGCACTACGGCGCACGCCGCTGAACCTGGGTGATCGAGTCATCGTCATCGGTGGCGGACCGATCGGTTTGCTGGTGCTGCAGGCCGCCCATCTGAGCGGGGCCGGCTGTTGTATGCTGCTGGAGCCTGAGCCCGCCCGACGCGCGCTGGGCGCGAGCCTGGGGGCGGATCTGACACTGGACCCAGGTGCGGCGGATTTCGACGAAGCACTGACACGCTACATCGGCAGCGACGGCGCGGATGTGGTGTTCGAGTGTGCTGGTGTGGCCAGCACCATTCAGACCTCAGTCAATCTGGTCCGCCGCGGGGGCGTGGTATCGCTGGTGGGCGTGGCGGCCAGCCAGGCAACCATTGAGCCCGCCATCTGGTTGGTCAAGGAACCCCGCCTGGTGAGCAGCATCGCCTACCTGGCGGAAGACTTCGATATTGCAAAAGATCTGGTGGCGCGCGGTCGTATCCAGACTGAACCCCTGCACACATCGACCGTCAGCCTCAGCGAAATGTCCGCGGCGTTTGATCGACTGGTGGAACACCCCACAGAAGTAAAAATCCTGGTCGATCCGAGGTTGGACTAAGGGTCGCCCCGCAGCATCTGTTGCAGACGGCGGTTACGACTCTGTTCCTGTCGCAGGGCCACTTTGAGCTCACGCACTTCTTCCCGCGCTTCGCGAATCTGAGCCAGATAAGTGCTCTGCTGCTGCTCCACTTCATTGCGATAATGCAGTTTCGCCTGAGCTAACTGGTCAGCGTGCAGGCGTATCATATCCTGCATGGAGAGCTTGCCGGTGGCGCCAAACACCTCCTCCAGCCGGCGCGTAAAAGCCACGCTCAGCGCGCCGTCGTCCGCGGTGCTGACCGCCGCTGCCACCTGTGCCAGATCCATCTGGCCACACTCAGTAGGGTCAAACTCCTCGGCCGGATCACCCGGGTTGTACTCAACACCGTCCGTGACCACTGCTTTGAGCTTCAGGCGATTGCGGTAGATACGTTGTTGTACCCGATCAACAAAGTCCTCTGATTTCGCTTCCCACAGATTGAGGGAATGCCAGGGCACAGCACACTCACCGCGGGAGGCGATACGAATATCGCCGTCACCGAGATCAGCACCTATCCCGGCCTGCTCGGCGAGATACATGAGCGGCACGTTGAAGCCGGGATCAGCGACCCCGTGTTCATCGATGGCCAGCACAAAGCTGACCATGGCCTTCAGACGCAAGCCCTGACCAACGACGCAGAAAACACACTTCAGAGTGGTAGCCGCATAGCGCTCCAGTTTCTGTTCGCCACGCAACAGCTGCCCGAAATCAACGTAGGACATTTCGTCCTGGATTGATTCTTCAGCGTCGCAGATTGCGACCAGCAGTTGAAAGTTGGCCAACGGGTCCTCCGTCAAGGTATGCACAACTTGTAAGTCTAGCCACCCTTGCCAAAACGCGCTCTGACGCGCGTCACAGTGCCTTTCGTGATCAGGCGGCTGCGTTGTCCGACAACTTACCTTCTATATCGCTCAAACGGAACGCCGCACGTACCGGCCCCTTGGCGTCACCCTCCCGGCTGGCATAGACCATGACTTCGCCCTCAATATTGCGGGTATCGACGATCCTGTAGGGCTCTTCCTGCAGCAGGAACTGCTTTCCAACCAGGTCTTCCATTGTTCTCTCGCATGGTTTGTTCTTTTTCGACCCTAAGCATAGCAACCAGCGGTGTATTGAAAGTTCAGATTTGTAAGTGGCTCGTTTGACCAATATTTAGCTGATCTGACATAAAACCAGATGGATTCTCGATTTATATTTCGTTATATATCAATGAGATATGTAATCTTCCTCCATCGGCATGAATATTGCTGAACAGAATGGTGAGTGCCACACCGGCAGGGTGGCGCGACGCAGGTAGCACCACAGTTGTCAGATCAAGCGGTGAGGCTACAGCGACTGAAATTTGAGGAGCGAAACTAAAGATGAAGAGATTTCTGCTGATTCCAATTGGATTTGGCGCGGCCGCTATCGGCTTATTCGGACTGATTGTGCCGGTGATTCCTGGCGTGCTCTTTCTGCTGGTGGCTATGTTGTGCTTTGCCACAGCACTGCCGCGACTGCGTACCCGCTTGAGCCGTTCGCCACGCTTTGCCCGGTTGTTCAGGCGCATGGACCACAGCGCGCAATTACCGGCAGTGGCTAGACTCAAGCTCACTTTTTGGGCACTTTTAGAGGCCGTTACACCAACCAGGGCAAATCATCGCTGACATTGCAGTGCTGGGCGCCATCGCCTGGGACACCATCGCCACCACGCACACCCCCTTACGCAACAACACCGAATTGAACATCAAGGTCGACTCGGTGCAGAGCGGGCTGGGGGGCTGTGCTGCCAATATTGTCTATTCGCTCACCCTGACAGGACGGGATGCCGCTTGTATCGCGCCTCTGGGGGCGGACGATCTGGACAGGCTGCCAGCCAACGCAGGTGCTCATGCCCTGCTCACGCCGGGTCCTGTGGCACGTGCCTTTATCTTCACCGACCAGGCGGGCGATCAACGCACCTACTTTGCGCCCGGAGCGAGCCCGCCAGATGACGCCTGGGCAGAACACCTGAGCCTCCAGCCCCCACCTTATTGGCTTATCCAGGCTCCGCTCGAACCCGCGCTGATGCTGACAGGACTACGCTGGGCACATGCTGCCAATGCCTCCGTGGTGTGGTGCCCGGGACAGTATTGTGATCAGATCACGACTGATGAGTTGATCGAATGCCTGACGCTGGTCGACATCCTGGTGCTGAACGCCAGCGAGGCCGAAACGCTGGCCAGCAAAGCGGAGCAGCAGTTGACCACCGTACCCTGGCGCATCGTGACAGCTGGCGCAGCAGACATCCTGTGTATTCATCAGGGACGGCAGGCTGCCGTGGCCGTGCCAGCGGCAGAGGTGATCGATCCGACCGGCTGCGGTGATGCCTTCGTCGCCGGAGTTGTCAGCACGCTCAGCGAACACACTACTGACAACCTCGACCACACGCTCATGCAGCAGGCGATCGCAAACGGAATTCGCCTCGCGCAGGCTTGCCTGGCAGTATCTGGCTGTCAGAATCACCGTATCTGAACCACGCCACCAACGGCCGCAAACACTATGAACCAGACCTACTCCATCCCCCAGCTGAGCGAGCTGCCGCGTGTCGACCTCTGTCACACGCCGACGCCACTGCAGCACCTCAAGCGGCTCAGCGAAGAACTGGGTGGACCCAGAATCTGGGTCAAGCGCGACGACTGCACGGGGCTGGCCACCGGTGGCAACAAGACTCGCAAGCTCGAATATCTGCTGGGCGATGCGCTGGCTAACGATGCCCAGCAGGTGGTCACCTTTGGCGCCGTGCAGTCCAACCATGCGCGGCAGACCGCAGCAGCTTGTGCCCGCTTGGGGTTACCCTGCCATCTGCTGCTGACCCGACAGGTGCCCAGCAACGAAGCCCGCTACGAAAGTGGTGGCAACATGTTGCTGAACACACTGTTCGGTGCCACGGTGACCCTGTTCGAACCGGATCAGCAGAATGACATTCGCGACCACCTCAATACCCTCAAGGCTGCAGCCCGTACCTATGTGATTCCAGCAGGGGGTTCTAACGCGACTGGCGCGTTGGGTTACGCTCAGGCGGCAGCAGAACTTGCCAGCCAGTGTGCAGCCCAGGCGATGGACCTTAAGCAGATCGTACTGGCCTCTTCCTCCAGCGGTACCCAGGCAGGCTTAATAGCAGGCATGCAGCAGCTCGGAATCGAGGTCAGCATCACCGGTGTAAACGTCTACCATCAGGATCCGCAGACCCTGATCGATGCTGTGACACAGCTGGTTAATGACGTGCAGGAACGCTTTGGCCTGCAGCAGCACACTCAGCTGCAGGTGGCGGTCAATCATGCCTACCTGGGCGAAGGTTATGGGCAACTCAACGAACAGACCCGGGAGGCCATCGCACTGACCGCCGGGCTGGAAGGGCTGTTATTTGATCCGGTGTATTCCGGCAAGGCGTTAACCGCCTTGATCGATCAGATCGCGGTGGGCAGCTACCAGGGGCTGCAGGACGTGGTGCTGATCCACACTGGTGGCGTGCAGGCCCTCAATGTTTACGAATCGGCCTTCCACAACGGAAGCGTTTGCAGGTGATGCAGAAACCACGGCGTAAAAGGGTATGCAGGGTCCGCGAGCAACGCCTCGAACTGCGCCTGTGATACCCAGCGGATGGCCTGAATTTCTTCATTAAAGGTGATCGGGCCATCATAGGTCACGCGAAAGGCCATCTGCATCTCAAAATCCCGATAGTCATCACCACGCAATGCCAGGCGTTGCTCGGTGCCTAACGCCTGCAGGTCCAAAGCCGGCAGCGAAAGCTCTTCCGCCAGACCCCGCAGGGCTCCCTGCTGATAGGTTTCACCCGGTTGCAGATGTTCGCCGACACTGGCGTCCCAGTGTCCCGCATGCAGGTCTTTGTCCGCAGCCCGCTGCTGCAACAGAAGCTCACCAGTACTGCGATAAACAAAGACCTGCACGGCTTTGTGCCACAGGCCGAGGCGATGGACCTCGCTGCGGGGACGCAGCTCCAGGGCCTGACCGGTGTCAGAATAGGTCTGGAACAGTTCCTCTTCAGCCACTCGCGGCTCCGCGGGTCACCCCGCCGTGCTGCCGCCGGTTTGCGCGCCTTCCAGCGCGGTACTCAGACCGCTGTAGCGCGGTTGATCGATGGCGACCTGATTGACCACCGTGGCGCGCAGATGTTCGGCCAGACCGGGGGCATCCAGCGCCAACTGTCCCCCACGCAGACGGCGGACCAGTTCAGCGCGCAGTTCGGGCAGTTCGCCCTCCTGCCCCAACAAGGCGTGTAACCGCTCGACCTCAGCCTGACGGGCAGCGCTACCCAGGTGGGCATCGCGCAGCACAATATCCAGACTGTTACCGGCAACCCGGGCCAGGAACTGGGAGCGGCCGGTGGTTTCCGCCATGACATCCTGGCGCAGAAAGTCCCGCACGCTGACCAGCAGTTCATCTATGCGCGGCATGTCATCGCTGACAGCAGGGTCGGGTTCAACCAGCGTCACGAGACCGGGAATCAGCAGATTCACACAATCGACCTGACATTCAGACGAACGGCGGCCGATGGCCGGGCGCTCGACCGTCTTATCCGGCCCGCTGCGGTAGTGCTCAGCCATACCCAGACAGCCGATCGCCCACCAGAAAGAACCGAATACTTCCCAGAACTTAACCCGCTGGGGATCCACCCGTTCACCACTGACGCTCTCGTAGCCGGCAAACAGATCCGCGTATCGACCAAAGCCGCCGACCGGCAGATCGGTGCGGCCAAAGCGCCATGAGTTTGTACAGATCCAGCCGAGATCACGCATCGGATCACCGATATGAGCGACCTCCCAGTCCAGCACCGCAACCACACCCTCAGGCGAAAACATGATGTTGCCGTTACGGAAGTCGTTGTGCACCAGCGTGGGCGTGATGTCGTCCGGCAGATGGTCCTGCAACCAGCGACCGGCATAGTCGATCATCGGTTGAGAAGTCTCAAACTGGCGGTAGCGCTCCCAGGTCTGCTCCAGATAATCCGCCGGGGTGAGCAAGTCCAGCTGCTGCCGGAGCCCGGTCTGATCCAGATCGATGCCATGAATCCTGGCCAGGATTTCGCCGCAGCGATAAGCCAGGCTGGGCCGGATTTCATCCAGCTCCGGCGCCCGTACCACCCGCGCACCCAGGGCGATACCTTCCAGCCACTGCATGATAAAGCCGTCACCCAGACCATCTTCCGGCACCAGAATATGGTAGACCTCGGGTTCCGGCACACCAGCGGCCTGGGCGCACTGCATCAGCCTGGCCTCAACTGCCAGACCCGGGTGACCCGGGGTAGCCTCCACGTGCTCCCCCCCAGGCGCGCGGCGCAGGGCCAGCAGCCGAGGTCCCTGCTCGTGCTCTATCTCAATCCGATAGGTTTCCTGGCTGGCCCCACCTGACAGACGTTCGGCGGATTTCAAAGCCTGAAAACCAGGCAGATTGCGCTCGAGGCAGGCCACGAGCAACGTTTCAAACTCTGCCATGGTTATTCTTCTCGGACCCCTTTGGGTGCCCGCTGGCTCATGAAGCCGAACATATAACCTGCCACACGACGCATCTGAATTTCCTCAGCACCTTCGGTAATGCGGTAACGGCGGTGGTGTCGATAGATGTGCTCAAAGGGTTTGTGGCGTGAATAGCCGAGCCCGCCATGTACCTGCATGGCCCGGTCAGCAGCTTCACAACACAGTCGGTTTGACCAGTAGTTACACATGGATACTTTGTCAGAAACCGAAAACGCCCCGGAAGTGTCCATCTGCCAGGCAGTTTTGTGGATCAACGCGCGCAACATCTCACATTGGGTCTGCAGCTCAACCAGCGGGAACTGAATGCCCTGATTGGTCGCCAGCGGTTTACCGAAAGGCGCGCGATGTTTGGCGTACTCCACCGATTCATTGATACAGAACTGCGCCGCGCCCAGCGAGGAGGCAGCCTGGCGTATACGGTTTTCGTTGAAGAAGTGCTGTACGACACCCAGCCCACGACCTTCGCCGCCGAAGATCGCATCATGGGGCACACGCACGTCTTTCAGCGAGATACGGCCATGATCGGTAGGCATGTTAAAGGTCCACAGCATCTCTTCCACCTTGAAGCCTTCAGCATCGGTGGGGGTAAGGAAAGCCGTGATGCCTTCACCATCGCCCTGCTTACCACTGGTGCGGGCAAAGATCAGGTCATACTTGGCCTTGTGGATCCCGGTATTCCAGGTCTTGGCACCGTTGATCACCCATTCATCGCCATCCCGTACGGCGCTGGTCTCCATATGCGTGGCATCAGAGCCATGGTCAGGTTCGGTAATGCCGAAGGCGAAACCGCGCCGCCCTTCCGCCAGATCATCGATCCATTCGGCCTTCTGCTGTTCTGTGCCATAGTTGATCATCAGCAGCAGACCCACATTGTTACCCACGATGGAGTGCTCATTCTGCAGGTCGTTATGCAGCCCCAGGCCTTTTACCGCCAGATGTTCGCGAATGATCGCCATACCCAGATTGGTGCCCTCTTTGCCGCCATATTCCTTAGGCATTGGATAGCGGTAGTGCCCGGCGGCATCGGCACGGCGTTTGGCTTCGTGCAGCAATGCCTCCCACTCTTCGTTGGGCAGACCGCCCCGCTCCCAGTCGGTACGGGCATCCTCACGGCGATGATCGAAAAAACGGTTGTTGTCGTTCTCCATCTGCAACGGCAGAATCTCTCGCTCGATAAATTCATCCAGCTCGACCAGGTACTCCTGGAGGTCCTGAGGTATGTCAAAATTCATGGGTTTCCCTTTGGTTGGCTTGTGTTCTTCTCCGCCTCTATCCTACTCAGCCTTGCGGTCCAGTCCAAGCACACAACGAACATTCAGATGACCCGAGTATTGTGGATAGCCCTGGGGTGGATGGCGGTCGCACTGGGCGTGGTCGGTGCGTTTCTGCCCCTGTTACCCACCACACCTTTCCTGCTGCTGGCAGCATTCGCGTTCAGTCAGGGCTCGCAACGCATGCATGACTGGCTGCTCAATCACGCGCGACTCGGACCACCTATCCAGCAATGGCAACAACATCGTGCCATCTCGCGCCGGACAAAATACTGGGCGTTACTCAGCATGGTGGCGGTGTTCGCGCTGGCCTGGATGGTCGGCGCACCGACCTGGGCACTGGTAACCCAGGCCTGCGTACTGCTGGTCGTGGCCCTGTTTATTGCCACACGCAAGGAACTGCCGGACGAAGGACACTGAGCGGAGGTCGCGCATCCGAGCGGCGCGCAATCAGAACGGCGCTCAATCGAAGCGGGATGACTGCCTGGCAGCGCTGTGCTGTTGATACAGGGCTATCCACACAAAGCCGAAAATCAACCAGAAGATCACCACCACGCCGACAAAGTGGTCATATTCACCCACCAGCCTGGCATAGGGATGCACAATATCGCGGATGGTCAGTTCCTTGAAAATGCGCAGCGCACAGACAAAGGCGCTGTGTAAGGCGATGGCTGACCACAAACCCAGGTGCTGACGCACCCAGCAGAAGGTCACCCCCAGCAGGGTCAAACCGACAAAGCTCTGCCAGTCACCGCCGCTGCCGAACATACCGGCAAACGCGCTGGCGACCACTGCGAATCCCGACCACCAGCCCGGCTCGGCCAGGGTTGCCTCGGCAGGTTGCAGAAAATGTACCGCCGCATAGGCCAGACTGGAAATCACCGCAGGCACCAGAAACGCCGCGCTAGGCGATGTCGTCAGGCGTTCCCGGCTGCGCTTAAGGGCGCTGTACAGCACCCCGCGGAACAGAGTTTCTTCGAATATGGCAACCAGCCAGGCGGACAGGAAGATGATCAGACATTCGCCCAGAAATACGGCCGAAAGAGGGGTCACCGTCACATCCCAGACGCGGAAACCAACCACCACGAAAAAGGTGGTCGGGGGCAGCATGGCGACAATGCCTGCCGCATAAACCAACAATAGACGGCGGTAGCTCGTTTCTGCCGATTCTCTACCCGGGGCCAGGCCGATGTACTGGGCTGTCAGGCCAAAATAACGCCACAATGGCACCAGCCCCAGGGCGGCCAACAGTAGAATGCTGCGCGACAGCAGTTTTTCGTAACTGAAGTCCAGTAGCGTTGATAACAGATAGCCGAGTAACGACCCCCCAAGCACCACCAGCACAAGGTAGCCCGCGACGATAACAGTGCCCCGCAACATCAGTGTTGTCCTGTCAGCTGTTGGTGGCTGATCAGGCTAACCTCGCTGCCCGCCGGAACAGAGCAGCAGCTGGCCGGTGATGAAATCAGACTCGGGAATGCAGAACAGGTAAATGGCACCCGCCGCATCCTTAACCTGCCCCACCCGTCCCAGTGGCACGGTGTGGGTCATGGCGGCCAGCTGTTGCTCACTCAACCCAACCTTGAAAGCGCGCCCACCCACTTCTATTGTGGGTGGTTCATCGCTGTAAACCTGGGTCAGGCGTGTATCAATGTGTCCAAACGCCACGCAGTTCACCGTCACATTGAATCGCCCCCACTCCTTGGCCAGCGTGCGGGTCATGCCCACCACCGCCGCTTTGCCAGCAGAATAGGCGAACTGTGTGGCAGCGCCTTCCGTACCCGAGACAGATGAAATGTTGACGATCTTGCGACAGGGCACCGCGCCGCCGCTTGCCTCTTCCGCAGTGCGTGCTTTCAACCATGGGTAGTACGCCCGCAGCAGGCGAAACGGCACGGTGGCGTGCATGTCCAGCATGGCCTGCCACTGCTCATCCGAATGATTATGCATGGCCGAATTCCACACATAGCCCGCATTGTTGACCAGGATATCCAGACCGCCGAATACATCGATGGTGTGCTGAATCAGCTGCTCGCCAGCATCTTCAGCTAACAGATCCAGCGCCAGGCCTGCGGCAGTACCACCGGCGGCGGTAATACGCTCAACCGTCGTCTGACAGGCATCCTGATCACGATCGTTAACCAGCACCAGGGCACCTTCGGCGGCCAGCATCTCTGCGGTCGCCTGTCCAATGCCTCGTCCACTGCCGGTAATCAGGGCAACTTTGTCTTTTAACTTCACGCTCGAATCTCATCAGGTAAAGGCGAACCTTGCAGAAAGGCCTGCACGTTGGCAATGGCACAGCGACCCATGGCCACCCTCGTTTCTGTGGTGCCGCTGCCCATGTGTGGTAGCAGAACGACGTTTTCAAGGTCGACCAGGCCAGCCGCCAACTGCGGCTCAGCGGCATATACATCCAGGCCTGCTCCGGCAATGCGGCGTTGGCTCAGCGCCTCAACCAATGCGCCTTCATCCACCACATCGCCGCGGGCCGTATTGATCAGAAAGGCATGGGCGGGCATCTCGGCAAGGGCCTGGGCATCGATCAGGTTGCGCGTGTCAGCGGTGCTCGGACAATGCAGGCTGACAAAGTCACTGCGCGTGAGCAGTTCTGTCAGCCCCACGCGCGTGGCGCCAAGGGACTCAGTCAACGGTGCCCCCAGTTCAGAACGACTGTGGTAAATAATGTGCATACCCAGACCAAAATGCGCTTTCTGCGCCAGTGCCTGGCCAATCCGGCCCATGCCGACGATACCCAGCGTTTTACCGGTTACCTGGGTAGACAGCATATGAGTAGGGTGCCAGCCCCGCCACTGCCCCGCGCGTACCAGGCGCTCGCCTTCCCCGGTGCGACGTGCACAACTGAGCAGCAGGGTCAGTGCAATCTCTGCAGTGGCATCGGTCAGCACCCCCGGCGTATTGGTGACGGCCACACCGGCGGCATGGGCCGCTGCCATATCGATGTGGTTGTAACCCACGCCGAAATTGGCCAGCAGGCGGGTACGCAGATCAGACTGGCGGAACATCTCCGCGTCCAGCTGATCGGTTACCGTCGGGCACACAATGTCAGCCCGGGTCAGCGCCTGCGCCATTTCTTCACGACTGAAAGGCTCGTCGTTCTCGTTGAAAGTCACCTCGGCCTGGTCAGCAACGAGCGCCCTTAGTTCCTGCTCCACCGCGCCGGGCCAACGGCGTGTCACTATTATATTTTGCATCATGTTCTAGTATTCTTCCTGGCGACTCGACTCAGCGTCCACGCCTGCCATACTGCAGCCTGCAAGCCAGGCGTAAGATGGTCACTTTAGGAAAGATGTCAGCCGATCACAATGACAGGAGCCACATATGAATTTTGAACTGACTGAAGAACAGACCGTCATCCAGGATATGGCGCGACGTTTCACGGCTGACGAAATCACGCCCTTTGCGGCGGCCTGGGATGAGGATTGCATTTTCCCGCGGGAAACATTAACCAAAGCCGCGGAGCTCGGCTTTGCCGCTATCTACGTGAGCGAGGAACATGGTGGCATCGGCTTGAGCCGGGTGGATGCTGCCCTGATCATGGAAGCACTGGCCTACGGCTGCCCGTCCACCTCGGCTTTTATTTCCATCCACAACATGGCTGCGTGGATGATTGACGAGTTTGGCAGCGACGAACTGCGCGCCCGTTTTCTGCCCAAGCTGGTGAGCATGGAGCACATCGCCAGCTATTGCCTGACCGAACCCAATGCCGGGTCTGATGCGGCATCGCTGAAAACCCGCGCCGAGCTGGACGGCGATCACTATGTGTTGAACGGCTCCAAAGCTTTCATCTCAGGCGGCGGTGTTTCTGAAATTTACGTTGTCATGGCTCGGACCGATCAGGGTTCGCGCGCCGGCGGTATCTCCTGTTTTGTGGTGGAAAAAGGCACTGAGGGGCTCTCCTTCGGGGCTCAGGAGCGCAAACTCGGCTGGCACTCCCAACCCACCGCGGCGGTTATCTTTGACAACTGTCGGGTCCCCGCAGCCAACATGGTAGGCGCGCCCGGCGACGGCTTTAAAATTGCCATGAAAGGCCTGGACGGCGGACGCCTGAACATCGGTGCGTGCTCCTTAGGGGGTGCACAACGCTGCCTGGATGACGCGGTCAGCTATGTTAAGCAACGGCGCCAGTTCGGCCAGCGGATTGCCGACTTCCAGAATACCCAGTTCATGCTGGCGGACATGCGCACCAAACTTGAGGCCGCCCGCGCGCTGCTCTACATTGCCGCCGATAAAGTCTCACGCCTGGCCATCGACAAGACCCAGTGGGCCGCCATGGCCAAGCTGTTGACCACGGAAACCGGTTCCAAGGTGGTCAATGATGCGCTGCAGTTGCATGGGGGCTACGGTTTTCTGCGCGACTTTCCCATCGAACGCTTTCTACGCGACCTGCGCGTGCATGAGATCCTGGAAGGCACCAATCAGATCATGCGCTTCGTTATCGGCCGGGACATGATTGCCGAGTAGCTGGCCTTCAGCCCGCTCGGCGTACCAGCTGGTTCAAGCTCGTTGAGCCAGGTCTTTAAACCAACCCGACCACCGGTAGCAGCGCACCGTGCACAGCCCGCGCATCAGGCGAGAGCAGAAAGCAGACGACTTCAGCCAGGTCATCCGGTGCGACCCACTTACTGTGATCCGCATCCGGCATGTCTGTGCGATTACGCGGCGTATCGATCAGGCTGGGCAGCACGGCGTTCACATTCACCCCTGAGTTGCGCACTTCTGCGCTCAGCGCCTCGGTCAGTCGCATCACCGTTGATTTAGCCGCAGTGTAGGCTGCCATGTTGGCCGCCCCCTGCAACGCGCCATACGCGCCCACATTAACGATACGTCCACTGCCCTGCTCGATGAGTCTGGGGGTCGCTGCGGACAGCACGCGGCGCAGGGTTTTGACGTTTATTTCAAACAAGCCATCCCACAGCTCATCACTGGTTTCGTACAACGTCGGTCCCATATCAAAACCACCGGCAATATTGGCCACCCCGGTAAAACCGCCAATCGCCGCAAAGCAGTTATTAACGGCCGCCTGATCGGTGAGATCTACGGTGAAGGTGCGGCCCAGTGGTGAGCTGAAATCCGTGACCACATCCAGCAACACAACCTCAGCACCGTGTGCCTTTGCACAGCGCGCCACGGCTTCGCCCAGCACCCCGGCACCGCCGGTCACAACAATAATCTCTCCTGCCAACATACGCTTTCAATCTCCTGCTCTGTTTATCTGTTCTGTTTATCTGCTTTGAATCTGCTTTAAATCTGCGTGAGTAGCCCGGCTGCTAACTCTGCTGTGCCGGAATGGTCACGGTTATGCCATCGAGGTCTGCTGTGGCGGACAATTCCACCTGGCAGGCCAGGCGGCTGTTCAGCTTGCGCTGCCAGGCATAGGCCAACATATCCAGCTCATCGGGGTGTGGCGGATTGACCCGTGTCAGCCAGCTCTGACCGATGTAGCAGTGGCAGGTACAACAGGTACAACCACCCCCACACTGGCCATGAATGCCGGGCACATTATTGTCCAGCGCCACATCCAGCAGGGTATCTCCCGGACCTGCCGGAAAGCTGAGCCGTTCACCACTGGCCAGGACAAAATTCACCATCAACATCCAGCCATGTTACCGGGACCTCGCACTGGGACCAAGGTAAGGATAAAATGTCGGGCTGGACTAAGGATAATGCATTGATAATTGGACTCACCGGCGGTATCGCCTCGGGCAAATCCACCGCAGCCGCCCTGCTGGGCGACTGGGGCGCACACGTCATTGACGCCGATAAACTGGGCCATCGCGCTTACCTGCAAGGTACAGCGGCTTTCGCCCAGGTGGTTGAGACCTTTGGCAGCGGCGTGGTCGGCGACGATGGCGAGATCAACCGTGCCGCCCTGGGTGCGGAAGTTTTTGGCGATACCAATCGCCTGGATGAGCTGACCGCCATCGTCTGGCCCGCCATCCGCGCGATGGCCCAGGACGAGATCGCCGGCGTGCAGGCCCGGGATCCGGCGCAGGTGGTCGTGCTGGAAGCCGCGGTACTGATCGAAGCCGGCTGGCAGGATCTGGTCGACCAGGTATGGGTAGTCACGGTAGACCCCGAGGTTGCCATAACCCGTGCCAGTGCCCGCGACGGCATTGACGCAGCAGCGGTGCAGGCCAGAATCGACGCCCAGCTGTCTAACGCTGAACGGTGTCAGGGCGCTGATCAGGTGATCGATAATTCAGCCACGCTGACTGAACTCACCGCCAGCCTCGAAGCCCTCTGGCAGCAGCTCTCAGCCACAACCCATTCAAGCAGTAACTCATAAAGGCGCAGGTATGATTCTCGATCTCCACGCACACTCCATCAAGTCAGACGACGGTCGCGCCAAAGTGCAGAACTACTGCCAGTGGATCGCCACCCGGGAAATTCCTATCGATGGTTTTGTACTGACTGAACACCGGCAATTCGATAACGAATCCGACTACAGCGAGTTAGGCAGAAAACACGGTATCACCATCCTTAAAGGCGCTGAAGTTGAAACCGAATACGGCCATGTGCTGGTGTTCGGGGTTACCCGGGGGTTGCAGGAAGCATTTGATTTCAGTGACATCCATCTGCCTCTGGCGCGCGTACTGGAAGCCTGCGAGACCCACGGGGCGGTTGCCGTACCCTGCCATCCGGGCCGCAAGCGGGTCGGCATGGCCGCCCATCTGGAAGAGTTCGGCATTCCCGAGGGCGTGCGTATTGTCGAAATATACAATGGCGGTTCACGGGGTGAGGAAGACGCCGTCGCCCAGCAGCTGGCGGCAGACCAGAACTACCTGGGTATCGGTGGCTCTGATGCGCACATCGTCAGCCATATCGGCCGCTGTGCGACAGAATTCCCGGCCGCCATCGCCAATGAACTGGAACTGGTCGAAGCGCTCAAGGGCGAAGACTTCAAAGCCCTCAAACTGAAAACAGAATAGCGGCAACAATTACGCCAACACAGCCAGGAGTGAACCGTGACCGAAGTTATCGATGTTGAAGCCTTACGCGCTGAGTTCTTGAATCATGTCTATGACGAGTACGAATTCACGCTGGATGCGCAGGCACTAGCCGACTATGCCATCAGTTGCGGCGAAACGGCGCCTAAGTTTACTGACCCTGAAGACCCGGACTTTCAGGCACCCCCGACCATCGGTTCCAGCATGCAGCCGAAGCAGCGCTACCCGGATGTTTTCCCCACCTTCAAGGGCTTAGGCATGGATGCGGGTAAAGCGGTAGCACCGGACAAACCCATGCGCGCCGGGGTACCGATCACTGCACGTTCCCACATGCACGACATCTACACCAAGACCGGCCGCTCGGGGCGCATGGTCTTTTTCGTGGTGCGGATGGAATTCAGCGATGCCGACAACATCCTGCTGGGTTCAGCAGATACCAGCATCGTCATTCGGGAGAAACCACAGTCATGAGCATCAGCAAAATCTCTGAAGTGGAGTTTGGCGAGGAATTACCGACCTTTGACCCGGACACGAGCCTGGCGAACGTGAAACGTTTTGCTGTGGCCGCCGGCTGGAACGGCCCCCGTTTTACTGACCACGAGTACGCCCGCAAGGAAGGTCTGCCCGGCGCACTGGTACCCGGCATCATGAGCCAGGGGTTCTTAAGTGCGATGATCCACAACTGGGCGCCCGATGCGGAAATTAAGCTGGTGGACACGGTGTTTCGCGCACCCTGTATTGTCGATCAGCGTTACCACATCAATGGCGTGGTGACGGACATCGATGAGGACTCCCACGAAGTGGAAATCGACCTGACGGTCACCAACGATGAGGGCGAAACGCGGGTCTTCGGTACCGCCAAAGTGGTCATTCCCGGCTGACATCTTCCCCGGCTGGCATCTTTCCCGATGGGCGCCCGGTGCTTAGCGGACACTCAATCGTTGATCAGATTGGTCAACACGTCCGCTTCGCTGAGTCGGGTCAGGAAACTCGCCTCATAGGCCTCTTCCGGGTACTGACGCACCATCTCATCCAGTCGCTGAGCATCCTCACCAACCAGAATCCGCCAGCGTCCGGCGCGCACGCCATCGAGAATAATACTGGCTGCCGCTGCTGCGGTAGTCGGGGCTTCATCGCGAAAGGCGATGGCGCGCTGTTCCATCATTTCGCGGATATGCTCATCAGGCACATTGTCCACCGGTGCACCAGCCGCCAGTAACTGCTGACGTACGACCTCTACCTGTTCTGCACTCAGATCCTTCGGGCCGCCCCGCCCCAGCACAAGGCCGGAGTTAATCGCAATGGACGTTCCGATATGTCCCGGCATCACCACTGAGGCTTTTACGTGGGGTGCATTCAATCGCAGGTCAGTGATCAACGCCTCGGTAAATCCTTTGACCGCGAACTTGGCGGCCGCATATGCCGTATGCGGGGTTGCCGGGCCCAGGCTGGCCCAGAAGCCGTTTACCGAGCTGGTATTGATGATGTGGCCCTCATCACTGGCCACCAACATGCCCACAAAGGCGCGACAGTTGTAGTACACCCCGTACCAGCAGACGGCAAAGACGCGCTCCCAGTCATCCCGCTCACCTGACACGAAGGTGCCGCCACCGCCAATACCGGCATTGTTGAAGAGCAGATTAATGTGTTGGGTATCATGTTGCGCGGCGACTTCATCGCGAAAGCGCAGCACGTCCTGTTCATTGCTCACGTCGCAAATATGGCTGCTTAATCGCTGTTCGTCCGCAAGCTGACACAGCGAGGCAGTTTCCGCCATGTTGTCGCTGGACACGTCACACATGGCGACATGGGCACCTGCCGCGATCAATTGACATACCAGCTCACGACCCATTCCGGTGCCGCCTCCGGTTACTACGGCAATCTTGTCGGTAAATTCCATCCCTTCCCTCAGTCCTGGTTGATCTGTGCCAGATAGCCTTCCAGCTGCTGGCCGTTAATTTTTTCATCGCGATAGAGATTGGTCAGCGCCGCCCTGACGATATGCTGTGCGTCGATTTCAAAATGCTCGCGCAGACGCGGCCGCGATTCAGATTTGCCATAGCCGTCTGTGCCCAGCACGTCGTAGCGACCCGGCAGCCATGGGGCAATCCCCTGCGCCAGCGACTTCATATAGTCGGTCACGGCGATGAACACACCCTCTTCGCCGGCAAACAACTCATGCAGATAACAACCCTGTTCACTGTGTGGGTCCGCGCGCAGTGCCCTGGCCTGGCGTTGGGCATCGCGTTCAAGTTCGGTAAAACTGGTGATGCTCCACAAGCACACGTTTAACTCAAAACCGGCCAGCATATCCATGGCTGCCAGCGCCTCGCCGACGATACTGCCGCTGGCCAGCAGATGCACAGTGGGTTGATCGTCCGCAGTGGTCTGGCGGCGCAGACGATAGCCACCCCGCAGCGCACCCTTAAGAATGGCATCCTCTGTCTGACCAGTCTGCTCAGCGACTTTGGCGATATCAGGTTGTACGTAGTTTTCGTTGTACAGGGTCAGGTAATAAAACACGTCCTCACCCTGCTCGTACATGCGATACAGACCATCATGCACGATGGCTGTGAGTTCATAGCCGAACGCCGGATCGTAGCTCAAGAGATTAGGTACCGTGCGAGCCAGCACATGGGAGTGGCCGTCCTGGTGCTGCAAGCCTTCACCATTCAGCGTGGTCCTGCCAGCCGTGCCCCCCAGCAGAAATCCGCGACACATCATATCGCCGCAGCTCCAGATCATGTCGCCGACCCGTTGAAAGCCAAACATGGAGTAGAAAATATAGAACGGAATCATGGGTAGACCATGCACCGCATAGGCGCTGCCAGCGGCCATAAAGGACGCCATTGCGCCGGTTTCGCAGATGCCTTCCTGCAGAATCTGGCCATCTTCCGCTTCGCGATAAGGCAACAGACTGCCGGCGTCTACCGGCTGATACTGTTGCCCAAAGGGAGCGTAAATGCCTGCCACTTTAAACAGGCCGTCCATACCAAAAGTACGCGCTTCGTCCGGCACGATAGGTACCACGTACTTGCCATAGTCAGGTAGCCGCAACAGCGTGGACAACAGGCGCACCATCAGCATGGTGGTGGATAATTTGCGTTCGCCACTGCCATGTAGAAAGTCGTCCAACCTGGATAGCGGAGGCGCAGGTAATGGCGGGCAGTTCTGCCGTCGACGGGGTATACCGCCACCGAGCGCCTGGCGGCGTTCGCGCAGATAGCGCATTTCTTTACTGTCCGGGTCGGGTCGATAGAACTCGGCACGCGCGGCCGCGTCATCGGCCAGTGGAATACCCAGTTCCCGGGCCAGCTGAATACGTTCTTCCGCACTCATGTTCTTGTATTGATGGGCGGTATTCTTACCCTGAGTACCCATGCCGTCGCCTTTGACGGTCTTTACCAGCACCACTGTGGGCTTGTCACGCGCGTTCATGGCCTGATTAAAGGCGGCATAGACCTTTTTGCGATCCTGACCGCCGCGCTTGATCTGGCGCAGTTCTTCGTCATCCAGCGAACGCATCATTTTTTCCAGCGCCGGGTTGCCTTCTACCCAGTGCTCACGCTGCACATTACCCGGCAGTACTGAATACATCTGGTAATCACCATCGACACAGTCGTCCATGCGCTTGCGCAATACACCCTCGGTATCCCGTGCCAGCAGCGCATCCCAGCCGCTGCCCCAGATGACTTTGATAACATTCCAGTCGGCACCACGAAAGACGCGTTCCAACTCCTGGATAATCTTGCCATTGCCGCGCACCGGACCATCCAGACGCTGCAGATTGCAGTTGATGACCAGAATCAGATTGTCGAGTTTTTCCCGCGCGGCAATGTTAATGGTGCCCACAACTTCTGGCTCATCTGACTCGCCGTCACCGATAAAACACCATATTTTGCGCTGACTCTTGGGCTTCAGACCGCGGTTTTCCAGATACTTGGCAAAGCGTGCTTCATAGATGGCAGCCGGCGTTGACAAGCCCATCGACGCATTCGGCATTTCCCAGAAGTCCGGCATGCTGCGTGGGTGAGGATAGGACGGCAGCCCACCCCCTGGCGCAAGTTCGCGCCGGTAATTTTGCAGCTGAGCATCGCTCAGCCGCCCTTCCAGCCAGGCCCGGGCATAGATCCCGGGTGCAGCGTGCGGTTGCGGCAGTACCATGTCCGGGTCTTTGCCATCGTCAAAGCCTTGAAAAAAATGGTGGAAGCCAACCTCCATCATGGTGGCGCAGGAGGCGAAGGTCGCGATGTGTCCGCCTACCCCGGTACCCTGATCCTGACCCTGCAGGACCATGGCCGCCGCGTTCCAGCGGATGATCTTTTCGATCCGCTCCTCCAGCGCGATATCACCCGGGTAGGCGGGCTGGTCATCCAGTGAGATGGTATTGATATAGGGCGTGTTCTGGGTGGCCTCGCTCAGGGGCACATTCAGGCTCAGCACATGGTCCTGCACGCTGCGCAGAATCTCGCGCACACCGGCCGGACCGTATTCTGCGTGAATGGCTTCGATGGATTCGATCCATTCCCGCTTGTCGTCGGTCAGGTCCAGATCCGGGGTCTGTTCCGCCATGCTCAAAGCTCCGCTTTGATCCGCTCAGCGTGTTGCGCCAGCCTGTCAAAGTCTGCCATTTCCCGCGCATGCAGAGCCAGGTCGATGCCATCAAGGCGCGGTATCACGTGGAAATGCAGATGGAACACGGTCTGGCCTGCGGCAGACCCATTAAGTTGCGCGACCATGATACCGGGTGCGGCGAAAGCACTTTTAACGGCTGCGGCCACCCGCTGCACGGTCGCTATGGTATGACCCAGAATCACCGGATCCGCAGAATGAATATCCTCCGCCGGATCCTTTGGAATGACCAGCGTATGCCCGTCGATCTGAGGCATGACATCCATAAACGCCAGGGAATACTCATCCTCATACACTTTGAAGGCCGGGGCATCCCCGCGCAGGATCTTGGCAAAAATGTTGTCAGCATCGTACGACATAAACGACTCTCTTTTGTTATCGACTTTTATGGGCTTTTATAACGGCCCCTATTTGATATTAAAACCTGCATAGCCAGCGTCGACCACGGCCTGACACTTTTCAACATAGGGGGGAACACCCAGGTATGGCATGAAGACCCGTTCCTTGCCTTCCACATTGGCACCCAGATACCAGGAATTACAGCGGGGATAGACCGACATGCCGGCCACTTCATTGACATGGGCTACCCATTCGGTCTGGGCCTTACCATCCGCTTCGATGCGCTTCGCCTGGTGCTGATTGAGGTGGTCGATGCAATCGGTGATGAATTCCACGTGGTGCTCGATGGACGGCAGCATATTGGAAAGCACGCTGGGGCTGCCCGGGCCTGTCACCAGAAACAGGTTGGGGAATCCCTCACTCATCAGACCCAGATAGGTTTTCGGCCCGGCGGCCCAGGCTTCCTGCAGGGTCTGCTCACCGGCGCGGATGTCGATATTGAGCACCGCGCCTGTCATAGCATCAAAGCCGGTAGCCAGCACTATGATGTCCACCTCGATCTCTTCCTGCGAGGTCACCACCGCATCCGCCGTTACCCGCGTGATGGGTGTTTCGTTCAAATCGACCAGTTGCACGTGGTCCTGGTTGTAGGTCTGGTAGTAGTTCGTGTCTACACACAAACGCTTACAACCTACGGGCGTGTGCGGCAACAGTTTGTCCACCAGTTGCGCATCATCCAGCTGGGTCTTGATCTTCTCGCGGATGAACTCGCGCGCCGTAGCATTGGCTTTGTCATCAAACACCAGATCATTAAAAGCGGCCAGAAACTGCAGACCGCCCACCTGCCAGCGGCGTTCATACTCCGCCAGTCGCTCTTCCTCGCTGACATCCCAGGCCGACAGTTCACTGTCGTTGAAATCAGCGCCGAAGCCCCGTTGCCAGTTCTCAGCGCGGAATTCGTCGTAACGTTTTTTGAGTTCTGCTACATAGCCCGAGTCCAACGGCTTGTTATGCGCGGGCACCGAGTAATTTGGCGTGCGTTGAAAGACGTGCACCGATGCGGCCTGCTGAGCGATCAGGGGAATCGATTGGATGGCCGATGATCCCGTGCCCACCACAGCGACTCGCTTGTCGGCAAAATCCACCCCTTCGTGAGGCCACTGCCCGGTGTGATAGACCTGACCGGCAAAGTCATCCAGGCCGTCGATGTGCGGATAGTTCGGCACCGACAGGCAGCCGGTGGCCATCACCACGAAGCGCGCCTGGACCTGCTCACTCTCTGCCAGGGTGACCTGCCAGCGGTCGGCCCGGGCGTCAAACTCGGCGGCGGTGACCCGGGTGTTAAAGCGGATGTTTGGTCGCAGATTGAAGCGCTCCGCCACATGATTGGCATAGCGCAGAATTTCTTCCTGGGTGGCATACCGCTCACTCCACTCCCACTCCTGCTGGAGTTCGGGCGAAAACTGGTAGGAATACTCTACCGATGGAATATCACAGCGCGCGCCGGGATAGCGGTTCCAGAACCAGGTACCGCCCAGATCTGCGCCGGCCTCGAAAACCCGGGCGTCCAGTCCCAGCTGCTGGCAGCGATGCAACAGGTAGAGGCCCGCAAATCCGGCCCCGACAATTGCCACATCCAACTTCTCATTATCCTGCTTCGGCTCATTCGACACGCAACTTTCCTCCAACTTTCCCCAACCATGAAGGACACAAGTTTGCGATATTTTAGATACGCTGCATAGGCGCTTAAGTGTCGGCCTCGATCAACCACCCGAACAGCAGCACCAGTAGCACACCCATGGCGATCAGCGCGCTGGTTTCGGTGGTCCACGACCCGGCCAGGGTACTGGTCAACGCGCCACCCATGTCCAGCTGGCTGAGACCGGTACCGATTGATGCGCTGGCGTCCGCAAAACGTCCTGGCAGCGCTGCGAGCTGGGTTAACCAGCCGTTGGCCAGCAGAGACGGCGCACTGATGGCCCCACCCAGAAGCACAGCCAGCGCAATCAACCAGGGCCGCATGCGGCGGCTGCGGTGGCGGCGGACAAGTTCGGCGGCGATCCTGGACTGCACCTCTGGGGCGATAGAATCGGCATAAGTGCGCTCACTCAACGGTGACAACTTGGCGGCTAAAATTCTTTCTAATTCAGCATCTTGCATCGTTTTCCTCCGCTGATTCTAATTCTACGGCAGCGTGTATGCGGGCTTTAGCCCGGGACATTTGGGACTTGATCGTCCCCAGCGGTTGCCCGCGTTCCTGAGCTACCTCCTGCAGAGTGAAGCCGAAGCCATACACCAGCACCAGCAGTTGCGCTTCGGCGGGCTGACAGTAGCTCAACAGGCGCACCAGATCCTGATCCAACTCATCCTGATCCAACTCACCTTCAGCCTGTACTTCGGCTTCGGCCTGTTGTGCATCAGCCATCAGGTGGCCCAGATAACGTTGCTCAACTTTACTACGACGATAGGCGTGCAGAAACAGGCGATAGGCCAGCCGTTTGATCCACGCTGCGAATTTACTGCGCTCCTTGAGGGTCGCGAGTTTCTGCCAGCCCAGCAGGAAGGCATCCTGAGCCAGATCATCCGCCTGGGCCGGGTGCTTGCATAGTGCGCGCGACAGGGACCTGACCTGGTCTTCATGGCGACGCACCAGCAGCCCGTAAGCCTGCTGGCGTTCGCCCGCAGACAGAGCCAGCGCACGCGCTACCAGCTCCGCATCACACTCGCCTGGTGCCTGCATCGGCAGCGGGCCTTGGTGACAACCCGTCAGGCGTTGCCACCCTGCTTGTCATCACTACCCATCTTCCACAGCGCGAAGTACGCCAGGCCGAGAAACAGTGGAAAAGCGGCGGCCGCTGCGACGCCGAAGGCATCGCCGTCGTCAAAGCTAAAGGAGAAGACAAACAGCCCCAGTGCCAGCGCCAGCCAGATCAGCCCCCGACGCAGGTCTGACTTCTTCGGCTGCAAAGCCTGGGCCAGTTCTTCCAGTGCGGTAGGAGACAGGGATTGCCCCGTTTCCACCGCTTTACGGATGGTCAGCTGTAACTCCTGTCGGGTGCGAAACCGGAAATACACGACAATCCAGATGGCCGTGCCAATCATCAGAAAAAATGCAATGGGTACCAGTGTGTCTTCCATCAATGATCCTTGGTCAGTTTAACGGTCAGGTATTACCTGCTCTTAACTGATAGGAGCCCTGGGCGATCAAAAAGGTTGCATGACCGCAGGGTGCAGGCTCATCTGTCCGGCCAGTGGCGCGCCTCGCGCAAACTCAAGGGCAGCTGCGGACGCCTACCCCACTGCTCTTCTGCATAGGTCTGGCTCAAATAAGCGATGATCTGCTGCTCCTGCTGCGCCGGAATCTGCCATAGATTCTGGGTGCGCTGCATCCAGCGGATGGTATCCGTCCAGTAGCGTGCATCACCCCGCTGGGCCGTTACCAGACGCAGTGAATGACAGGCAGAGCAATGGGCCTTGACCAGCAGTTCTCCCTGGGCAAGCTCGTCTGCAGTCGTCCCAGCGGTAACGCCGGATTCGGCATCTTCTGCCGCGTAGATACTCAGCCCGGGGTTCAACAGGCACAGCCACAGTACCAGCCGTGAAGTGTTCATACCGCGTGCAGCGCGATGCGATGACAGGCGTTATTCAGATAGCCTCTGGGATTCCAGCCCGGCACCAGCATCGGTTGGCTGCGCCCCTGCTCATCCGTGGCCCGCGCCCAGATCTCGTAGTAACCGGCCCCAGACAGTTGCAGGCGGGTATGCCAGTCCTGCCAGGCCAGCCGATTGCGTGGCTGGGCAAGTTCAGCGGGCTGCCAGGTAGCGCCATAATCCGCACTGACGTGCAGTGTCGAGACCTTGTGGTCACCGGCCCAGGCATGGCCGCGCAGGTCGACCCATTCCCCGGCCGCCACCGACAAGCCAGAGCGCGGGAAGGTGATCAGTGATTTGACCGGCATGGACTCGATGATGCACATCTCTTCGTCCGCAACTTCACTCCCCGGGGCAACAGGCGTGCACGGTACCCGATAGGAGTGGCCGCCCATTTTAGCGCCGTCGTGCACACGGTCACGCAGCAGTATCCGGGTCAGCCATTTACCCGATACGCTGGCCGGCCAGCCGCCCATGACCAGCCGCAGCGGTGCGCCATGCAGCAACGGGATGGGCTCGCCGTTGAGCTGGTAGGCGATGAGAGATTCCGCTTCCATAGCCTTGGCCAGGGGCGCACCGCGGGAGATTACAATCTTGTCTGTATCACCGGAAAGATGGGTATCTGCGCCGACATAGCCGATGTAACGCGCATCCTCGGCAATACCACAATGCTCGAGCACGTCACCCAGCCGTACGCCGGTCCAACGCGCACAGCTGATCGCCCCCGTGGTCCACTGATTACCCGAAGCGCGCGGGCGGAATTCCGCGCGCCCATTTCCACCACATTCCAGCTGTATGTCGTAACTATATGATCTAAAAGTGGTTTTCAGCTCTGAAATTGAGAACGAGTTGGGCGATTTACAGCTTTCACCCGCCACCTCAAGCCGCCAACTGGCCGCCTCTGTCTGCTGTGGCGGATGGCCATTGTTGCGCACAAACATGCGCGCCGTGGGGGTGGTGGAATCGTCCAGCAGATGAGCCGGCGTCTCTGCGTTCAAAGGCCGATCATTGAGGACCCGCAGTTGATCTTTGCCCGCTACCAGGTCCTGCAGGGTTTGCGGGTTAGGTGCAGCCACCCCTATCAGAGGCGCAGCGAGGGTCGCGGCACCGCCGCCGAGCAGACGACGGCGGTTCACTTTGTTCAAGCGCTTTGCACTCGCGGCTCAGCCGCCGGGGTTCATGGTCTGCGAGATGACCGCAAAGCCATTAGTGGCAGCCAGTCGCTTGCCGACCACCGCCTGATACTCATTTGAGTTGTACCATGCCTTGGCCGCTTCGGTAGATTCAAATTTGATCACCACCGTCTGTGGTCCAGGCGGCTCTCCCTCTACGGTTTCAGCTGCGACGTCGAAGGCCACCAGCTCAGCACCGCTGGCGGCGATGGTTGGTCCGGCGCCTGCCTGGTATTCACGGTACAGATCCGGATCGTTGACGACGTACTGGGCAATGAAATATGCGGCCATGGGACTCCCTACTCTCTATTGATTTATCGAGCAGCCAGTTTCGCACCTTTGTGGATCAGATTGAAGTATCCGCGCCCTGCACGCGACGTCTGATTTCGGCCGTGTGTTCACCCAGCCGCGGGACCGGTAAAGCATCCGGTTTCGGCAGCCCCGGTACTCTTGGCAGATCGATCAGGTGGCCGTCAGTGGTCACGGTAAAACTGTGGAAATCCGCATGGGACTTCAAGCGGCCGATATCATTCACCGGTGCAAAGGCGAGATCCGCCTGATTAAGGCGCGACTCAATCGACGCATAAGACAAGCCGGCAAACACCATCTGTACCGCGGCATCGACGAAGGCGCGGTGGGCGACCCGCTGTTCGTTGTCACTGCAACGCGCATCGTGCAGCAGGTCCGGCTGCCCTAGCCCCACCTCGCAGAGGCGCTGCCACTCCCGCTCATTCTGAATGGAGAGCACAAAGGCACGTCCATCCTCACTGGTAAATACGCCATAGGGGCAGATACCCGGGTGGGCCAGGCCAACCCGCTGCGGCGCCGCGCCGCCGTAGCGTTCCAGCAGATAAGGTACGCTCAGGAGATCGGCCACCGCATCGAACAGGGCCACATCAATCTTTGCGCCCTGGCCTGAGCGAGCACGCTGCAGCAGCGCTTCCAGTATGGCTTCATAGGCGTACATGCCGGTGGCGACATCGACGATGGAAACACCCACACGCCCGGCTTCATGTTCACTGCCGGTCAGTTCTGCCAGGCCGGACTCGGCCTGCATCAACAGGTCATAGGCTTTGCGCTGGGCGCCGGGACCATCTGGATTGAAGCCCGCAATTGAGACACTGATCAGCTCCGGACGCTCAGTGTGCAGTTGCTCCAGATCGATACCAAGGCTGGCCAGCGCGCCTGGTTTGAGGTTCTGTACCAGCACATCACAATGTCTCAGCAACGCCACCAGCACATCACGCTCAGCGGCTTGCTTGAGATCCAGTACGACCGACTTTTTACCGGCATTCAGCCACACGAAGTAACTGCTTGCGCCAAACACCGCAGTGTCGTAGAAGCGGGCAAAGTCTCCTTCCGGACGCTCGATCTTCAACACTTCTGCACCTGCCAGAGCCAGGCGCCGCGTACACAGCGGTGCAGCGGCTGCCTGTTCCAGCGAGACGACACAGAGGTCTGCCAGGGGCTGGTTCACATCTGCGTCGGTCATACCACGGCTTAACTTGCCGCGTTGTAGCCCATGATCGCCTTCACCTCGAGGAACTCTTCCAGGCCATGAGCGCCCCATTCACGGCCGTTGCCGGATTGCTTATAGCCGCCGAAGGGGGCGTTGTTGTCCACTGGCGCACCATTCAGGTGGATGTTGCCGGTGCGGATCTGACGTGCGATCTTCTTTGCGCGGTCTGGATCAGCCGAAGAAATATAGCCGCTCAGTCCGTAAGGCGTTTCGTTGGCAATACGCACCGCGTCTTCATCATCGGCATAACCGATCAGAGAAAGCACCGGACCGAAGATTTCTTCCTGGGCGATGGTCATGTCATTGGTCACATGGGAGAACACCGTCGGTTTCACGTAGTAACCCGCATTCAGCCCATCGGGTCGTCCTGTACCACCGGTCTCGAGCCTTGCGCCTTCGTCAATCCCCTTCTGGATCAGGTTCTGGATCTTTTCAAACTGCACTGCAGAGACCACCGGGCCAATGACTGTTCCTTCGGCCTTGGGATCGCCTACTTTGACGTTTTCAGCCGCAGCCTTGGCAATGGCGGCCGCTTCGTCCATACGCGTGCTGGGGACCAGCATGCGGGTCGGCGCATTACAGGACTGACCCGAATTCATGCACATACCGAACACATCACGGGAAATAGACTTAGCAAAGTCCGCATCGTCGAGGATGATGTTGGCCGATTTACCGCCCAGTTCCTGTGCCACGCGCTTGACCGTAGGTGCAGCATTGCGGGCCACTTCGATACCTGCCCGGGTAGAGCCGGTAAAAGACACCATATCCACATCCGGGTGACTGGACAGGGGTGCGCCAACGCCGGGGCCATCGCCATTGATCAGGTTGAAGACCCCTGCAGGTACGCCTGCCGCATCCAGAATTTCGGCGAAGATGACCGCGTTAAGCGGCGCTACCTCTGAGGGCTTCAACACCATGGTGCAGCCTGCCGCCAGCGCCGGTGCCACTTTGCAGGTAATCTGATTCAGCGGCCAGTTCCAGGGTGTGATCAGCGCGCAAACGCCAGCCGGCTCTTTGATGACATGCGAAGTACCGATGTCTTCTTCGAACTCATAGTTTTTCAGCACTTCCAGCGTAGCCATGAAATGGCCGATGCCGGACGGTGCCTGAGCCGCGTTGGCCAGCCCCAGCGGCGCACCCATCTCGTCAGAAACGGCCTCTGCCAGCTCACCCATGCGCTCGCCATATTTGGCGATGATGGCCTGCAGCAGTTCGATGCGCTCTTCGCGACTGGTCTGTGAGTAAGTCTCGAAGGCCTTTTTGGCGGCACTCACGGCCTTATCAACATCCGCCTGGCCACCCAGCGCGATCTGACCGATGGGCTGCTCAGTGGCGGGGTTGATGACATCCAGTCGATCTGTTGTTGAGGGTTCTACCCATTCACCATTGATATAGAATTTGAGTTGATTGGTCACAGCGTGTGCTCCTCCTGCTTTGGCTGTTGCTTGAAAATCCGGACGCGTACTTTACTCGCACAGCGTGCTGAGTAGAAGCGCCGTCTATCGCACTTTGCTTAAGAGTCGGGCAAACTTAGCGCCGCTTAAATATTTCAACTTCTGCGAGAGAACCATGAAAGGAACCGTACACTACGAAGTACGCGACAATATCGCGCTGCTCACCATCGACAATCCACCGGTTAATCCGCTCTCCTCTGGCGTACGCCAGGGATTGAGTGACGGCCTGCAAAAGGCACTGGCCGATGACCAGGTGAGCGCCATTGTGCTTACCGGTGCTGGCCGGGCATTCATCGCCGGCGCCGACATTTCTGAGTTTGGCGGTGCCGCCGAGGGGCCCAGCCTGCACGACTGCCTGAACGCCATGGACGCCAGCGCCAAGCCCATTGTTGCGGCGATCAACGGCACTGCTTTCGGTGGTGGTCTGGAAGTGGCGCTGTGCTGTCACTATCGCGTGATTGCGCCCAGCGCACAGGTCGGTCTGCCAGAGGTCAAGCTGGGCCTGCTGCCCGGTGCCGGGGGCACGCAACGCCTGCCACGCCTGGTGGGTGCCGCCAAGGCACTGGATTTCATGCTGACCGGCGATGGCGTACCTGGCGAACAGGCTACAGAGCTTGGCATTGCCGATGTGCTGGCCAGCGGCGATGTAGTGGCCGACAGCATTGCCTTTGCCCAGGATCTGATCGCTAAAGGCAGCCCGGTGCGGCGCATTCGCGACGAAGACGAACTGCTGCTGGCTGATCGTGACAGCAACGACGTATTCGATAACGCGCGCAAGATGGCAGCCCGTAAGATGCGCAATCGTTTTGCGCCGGAAATGATCGTGCAATGTGTAGAAGCAGCGGTCAATCTCGGCGACTTTGACGCCGGTATGAAGGTCGAAGCGGAAAACTTCGCCAAGTGTCTCAAGCATCCGCAGCGTGAAGCCCTGATCCACATCTTCTTTGCAGAGCGTGAAGTGGCCAAGATCCCGGATGTTCCGCGCGATACCCCCACCAGCGAGATCAAGCAGGCGGGCGTCATCGGCTGCGGCACTATGGGCGGCGGCATCTCCATGTCGTTCCTGAACGTGGGCATACCCGTGAAAGTCATAGAAATGAACGAGGAAGCCCTGGAGCGTGGCCTGGGCGTCATTAAACGCAACTACGATATCCAGGTACAACGCGGACGCATGACGGAAGCCGAAGTAGACCAGCGCATGTCGCTGATTTCCGGCTCTACTGAATATTCTGCGCTGAGCGATGCCGATGTCATCATCGAAGCCATCTACGAGAATATCGATGTCAAAGTCGATACGTTCAAGAAGATGGATGCGGTTGCTAAACCCGGCGCTATTCTGGCCAGCAACACCTCCGGCCTGGATATCGACAAGATGGCTCAGGCTACCAGCCGTCCCGAAGCGGTCATCGGCCTGCACTTCTTTTCACCGGCCAACGTCATGCGGCTGCTGGAAGTGGTGCGTGGCTCAGCCACCGACAAGTCGGTGATCGCCACCTCAATGCAACTCGGCAAGCGCCTCAACAAGATCGCCGTGCTGTCCGGCAACGCACCCGGCTTTATCGGTAATCGGATGCTGGCAGGCTACACTCGCCAGGCGGGAGAAATCATTCTGCAGGGCGCGACCCCTTACCAGGTGGACAACGTCATGCTCAAGTTCGGTATGCCCATGGGTCCGTTTCAGATGAACGACCTGGTGGGTCTCGATCTGGGCTGGCGGGCACGTAAGCTCGGCGGCGTAAAGCCGGAAGACGTACCGATCACCGCACGCGTGGCCGATAAGCTGTGCGAACTGGAACGATTCGGCCAGAAGACCAATCGCGGTTTCTACATTTATCCAGAGGGTTCCCGCGCAGGCCAGGCGGATCCTGAAGTCGTGGAAATCGTCGAACAGACCTCTGCCGAACTGGGCATTACCCGACGCGAAATCAGTGATGAAGAAGTGCTCAAGCGCTGTCTTTATCCGCTGATCAACGAAGGTGCGCGCATCCTCGAAGACGGCATTGCCATTCGCCCCTGCGATATCGACATCGTCTATATCAACGGTTACGGCTTCCCGGAAGTCACCGGTGGTCCCATGTTCTATGCCGACCAGCAGGGCCTGGACAACATCCTGGCTGACATCAAAAAGTTTGACCAGGAATATGGCGGAGACGCCTGGAAACCAGCCCCGCTGCTGGAAAAACTGGTTGCCGAAGGCAAAGGGTTCGCCAGCCTGCAAGGCTGATGCAACCGTTCTCCTTTCTTGACCTGCGGCCGCCGCGAGACCGAAGGTCTCGC
>JAVKCL010000029.1:0-89392 GCA_040222775.1 Pseudomonadales bacterium
GGGAGTCAGTTCGATGTTCTGATTGACGAAGGTGAGCAGCTTGAGGTTGGCTCAATGGTAGTGGAGGCGATTTACACGCCTGGCCACACGTCGGCACACATGTCCTGGAAGATCGATGATGCTGTTTTCGTCGGCGACACCTTGTTTATGCCGGATTATGGAAGCGCTCGTTGCGATTTTCCTGGGGGGTCGGCGGAGGACCTCTTCGACTCCGTACAGCGGATTTATGAGATGCCTGACGATACGCGTCTGTTCATGTGCCACGACTACCGCCCCGGTGGCCGAGAGCTTGAGTTCGAAACCACCGTTGCCGCACAGAAGCGCAACAACATTCAAATTAACGAAGGGACATCCAAGGAAGAATACGTCGCTTTTCGTAAAGAAAAAGATGCCACGCTGCCTGCACCCAAGTTGATCTTGCCGTCGCTCCAAGTCAACATCCGAGCTGGGATCTTGCCTGCACCGGAAGACAACGGACTCGTTTATCTCAGGAGCCCACTGAATTATCTGTGATGTGGCGGCAGGAATACACGGTCTCACAGCGCCCCAAGTAATTTCAGCACACGGCACCGATTCCTCGCCGGGGCAGATCGAGCTGTGAGCCCCGGGTAACAGCTACCGTCTTTAGCTTTTTGTAGTTCGTCGGCTCGTCGAGTTACTAGCGTCCCGATAGCGCGCTGCCATTGTGCTGACCAATCACACTCCGGGCGACCTCGGTACGCCGGTAGCGCTCATGGCATCATTCTGCCGCTGAGATCCGACATAATCCAAACGCTGCCTCCCACCAGGAGTACAATCAGGGTCAGTGCAAAAGCGAGCGAAACAAGTTCTTCAATAGTCGATGATTTAACGCGCATCCCGAGAAAAAAACGGAAGTGCACGCCCACCTGAAGCACAGCTAGAGCGGCAATCACAGGCAACAACATCCCGCTTGGTAACACCTGATACCGGACCAGGGTGAAGGGTATGACAGTTAACAAAACTGCGCTGACAAAGCCGATCTGATAGGTTCGAAGGGTGTGTCTGCTGTTGTGCATCAGCTCAGTCCATGCAGGTAAACAAAAGAAAAAATCCCAACCCAGACAATATCCAGAAAGTGCCAGAACAAACCCAGGCGAGAGATCCGAGAGCATACTGGAGGAGTCAGTCCCTTGGTCATGGTCTGCACCAGCATGACGCCAATCCACAGGATGCCAACTGATACGTGTAGACCATGAGTACCGACCAGGGTAAAAAATGCGGAAAGAAATCCGCTCCGTTGCGGCCCCGCGTCTTGCTGTATCAAGCCAGAAAACTCATTAATTTCCAGAACGACAAATGCCAATCCTAATAAAGCGCTCACAGACAGCCAGAATACAACTCGACTTTGTTTAGCTTCGGCAACTGCGATCGTTGCCATGCCGAACGTCAGACTGCTGACCAACAAAATCATGGTGGATATGAACGTGTTGCCCAGTGAAAAGAGTTGTGCGCCAGTTGGGCCTGTAGCCGTGTTGTTGACCAATACGGCATAGGTGGCAAACAACAACGCGAAAAGGACCGCATCGCTCATCAGATACAGCCAGAATCCCAGAGACTTCTCCTGGTCTGCAGAGCCAGTGGCGGGTATGGATTCGATCATTTCCTCAGTCAAAACCTCAGCCTTTACCTGAGCTTAGAGCAAAGGCGTAGCGTTCCTGTTCAATCTGCCGCACAACCTCAGCGGGAATAATTGCGTGCGGCTTGTCATTGAAGCTATTCGCGATCACAGTCGCGATAACGCCTGTGAGGCCGACCACCGCCAGCCACCAGATGTGCCAAACCACAGCAAAGCCTAGAATAAATGCGAACAATCCAATATACAGACCCACACTGGTGTTGTGAGGCATCTCAATGGCCAGATATTCAGTCGAGTCCGGTGATGGCGCTGCCGTTTGCTTCATTTGCAGAAACGCATCGCGCGAATCGATGTGTGGGATCAACGCAAAATTGTAACTTGCAGGAGGAGAACTGGTGTGCCACTCCAGCGTACGCCCATCCCACGGGTCGCCGGTTGAGTCGATTAGCAGATCTCGATTACGGATACTTACTATGAGTTGTCGAGCCTGGCAGCAAATGCCGACGAAAATCAACGTCGCACCCAGATAAGCCACGATTAGATATGGCTGCCAGTCGGGGTTGGCGTAGTGCTCCATGCGCCTGGACATGCCGAAAAAGCCCAGCAGGTAGAGTGGCATAAAGGCCAGATAGAAACCGACAATCCAGAACCAGAATGCGCGCACACCCCAGCGTTCGTCGAGCCGAAAACCAAACGCTTTTGGGAACCAATAGGTATAGCCGGCAAAAAAACCGAACAGTGCGCCAGGCACTAACATATTGTGAAAGTGCGCGACCAGAAATGCGCTGTTGTGCATGACAAAATCGATGGGAGGAATAGCCAGTAACACCCCAGTCATGCCGCCGATGACAAAAGTGACCATAAACCCGAGGGTCCACAGCATGGGTGTGGTAAATCGGACTCGGCCTTTATACATGGTCAACAACCAGTTGAAGATCTTTACGCCGGTCGGTACAGCGATCACCATGGTCGCGATACCAAAGAATGCGTTGACGTTGGCGCTGGATCCCATGGTAAAAAAGTGGTGTAGCCAGACCCCAAAAGAAAGTATGGCGATAACGGCAACGGCGTAGACCAAAGATGGATAACCGAATATGCGCTTGCTGGAGAAGGTTGCCACGACCTCTGAATAGACGCCAAATGCGGGCAGTATCAGGATATAGACTTCCGGGTGACCCCAGATCCAGAACAGATTGGCGTAGTACATCATGTTGCCGCCGTCACTGTTGGTGAAAAAGTGCATGTCAAAAACTCGATCCAGGCCGAGAAGTGCGGTAACGACGGTCAAAGCGGGAAACGCAAAGACCATTAACACGCTGGAACATAAGGCGGTCCAGGTAAACAGCGGCATATGCATCAACTGCATGCCGGGAGCTCGGCGCTTTAAAATAGTGACGATGAAATTGATGCCGGTCAGTGTGGTACCAACGCCACTGACCAGGAGTGCCCAGATCCAGTAATCGACACCCACATCGGGACTGAATTCAAGGCCGGAATACGGTGGGTAGCCAGTCCATCCTGCTGTCGAAAATTGCCCGATGACAAGTGATGCTAACACCAGACTCGCGCCTGCCGCAGTCAGCCAGAAACTGATCGAATTCAACAGCGGAAAGGCCACATCGCGTGCGCCTATCTGTTGTGGTACGACAAAATTGATGAGCCCGGTGAGGAACGGCATGGCCATAAAGAAGATCATGATCGTGCCGTGGGAACTGAAGATCTGATCGAAATGTTCTGGTGGTAAATATCCGTCTGATTGCAGAGCCATCGCTTGCTGCGCCCGCATCATAAGAGCGTCGATAAAACCGCGTATGAGCATGACTAAAGCCAGCACAATGTACATCACGCCGATCTTTTTATGGTCGACGCTGGTCAGCCATTGGCGCCATAAATAGGACCACTTGCCCAGGCGCCAGACGATCACTGCGATGGCGATACCCGTGAGTACAGTGACTGCGGCGCCTGCCATGGCGACCCAACTGTAGAAGGGTAAAGCGTCGATGGTTAATCGGCCTAACATGGCTACTTTGATTCCAGAGGTGGGTGGGCCATGTATTTCGACATGACATCGGTGAACAGCTCGGGATCTACGTTTTTGTAGTAGGTAACTGGATGCGCTGTTGAAGGAGCGCGCAACTCGGCATACGCAGACAGAGAGAGATCGCTGCTGCTGTCACGGACATTTTCAACCCAGACTGAAAATTCCTCATTGGTCATCGCTATCGCATGGAACTCCTGATCCGAAAAACCGTCGCCACTGTACTGGGTATTGCGACCGAAAAAACGGCCTGTGTTTGAAGCTTGCAGGTTGAGCTGGCTCTCCATGCCCGCCATGGCATAGATTTGCCCACCAAGTGCAGGAATGAACAATGCGTTCATCACGGTGTCGGAAGTAATCCGCAATTTTATCGGCTGCTCAACCGGAAAAGCCAATTCATTAACGGCGGCAACGCCGTATTGCGGATAGACAAATAACCATTTCCAGTCTTGCGCGATCACCTGCACTTCAAGTGGTTCTGCATTTGTGCTGATAGGACGGTAGGGATCGAGTTCGTGTGTGGCTTGCCAGACCATTGCTGCGAGCGCTAAGACCAGAATCGCCGGTACACCCCAAATCAGTAGATCAACCAGCCGTGACTCATCCCACTCCGGTTCGTACTTTGCACCGTCGTTACTCGCGCGATAACGCCAGGCAAACCACCCAGTCATAACAAAAACTGGAACAACAACAACCATCATCAGCGCGAGCGCGGTGAAAAATAGTTCGTTCTGACTTACTGCAATCGGTCCCTGGGGTGACATGAAAGGCGCGCGTTCGAGAGAACAGCCAAACAAAGCAAAGCCACTGCTGGCGAACACGATCAATAATGGCCAGTGAAGGCAACGTTGGGAATGAACACTGGTTTTTATTTTCAAAAACATATCCTAGAATGCGCGGTCAATTGCACATGAGATACCCCATGACTAACACATTGCCCCCGTTGCCTTATGGGACAGATGCTCTTGAGCCACACATTTCCGCTTATCAACAAGGCGCGTCACTCGAAGAACTCATTATGTCGGGGTCCGGGTCGCTGTTCAACAATGCAGCCTCAGCCTGGAATCCCCTATCCTGTATGGCTGGCCATCCGACTCTGCGTTTACTCTCGCGGTGTTCGTCATCGTCAACCTGATCTCCAGCGGAGCGTTGCTGGTCGCGTTCGTAACTGCTTTGAGAGCGCCATTGAATGCCAGAGGTGAAAATGACAGGCTTCACTAAGCAATACTCTCCACCCGGAACCTCACCAGGCGCGCTAGTCAGGCGAGATCCTGGCTCGGCTCTGGATGGACAGACTCAGATCGAGGTCGTTCGGTACACCCAAGATGAGATGCGCGTTGACCGCTACGATGAAATAGCAATGGTTCCTATGCCAGATGTTCAATCAGAAACGGTTTGGATTCAAATGCACGGGCCTGTTTCACCAGCAGTTCTAGAGCAGTTCAGAACGGTATTGAATATCCATTCACTGGCACTTGAGGATATTCTCAATACAGGTCAGAGACCAAAGGTCGATGAGTATGAGGGCTTGACTTTAGTTTTCTTGAAGCTGCCTTGGATCACCGAAACAGGTGAAATAAAAACCAGTCAAGTAAGTCTAATTGTTTCCAATAATATGGTTGTGTCTTTTATTCCGGACCATGATGAGTTGTTTGAGCCGCTGCGGGCTAGAATGCAGTCACCTTCATCGCGATTGCGCCAAAGTGATTCAAGTTATCTTTTTCACGCGCTACTGGATTTGATTGTTGATCATGCTTTTCCCATCCTTGAACGACTTGACGACGATATTCAATCGATCGAAGAAACGGTAATGAATTCAGACCCAAATAGTGCATTGAATCAGTTGCATACGGTCCGGCGGGAGTTGTTGGTGCTGAGAAAAGTGCTGTGGCCGCAACGAGAGCTCATCGGTCGGTTGATTTCCCGTGAAAATGACTGGGTGGGTAAGGATCTAGATCCTTATTTGAAGGACTGTTATGACCACACCGTCCAAATGATCGATCTGGTGGAAACTTACCGTGAGATCGCTGGGGGCATATTCGACTTGTACTTATCAAAAGAAAGTAAACGCATGAATGAGTCAGTTCGTGTGCTCACTGTGATCGCGACGATCTTCATGCCGCTCACTTTCATTGTCGGCGTCTACGGTATGAATTTCAGTGCGGTTGCGTCGGACGGTACGCCAATTCCGTGGGCCATGCCTGAGCTACACTGGTCTTTTGGTTATCCGCTTGTCTGGCTGCTCATGATTGGCATAACCGTGGGTATGATCGTCTTTTTTAAACGCAAGCGTTGGTTGTAGTTGCAGAGGTTCTAAGCCGTCTTTAAAAACGGCCACATTCTAGGTGGCAAACTCTTTTTCAACAGGTGGTTAAACAGTGCAATGGTTGGTGACCAATGGGATAGATCATGACCAGATCAGGAAATATCTCGTGAACTCTTTTATGCAAGACTCAAGCGTCGAACTGATCGCATCAAATTTGCCACAGGTAATAATGCACACCGGACAGGCCCATTGCGGATATGAGTAGCAATCCCAGACCATGTATGGCACTGGTAAAACCCGGATGATCTGCCTGGTATAAACCGGGCTGGCGCCTATGTCGCCATAAATCACACCTAGTGCAGCGAGTGCCTTCGCTATCTGCATTTTTGGCTTCACTGCGATCACTCACGTAAGTGTCGGCGACCTGGCTAACCCCGTGCTAACTCCCGTCTACGGATTCTGCGCTATCTTTGCCCGCAATGTCTGCTTTTTCCTGAAGGTCGATAAACTCAACTTCACCTTGCACAAGGTGATGCGTCTAGCGAATTGGGTGGTGCTATTGTCATAAATCCACACGCTGTCATCTCTATCGGTGGAGCTGGGTGGCCCGCACATGTCCAGTACTTCATTTTTTGTCATACCTCGCTCAACAAGTCCGTTTCCACAACGGAATGCCGCGGATGCGTGTACCCCAAGTGAGGCTGTAAGGAGTAAGAGGAGTGTGATTGCGTGCAGTAGATAGGCTTTAAGCATAATGACCTCGGTATGGAACAAAACGAAACGACATTACTGTGGCACGCTCTTGTTGCGATCCTATTCTGCCCGCGATAGAGAACGAAGCACGCAGGAAGTGTAACTCAAAATCATGGTCGAAATTCCGACCAGTACTTTACGATGGTTACCTTGGCTCGTCGGGGTGAGTATTGCGGTGTTTGTCCCGATCAGCGTTTGGTTTGCTGACCACTTTGATTCCCGACAGATATTTACCGCCGCGATTGCGCTGTTTACGCTGCCTTCGCCGATGGCGTGTGCAAACCCACTTGTGTGAGAGCCATTGTTAACGCCGAGAAAAGCGGCTGCACTGAGGTGTTTTATTGAATCGAACTAGCGCCACGGCAGCAATGGCGGGGCTGGGCTGTGAAAGCGGGCTAGATGCAATACAATGATCTACAGCGGGAACGTGGGGATGATTAACATTACCCCGATGGTCGCAGGTCAACGAATGACGCATACATCAATGACAGCACTCGATCGAAGTTTACGAAACTACAGAGGGGAGCGATAACTTGAACGAGTTGGTAAAATTGCTGAGCCCCGATCATCCGTTGGGTGCAATATTGTTCTTCATTTTGTTTGTCATCATCGCTTCGATCTTGACTCGTCTATTCACCCGATTTATGCGTCATCTCCTTGAGCGTGGCGAAGATACCGTTGTTGACAGAATGGGCGCTCTTTTCGGTATCCAACTCGGGAAGTTGTTCATCTGGCTTGTCGCCATGATGTTTTATGCGCACCTGGTGCCTTCGCTCGACAGGCTCGGCACTGCGCTTCTCGCTGGGGTGAGTATCGTCTCGATTGTCATCGGCATGGCCGCACAATCGACACTCGGCAATTTAATCTCCGGCATAAGTTTGTTGCTGTATCGTCCGTTTAATATCGGCGACAGGTTGCAAGTCAACACTCCGAATGGAATGGAAGTGGGTACCGTCGAGAGTGTTACGTTGGGGTACACAGTCTTATGCACTTTCGATAACCGTCGTATTGTCATGGCCAATTCGGTGATATCAACACAGGTCATGGTAAATCTAACGTCTGTCGACGCGAAGGTAGTGGCGCTGGTTCCGATCAGTATCGGGTACGAGGCAGATATCGATAAGGCGAGAGCGATCATATTGGACCTTGCAGGTAAACACCCGGCGACAATTGAAGTCGTCGCTTGCCCGATCACCAATCTTGGGAGCTCAAGTATCGACTTTACCCTGCGAGTCTGGTGTGCCGATTCAGGCGCTGCGTTTCAAATAAAGACTGAGTTGCTCGAACAGATAAAAAAACGATTCGATCAAGAAGGCATCGAGATCCCGTATGCGTACAGTAACGTCATCATTCGGTCCGTTGATGCGTGCTAAAACCGAAGAATGCCAGAACGACTAGTGTCTGCTTATCAAATTGTCCATATGCGTAGCGAGAAGCAGAAACATGCGATTTGGCATTGGCTGGTTGTTTGGTTTAGTCCTATTCTCTGGCGGAGCCTATTACTGGTCTTGCGCGGTGTGGGTGCCACATAGCGGTATAGTTGGATAAAGCAGTATGTTTAGATACCGAGGAATGGAATGGCGATCAACGCGTCCAGACAGCAGTGGGGAGTCTCCGATACTGCCAACCCTTTCGAGCACTTACCGACTCTTGAATATGCGTGGGATAAGGGCGCGACCTGAGCCCGGTTTGACTCTTGCAAATATTTTTGCGCATGTGGGCTCTGCAGCAAAGTGACAGCAATCGATCATTATCTCTTGCTGGTTCAGCCCTATCTTGATCAGTACGGTTACGCAGCGATATTCGCAATTCTATTGATGGAATCAATGGGATTGCCATTGCCAGGTGAGACGGTGCTTATTTCCGCCTCGCTGGTGGCTTCGCAAGGCAAGATGAGTTTGCCATTCGTAATTGCGACCGGATGGTGTGCGACGGTGTTAGGCGACAACATCGGTTTCGCAATTGGCCGCTTTGGTGGCCGCCGTCTGATCGGTCGTTATGGATCACGCGTTGGCATTACGGAGCAAAAACTACAACGCGCAGAGGACTTCTTTGCACGCTATGGACCCGAACTCGTATTAGCAGCGCGATTCATTGTGGTGGTTCGCCAGCTCAACGGGATCATCGCGGGAAGTGCAGGAATGCGGTGGAGGCAATTCCTGCTGTACAACGTTATCGGCGCGACGTTGTGGGTTAGTGTTTGGACGCTAGGTATCTATTATATCGGATCTCACTTGGCCGTCGCATTGCCATGGATTCAACGCGGTGGCTATGTTTTAGCCGCTGCTATCGTCATATTTCTGGTCTACTGGTGTATTCGAAAGAGAAAAGCCAAGCACAAGGAATCGTCGCTTTAGTTTTATCCAATAGCCTTCACACGACGCCGCATAATTTGCTTACATGAGTATGTTAACAACTACTCTATTAGGGTAAGGTTTGATGTGGGTGATTAAAGCGGCCTGACTATGAAAGCCCGCCACCCGATCACGGGCGCGTTGCTCCAGCTCTTTTGCCTAAACTCTACAACCTACTCACGCTGGCATTGGAGAACATCCTCAATACCGGAAAACGCCCTAATGTGGATGAATGATAGGTATGACCATAGGCATGAACGTCTTAAATAAACGCAAGCACCGTGTAGTGCGAGACCTATTTTTCAGTACCATAATTCTTCTATCGGGATGCGCTGGCTATCAGACAGTACCGCTGCCAGACGATGCTGTGCTCCCAGGCAGCTTGAATTCGTTTTCTCATGAACGATCGGAGTTGCCCCTGATTGACGTCCGTGATGGCGTGGATATGAACGAGGTATCCATCGTCTCGATTGTTACAAATCCCGACCTGATTGCTGCGCGTAAGCGAGAGGGTGTAGCCAAGGCGCAGCTATTTGCCACGCGATTGTTACCCGACCCACAAATATCTATCGGTGTGGATCATCCGACCAGCGACAACCCCGGATTGTCGGATGCACGGAACGCAAGTCTCAACTACGACCTGCTTGCACTTCTCACAAGGTCACCCGCTGTGCGTGCGCAGAAGCTGGCGGCCGTCCAGGTTCGAATGGAAATTGTCTGGCAGGAATGGCAGGTCGCCCAGCAGGCGCGCTGGTTCTTTGTTCGCGAACGTAGTGAAGCGCTGAAGCTCACTCTGCTACAACAGGCTAAACTCCAGTTTGAGCGACGCCAATCGGCGTCGGCCCAGGCGTTACGTGAAGGCAACATCACAATTGAGAACGCTGGGCCCGATCTGACAGCGTTGCTCGATGCGGGTTCGCAATGGTACCAGTTGCAACAACAACTCAACCAGACCGGTCACGAACTCCGTGCCCTGCTTGGACTCAGCCCGGATGCGCCGCTGCTATTGGACAAGTTGCCGCCGGCTCCGAGTCCCGTAAAGCAAAACGTAGCAACAATTATGCCTTCCGTGATAGCTATCAGGCCGGACTTGCTTGCTTTACAGGCGGGCTATGCCAGTCAGGAGGCCAGAGTTCGCAGGGCTGTGTTGCGTTTTTTCCCGGCCCTGGCGATCGGTCTGGCGCGTGCCGTAGACACCAGTGCGGTATATACATCCGGTATGGTATTGAGCCTGGACTTACCTCTGTTCGCCGGTAATCGTGGTGAACTGCGGATCGAACGGGCGACACGCGACCAACTCTGGTCCGAATATCAAGCTCGAATCACACAGACTCGCTCTGACATCAGCCGATTGATAAACGAGCAGCGTATCCTCGACCAGCGCCGTCAGTTTATCCACGGACATATTCCGGAACTCGAACAAATGGTTGTGGGTGCACGTCGTGCATACGCATCTAGAGACATTGATACGCTAGTTTATCTGAACCTCGAGTTCGCCCTCATCAACAAGAAAATCGAGCTGATAGATCTGGAGCAGGCGCTATGGGAAATCTCGATCGCATTGGACACGATAACCGCAAAAGAGCTGCGAATGTGAGGCTAGCGCGTTGGATCGTAAGCGGGTTGGGCGTGTTGTTGGCAAATATTGTGCTAGCGCAAAATGTCGAACCCAGTGCAATGGTTGAGACTACCAGCATCATCAAAAAATCAGTCACGCAGACCATCAGCGCCTATGGCGCTATCGAAGCAGACCCAGATGCGTTAACCGTAGTTGCCTTACCTCGGGCCGGTCTTGTAACGAGACTGCATGTCAGACTTGGTGAACGTGTCTCCATGGGCGATGCATTACTGGAGTTAGATACTGCTCCTGGTACACGCATGCAGTTTTCGCAAGCACAAGCAGCGCAGTCTTACGCAGAAGGTCAGCTGCAACGAATACGGCAACTGTTCGATGAGCAACTGGCCACCCGGGATCAAGTCGCGAACGCAGAGCGTGCTTTATCCGATGCCACAGCTCAACTTCGTGCACTGAAAGACGTCGGTGCTGATCAGAAGCGGCAGACCGTGCGTGCTGTAACAGATGGGATAGTGACGGGACTATCCGTTAGCACGGGTGATCGAATAGCCGCAGATACCCCAGCTCTTTTCCTGGCGCAAACAACGGGTCTTGTTGTGCGCCTGGGTGTGGAGCCCGAAGATGCCCGTCGCGTGCCTGATGATGCGGCACTGGAGTTAGTCGCCATATTTCAGAGTGACATCCGTATTCCCACACAGCTAGAAAAAGTCAATGCCATGATCAATCCCAGCACGCGTTTGGTCGATGCGATCGCCCCGATTCCGGAAGACGCGGCGGACCAGGTGACGCTCGGCAGCATTATGCGTGCGGAGATCAGGCTCGCCAGCCAGGATGCATTGGTAGTCCCTAGATCAGCGGTTCTTTATGATCAGGATGGAGCTTATCTTTACGTTGTCGAGCGCAATCGCGCGCGTCGAGTCAATGTAGCAGTTGTCAACGAATCCGCGCATGAGATCGGTGTCAAAGGACAACTTAATGCGGGCGAAGTTGTCGTGCAAACCGGTAACTATGTACTCAGCGACGGCATGACAGTCAGGACGAGCAATGCGGGAAGCTGATAACGTTAACCCACAGTCGCTGGCCCACTGGGTCGCCGGCCACCGTAGATCCGTATTATTGTTGCTGGCGATACTGGCTATCGGCGGGGTAGCCGCATCCACACTGCTGCCGGTCGCGTTGTTCCCAAAAGTCGATTTCCCACGCGTAGTGGTCTCGCTGGATGCCGGAGATCGGCCCGCAGATCAGATGGTGATCGCTGTGACTTTACCTGCCGAACAGGCGGTACGTTCGGTACCTGGCGTCACTTCGGTCCGCTCAACAACCAGTCGCGGAACAGCCGAGTTGTCTATTAACTTCGCGTGGGGGAGCGATATCGCGGCGGGTTTTCAGCTCGTCGAATCTGCGATCAATCAAGCGCTGGCACAAATGCCCGTCGGTACGACCCACACTGCGAGGCGAATGGATCCAACGGTCTTTCCGGTGGCCGCCTACAGTCTGACCTCAACATCTTTAACATTAGTCGAGCAAAGAGATATCGCGCAGTACCAGCTCGTGCCCTTATTGTCGGCCGTCGAGGGTGTGTCCAATGTCACCGTGTCGGGCGGTGCGCTGGCCGAATATCGAGTCGACGTCGATCCGATGCAACTCGCCAGTTATGGTCTGACATTCGACGAAGTTGTTGCCGCTGTCTCTGCTGCAAATATATTGCGCGCTGTCGGTCGCCTGGAAGATCACTACAAACTCTATTTGATGCTTTCAGACACGCGACTCAAGACCATCGACGACATTAAAACCACGGTCCTTCGCAGTGGTACCAACGGGCTTGTCATGCTTGAAGATATCGCTTCCGTCTACGAAGCGACGGAACCTCAATGGGTGCGCGTTGCAGCGGACGGACGCGATGCCGTGTTGGTCCAAGTGTATCAGCAGCCGGGTGCAAACACGGTAAAAATCGCCGACGACGTTAAACGCCGACTGGATGATGTGAAAGCTACACTGCCACCCGATCTGGTGATCGGCAACTGGTATGACCAGAGCGAACTGATTGTAGAGTCGGCCAAGAGTGTGCGGGACGCCATCGTTGTCGGGATTGTTCTGGCAGGCATTGTACTGTTGGTGTTCCTGCGCAGTCTGAAAATTACACTGATTGCCATTCTGGTTGTTCCAGCAGTATTAGCAACGACAATTGTCATGTTGTATGCGCTCGGCATGAGTTTCGACATCATGACTCTAGGCGGTATGGCCGCGGCCGTTGGTCTGATTGTCGATGACGCGATTGTCATGATCGAACACATCGTCCGACGTCTACGCAGCAGCAAAGACACGATGCACGAATCGATCCGGCAAGCTGCCATGGAGTTCACTCGGCCACTGACGGGGTCGTCGGCAGCGACCATCATCATATTCGTGCCACTTGCCTTCTTAACCGGCGTGACGGGCGCTTTCTTTAAAGCCTTGTCTCTGACCATGGCGAGCGCACTGGTATTTTCCTATTTAACAGCCTGGCTCGCGGTACCGTTGCTTGCTGATCACTTGTTATCGGCGAAGGACGCCCAGGCAGAGGACACCGACCGGATTACACGATGGGCGCATGCTGGGTATCGCAGGCTTATGGACAAGGTCGGAGCCCAGCGCTGGTTACTGCTCCTGGCTTTGGCATTAACCGTAGTGGTTGGCTACTTCAGCTACCTGCAAGTCGGCTCTGGTTTCATCCCGAAAATGGATGAGGGAGGATTTGTTCTAGACTATCGGGCCTCGCCAGGTACCTCACTGACCGAAACCGACCGCCTGTTAAAACAGGCGGAGGCGATTGTCACCGCGCATCCGGCTGTGCTTACTTACTCGCGGCGCACAGGCATGCAACTTGGGGGAGGCCTGACAGAGGCGAACGAAGGCGATTTCTTTATACGCCTGAAGCCTTTCCCACGCGCAGGATTAGAAACAGTCATGGAGGAGATTCGCGTTGCTATAGATGCGCAGGTGCCGGGCTTGGAAATTGACATGGCATTGTTGATGGAAGATTTGATCGGTGATCTGACCGCTGTACCGCAACCCATCGAAATCAAGCTTTACGGCAACGATCAAAACGCTCTGATGACGACCGCCCCGAAGCTGGCAGAGGAAATCTCAAAAATCACCGGTGTTGTGGACGTACGCGATGGCATAGTCCTGGCAGGAGACGCCTTGAATATCGTCGTTGATCGAGATAAAGCTGCGCTGGAAGGCGTCAGTCCAGAGGCGGTTACATTACAGCTCAATCAGTTGTTCGCGGGAGAAGTGACAACCCAGATCCAACAGTCTTTCAAACTGGTTGGAATTCGAGTCTGGGTGCCAAAAGTTGAACGTGCGAGCGAACTGGATCTGAATCAATTATGGATGACTGCACCTGACGGGCACCGGTTTCCTCTGTCTCGCATTGCCACAGTGAAAACATCGCAGGGTCAACCGCAAATCAGCCGCGATAATCTCAAGAATATTGTCGCTGTAACAGCACGAATCGCGGGTCGTGATATGGGATCGACCGTGCAGGAAATCGAGGCTCGAATAGCTGCAGCGGGTACACTGCCGGCGGGTGTGAGCTACGAAATGGGCGGTTTGTATCAGCAGCAGCAGATTGCGTTCCGCGGGTTGATGGCGGTCTTTATCGCAGCGGTCGCCTTGGTTTTTCTACTGCTCGTTTTTCTCTACGAAGATTTTCTGATTGCGTCGGTGATCATGTTGATGCCACTGCTCGCCATGAGTGCCGTTTTCTTGGGCCTTTGGTTAACCCGCATGGAACTTAACATCACCGCTATGATGGGGATGACCATGATTATAGGCATCGTCACAGAGGTCTCGATCTTCTACTTTTCCGAGTATCAAGAACTCCACGCCAACGGAAAAACCCGCTTGGAATCTCTGCGGGAAGCTGGCATCAACCGTATGCGTCCGATTGTGATGACAACGCTGGCGGCAATTCTCGCCCTGCTTCCACTGGCTCTGGGCATCGGACAGGGATCTGCAATGCAGCAGCCTCTGGCAATCGCGATCATATCCGGATTGATCGTACAGGTGCCGCTGGTGTTGGTGCTGATGCCAGGGTTGTATCGCTGGATTGCGGGAGGGGACCTTCCTGCCAACGCCACGCCAGCCACCAATGGTTAGTCTAAGTGCCGCGTCGCAAGCGCGATGAGCGGCTCTACTGAGCTTTGCTACACTCACCTAACTTTTGCGTGGCGAGGCTCATTTTTCGTTGTCGCTCGCTTTCTGTCATGCGAGTCACATTGCCATTTGAGTCGACGATAAGCAGTTTGGGGCCCGGTCGACTTTCTAACCTTGCCAGTTCAGCTGCCACCTGCTCACAAGACTTCCTGCGGGCCGCATCCAGTGCTTTGTCCAGGCGCTTAGCGGCGCGCTCATGTTGATCGAATGCGATTTCTTGCTTGGTAAGCGCATCAATCGCTGCAATACGGCTTTGTAACGCGGTGTCTACGGGCAACTGAGCGTTACTGACTGCGATCATTTGTGTGTCCACTCCGATAGGAGAACTATCGGAATACTGCACATGCCCAGCATCATCGATCCAGCGATACACCAATACGTGGTCTGTCTCTTTGTCGTGGGCATACATCATGGGCGCAAAAGCAACACAAATTGCAACCAGATATGTTCTGTACAGATAAGACTTCGCTCGATGGTTCAATCTATCGGCCTCTGATGGGGGTTAGGCTGTTCTCACTACGCAATATGATCTTACTCACTGAACAGATCAATAGCTAACTTCACATTGCGGTGGATTTTGTGGCGTGTCTTCGCTCGGTAACTATGACCCTACCCTGGGGACCAGAGAGATGCAGCCGGCTTCACCCTGTGGCATTGACGGCGACTCCAGATTGCGAGTGAAACTCGAGTCCAGCGCCGGAACCCCGCGCTAACCTTTATCATCTGGTGTAACCAAATGAACCTCCATCGGTTTTGAGTCGAAGTGAATGTCGCGCTGCGGAAACGCGATTTCAATACCATGTTCGCGGAAGATTTTGTCGATGGCGACATGGATCTCGTGCGTTGCCGAAACAATCTCACGGATACTCTTCACAAAGATGCGCAATTCAAAGTTAAGACTGCTGTCACCAAAGCCAAGAAAAAGCGCTGCGGGTGGCGGATCAACGAGAACTTTCTCGTTTGTCGTCGCCACTTCCATTAAGAGCTTCTCGGTCAAATCAACGTCTGACCCGTAGGCGACGCCCACCCGTATAGTCGTTCGTGTTATCGGATCCGTTAGGGTCCAGTTAACCAATCTCTCTGTGATGAACGTCTTGTTGGGGATCACGATTTCTCGCCGATCCCAATCAACGAGGGTGGTTGCGCGGATGCGAATACGACTGACCGTACCCCATTGATCGCCGACGGTGACGGTATCGCCGATGCGTATAGGTCGTTCAAACAACAATACCAGTCCGGAAACAAAATTTGCGACTATTTCCTGTAGACCAAAGCCGAGCCCTACGCCAAGTGCGGCAATGAGCCATTGCAGTTTCGACCACTGTGCACCTAGGGTTTGCAGCACAACGAAGCTGCCGAAGATAACAATGATGTAACGAACAACGGTCGTGACCGCGTAGCCCGTTCCTGTTTCCAGCGACATACGGCTCAGAACGGCAATCTCGAGCAATCCAGGAATATTCTTGGCCGCGGCAAACGTAATAGCACTGAGCAATACGGCCAGTAATAGATCCCACATCGTAAATGCCTTAACGACTGGAACCCCGTCGATGAACTCGGAAATATCCCATAGTCGGAACTCTGTTAGCGGTGTAAATGCAGGCAGAAAACCGGACCAAATCTTCCACAATGCCAGCCCGACGGCGACCATAACCAGCATTTTCAACAAGGCATTTGTCTGCTCGCTGACCGTCTGCGCGTCAATTTGTTGAAGGTCCAGCTCAGTCGGTACGCCTTCACCTGCAGCTTCCGCCGCATCTCGATCTTTACTGCGCTCCAGGGCTGAGGCACGTTTTTCCCTGATTCGATCCAGTGCAAGTCTTCGTTCCCGGATAGCGAACGCCCGCTGAAACATGCCGAAACTAAATGCAGCCAGTAACGCGACTAAGGCTGAGTTCACGACAATCATATTGAGCGTAACGGCCGTGTAGTGAAAACCATACACTGATAACACCGTGACCAGCAGCAGCATCAGTACCGGTAGCCAAACAGTAACTTCACGTTTATCCCATGAGTTAGATGCTGATATCCCACCCTCTGCAACTCGCGGCGCAACTGAAACAGGTTTCAGCACGCGATAGGTAAAAACTGCGAGTGCGAGTGTTGCCGCGATGAAAGTAATGCGTCCGAGGCTATTTCGGACGACGGAGTCTGCTTGGTTTTCAATGAACAGGGTCAGAACTGAAGCTGGTATAACGATCAACATGAACCACGGAAGATTCTCCTTTAGCGCAACGGCAAGTACCGGGTTCCACTTAAAGTGCCTTTCGATCAGACCGTCTGATCGGACACTCTGCAACAAAAACTCAAGGACCAAGAAGATGAACGATCCGTAGAGTATCGATCTGGCCAGGTCTTGGGCGATGCCATCTGGTTGGTACACCAGCACTCCGATCAAGGCCAATGTCAGGGGGCCCGGCATAGCGAGTAGCCCCGTAATCGCCATCGCGGAAAGCGAAGAGGAAATCCTGTCCAGATGGACTTTTCCGACCAAGTCCTTCGTCGCAGCTAAGGCCGCGATGAGCCGTGAACGCCGCTTCAATAAGAGAACTAGCAACAAGGTGACGAAAATCGTGGCCACCAAGGTTTGTCCCAGTCGCTCGTAGACGCCCTGCGCCACTCGTCGCCATGAATCTGCACTAACCAACCATTCGACAGACGACCCCAGACCCTCCAGCGTATCGAGTCCCATGATATCAGCGGTTTTCATCCACGGGAGGTGCTCATCAAGAAAGGTGGCGTACTCCTTTCTCTGATCTGCAAGCAAGCGACTTTGGGTGATGACATCTATGAGTTCGTCTGTAAAGCTCGCATATGCGCCAGAAAGTATCGCCAGCAAAGATTGTCGTCGTGCAAGTAAGTCCTGAATTACGGCTTCACGTTCTGCAGTGACGATAACTTGCGGATCCAACCTGAGTGATTCCATAACGCTTGAGATGGCCAGGGCAACGTCTTCCTCCCGTAAGGTGTCGATTCGAAACTGCGCGAGACGACTTTGAGTCAATTGTTGTTCGTGCTCGCTGAGCGAGTGAGCATCAATTCTCGAATCGGCCAGCAGGTCTCGTTCGTGACGCAGCGCAGATCCAAACTCCGGCGACGAATCCATACTGATCAGCTCCATCTGTTCAGCCAGATTGCGGTATTTTTGCGAAAGCCGACGCACCTCGCGAGCAATGCGCGCATTCTCGAAAACTGCCTCGTCATGCTGCATGACCAACTGCCCCAGCTCTTTAGCACGTTGGACCAATTCGTCGGCAATTTGTTGAACTGCAATCGGCTCGTCCGCTAACGAGGAGGCAATATTTTCCGTCTCGACCAAAGTCTGACGCGCCTCACTTTGTCGGTGGTCGGTGACAAACCTACGCAATTGCGCAACCGTGGTTTCTAGCCCGGATATGCGCTTCGAGGTCAGTGCGAGTTCTGCCTCCCAACTTGCCAATCGAAGGTCGCGACTCAAGAGTCGTTGCTCGAGCATTTCAATGCGAGCGTCTTGCCAGGCTTGGGTTACTGTGGCAAGAATTTCCTCTGCGTTCTGTGCAGCGTCGACGCTATCGGGTACGGTTCTGGCGGTCAGTTGCTGAGCACGCGCTTCGATGAGTGCATTCTGGATATCGAAAGTCCGCTCGTTTTGAATGCTGGCCTCCAAAGCTACGCTTCGATTTCTCAGCGCTGCCAACTCCGCTTGATCACGTTCCAAGCGCGCTTTGAGTTCTGTAAGTGGCGCATCGGCGAGTGTCTTTGTTAATCTCGGGGCTTCGTAACCGGCGGCTTGTGCGTCGAATTCTGCACGTTCCGATGCCGCTGATGCCAACGCGGCGGCGTAGTAGTTCGCCTGACGAAGTTGCTCAGCCGTAGCATCAATTCGAGATAGCGCCAGTTGCAGAAATTCGATTGATTGTTTTTTTTGGGTCTCGGACAGATTGGTACTCGCTGTCACACGCTCAATCTGGGTATCGATCGTCGCTTTGTCCGGAATGTCAGGCGCAATTTCCTGCGCTATTGTGATGTTTGCAAACACGCACGAAGCCACGAACAGCGTAACTTTCACCATCGCAAGACCTACCGCGTTTTCGATTCGATTTGGTGTGAGCGACCTGGGAACTGTGTCCATCTGACCGTTAGGGTCTTGTGGAGTAGTCAGGGGTGCTTTTGGCAGACGACTCGCCCTCCGGAGCGCCCATCTCTGAAAGCTTACAACTCTTAGCCTCAAGGAGTGATTGGACATACTCCCCACGAAATCGCGGGCGAATGTCGCGACAAATGAGCGAATGTTGGTCCCCCGAGGGCTCTGCCTGGCGTGTTTTCGCAACCACCGGAATCAATCTGGTTCTTGAAAGGTTGTGTCGACAAATACTGTACGGGTGGTTAGATCCAGTATCGTTCATGCGAAAATCCCCTCGGCTAGATCATTAAATAGATGTGGGCGAAATGTTACGCGGGGTCGCGTGTTTCATTGTACGGAAGGTAGTGTAGGAAATGGGACATCTAACTGCAAAGCGAATGGTCGCGATCTTCGAAGGTTCGATGACAACACCTTGCGAGGAAAAGTTCGCCTCGAGTTGTTGTGGCAAGTGTGGCAGGTTGCTCAGAAACTCATTGATTCGTTGCCAGAATCAGTCGAAAACTGGGGGGCGAGCTTTTTAGGCTAGCTGATTCGGAGGACACGTTATGAGCCAGATCGAAAAACACAAAGCACACCGAGTGGGATGGTTGCGCGCAGCCGTACTGGGAGCCAATGACGGCATCGTTTCGACAGCGAGCCTGATCATAGGTGTGGCGGCGGCAAACGCCACACAACAGAATATTCTGCTTGCTGGCGTTGCCGGCTTAGTCGCCGGCGCAATGTCCATGGCCGCCGGCGAGTATGTATCTGTGAGCTCGCAGTCGGATACAGAGAAGGCAGACCTAGCGCTCGAAAAGACGTCACTAGAACAGAATCCTGGTCTCGAACTCGCAGCGTTCCGTCGACTCTCAAAATGTGCATTATTCAACCATACCAATTTGAATATTGTCAGCATGTGCCAGAACCGTTCGACTCAGCGCCTGGTCTGACTCACCGTACATATCGATGCTCAATGTTTGATCGTTAAACTCCAAAACGGAAAACCCGTTCTCCTCGCTGGAAGCGAGCAGATCCTTTTCGCCTGTATTTACCGGGTACGCCTTTTTCCCTCCAGCTCCACTAATGAGATAAAGGGGTTCCTTGGCGCGTTGAATGATCTGCTGATTGTGGTCGTGACCTGAAATATATAGATGCACATCAGATTCGCGCAGCGCAGGTAAGAACGCTTCTGCCAGATTAGCCGTTTCGCCATGCGCACCGTAATTTCGGATGGGGTGATGGGCGATCACTACACGCCATATCGACTTGGCATCACGAAAAGCTGTCATAACAAACTCCGCCTCTTCTGCAAGAGTCGAACTCACTTGCGTCGTGTCGAGAAACACAACTCTGAGCAGAGGGCAGGCCAAACAGGTGGGCGATCTTCCGAAATCTTTGATGTAGTGACGTGCAGGTAGCCGCCACCTATTTGAGCCACGCTGCTGATTGCTGTAAGCCAGAAGCGCATCAACATTCCCTTTGGCATCGTGGTTTCCGATCACCGCATAAAAACGTAGACCCTGCAGATACTTGCCTTGATAAACATTTTCAAAACTAAACCGCCAGTGCGGGTCATCGATGGAATCCACACCACTGCCATAGAAGTTGTCTCCTGCAAGCAATGCAAAATCGAATCCGCCGAGCTGTGCCGCAACGTCGTCCATATGCCAGGCCACCTGTCGTTGACGCAAGGTGCCTGTGCCTTGATCACCCAGGACCACAACTCTGAGTGCGCCAGTCTCAGCATTTTCGCTGCTCAGAACGATATCCGACGATTGGCCAATCAGCCAATTAACCGACCATGCCGCAAATAGAAACAATCCACCCAACATGAGGAAAGACGTACGCCAAGTTGGTAAGTGCGATCGGAGCATTAAACAAACCGGTTTTTGTATTGCCCTCTTAGAGACAGGAAAACGAAAAACTTGTCGTCGAACTTCAGCTAATATTTCCTAAGTGCCACGATAGAGAAGGTCAGAATGACCACGCTGGCAACGGGCAGAGTCGACGCGAGATAAGCTGGAAATCCTAATACGTAGCTCGCATTCGTAGCGATCAGAGTAAAGACGTACAAGCTCAGGCATATGGCAACGCCGAGTAACATACGCATGCCCAATCCACCTCTTTCAAACGTACCTAGGGACAGAACAACAGCCAGCAGGGAGAACGCCACTATCTGCATAGGGATTGACAAGCGCGACCAGAATTGGACTTCCAGCGCAGTTGTGTCATCAAGGGATTGCTTCAACTTTTCGATACGCCTGCTGATTTCGCTTAAGGTCAGGCTATCTAAGGGTAGAGATGCTAAAGTTTCTCTCGGATTCATATCAAGCAAGATCTGCATTCTGTCAAAATCCTCAAGCGAGACTTTGTCATCGCGATAGAATTTGCGGATGCCTTCGATGAGCGCCCAGTTATCCTCACCTTGATTTTCCAGCTTTGATGCTGAGCTATATACAGATAACTCATCAGCCTGGTCGAACTCAAACATCTTTACCCCACGCATCGAATCGCTTTCGTCGTAGCGGTCGATGAATACTATGGTGCCGCCCTCGAGCATCCAAAGTCCGTGCCCTACCAGGCTTTTATTCGGACGCTCTGCGACTTTCATATCGCGATATTCCAGCGCACTCTGATAAAGGGGGCGCGCAACCACCTCCAATCCCGCAAGCAGGAGTAGAAAACCCGTAACGCAGCAGAGACTGACAATCACAATTGAGGAAGTAGCCACACCGGCACATTGAATGGCAGCCAATTCATTAGATCTGGAGAGATAGCCAAATGTGTAGAACACTCCTAATGCACAAGAGAAAGAGGACAACTCCACAATTCTTTTTGGAAGCCCCATTAGTACAACAAACACGGCATCAAAGTTGTCGAATGCGCCTTGACCTACGTCACCGAACTCGTCCAGAAAATCAAATGCGATGAATAAAACTGTCAACGAAAATGTTGTAAGCAGCAAGCCAATCAAATGATGGCGAAGGAGGTAGCGAATTAACGTGCGGCCCAAGCCAATCGCCTCCCATGATTTTCGCTGTAGATTTGATAGACGGTTAGCAATGCAAAAATGGCAGGTATGCTGAAAATTCCAAGTGGCATATTTAGCGTGTTATTCGTTACCCCGGCTCGCACAATCGATGCCAATACAAGCGTGCAAATGTAGATCAACAATCCGTACCAGATCCTGCTGGTTCCCGGATGCCCCGGTACCGTACGCCCAATCCGAATCGCAGTGAGTGTCATAAAGAACAGAATTAACGGCAAAGCTACTCGCCATTGATATTCAGCGATATCGGCAGGAATATTTGATTCGCGCAGCACAGAACTTTCTTGTGCGTTACGTCTTATCTCGCGGATATTTTCTGGCGGGGATGGCATCCTGTACGTCAAAGTTCTGAATCGCCTAACTACATCAGCAGCGTTCGCCACATTAATCTCGTACTGGACTACATCATCGAGCTTAAGGTATTCCTCTCCATCTGCGAAGGTGGCTATCTCCGCTCGCTTGGCGATAAGGACCTCAGTTGAGGTGGGTCCTGATCTACTGACGAACACGGAAGTCAGCTGTTCCACATCACGATCGACCCGTCTTCCCATTAAGACCAGTCCATCCCCAAGATCGTAGAATACTCTCGGCTGCATAGTTTTGATCGAGATACCCAGCGATTCCGACAGAATCCGGTCACTGATCTGGTAAGCCCACGGACGACCATAGACTGTAAGCACGAAGCACAACACGGCCGCAAGCAAGGAGAATGTCAGAGTGGCTAGATTTAATCGAATCGGTGAAATACCTGCCGCGTAGAATACATGGGCCTCGCGGTCTCGATGCAGTCTTACCTGCGCCAGTACAACCGCCATAAAGGCTGCTACCGGCACGATAACTTCAGTGGCTATGATGGTGCGCGCAAAAAGGTATTCGCCCAGCAATCGAAGGTCCATGTCACCAGCGAGAATGTAGGCGAGTCCGATGCTGGTCACATAGCCTAGATAAACAACCACCAAGCCTGCAACAATCTGAACGAACGGCCACGCATTCACTCCGAAAACATACCGATCAAGCACTTTTAGCGATGGACTTCCGAGCATGTATCTCTGATTTACGGATTGACACTCTTTCGCAGTAGACGCTGCGCCAACGTGAGCTGTCAACGCCAAAGGCGGTTAAACACAAGAAAACGGCCACTTTTTTCGTTACGCGACAAATGTTCTAAATACGCGACTCTAAGTCCATAACCTCTCATGTCGATCGAATGTCTCTGGATAGAGGTGTGAGTATAGAGGTGGTGGTTTTGGTGAACTAGTTAACAAGCCAGCGAATGTTGTGAGCGTATCGATGCAAAACATTAACCGTACTTCGGTATTGAGTATCTTCGGCAAAGACCATGCGTGCGCCAATGTCTTCCTCGGGGTGAATTACCTCATCTTGTTTTGCGTTTTCGGGAATTCGATACAGATTTACTCTATTGGTGGTACCTCCCAAATTTTGTACGACATTCTTCTGATATCCACCTATTCTTTTGTCTACCTTTTACCAGCGATAGCGCTGGTGTATCTGCGAGACTATATAGCGAAACGCAAGCTTACCGTTGTATGGATACCGTACGGGATAGATATCCTACTGGTTCTGACTGCGACCATTGTTGTGGCGCTTTGCTATGTTGATACCAGAATTCTGGATCTGTATGGGTTTCACCTTAACGCGTTCGTTTTAAACCTGGTATTGACACCCGGTGGGATAGAGTCGCTGGGTGGGAGTGACGCAACGATCTATTCTGCCATTGCAGGATTGCTGGGTCTGCTGGCAGCACAAACTTTGCTCTACTGGTTCACGGCATACCGATCTCGTCCTGTCTGGCGACCACAGGTTAAGTTTCTCGTTGTCGCCTTTGTCTGTCTGTCTGTAACTGAGCGGCTTACCTACGCAACTGCAGACTTTAACTACTACGCACCCATTCTTGAAACTGCACAAAAAATACCTTTTTACAACGAAGTAAGGTTTCGTACGCTGGGTCAACGCCTCGGATTCGATCGCCCTGAGCGCCTGGGGATCGCGCTCAATAACCGCGCTAGTGAACTAGACTACCCAAAACAAAAAATAACCACACTTGAAAAACCACGCCCTAACATTATCTGGCTTATCGCGGAATCACTTCGAGCCGATATGTTAACGCCGGCAATAATGCCGCAATCGTATGAGTTCGCTGGAGAATCTTTACACTTCATCAACCACTACAGTGGCGGCAACGGCACTCGGCAAGGTATGTTCTCACTGTTCTACGGGCTGCATGGCAGCTACTGGAACAGTTTTCTAAATGCTAATCAAGGTCCGATAGTTTTCGATATCCTAAAATCGAATGACTACGAATTTGGTATGTACACGGGGGCAACATTTACGTATCCGGAATTCGATCGTACGGTTTTTGCGCAGCTGCCGTCGGCAGTGCTACACCAGCTCGATGACGCAGTGCCGCCGGAAATCAGAGATGCACGGAACGTAAAGTCGATGATATCGCAACTGGAAGCGCGCGACCGGCATCGTCCTTTCGCCGGGATGATATTCTTCGAGTCCACCCATGCACGGTACTTCTTCGATGATTCCGACATTATTGCAACGCCGTTCGTCGAAGACCTTAACTACGTGACAATGACTCGAGACAGCCTAAACGCTGAAATGGAAGGGCTCAAGAACCGCTATATCAACGCAAGTCGGCACGTTGACAATCAGATTGGGCGGCTTCTGGTCTATCTGAAGCGTGAGCAAATCCTTAACGATACCATCGTTGTGATAACGGGCGACCATGGGGAAGAGTTTATGGAGCAAGGTCACTGGGGACACAACAATGGATTCAGTGAAGAGCAGGTACGGGTCCCGTTTGTGATGCACATACCAGGGGCGGGGAACAAAGCCATAACTCACAGAACAAGTCACACTGACTTCATTCCAACTCTTTTACCAATGCTGGGTGTCACCAACCCGGTTACTGACTATGCCCTTGGCGTTAGTCTGCTGAATTCAAACCCGGCCAACTACTCAGTGATCTCAAGTACCTCATCGATCTGTTATGTGAACCAGACTTTTAAGTTTACAATACCTCTTGAAGCGAGCAACGGGGAAGCAAATCAGCTTACTCGGTTGAATGATCAAGCAGACAACAATGTCATCGCATTCTTCGATTCGGAAGCTTTGCAACTCCGCGCAGCTTTGGATGAGACCCGGTTATTTTTAGATTCGGGGCATTAAGGTAGCTTGCTTTTGTTTCCAGGTACGAAGGCAACTCATTTTTCCACCTCTCCCGCAATGGGTAGATCATATTTTTGCAAACTTGTCATTGGATCGACAGATTAGAAACCGAACACCTGTCTAACAGACTCATTCGGACAAATCCTGATGTAATGGAACTACAACGTTAGTGTCGGCAACCTTTTCTGAAAGCAATGAGCGCCCGATGGAGTATCGCGCCGACATTGACGGTTTGCGCGGTTTGGCCGTAGCGATAGTCGTTCTTTTTCACGCGAATAGCAGCTGGCTCCCTGGCGGATATATTGGCGTTGATGTGTTCTTTGTTGTGTCTGGTTATCTGATTACTGGCGTAATACTCAGTGACCTTGAGCGAAGAAAATTCGAGATATCTGGTTTTCTCGTCAGAAGACTGAGGCGGCTCTATCCTGCATTAGCGGCGGTTCTAGCCATAACTTCCATACCGGGGCTGTTCATTCTCCTTCCTGAGGCTGCCGAAGATCTCGGTGAAGGCATGGCGACTTCTGCTGTGTTTCTGTCCAACTTTCTCTACTTTACCGAGGACGGCTACTTTGAGGGTCCGTCGAAACTGAAGTTCTATATACACACCTGGTCACTCGCAATCGAAGAGCAATTCTATCTGCTGTTTCCGTTAGTCCTCATGGTCTTACACAAACGCTTGCGCCCCTACCTTCTTGTTGCAGTGCTCGGCCTGTTTGCCATCTCGCTGTTGATTTCACAGACCCAAGTCGAAGCCGCTTCCCGTGCGGCATATTTTTTGCTGCCGAGCCGAGCTTGGGAACTGCTGATGGGTGCTTCCCTGGCATTGTTTGTTAGAGATAGGAAGATGGCGCTTTCCACCATGATGGCAAATTGTGCGTTTGTGGTGGGAATGGGTTTGATCCTTGCTTCCGCTCTCGTCTTAACTGAATCGACCCCGTTTCCGGGGATCTACGCGTTTCCGGCGTGCGTCGGCACGGCATTATGCATATTAAGCGGAACTCAAAGTTCGCTGTCACTGCCATTGAAGTCAGGGCTGCTGTTCGGCTTAGGACAAATCAGTTACTCACTCTACCTATGGCATTGGCCTGTTTTCGTCTATCGAGACTACCTTTTTCCATTGGGCGACGCCGTACTCCCCACCATCGTCGCAATTGCGCTGGCCACTGTTCTGGCAACCCTGAGCTGGCGATATATTGAGCGCCCCTTCCGGGGCGCTAGGGGCGCACTTACCAACAGGCGTTTTGTTGCACTCTGTGGTGTGAGTTGCGCGAGTATTGTTGCAATGGGCTTGTTTTTGGATCAAACAAACGGCTTCGCTGGCCGGATTCCAGACAAGATTGCGGAAAAACTCGATATCGCGAATCTTGCATCGCAAACAGATCGAAGCTGTGTAGGCATTGATCCAGAACGCCTGAGCGCCGAGTCGCTTTGTCGCCTGGGCGTTGCAGGTGAGCCGACATTTATACTCTGGGGTGATTCGCATGCTGCGAGTATCGCCCCAGCCGTAAACCGGATAGCAATTGATCGAGGTATCTCTGGTTACAACGGTGTTGCCTATGGATGTGCGCCGTTGCTGGGCGTCGACAAAGTCCCCTTTGATCCTAAGCGTCCCTGTAAAGCCTTCAATGCTGCGATATTAGACGTGATCAAAGCAGCGAACATTTCTGACGTGATACTCTTTGCGCGGTGGGCGTCACACGCAGAGGGTTCGGGATTCGGGCACGAAGGAGGGCGTCAAACTCTGCTTAGTGCTGGCAACCTCACTGCGGCCAATACTCGCGAAAACAGGCTGGTCTTCAAGCAGGCTTTCTCAGACACGGTGCGTACGCTCAATGAGTTAGGGATTGAACCCGTCATCCTCTTGTCTACTCCAGTCCCTGGCTTCCATGTACCACAAGCATTTTTCGTGCGATCTCAGCTTGGCATGCCGTTCAAGCCATTGGCGATCAACCAGGTAGCGCATTCTCAACGACAAGCTGCAGTGCGCGCTGCAATAGATGCACTACGCGGTAAATACAGATTCTATGCGATCGCAACAGACAACTTGTTCTGCACCAACGGAACCTGTGCGACGATCATAGATGACGTACCCCTGTATTCTGACCACAATCACCTTTCAATATCCGGCACCCAGCAAGTCACACCCGCAATCATCCGCGCGCTTGAGATGTTGCAGTCTGCAAAAGGTTCTAAGTTATCCCCTCGCAACTGAATTACCGCCCCGAAATTGATGCGTTAAGGGCAGTCGCTGTCGTTTCCGTGGTTTTATATCACGCGAACGTGGATTTTATTTCTGGCGGTTACGTCGGTGTGGACATCTTTTTTGTAATCAGTGGATTCCTGATCACAAAGATCATTGTGGCCGAACTGTCGACGGACAGCTTTTCAGTCGCGGCGTTCTACGAACGACGTATTCGACGGCTCTTCCCGGCCCTGTTTGCTGTGTTGTTGGCAAGCACAGTTGCGGCTTGCGGCTTGTTACTACCCGTCGAACTGGAAGACTTTGGCGAAACCCTGGCGACCACGGCTGTTTTTGCTTCAAACTTTATGTTTGCCAACGAAGCCGGCTACTTTGAGGCTGCGGCCGAACAAATGCCGTTGCTACATACGTGGTCACTCGCGATAGAAGAACAATTCTACCTGTTGTTTCCCTGGGTTCTGGTTGTTGCAGCACATCGACGCGCTCTCGTTGTCGCAGCTCTTCTTGGCGTATCCCTGGTGATCAGCAGCGCGACACTTTCGAACTATCCTGACGCAGCGTTTTACCTGCTACCAAGTCGCGCCTGGGAGTTGATGCTGGGCGCTGCATTGGTGTTTATTCCCAAACTGACAGGTCATTCCCGACTCAAGGAGTTGGGCGGGTGGGTCGGTCTGCTGGGTATCGGCGTTGCGGTAACTCAGTACGATATCCGTACAGAATTCCCCGGCATCAACGCGTTGTTACCCTGTCTGAGCACGGCACTCATCATATATTGTGCTGAAGATCGTCCTGATTCATACCTGGTTCGCGCTCTTTCGGTTCGACCACTCGTGTTAGTGGGCCTTATTTCTTACTCTTTGTATCTATGGCATTGGCCCATATTTGTGTTCTTCAGACACTTCACCCTCGACCTGTCATCCTCACTCCCAAGTTACTGGCTGGTACCAATTTCTCTGCTCGTGGCCTGGATATCCTGGCGCTTTATAGAGCGCCCATTCAGAAACAGACATTTCTTAAGCAGGGGTAAGCTGTTCACGGTTGCGCTGATCAGCATTGGCTGTTTTGTGAGCGTCGGTTTGATTTTCGATCAGTCCAAGGGGCTGCCACTGCGCCTGCCGCAAGCGGTATTAAACATCGCGGCCTATAGCGAAGATAAACCGCCCGCAAGACGGTATTGCGAAGGCATCGCGCCAGCAGAAATTTCCTATGAGTCGGTATGCAGAATTACAGAACAGGATGTTGAACCCAGTTTCGTTGTTTGGGGTGATTCCCACGCAATGGTCGCCATGCCTGCAGTTGGTGCAGCTGCCTCGCAGTTAGAGCTGAACGGGTTGTACCTTGCGTCAAACGGCTGTGTGCCTTTGATCGATGTCACTGCATCTTCCGATATAGAGCAAGAATGTGTTGATTTTAACGCGGCGGTGGTCGATATCATTGCGCAACGCTCAAATCTAAAAACTATTTTTGTCGTCGCGCGGTGGGGCGGGTACGCCGAGGGACGAGCTTACAATCAGGCTGGCCTTGCTCGGCAATACCTCATCGGCAAGGGTAGGCGAGCAGTGAATGTTGCCGAGAATCACCGGATATTCGAGCAGGGGCTCAATCAAACCGTCGATAAGTTGCAGGCCCTCGAGCGACGGGTCGTCATTCTCGCATCCGTCCCGGAAATCGGAGTCGACCTGCCTACTTTGATGGCGAAGTCAGCATGGCACCGGCGTGCGTATCAACATACTGTGTCCACTCATGAGCATGAGTCATTCCAACAGTTCGCCGATGAGGTTTTTTCGTCGATGGATGGTTCGAGAATTGAATACGTTGAAATTCAGGCTCGATTTTGTAGTCAAGACAGTTGCGAAACCGTCGACAGTCTAGGCAGACCTTTGTATATCGACAACAATCACTTATCTCGACATGGCGTCGCGCGCTTGCAACCCTTGTTCCTGGACAAGCTGAAACCCTAGAATTGACCCTGCTACTGTCCCGATCTCCCAAGTCCCTTGCGAAATAGCTGGTATACGTATCGTAATGTCCATTTCGAGAACAGAATATTTAACCTACCACCGACTAGATTTGCATAGACACGTGTATAGAGCTGCCGCTGTTGCTTCCAGACCGCGCGAAGAATGGATTTCTGGTGGTTGGTATCAGCGACAGTTCGGTACGCTGCAAAATCCTGCGGTAGTGCCGGATGATCGAACAGAATTTCAAAGGGCGCTTTTTCCTGCTGCATGAGATCCTGTACTGTGAGACTGCTTCTGAGGCTATCGTCTCTGCGATGCACGCGTGTCGTGGTGTTATCGAGCGTTGCAACATCTGTGGTTGCCAACGTCAGCAGCAACAGCACCCAATCCTCGCTTACGCGCAAGCGTTCATCGAAACGAACCTTTTCAAAGACATCGCGTCGAAAACACATACAGGAAAGATTCCCTAAGTGAACCTTCTTCGTTAAATACAGTTCAAAATTCTTGCGCCTGTCACTGGTGAACGCCGGCAGTCGGGCAACGCTTTCACCTCTGATCCATTCATGCCCACCGATCACTAAACCGGCACCGTTGAGAAGTGCCGTTTTCATTCTCTCTATAGCGTTAGGTAGTAGTTCATCATCGGCGTCGATAAACCAAATGTGAGATGTCTCCACGAGTGCGATACCCGCGTTCCGGGCAGCAGACACGCCGCGATTGTGCTGGAACTGATAGCGTGTCTGCGTTGCAACGCGTTGGGTAAGCGCGCTGACCACGCTGGCGGTGTCATCTGTGGATCCATCATCAACGATGATCAGCTCATCTTCGCCTTGCAATTGGTCAAGAATCGAGCCGATCGAGCGAGGAAGGTGAGACGCGTCGTTGTATGTCGGGATAATGAATGAAATCGAGACCTGGTGGGTCACGGTCTCTTTGCCATTACACAATCAAACTCGATCACATGACCCGTGTCCCGATGCCTGTTCACCACATACAGCCCGGTAACTTCATACCCGATGGATCGATACAATGCCATGGATTCCATGTAGTCAGGAATATCCTCGTAGATGGGTGTAACCGCAATCTCTGAAAGAATTGCTCGGAAGCTCGTTTTGAATGTGTCAGCCCCCTCGATGACCTTGTGGTCGTGTCCTTGAGTATCCATTTTGAGAAATATGGTGTGCGCTTCGTGATTCGGGAGAACATCGGTCAACGCATGGTCTAGCCGCCTGACCGCGACCTGTTCTGTTGTAGTGGCTTCAAGAGCATCACCATACTTTTCTTTGCCGAACGAATTTACCGGGTGAAAGGAACTGAACACACTGGAACGAGAGACGTTGAGTTCGAGGTTCTCCTCTGCATTACCCAGGGCATAGTTGTAGGCGTCCCAACCGGGATCGTCAGCACAGTTTTTACTGAGCTGCTCGTACGCTGCCTTGCCTGGCTCGAAGGAAATTATCTTGCCGGAATAGCCGATATCTCTGAGCATTGTGGCGAATTGCCCGATGTTCGCACCAACATCCAGAACAACATCAATTCCCCAGCGAGGTAAATTCTCGCGTAGGTGGGTTTCAACAGTGATCTGCTTGTTGAATTTGTCGATGTCGTAACCGATCCAATGGGCCAGCCTTCGATGCCAACCGATTCTTCGTTTCATGTCATGGGTACTTAGTGTGGGCTGATTTAATAGTTCGGATACTCCCTGAAATTAGACTGTCTTTAAAGTCAAAATCCTTCGCGTCGTCCCGAATATTTTCTTTCAGCTAACCTAATCTGGCGCAAAAAGTTGATTCTCCGCGACGGATTCTTGTTCAAACAGTGATCTAACTGGTATCGAGGTATTGGTATCAGTTGGCTTTGAGTTCCGAAATCACCCCCTTCACGGCGTTTCAAACTGAGCGCAAGACGCATTCAATAATATTGTTATTGGTGTCTGCTATCGGCGTGATCGTCGTATTCCATCTAATTGGCATCGGAAGTTACCCGTTATTGGGCACGACCGAGGGTCGTTATGCGGAAATGGCGAAAAAGATGGTGCTTACAGGTCAATACCTGGTGCCAATGTTCACTGACTCTGAACCGTTCTGGGGTAAACCGCCGCTGTCCATGTGGATCACTGCGGCAAGTATGCACCTTTTTGGAATAAACGAGTTCGCAGCTCGGTTGCCATCCTGGCTTGCTTCCATTGGAGTTGGGTTGTTGATTGTCCGATTGTTAGCTCCCGATACCCGGGCTGGACTTATCGCATTCCTGATCTGGACAGGCAGCTACCTGGGCTATGCGGCTTTCGGTAAAGTTCACACAGATAGTATTTTGACGCTTTGTGTCACGTTAGCGTTGGTTGGTTTGTACCTAGGACACACCCAGCGAGCGGTGTTCTGGCTGGCTGTGGCTTACATCGGACTGGGTCTGGGATTGCTGGCAAAGGGTCCGGTGGTGGCGGTTTATATTGGAATGCCATGGTGCTTCTGGCTTCTCTTACAAAGGCAGTTTATTCCCTACGTGACGTCACTGAGCACATGGATTGGGATTGGCGCGGCCTGCGCAATTGCCGTTCCCTGGTACATTGCGGCGGAAGCCGCATACCCTGGATTTTTGGACTACTTTCTGGTCGGTGAGCACTTTCAACGGTTCCTCGATCCAGGCTGGTCTGCGGACCTTTACGGGGCAGGGCATCATGAATTACTAGGCACGATTCTTATATTTCTCGCCGAAAGTTTACTGCCCTGGAGTCTGCTACTCCCAATCTTTTATCTAGTCAGAAAGAAACGGCGTGGGTCGGTTGAATCAGCCCACATTTCATTTCTAGTGATCTGGGCCATTACCCCTGTCTTGTTCTTTTGTGCCTCAGCCAATGTGGTTCCAAACTACGTCATGCCGACGATGCCCGCTTGGGTGGCGCTACTATCAATTGCACTCATACCTTTCTGTTATAAACGGCGACAGGTGATCGCGCTTGCACTCTTAGCGGGGCTCTTCCCGTTCATCAAACTCATCCAGAATGCCAATCCGGCGTCGACCTACGACGAGCCGCGGAATCAACAGGCGCTGGTTAGAACATTCCTGGAGTCACGTACCTCGGAACCGTTGTTCTTCGCTGGGAAACGTCTTTATGCAGCTGAGTTTTACTTTAGCGATATCAACTACGCCATGGATGAAGCATCTCTTCCACGAGATACCCCGTACTACCTCTCGATGAGGTCGGGGCGCGAGCCCTTTCCCAACCCCAGCCAGTGCCAGGAAAAGCCAATGACTAACAACTACAGGTTTTTTTATTGTGAACCCTGAAAACTCGAGGCCATTGCACGCAGATCAGCGTGCGAATGCGCTGATCTCTATCGTGATACCGATGTACAACGAAACGGCGTGTCTCAGCTCGCTGTTCGATCAGCTGCTGCCTGTCATGGAAACGGTCAGGCATAGATACGAGATCATCTGTGTCGACGACGGCAGTTCAGACGATACTGTCAATGATCTCAGGTGCTGGCAAAGTCGTATTCCTGACTTGAACATCATCAGCTTGTCGCGCAATTTTGGTAAAGAAAGCGCGCTGGCGTGTGGTTTGGATCATGCTCGAGGGGATGCCGTGATTCCTTTAGACGCAGACCTCCAGGACCCACCAGAACTCATTGTGCAACTCGTTGATAAGTGGCGAGAAGGCTATGACATGGTTGTCGCTACCCGTCGTAACAGACCTGGCGACTCGAAACTAAAGCGCAACACAGCAAGCTGCTTTTACAAAACGATGAATCGCTTTTCCGAAGTAGAGCTGCCCCCGCATGCGGGAGATTTTCGTCTCCTGGATCGGAAAGTCGTCAACGCGCTTAAAGACCTTCCGGAAAATACCCGATTTCACAAAGGACTTTACGCTTGGGTCGGTTTTTCCACCTTCTTTATCGAGTTTGAAAGACCGGCTCGATCTGGCGGTACGACATCATGGGGTTACTGGAAACTCTGGAACTACGCACTGGATGGGATCTTCTCGTTTTCAACTGCGCCGCTCCGGCTTTGGTCCTATATGGGTGTTGCTACTGCTTGTGCGGGGTTTATATATGCCGCGTACATCATATTTAGAACACTGCTGCTGGGCATAGATGTTCCAGGCTACGCATCTCTTCTCGTGTTGTTACTCGTCACCAATGGCTCAATCCTTGTTGGCATCGGCGTGGTTGGTGAGTATGTGGGGCGGGTGTTCAGCGAAGTAAAAAATCGTCCGCTTTACATCGTGAACTCGATTGAACCTGCGGCTGCCGAGTCGAGAGTTTTAGATGATAAAGTCGTTAGATCAGTTTCTCTCTGAGGTCTTACGCGTCAGTAGATTTGGGGTTGTTGGTGTTATCGCCACGTTCGTTCATTTGCTTACGTTCTCGTTGCTGATGGAATTCACAAACGTCGGCGCTCTGGTTGCTACGATCATTGCGTTTCTCATAGCATTCTCCGTTACTTTCTTTGGTAACTTTTACTGGACGTTCGAGCGCACCAACCCGGAATTAGGGCATATTGTTAGAATGGTCACTGTGGCCGGATGTGGCCTGGTGTTAAATATGCTGATCGCGGTGGTCGTTGTAGATTACCTATCATTACCGTACCTGGTTGCGGCTATCGGCATGCTGGCGACGCCTGTAATTACCTACTTCGGTATGAAGGTGATCTTATTTGACGGCTGATCTTAGAGTCAGAGAAGAAACGAGTCTCACCGCGTTCCATAAGTTTTCGCCGCCTGACTGGACGTCGCTAGTAGCAGATTCCAAAATCTGCGTGGGTTCTCGGCGGAAACCAAAGTGAGCGATCCCCTGACCCATTTAAACAATCCAACGAGTTCAACAATAGCGAATCTAGAGGCGCAGTTAGCGAGTGGTGAATTCGTCTTACCGAATCCTTTCCCACCAGACGCCCCATTCCGCCTCCCAGTCCCCTATTTCTGAAGCTCCACACGTACGAGATCCGCTAGCTGTTGTACCCCGAAGCTAGGTAATGGTTGGCCATTGACGAAGTACTCCGGCGTCGCTTTGACTTTCAGGAGTATCGAGTCCTTCTTGTCAATTTCTATGCGCTGCAAAACCTCAACAGACTTCATATCCGTTTTGAGCTGCGCCATGTCCAGCCCCACACCCGAAAGGACGGGCTCGATCTTGTCAGACTGGACCACATGATGCTCTACCCACTCGGCCTGCGACGCCAGCAGAGCTTCCAATGTCTGCCAGTACATATTCTGGTTTCGGCTCGCCTCCAGGACCCTGACCGCGTAATCCGCGCCGTCATGAAACCCAACGTGTCTGACCGAAAGCCGAATGTTGCCCGGCACCTCAGCAATCCACGCCTTAACTATTGGATAAAATAGTGCGCATGTTCCACATGCTGGATCAAGAAACTCGACGATATGCACCTTGGCACTCGGATCACCAAGGGTCGGCGAATGCTCTCTCGTCAGCGCCAATTGGCGTTCGAGGGCCGCATCCTGACGAGGCTCCGCGTCGTCACGCTTAACAAAAACCATTGCTGCGCTAGCAGCGAGTATCAAGACGGCCGCGACGCCGATCATTAGATTCCTACCCACCATTAGGGCTTCCAGGTTTAGTTCGTAGTTTTCCGATGTCCTTGTTCATTGCTTGTTCCAATTGGCGGCCATTATGGCTAGCTTGCTTGAGGGCAATCGGTCCTGTCAAAACGCAATGCCCCGCAAATTGCAAAACACGTGTGCGGATTAGGTGATTCTACATCCATTGTCGCCGGAACTGGGTATTGCAACTCTCATTTTTGTATTGAGAATCATTATCGTTCGCATTACCATTATCTAGAATACACCAGATAGCTTGAAACAAATGTACCCAACCAAAATATTTCGACGTTTTAGTGTCTCCGCGATGAGCATTGGGCTGGCTATCGCGCCATGGGCAGATAACGCGAATGCGTCAGAGTTCATTGATGAGATTACGATTGTCGGGGAACGCCAAACTGGACAGCAAGTTGCGGGCAGCGCCCACTATGTCGATCTGTCGCAGATTGAGCGCCTGGGCTATTCAGATATACAGCGAATCATTCGGCAAATACCCGGCGTGTCCGTACAGGTGGAAGATGGCTATGGCCTGCGCCCCAACATCAGCATACGAGGCGTATCTACCGAACGCAGTGGTCGAATTACCCTGCTCGAAGACAACGTGTTGATCGCCCCCGCACCTTATTCCGCGCCCAGTGCGTACTACTTTCCTACGGTAGGCCGTATGACCGCTATCGAAGTGCTCAAGGGTCCCGCAGCCATCACGCAAGGACCGTATACCATCGGTGGAGCGCTCAACATGATCTCTACTCCGATCCCGGAGGAAGCTGGGGGCCGCCTGGTTTTTGAAGCTGGTGAGGACCATACCACCCGCGCTCATGCTACCTATGGTGCGCAGCTTGCCAATGGCTTCGGTTTTCTTGTGGAAGCCCACCATTGGAAATCTGACGGGTTTCAAGATGTTGATCGGGGAGGGAGTAGCGGCCTGGATGTTGCGGACTACACGGTTAAACTCAGGTACGCGCCCACAGGTTCTGCCCATCGAGCTGAATTGAAGCTTCAGTATGCGACTCAACAATCTGATCAATCCTACATTGGTTTGTCCGATCGGGATTTTGCTGATGATCCCTATCGACGCTACGGTTTATCAAGGCTGGATAACATCGACACCGAGCACGAACAATTTATTTTCAGATATGAATGGGACCTATCGGATAGCATGACGTTGTCGAGCACGTACTACAATAATGGATTTAAGCGGGATTGGTTTAAGAATGAGGGCGTCGATTTCGATGGCTCGCCGAACGCCGAATCTTTTTCACGCACCGGCTGGTCGAGCGTTATCCAAGCTATCAATCGTAACGAAGGTTTGGATGGAGTTAACACGGCGGCGTTGCAAGCCATATTGGATGGCGCAAACACTGCACCCGGTTCGATTCAGTTGCGTTCCAACGATCGCGAGTATTTTTCTCGCGGTGTCCAGCTCGAACTCGACTGGCTGCTCAAAACCTCTGCTATCACGCACGACCTCACCCTGGGATTGCGTATCCATGAGGATGAAGAAGATCGTCTGCAGCGCAATAGCACATATACCCAAAGCGATGGACAGCTCGTGCTCGATGATTTCGGTCAGTTAGGAAACGCCGGAAACCGGGTACAAACAGCAGAAGCGATCTCCGTACACCTTTACGATCAGATGTTGATCGGTAACTGGACGATTACGCCCGGCATCCGATTCGAGCGCATCGAGCAGCAGCGTACGCGCTACGAAACGCGCAGCGACCAGACCCTCAATCCAGCATCTCGGGCAGGAGACAACCTGCGTGATATACGCAAAAATGATACGGACGTTTGGCTACCCGGCCTGGGCGTCTCTTACAGTTTCACCAACGCGCTGATGGTGTTTGGTGGCGTGCATAAAGGTTTTACTGCCCCAACCAACGCACCGGGCGTTGATGAAGAGGAGGCGATTAACTACGAATTAGGTGCTCGATTTTCTCGTGATGATGTACAGGCCGAAGCGGCACTTTTCTTCAGCGACTACGACAACTTGCTGGGCGAGTGCACTGCCTCGTCCGGAGCTGACTGCGAAATCGGCGACGCCTTCAACGGAGATGCGGCGAGCGTGCAAGGCGTGGAAGTTCTGGTGACAGGCATTCTCAATCGGCAAGGCCGGATTTCGGTTCCCATCGATTTTACCTACACCTACATTAACAGTGAATTCGATTCTGATATCGCTGATACCGACTTTTTTGGCGATGTAGAAAAAGGTGACCCCATTCCTTACATCCCCGAAAATCAACTCAACGTATCCGTAGGGCTGGAAGGCCAGCGCTGGGGGATATACGTGGCAGGTAATTACGTGGACGCCGTCTGTACGCGTGCATCATGCGGCGCGTTTGAAGAGACGGACGACACATTTGTTGTGGATCTGTCTGGCCGATACGAGGTGAGTGCGGCCATCGAAATCTTTGCGCGGGTCGAAAATCTGACGGGTGCAAACGATATCCTTGGTCGCCAACCATCTGGTGCGCGCCCGAACAAAGCCACAACCGTCTCACTAGGGATTCGGGCCGAACTCTAGGGGTGTCGAAACAGCCGCTTTTGATCATACATTTAGTCGGTCTCCCGCCAGATTCAAAATCGCACTGGAATAGTGTGTCAGCGGGTGACTTAGAGCGAGGTGTTGGGTCCGATGCAGCGAGTGCCGTTTCAACTCACCATGGCTATCCAAGCGAGACCCCGATTGTTCCAATTCCTCGATCTCCCTAAAAAGCTTAACGGAATCCGCCGTGACTGTGCGACGTAAAGAGATCACTCACGAAACCAGCGTAATGTGCAACGACGTCAACCAAGTCGGGTGACGATGCGCCACTCGCGCTCTAAGAGCTTGGTGCTTTTACTATTCTACCTATAATGTTTGTTGGGACTGGATACACGAGGTCGACATTGTGCTGCTTAACTCACACGAGTCGATCCCACCATGCTGGAGAGAAATTATGTTTAGGACCTGCGGTATACCACTCCTTTGTTTACTACTCGGAGGATGTCTTGGACAGGGGCAATGGGGCGGCGGGATCGAATGGCCGCAACGCGGCCAACTCGCAACAGCCGCGCGTGATGCTGCTTTAGCACCGGAGACCTGGGTGCCGGTTGCCACTGCAGGTCTTTTGATCGCGACTGATTACGATCAAAAGTGGACACGCAACATGGCCGAAGACCGTGAGATGTTTGGCAGTGATGCGCAGGACGTCAGCTCGACGCTCCGTGACGTAGCAACGGGCGCTTACATCCTCACTGCCCTCGCTGCCCCCAGTCCAAACCTCGCAGATAAATCAAAAGGTTTGATGGTAGGCGCAAGCACGATGATACTCGATGGCTTCGTCTCCAGGGGTTTGAAAGACTTGATCAAACGCGAACGTCCAAACGAGCGAAATGATCGAAGCATGCCTTCCGGCCACGCATCTATCGCTGCGTCACGGACCACCATGGCCATGCGCAATTTAGAAGCCATCAATATGCCCGATTGGACACGACAGATGACCAATTGGTCGTTACGCGGCGTCGCGCTCGGCTCTGGTTTTGCACGGGTGGAAGCGAATAAACACTACCTGAGCGATGTACTGGTGGGCTATGCGCTCGGCAACTTTGTCGCGAATTTCATGTACAACGCCTTCATGGAGGGCGACAGCGAGCTACCGAGCATCACATTCCAACCCGCTCAAGGGGGCGGTGCTTTTACGTTTACTATCCCAGTACATTAACGCCACAAAATCGATTGACGTGACCTTGTAGTCATGCCAACATTTCAATAAATATTCATATGTATTCATGATGAAGCCTCAACGACAACCTCCCGTTGCACTTACGGCCGAAGACACGATCGGCCATCTTGCGGATATGTTTCGTCTGATGGGGGATTCTACGCGGCTACGGATAATCCTGGCCTGTCTTAAGGAACCGATCAGTGTGGGTGACATTGCCACACAACTTGACTCATCACCCTCGTTAGTCAGCCATCATTTACGCTTGCTGAAGGCGGCACGCGTGTTGCGCTCCGAGCGACGTGGGAAACAAATTTTCTATTCGGCGTTAGATCATCACATCAGCAGCGTCATTGACGACATGGTTGCCCACATTGGTGAACCACAGAGCAATGAGGAGAACGACTGATGCCAGGCTGCAATGGTTGTGCCCCGCAACAGTTAGACAGCTCGGATACCGTTTTTCGCCGAGTGCTCTGGTTTGCGCTTGTCGCCAACTTCTCCATGTTCGTCGTGGAAATGATTGCCAGTCAGATGGGGGATTCGATGTCCCTGCAGGCAGATGCACTGGATTTTTTCAGCGATTCCGCAAATTATGCGATCAGCCTGTTTGTGGTCGGTATGGCGCTGACCATGCGTGCCCGCGCTTCGCTTTTCAAAGGCGCAAGCATGGCGCTGTTTGCATTGTACGTGATCGGCAGTGCCATCTATCGGGCGTTCACGGGTAGTTCCCCTGAACCCATGACGATGAGCGTGATTGGACTGCTCGCGCTGGCAGTGAACATTGCCGTCGCGATGGTTTTGTTTCAATTTCGTGATGGCGACAGCAATCGTCAGTCAATCTGGCTGTGCAGTCGCAACGATGCCATTGGCAACTTGGCGGTTCTAATCGCGGCGGCAGGTGTTTTCACCACCGGTTCACGATGGCCGGACCTGTTGGTGGCTACGCTGATCGCCGCATTGAGCATCAGCGCTGCAGTGCAAGTTGTTCGGCTCGCACGCACCGAAATGCGATCACCAGCGGCTGAATGTGACATCAATTCCACTCTTCCCACGGGAATTAGGGTAGGATAGCCGCGCTATGAAATCCTTCTCGTGCATATTGGTGATTGTATCCGTGCTTATTATGAGCGTGGACGGCATCGCTGACAGTGTCGTTCAAGGACACGCCCACGGTGAGAGCGTCGCGCACATGACCGACGAGGTCGCAGCGAGCATTTCATCCGAATCCGAAGATCACTGTGAACAATGTTGTCATGGACACACTGCCGGGGTTACCACCTCCGCAGAATCCATGACTTCACCTTTTGTTAGCGCCAATCAAACGGCCGCATGTTCTGTTTTCGTGCTCAATTTTGCGCAGGCCCCACCGACCCCTCCCCCGACCGTCTAACTCATTTTCCGTGTGAAGCCGCGCACGCCAGAAAGGTGGTGTGCGCACCGATAGATCGTATTTGGAAGATGACATATGCAACTCCCCCGATTTGGGTTCGCCCTCTTTTTGAGTGGGCTTACACTCCTGCCTTGGCAGCTGCAGGCCGCTGAGCTTGATGCACCAGGCAACCTGCGTGCTGACCCGGCACTCATTCAATTTGTTAGGAGCGTGGTCGAGACCAATCCGCGCGTACAAGCCGCCCAGGCGGCGCTCAATGCCAGCGGTGCCTTTCGAGACGCGGCATCTCGACCGTTGTATAACCCAGAACTGAGTTTTGATGCCGAAAATGCCGACGCGGACACTCGGTCATTGGGCATCAGTCAAACCCTCGATTGGGGTGGCAAGCGCAAAGCACGAACGGCGCTGGCCGAGTCGGATCGGCTGGTGGTCGAAGCTGAGTACCTGGCCGCGCGATGGGACGTGACGGTCGAATTACTAGACGGGTTAGCGCAACACCAAACTGGGGCGGAACGCGATGTGTTAGCGCAATCACGTCAACGGCTAATGGATGAGTTTGCCGGGCTGGCACAACGTCGCTTCGACGCGGGAGATTTACCACAAGTTGAACTTGATCTCGCGCGATTGGCGCTGACTGATGCGCGTATTCAAAAAGCGACCGCGGGTGCCGGTATGGCGGAAGCGCGACAAGCTGTGCGCAACCTCACGCCGCGTTCAGCGATCACACAGTGGCCTACGCTGCCGGACGCGTTACCCGCCTTGCCAGAAAGTGCACAGGATCCACAGTCCCTGGTGCTGGCCCTGCCCGAGGTTTTGGCAGCCCGCCGACAGGTGGAGTCCGCTGATGCAACGGTTGAGTTACGGCGCCGGGAACGACGGCCTGATCCGACCCTGAGCCTGGCGGGCGGTAAGGAAGACGGTGAAAACCTGGTCGGCTTGACATTGTCCATTCCGTTGTTTGTACGCAATCGTTTTAACCACGAAGTGAGTGCGGCCATGGCACAACGCAGTCAAGCCCAACAAGTCGCTGACGACGTCATGCAAAGGGCGTACGCACGCCTTGTTAGCGCGTCTGAACGATATGAACTGTCTCGAAGTGCGTGGGATGACTGGCAGCTGACTGGGCAGGCCAGTCTCACGCGTCAAACCGAGCAACTGCAAAAGCTGTGGGAAGCCGGTGAACTCAGTACCACGGACTATTTGGTGCAGTTAACCGCAACCCTGGACGTGCAGGAAAGTGCCTTAGACCTTCGAGAGGCGCTTTGGCGCGCTTGGTTCGAATGGCTCTGGGCGTCTGGACAAGTCGATGGCTGGCTCGGTCAAGGCGCGTATCGATGAACACCCCCAACAACAAAATGGAGTATCTAACGATGAAAAACCTAAAACTCTGGGTGGTGTGTCTAAGCCTGACGCTTGCTACCCCTCTCTTTGCACAAACCGATGATCATGACGACCACGAAGACGCTGCGTCAACGACCCACCAAGAGAAAGGTCATGGTGAGAACGAAAACCATGACAACGACGATCACGCCGACGAAGATGGCCATGCCGATGAAGATGATCACGGTGATGAGGCAGGCCACAGCGACCATGAAGGCGAAGAAGAAGAAGGGGGCTCTGTCACCATTACTCCGGCACAGCAGAAAACAGCCGGGATTGTTGTCGAGCCGTTAGTCTCTCGTCGCCTGGCAGGTGAGATCGCTGCACCGGGAGAGGTTAAATTGAATGCCTACTTAACCCGCAAAGTCACACCACGCATCACTGCACAGGTGATGGAGCGCCACGCCCGATTAGGTGATCAAGTGAGCGAAGGCCAACCGCTGATCACGCTCTCCAGCGTTGATATGGCAGAGGCTCAAGGTACGCTCCAGGTCGCCGAGCTGGAATGGCTGCGGGTTAAATCGCTTGGCCGCGACACCGTTTCAGCTCGACGTTACACAGAGGCGCAAGTGGCGCAACAGCAAGCCCGCGCCAGGGTTCGTGCCTACGGCATGTCCACTGATCAAATTACCGCGCTGGTGAGTAACAGTCAGTTTAACGCAGACGGATCCTTCCAGTTGGTGGCACCCCAAGCAGGGACAGTAATCAGTGACGAATTCATCGAAGGGGAATTCGTCGAGCCCGGTCGCGTGCTGTTTGAGGTTAGTGATGAATCCCGCATCTGGGTGGAAGCAAGCCTCACTCCAGAGGAGGCATTTGGAATCGAACGCGGTGCCGTCGCTCGCGTACGAGCAGGTGGCTCATGGTTCGAAGGTGAAGTGATTCAGGCTCACCATGTGCTGGATGAGACGACCCGTACACTCGCCATTCGAATTGAAATTCAGAACGCTGACGAACGATTACACCCTGGACTCTTCGTTGATACGCGAATCGGCGTTCGTCCTTTAGTTGATGCTATCGCGGTGCCTGAGGAGGCGGTACTGCGCAGCCCGGATGGCGACTGGGTGGTGTTTATTGAAGGTAAGCCCGGAGAGTTTGAGCCGAAAGAGGTCGAGCTGCTTCGTACAGTGCAAGGTCTTGCTGTGATTGACGGTGTTGAACCCGGAACGCGCGTGGTCACTCAAGGCGCGTTTTTTGTTCAATCTGAACTCGCCAAAAGCGGTTTCCAAGTACACAACCACTAGAAGGACGATGACTCATGTTGAATAAACTCATCGACATTGGTGTCGAAAATCGCCTCCTGGTGGTGATCGCGCTGCTGGCTGCCTTGGTGGGTGGCACACTGATCCTACCAAAACTGAACCTCGATGCGTTCCCCGATGTAACCAACGTACAAGTACAGGTCAACACGGAAGCCCGCGGTCTAGCCGCGGAAGAGGTCGAACAACTCATTACCTTCCCAATCGAAGCGGTGATGTACGCGCTCCCTGACGTTGAAGAGGTGCGCTCTATCTCTAAGACGGGACTTTCGGTTATCACCGTCGTTTTTAAAGAAGGCACAGACATCTACTTTGCACGGCAGTTGGTGTTCGAACGCCTGCAAGCCGCGCGAGAACAAATCCCCGATGGTGTTGGGGTGCCTGAAATGGGACCCAACACCTCAGGGCTTGGGCAGGTATTTCAATATATCCTACGTACGGACGACCCCGAACAGTACGATATCTTAAGCCTGCGCAGCCTCAACGACTGGGTGGTCAAACTGTTACTCATGCCGGTCGACGGGGTCACCGACGTGCTGTCCTACGGCGGTGAAGTACGTCAATACCAAGTACAGCTGGACCCAGAGCGCCTGCTCGCCTATGGCCTGCAGGTGGATGAGATTTCCGCGGCGATTGAAGCCAATAATCGCAATGCGGGTGGTTGGTACCTCGATCGGGGTGCAGAACAACTGGTGATTCGGGGCGTGGGCTGGGTCCGCAGCGGCGATGATGGCCTGCGTGATATCGGCAACATTCCGCTAAAAGATGAAGACGGTGTAGTGGTGCGTGTTAAAGATGCCGCACGCGTTGCGTTCGGTCCCGAGATTCGACAAGGCGCGGTCACCATTACACGCCGCGACGCTAACGGCAAACCCGAACCTTTGGGCGAGGTGGTTGCTGGTATTGTGCTCAAGCGTATGGGCGCGAACACCAAGGCGACCATAGATGGTGTGAAAGATCGCTTACCTGCTATCCAAACAGCACTTCCGGATGGCGTCACGCTCGAACCATTTTACGACCAGGCTGATCTGGTGGATAAGGCGGTGACAACGGTCAGTACCGCGTTAATGGAGGCCTTTATCCTTATCGTGGTTGTCCTGATGTTGTTCTTAATGAACTTACGGGCCACTTTGCTTGTCCTGATTTCCGTGCCCGTATCCATTGGGCTCGCCTTAATGGCGATGGCTCAATGGGGTGTTTCCGCGAACCTGATGTCGCTTGGTGGACTCGCCATTGCGATCGGCATGATGGTCGATGGTTCGGTAGTGATGATGGAGCATGTCTTCAGCCACCTTACAAACCCAGATCCACTGCATGCTGACAAGCGCGGTGAGGAAGAGGGTTCATCCGGATCCCTTGACACTGCGCAAGACCAAGGCGGTATCCCTTTGCGGATTCAAGAAGCCGCACGTGAAGTCGGTCGGCCGGTGTTCTTTGCGGTGCTCATCATCATCATTGTGTTTGCACCTTTGTTCAGTCTGGAAGGTGTCGAAGGCAAGCTGTTTCAGCCGATGGCTATCTCCATTGTCCTGGCCATGCTGGCGTCACTGCTGGTAGCACTAGTCGTGGTGCCGGCACTCGCGACCTACGCCTTTCGAACCGGGGTGAAGCACAAAGACAGTCCGGTCATGCGACCCCTGGAAAAATTGTACCGCCGCACGCTGACCGGCGCGCTTGTTCGTCGTCGCCGAGTGGTGGGCGCAGCACTGGCACTCTTCGTCGGATCTTTGATTCTGGTGCCTTTTCTTGGCACCGAGTTTGTGCCGGAACTTGAAGAAGGGACAATCAATGTCCGTGTGACGCTGGCCCCATCCTCGAGTTTAGACACCGCCCTTGAGGTGGCTGAGAAACTTGAAGCACAGGTCATCAATTTTCCTGAAGTACTCTATGTGTCTGCCCGTGTAGGCCGTCCGGAAATAGGTGGAGACCCGGAACCGGTTTCAAACGTGGAGCTCTACATTGGCTTAAAGCCAGTTTCGGAATGGACCAGCGCTTCTGATCGACAGGCCTTACAGGTCTTACTGGAAGAAAAGATGTCGATCCATCCAGGCTTATTGTTCTCATTCTCGCAACCCATCGCCACCCGTGTGGATGAATTGCTTTCCGGAGTAAGGGCGCAGCTTGCGATCAAACTCTTTGGTCCGGATTTAGATGGGCTGGCAGAAAAGGGTCGCGAGATTGAATCGCTGGTCAAGGGTGTTGAAGGCACGCGAGGCGTGGCCATGGAACAAATAGCAGGAGAAGCTCAGCTCAGCGTACGTCCTGATCGCGATGCACTCGCGCGCTACGGTATACCTGTTAATCAAGTGATGGAACTCGTCGCAGACGCCATCGGCGGTGTCAGTGCAGGACAAGTGATACGAGGTAACGAGCGCTACGACATATACGTTCGCTTAGCGCAATCTCACCGCGAAAGTGTTGGCTCCATTCGTCAACTGATCCTGCAAGCGCCCAATGGTGCCTGGGTACGCCTGGGTGATGTGGCCAAAGTCGCCATCGAGTCGGGACCGCCCCAGATTCGACGCGACGATGTACAACGTAGAGTGGTCATCCAATCCAATGTGGAAGGTCGCGACATGGGTGGACTGGTGGCAGAGCTGAGACAACGCATCAACGATGAAATCGATCTGCCACCGGGTTACACCGTCGTATTCGGCGGGCAGTTCGAGAATCAACAGCGCGCGCAAGCACGTCTGATGATCGTGGTGCCTCTGTCGTTGGGGTTGATCTTCCTGTTGCTGTACTTCGCTTTTAATTCTGTCGGTCAGGCGATGCTTATTATGCTCAATGTCCCCTTGGCACTGATCGGTGGAATCGCGGCACTCTTCTTCTCCGGACAGTACCTATCTGTACCTGGTTCGATCGGGTTTATCGCGTTGTTTGGCGTGGCGGTACTCAACGGCGTGGTCATGGTCAGTGCCATTAACCGTCGCCTAGAGGCAGGCGTGCCTGCAGATCAAGCTGTATTTGACGGCGCGCTCTCTCGCTTACGACCCGTGCTGATGACCGCTTCGATCGCCGCTCTCGGGCTGATCCCGATGTTAATCGCTAGCGGTGTTGGGTCCGAGGTGCAACGCCCTCTCGCGACCGTGGTGGTCGGCGGATTGTTTTCATCGACGTTGTTAACGTTGTTTGTTTTACCGCTCTTGTACCAGACCTTCTCACGTGCTGCGCTGAGCGAGGGCCGTTGATATGGAGATAACACAACGTACAACCAACCTCGCCAGTACCAGCCGAACTCGGGAGGCAAAAAATGCCGCTTAATCTGTTCAGCTATGGGTTTCTAAGGCAACGGACCAACATTCTTCGCCTATTAGGTATAGCGCTACTCGTGGAGTGGATGACACACGCATCCCCCCACTCGCTGTGGTCGCTGTCTGATTGGGACCACCTCATCGGGCTCACCCTCATAACGAGTGGGTTGGCCATTCGTTCATGGGCTGCGGGACATATCGTGAAGACGGATGTGTTGGCCGTACACGGTCCCTACGCATGGGTGCGTCACCCCCTGTACTTGGGATCACTGCTGCTTTTGGTTGGGTTTGCTGAACTGTTGGAAGACAGGCTCGCTTTAGTCGGCGTATTGCTCATGTTTGGTCTCTTTTACCTGCCTGCGATGGTACGTGAGGATCGCCGGTTGCGTGATCACTTCGGACAGACATGGGTGAGTTACAAGAAAGATACTCCTCAATGGATCCCGAATCGATGGGCAAAGAGCAGCAAAACACCTCAACCCCAATGGAATTTGTATTTGTGGGTCAACAACGGCGAATGGCGCATCGTTACACTATCGATCTTCGTTGTGATAGCCCTTCAAATTGGAGGTGTGTTGTGAGCATGCGAGTAACGATCGACTATTACGGATCGCCAACGCCAATAATGGAGAACGTTCATGAACGCTCGAGAAGTTAACGCTTACGTGGATCGCAGCAGAATTGGTGACGTCGTTGATGCCCTCGCCAAAGCGGGTTTTGTGATTCTATCGGTCACCGAGATCGAGAAACTGCTCAAGCCTTTGACACATCACGCTCAAGGGCATGCCGCTGAGCCCGGCGATCACGCAAATGGTGCGGTGAAATTGGAATTGGTATGTGACACGGAGAATCGGACCGCCGAGGCCGTGGCACTCATTCGCGAACACGCGAAAACAGGCCAAGCATCAGCAGGTTGGGTTTACGTTACGGAAGTCCACGCTCTGCTCGAGATCACGAGCTGAACAGCCGAAGGAGAAAAAGAAATGGCCGAGAACAATCCGTCCGCACCATCCGCCAGATTCCTATGGGGCCGTGAAAATAGACTTCTCTATCGAGTTCTGAAGCTAGTCGACCATGGCAAAACCGGCCATTCTGGGATTCGCACTCGTTTTCACCCGGCCGTCTGCTTTGCTCTATTTGTGACCTGTTCGACGGCTGTCTGGGCAGATCATGTACTGATCTTTCGCTGGGTGGATCCCGTCGACGGTGATGTGCACTACTCAGCGCGGGCGCCGACCGCCCAGCCGTACGACGTCGTCTCTATTGAACATCCTCAGCCGGTTGATACAGACGTAGTAAAACGCCTCGAAGCGATAAACAAACAGGCGGAACAGAGCACGGCAGCGCATAAACGGCGTCGAGAAGCCGCACGTATTGCGGCCGCCGAAGCTGCAACCCGCAAACAAGACTGTGCTCAGCTTCGAGATTTACAACTAAAACTTGAAAGCCGCCCCGGATCGAGATTTCTGGTCATGAATAGTGACGGTACAGCGCGCCGCATGACTGAGGCTGAACACCAGAGTCAACTCGAACAAGCACGCCAACGAATTGTCGAAGCATGCGGATAAGGTATTTCCGATGACCAATGAGTTTGTGTTGCACAACGATGGCTGACAAGCACAAACAGAAACGCCCGCCAAGGCGGCGTATCGGACTGGCTTGGTTTAGACGTCAACCACCAAAATCAACACGGCAACTCATCGGTTTTTCCGCGTTCACCGTTATCCTACTTGTCACGATTCTCAGTTTTAGGCTCACACAACTTCAGCCTAAGATCACACCCGACGAAGCCGACGTCGTATTGTACACAACTGCTTCGTGTGGGTGTTATCGCCCGTGGGTTAGTCAGCTGACACGAGAGGGCCTAGCTGTGAGCGTCGTACGAACCACTACCGTCATACGCAAACAGGCACAACTCGGCGTGCCGAGGGAGTTCTCGGCGTGTCACACAGCAGCCGTAAATGGCTATTGGCTCGAAGGTCACGTTCCTGCCGAATCGATTCAACAACTGCTCGATCAAAAACCTGAAGAGATCGGCGGAATCGCGCACCTGCGTGCTCAGGTCCAGGATGAAGACAGTTTGTTGTGGGAAGTGGTTACCTACGATCGCAATGGACTCGCTGTCAGCAGCGCACCTGACTCTCACCAGCTACGAGGTCAGCAGTCAGATGCGCATGAAGAATGAGTCAGTATTCGCGTATGTGCGCGGATTGGTCCACGCCCGTAATCGACCTCTGCGCGATAACCACCCGGAAAACAGGAAGGTTCCATGAACAGCAAACCACGCAACCCTCTTTGTCCCGATATGCGGACTTTGGCGCTCTATGGCTCGTTAGGCGCATTCCTGGGCATTTTGCTCTTACACCCGCTCGTCACGGCTGTTTTCTTTCTGGAGTTCAATTCTCTTCTTGATGCTCCATCAGAGAGTGTCTGGGACTTTGCCATAGCTAGATTACAAACAAATGCCTGGTTCGAATTGGTCCCGATGAACGCTGTTTTTGCGTTGATTGGCGCTTCACTTGCAATCGTTGTGGGCACCTACTCCCGTGCGCTCGAATCTCAACGCAGGCGCGCTTCGTCCTTGGAGAACGAACTTGATATGAACCTCTCGCTTCTCGTTGCCGGCGGTGAGAGTGAGCGCTTGGAATTTAAGTCATCACTTCGTTGGGACGTCCGGAAGCGGGAGTCAAACAAAGCATTAGAAAAGGTGATTGCAAAATCAGTCGCGGGGTTAACGAATCATCGAGGCGGTAGTCTATTAATCGGTATAGACGATGACGGCCGTATCCTAGGTATCGAACCGGACTACCAAACCCTGAAGCACAGGAATTCTGATGGCTTCGAACGCGCAATCATGGATCTGATTCGCACGACACTGGGCGCGCATGCTTGTACACTCGTTCACTGCCAGTTTCCGGCAATCGACGACCAGGAAGTTTGTCGGATCGTCGTCGAAGCGGCGGATGCGCCTGTCTATGTCCAGGATGGAAAAGTTGCTCGGTATTACATCCGCACAGGTAACTCGACCAGAGAACTCGATGCCCGTGAGACACAAGAACACGTTTCGCGCAGGTATGCCTGATACTACCGTCGAATACAATCCGAACACCTGAACCAGGAACGCGAATAGAGTCAAAACACTGGAGAAACGAATGTTGGATTGGGAATTGGAAATGCAGCTTGCCAGCAGGACAATCATCGCCACGGTACTTGGCGGTCTGATTGGATTGGAGCGGCTATGGCACAGGCGTGAAGCCAGCGTGCGAACCTATGCCTCAGTAGCCGCCGGGGCTTGCGTTTTCGCGCTCATCTCTCAACACATCCCGGGCGCAGATCCGTCCCGCATGGCAGCCAACATTGTGACAGGTGTCGGCTTTCTAGGTGCTGGCATCATCATGCAAAACGGCAACCGCACCCACGGATTAACAACAGCGGCCACGATCTGGACGACTGCTGCGGTTGGTACGGGTGTGGGTTTTGGGATGTACGTCCTCAGCTCGTTGGCGGCGCTGATTACTTTTCTCATTCTGGCAGCCCATCACCTACCTTGGCTGGGCGAGAAACAAAAGCATGTAACACAAGATAAGGTCAATGACTGATGAACAAAACGCCTTTTGAACAGAGAAACGTATTTGATCCAACCACCGGCGTTGGGGGCCGCGACCATGGATAAAACACTTCGTCTAGACCTTCCTCTACTGCTTCCCGACGCCCCAGATGCGCATGAAGCCTGTGCACGGCGGCTAACCGAAAGTCTGGAAGCTCGCGATGGTGTCTCTAGCGCCCACATCCGCAATTCTGAAAGCGGTGGGGGCATGGAGCTATGTATTCATTACGACCCCGCCCTGCTTCCGCTTGAACGAGTCCGCGACGTCGCCAAAACGTTCGGGGCAGAGATTACCGCACAGTTCGGACACATCGTGTGGCAAGTCGAGGGTCTATCGAAACAACGCCGGGCAAGAAACGTCAGCGCACAGGTGCGCAGCCTCCCGGGGGTTGTCGAGGCCGAGGCTAATGCCAGGGGTCCACTGCGAATCGAATTTGATCGAACGCAAACCGATGAGGACACCATCCGAAAATGCCTGGAAGAGATGGGGGTAACGCCGGAACAGGAGAAGCCGGACGCCTCCGGGGATGCCGACAAAGCGAGCGACCACGATCATGCTCACGGCGGTATTTTCGGGGCGCAGACCGAGCTGATTTTCGTAGCGCTATGCGGTGTGCTTTTGCTCCTTGGTTGGCTATTGCCGAAGTTTGGGGCGATGCCGTCATGGGGACCGCTGTTCGTCCTCGTGCCCGCCTATTTCTTCGGCGGCTACTACGCCCTGCGCGAAGCCATCGACAGTGTGCGCAATGGCCGGTTCGAGATTGATTTTCTGATGCTGGTGGCGGCGGCGGGCGCGGCAGCTCTTGGCGAATGGGCCGAAGGTGCATTGCTGCTGTTCCTTTTCAGTCTCGGTCATGCGCTCGAAGGCTATGCCATGGGTCGCGCTAAGCGAGCCATCGAAGCGCTTGGTGCCCTGGCACCCAAGACGGCCACCGTACGCCGCGACGGCGAGGTCGAAGAGATCGCCGTCGATGCCTTGCGGGTCGGTGACATTGTGCTGGTGAAGCCGAATGAGCGGCTGGCCGCGGACGGGTTCGTCATCAAGGGTGAAAGCAGCGTCAATCAAGCGCCGATCACGGGCGAGAGTGTGCCAGTGGACAAATCGCCTGTCGGGGATGCGACCGTTGCCGCCAAAAAACCCGACCTCGTGGATGCCAAAAATCGTGTCTTTGCCGGTACGATCAACGGCGGCGGTGCCTTGGAAATTCAAGTCACGCGCACGTCGGCAGATTCGACCCTCGCCCGTGTCGTCAAGATGGTGAACGAGGCCGAAACCAACCAATCGCCCACCCAGCGTCTGACCGACCGGTTCGAACGCATCTTTGTACCGGCGGTTCTGGTTCTTGCCGTGGCGCTTTTGTTTGCGGGCTTTGTCGTCGACGAATCCTTCAGCGACACCTTCTATCGCGCCATGGCGGTTCTGGTGGCGGCAAGCCCCTGTGCGCTTGCGATCGCGACGCCAAGTGCGGTTCTGAGCGGGGTCGCACGCGCCGCGCGTGGCGGCGTCCTGGTCAAGGGCGGTGCCCCGCTTGAAAATCTGGGGCGGCTGACAGCCATCGCCTTCGACAAGACCGGCACATTGACCGAAGGCAAACCAAAGCTGGTCGATGTGGTGACGGCCGAAGGCGTCGAGGAAAAAGACCTGCTGCGCGTGGCAATCGGGGTCGAGGCACTGAGCGACCATCCGCTCGCCGCCGCCGTTGTCAGGGACGGGCGCGAACGGCTTGGCGATGTACCCGCCGCCGAGGCATCTGATCTGCGCAGCATCACCGGCCGCGGTGTCGTGGCCCAGGTCGATGGCGAGACGACATATATCGGCAAGGACGACCTTTTTACCGAGGTGGACGGCCCGCCCATGCCGGATACGTTGCGCGCAAAGGTTGAGGCGCTGGAAGCAGACGGGCGCACAACGATGGTTGTGCGCCAGGGGGACAGGTATCTCGGAGTAATCGGCCTGATGGATACTCCGCGTGAAGCGGCACCGGCGGTTATCAAGGCGCTGCACGAGATCGGTATCCGCCGGATGATCATGATCTCGGGCGACAATCAGAAAGTCGCCGACGCGGTTGCGCGGGCCATCGGACTTGACGAGGCGCGCGGCGATCTGATGCCGGATGACAAGGTGCAAACGATCAAGAACCTACGTGCGGAGGCCAAGGTTGCGATGGTCGGCGACGGCGTCAACGACGCCCCGGCGATGGCGAACGCCACCGTCGGCATTGCGATGGGGGCTGCGGGCTCGGATGTCGCTCTGGAGACCGCCGATGTCGCGCTGATGGCGGACAATTTGAACCATCTGCCCTTTGCCGTGGCTTTGAGCCGGTCGACAAGTGCCATCATCCGGCAAAACCTGTGGTTTAGTCTGGGGGTTGTCGTCTTTCTGGTCCCGGCCACGATCCTCGGTCTGGGAATTGGTCCTGCGGTGGCGGTACACGAAGGATCGACGATTGTCGTGGTGTTCAACGCCCTGCGATTACTAGCGTTCCGCTTTACGCCGCCATTGACAACAGGCGACAGCGCGTCTAGTGGGGAGATGGCAGAAGCGGTCGAACAGACAAACAAATAAAGTCCGTGGAAGGCAGAACTAAATGAAGTGGTTAGAAAAGACTATCGAATGGCTCATCTTCCAAAGTCGTTGGTTGCTGGCAATTATTTTTTTTGGTGCTGGCAACCTCGATGTAAAGAAACGACGACCCCATACTGATTGACGCAGAATCTGAACAAGCCGATCAGCTGAGCGCCAATATCTGGCTAAGGCTGAATGTGTTCAGCGACCATGGCTAGCAACTGGGATATGGCGATCGGTTTCAACAGCGACGCACGTGCGCCGAGCTGTTGCGCGTCCATTAGCTTTTCGCGCTGGTTTGAGCCGCCAGACATTGCAATGATCGGTATGGTCCAACGGACTTTTACCAAGTGTCGGATCAGTTGCAAACCGTCCATGTGCGGCATGTGTAAATCAGTTAAAACAAGATCTACCCTGGATCCTTTGAGTTGCTCAAGCGCGATGCGGCCATCTCTGGCGCAGAGGACCTTATAACCCCCAACCGTCTCCAATGCCTGCGCTAAAACTTCAAGCACCGCCGGTTCATCATCGACGACCAAGATCGTAGCGGTAAGATAGTCGCTCTCAGCGCAGGACATGTACGATCTGCAGCGAAAACTGGTTGATGTCACGGAGTGCGTGGTTGCCCTTCAGGTGCCCAAACTCCAGTCGAAATGGGGCGTCGTCGTATAGTCCGAGTGCCATGCCGATCGTCGCCACGGGTTGATTTGAGGTACTCGCCGAAGAAGGTCCGTCTACCGAGGTGTGTTGTAGGCTCCAACCAAGCCGGGCGTAGAGTGCCAACCGGCTCGTAATCGAATAGCTCCGCCCCATACTCACATCAGCCACCCAAGCATGCGCCTGGCTGGATTCAGTGCCAGCCAGATCACGATGACGTCGACCAAAGTCTTTGTAACGGCCTAGTGCAAACTCGATGGATGAGTCGTCACTCACACGACGGCCATAGAAATAGCGAGCAAATACGGATGGATGACCACCTTGTCCGTTAACCTCAGCATCGAACAAACCGGCGCCGAAGCCCACATAGTTCTGCCCGTCGATAATGGGTGGGTGATCCATGGTTAAGCCCACGCTCGGTACCCACACCGCTATCCAGAACAAAATGGTCCTACCAAGCGAGCATTCTCGTCGGTTGCGGGAGCGGGCACTAAATTTTGATCCGCGTGTTGCCATCATTGATCCTCCCGACGCACACATGAGCGAGAGGTATGGCACGCCACCGCGGGCGTAGTAGCCGCGGGCGCTGCAGCGTTTCTAATCGACTCCGTTATCGATAGACCACGCGCTTGGCACGCAGCAACGATGACCCCATGGCGAGTCGTATACTCATCGATGATTGAACGATCGTTTTCCGTCATGGCATCACGCAGCGCTTTCGCACTTTGTGTGTGAAGCTCCAACAACTCAGCGTCATCTAACTCTCTCAAATCCATTAGTTCGTTCCTCCGAATGCCTACGACAAAGCCGTTGGTTATCCGCATGTGATCGCCAATCGCGATTGATCATCGACGTTAAGATCACAGATTGGGAGAATGCGCGGGTTACGCCATTAATGGCGCCCACAGAGATCCCGAAAGACTAAACGATGGGAGGGCGGTACAGCCCGGGTAGTGAGACAGAGGACAAAGATCGCTGGTGAAATAGAAGCGCGGCAGTTTCGTTTAAGAAAACCGGTGGTTCGGATTCCGCAACAATCGCCGCACAATGGGCGGCACAATGACAAAACTGTTCACAAGCGCTATGCGAAGATGCCTCAGTAGCTACGGAGTCAACGTCCTCGCGGGTTTCGTAGGCAAGTAGAATGACGTGCCTTTCATGAACACTGATCTCGCCATCGTGTTCGGAGAGGGCATACTGCTCACCAATCCCTTCACTACTTGAGAAGAGAAGCGTGAGAATAATTATGTAACCGTATCTGCGTCGCAACTTCCAGTTGTCCTGTTTCAACGCTTCAACGACTGTACAAGAGTTTAGTAAGGATGGCCAACCACTCAACAACCGGCAGATGGTCCACCACTGGCAGATCGACCGCTACTTAGAGTGATGCGAATATTCGGCCCGTGGCTTGGTAACGCCAACTGGAAATAATCGGCGCTGGGCGTGACGTTGTTTTATCGCCTCGAATCTGAAGACGCGCCACCCGGGCAGAGTTTGAATCCAACCTGGCGCGGAAACTGGCTCAGTCTCAGTTCGTTTCTGACATCACGCTAGCGGTGTAAAGTGGCAAATCAACAACGCAGTTGAGCAGGTCTCTACCAAGTTGTTACGCAACGCTAACCGCTGTTTGGCGGTTCTCGACCCTTTCGCGGTCGTGGCGCCCCATGGGTTAAGGACAAACTTGACGACCCCTCAAACTCATATTAACGTATAAATAAATATTCATATGTTAGTAAAAGGCATATGATTAACCAGATGAGATGAGGAAGGGCTTTGGCACATAACCATCAACACCACGACGATCTCCAAGGCGGACGCTTGCTCCTTGCGGTGGTCGTCAATGTGTTGCTGACGGTGTTTCAAATTATCGGTGGCGTTGTGTCTGGGAGTCTTGCGCTTATCGCCGACGCCATCCACAACTTAAGTGACGCGGGATCGCTCATGGTGGCTCTGGTCGCACGCAAGATGTCGCGCCGCCCTGCCGATGACGTGATGACATTCGGTTATGGGCGTGCCGAAATCGTCGGTGCACTGTTTAACTTTACAACGCTTATCCTGATCGGCATCTACCTGATCTATGAAGCGATCTTTCGGATGTTCTCCCCCGAGCCTATCGCGGGTTGGATCGTGGTTATCGTGGCTGGGATCGCACTCGTAATTGATATTGCTACAGCGATGCTAACTTATTCCTTATCTAAAGAAAGCATGAACGTGCGTGCCGCTTTTATTCACAACGTGTCCGATGCATTGGCGTCGGTGGGTGTGATCATCGGCGGTAGCCTGATCATTCTGTTCGAGTGGACCATCATTGATGCGTTGATCACTTTGCTGATCGCCAGCTATGTGCTGTACCACGGTGCGATGGAGATCGGCGGCGCAATTCGAATATTGATGAGTGGATCGCTCAAGGATGGTGATTTTGAAGAGGCCATTAAGGTGATCCTCGACTTGCCGGGTGTTCGATCAGTTCACCACGTCCACTTATGGGCGATGGATGAGCGTTCACAATCCTTGGAAGCCCACATCGTTGTGGATACCCACGATATGCGGGAGACAGAAATGATCAAACAACAGATCAAGGAAAGCTTGCGCAATCAGTTGGATGTGCGACATTCGACACTTGAGATGGAACATGCCGATGCGATGAGCGACTGTTGTGAGCGCGATCGTCTGGGCCCCCACTAGTCAGGAGGATACAATCGTGAGCATCGAACATTGGATCTTCGTGGCAATGATAGTCGAATTGATGCTCATTGCTTTAGCAGGATTCTCAGCACGCCCGCGAGACCCCAGCGGCGATCCGCCGATCTGACTTTCGATTAGACCCGATCAGTTCTTAAGATTCAGACGTTCACCTGTTGGCAAACCGAATCACCTTCAGATACTTTTCGTGTGCCTTGGATCTCAGAATTGACTCAGTAAATGGGTATCCTTCGACGAACAGGAATGCTTGTAGGTCGATGCTATGAGAAAAGTGATTTGCGTTTTAACCACAACGGTGGTTCTGTCGGGCTGCTCTGCCCTTGGCGACGGTGGGTGGAAACTAGAACCCTGGGTCGCTCCGTTCGAAAGAAATAATCTATCCGACCCGATTATGCAATGGCAACGTGACCCCATCGCTGCGGCGTATATGGATCATGTTCTTGAGGCGCGTGAGGGCGCTCGTGGTGCCACCGGTGGTGGTGGTGGTGGTTGCGGGTGCAACTGATCCCGACGACCCACAAGCCAAGCGAGCGACACAGCTACGACAACCCATAATGTCGTTGTCATTGCTGCCTCCCGGGCGGTTTAAACCATAACCACAGACCTATGACCACCAGACATGACTGGAGGATCAGGCCTTCGAGGTATGGGTACAGCCCAAGCAGTGCGACCTCTGGAAATGCGATGGCTGTCATCGATAGATAACCTGCTTCCTGCAAGGCCATGACACCTTTCCCAGCGAAAACTACGGCCAGTATCAACATAAGTACGCTGGTTGCGCCAAAGAACTGGCGTAATGGCAAACGTCTACTCGCGCGGAGAACGACAAAGGCAATTACCAATAAAGCGCCGGAACCACTAACAAAACCAGCCACGACAGCGTTTCTGGAATCATCGTCGGTTTGAGCCCACAAAGCTTGGTAAAACAATATGGTCTCGAACACTTCCCGATAAACCGCGACGAACGAAAGACCCGCAAGACCCCAGAGAGTGCCGCGCTTGAGATTACTCTGTATCTGCGATTCGATAAATTGCTGCCATTGGCCACTACTGGACTTACTGTGTAGCCAGAACCCAACGAAAAACAATACCCCAGCCGCAAAGAGCGCCGCCAGGCCTTCTGTGGTTTCGCGGCTTGCTCCACTGATCTGGAATAAAGACGCGGATATCCACCAGGTGAGAGCGCCTGCGAACAGCGCACTGACCCAGCCGATGTGCACGTAGCGCAGATTGCTGCGATGCCCAGTCTTAACGAGAAAGGCCGCAAACGCCGCGACGAGGAGGAGCGCTTCGACACCCTCACGTATTAAGATTAGGAACGCGCCACTGAAAGCCGCCGCTGGCGATAGGTTGTCTCCATCTAAGCGTTCTTGTGCATGGTCTAATTGCTGTTGGATGGCACTGATGTCCGCCTCCAGCTCGATAGGGGTGACGTTCTCTCGGATCCGGCTACGAAGACGAGTCATCGTGTGCTCGATGTTCAAGCGTAACTCCGAGTCAACGACATCTAACGCCTGTTCGACCAACTCAAAACCATCTAAGTAAGCGGCAACGGCTGACCGATACGCTTTTTGTGGATCACCCGCGCTGTATGCGCTCATCACATCGTCAAGGTGCTGTCTTGAAACGGCAAGCGGCATCTGGCGACCGAATAACAGTGCGGGCTCTGAGCGAAGCAGCGTCATTAGCCGTAGACCCTCGTCACCTTTGGTATCGGCCACCTCAGAGGGTGTACTCGTAATAAACGTACGCAATTCTGTTAGCGGTTCAAGAGATGGGTTACGTAGTAACTGGCTAGTATCGGTTGATTCCCTCGGATGGGCCAACGCGCCGGTATAAAACGCCAATGCCCATCGATCGTTGTTCGTCATTTCCGTGTACGGCCGCATAGACGTGTCAGCTACACCTAAAGTAATTGTGTTGTAGAGGCCGTATAACGATCGTTGTGATGCACGCTCTGGATCGAGAAAATTTATCGGGGGCGGCTCGAGGTTTTGCGCGAGGGGGCCTCGGCCATCACCCGTCTTACCGTGGCAACCCGCACACTGCTCAGCGTATAGGTCTGCTCCGCGTGCTAAGTCCGGAGGTGATCGCGGTACGCTGATGCCAGCGAAGTTACTTACGATGATTTGGCGCATACTGGTGATCAACATGCGAACTTCCTCAGGTGATACTTTCTGATCCACTTCGGAGATCAATTCTTTGGCGTGTATCGTTAGCTGATCACGGGGTTGTCCCTCGGGTAGGGTGTCTACGAGCGCCTGAATCGAGCGAGAAAATTCCGACATTTCCCGGTACTCGTCCTCGTTAATGACGATTCCATCAAGAACAGCGTCTGCGTAATCGGCACCGATGTAATCCACCAACTGCATCAGCTGAGGCACATCCGCCCGTGCAACACCTGCACTGAAGATGAGTATGGTCACGAGTAAGCGTGCGACAAGAAGCGTGTTTGTACTATTTTTCATGTCGTTGAAGAGAGTAATCCTAAGTCGCTGGAATCGGCATCCGTTGGTTGCATCGATACATACTTGCACTATAATGCAATCATGCAGATTCTAGAAGTCTCAATAGAAAGTGTGTTTCAGGCGCTCAGTGATGCAACGCGACTACGGGTAGTACGTTTACTACAAACAAGTCAGGAAGAGGCGTGTTTGTGTGAGATGGTCGACAGTCTTCTTGAGCCACAATACAAACTCTCACGTCACCTAAAAATCCTACGCCAAACGGGGATCCTCGAAATCGAGAAAGAAGGGCGGTGGATTTATCACCGACTCGTGTTGAACTCCAATCACCTTCTTGCACTGTTTAGGGTAATCGAAGACTTGCCGGATCCCAAACGTGTATATAGAGACGATCTAAAACGTTTTAGAAAACGACTAAGTCATCGAGAAGATGGCCGGTGTCGTGTTGGGGTGCTGACCGATGAACTGAAGACCGAAGCCGGATGACGCTTGAGAATCGTGCAGTCAGTAACGGTGCTCTTGAGTAACCGTCCCTCGCGTAAGGAGTTCACCTGGATGTCGCACAAAATGTCGCACAAAAAACCGTTGTCTGCTCACATCGCGTGGGGGGTTTTGTTTTACTTCGCCAGCGGGTTAGTAGCTTCAAACTTGGCGGTTGCCGAAACAGCGAACACCGCGCCGCAATCTCTCACGGCATTCGCTAGCCGAATCTTACAGGCCCATCCACGCGTTCAGTCCGCGCAAGCTGAGCTCGACGCTGCGCGTGCGCGTGAGCAGGGCGCAGGCCGGGCACTATACAACCCAGAAATCGATGCTGAATACGAAGACGCGGAAGAACGAACCCGCAGCATCGGTATCAACCAGACGATTGATCTTGGCGGTAAACGCAAAGCGCGACAAAGAGCCGCCTCGTTCGAGACTCAGACCGCGATTGAGTCGCTCACACTGATTCGCCAAAGTGTTCTGGCAGAGCTCTTGAGCGCGCTTGGCAGGGTCGATGTGGCAGCAGAGCAGCTACGCATCGCCGATGAACGCAGAGCGTTGATTGAGCGTCTCAGGACACTGGCAATTGAACGACGTGAAGCGGGTGATTTGAGTCAAGTTGAGCTCGAACTGGCACGCTTGGCATACGCAGAGGCAGCCTTACTTCGATCACAGGCGGCAACTGAGCAAGTCACTGCAAACCAATCTCTCGCCCGAGTGGCTGGGGGGGATCTACCAGCCTATCCGGCCTTACCAAAGACGTACGCACCCGTCAGTCTAAATGGGCTGGCTGTGAATGCGTTGCTCGCTGATTTACCCAGCATACGCGCAGCGCGAGCCCAGGTGTCAGCTGCGCAGGCTGTTGTGGATCTACGACGTCGGGAGCGGCGTCCCGATCCGACGGTGGGTTTATTCGCGGGTCGCGAAGGCGATGAGAGCTTAGTAGGTATTCGCTTTTCGATGCCAATCCCGGTGCGCAACAATTTTCGCGCCGAGGTCGACGCTGCAGATGCAGACCTTCGGGCACTGGATCAGTTGGCGGCCAATGACTATCGGCAATTGCGCGCTGAGCTGATCGCGGCGCAACAGCGCTACGAGCTGGCACGTACCGCGTGGAATGAGTGGCTACATATGGGGGCAGGAAGCCTCAGCAGCCAGACTGAAACGTTAGAACGACTGTGGCGCGCTGGAGAGTTAAACACCACCGATTATCTGGTGCAGTTGCAGCAAACACTGGACACCCGTGCAACTGCCAGCACACAACGTGGTGTGGTGTGGGAAGCCTGGGTCGCATGGTTAGCCGTCAGCGGACAAGTCGATACATGGGCTGGATTCGGTGTCTCACGTTAGTTTGATGGAGAACATTGTGATGAGAAAAGTCACCCAGGCAGTCCTACTGTCGCTGCTGGTCCTGACCTCTGGGGTGCACGCTGATGAAGAGGAGGAAGAGGAAGCGGTAGAACTGATTTTCTCTGCTGATGAGCGTCAAGAACTTGGTATTGATATCGCCCGAGTGAGCAAGCGAACACTCTACCCTGAGGTCACCGCAACTGGAGAGGTGATGTTGAACACGTACGCAACCAGCCAGATTGCATCCCGTATCAATGCGCAAGTGATCGCCCGGCATGCTCGTATGGGCAATACCGTCGAGACCGGCCAACCGTTGGTCACCTTATCCAGTGTGGATATGGCAGATGCGGTCGGAGATTTGCTGGTCAACGATCGTGAATGGCGTCGGGTCAAAAACCTAGGACGTGATGTGGTTTCTGAATCTCGTTACATTGAAGCGGAAGTAGCACGGCAACGTGCCTATGCCAAAGCACTGGCGTACGGCATGCCTCGTCAAGAACTGGAGCGGTTGCTTGCAAAAGCGGATGTGAGCGAAGCGACGGGTGAGTACACGCTTCATTCACAACAATCGGGTGTGGTCATTCGCGATGCATTTGTACTCGGTGAAGTTGTCGACGCTGGTCAGTTGTTGATGGAATTGAGCGATTTAACAGCATTGTGGGTTGAGGCGCGGGTCGCCCCAGAACTCGCGGCAGCGATTGCGGTCGGCGACATCGTACGCGTGACCGCCGACGATGAAACGTGGATATCAGGCACGGTCGTGCAGCGAGCACCACATCTCGATGAAGCCACCCGCACGCTTGATGTGCGTATCGAGGTTCAAGAAACACGAACACTCTTTCCAGGGCAATTCGTCAACATCGCAGTGCGCACCGGCCAAGGCTTACCCAATCTCGCAGTTCCGGATGCGGCTATCATGATGATCCAGGGCACACCGATGGTATTCAAGATCGAGGGCAATGAATTTGAGCCACAACCGGTTGCAACGGGCCTCAAAGCAGATGGGTTTACCGCCATCACAACCGGCGTGGACGAGGAAGATACAATTGCGGTCACGGGTGTTTTCCAACTGAAGTCGCTGCTCCTGAAATCGCAAATCGGCGATACTGATTAGGATACTTTAATGCTCAACGCCCTCGTCGAAGTCTCGTTGCGTTACAAACTGTTAACGCTGGTTGCCTTCGGGCTGATTGCTTTCTTAGGTTGGCGTGCAATTAACACGGTGCCGATTGATGCGTTTCCCGACCTCACACCGATTCAGGTCAATATTTATACTGAATCCCCTGGACTCGCGGCCGAGGCGGTTGAACAGTTGCTGACGTTCCCCGTCGAATCCGGCATGGCGGGACTGCCTGGCGTGCAACAAATTCGCTCGGTCAGCCTGTTTGGCCTGTCTTATGTCTCTGTCTACTTTGACGACGATATGGACATCTACTTCGCCCGTCGGCTGGTCATGGAGCGACTTCAAGAGGTCGGTGAGCGAATACCCGAGGGCTACGGCACGCCCGAGATGGGACCCAATACGTCCGCACTCGGCCAGGTGTTCTGGTACACCATTGAACGAACCGATGAAGCGATGAAATCAGCGACATCGGACATGGACCTTAGAACCGTGCAGGATTGGTCGGTCCGCTTGGTGTTGCGCACCGTCCCCGGTGTTGATGACGTCATGTCGTGGGGTGGGCAGGAACGCCAATACCAGGTTCAGATCGATCCACGTCAACTGATCGCCTACGACTTGGACTATCGCACGGTACTTGCGGCCATCGAGGTCAATAATGGTCAGGTCGGTGGCCAATACATCAACCTGGGGCCCGAGCAGTATTTGGTGCGCGGGTTGGGCTTGGTGAGAAACACAGACGATATAGGCGAGATCGTGCTGAAAGCGGTGGACGGCGTTCCGGTGCGACTGCGCGACATTGCTGAAATCAAAGAGGCCCCGGCTTTGCGTTTTGGCGCGGTGACGCGCGACGGCGAGGAGGTCGTATTGGGCATGGCGCTCGCCCGCATCGGTGAAAATGCCGCCAACGTGGTCGATGCCGTCAAAGAGAAGATCGCGACTGCATCGACCATACTCCCGCAGTCCATGCAACTACGCCCGGTTTATGACCGTACTGATCTGGTGGACAAAGCTGTCAGCACTGCGGTTACCGCGCTGATCCAGGGCGCGATTCTTGTGGCGATCGTGTTGTTTTTGTTTCTAGGAGAATTGCGCTCTGCCGTAGTCGTCATTGCTGCGTTGCCGATGGCGATGTTGATTGCGTTTATTTTTATGGATCAAGTGGGTCTGTCGGCCAATCTCATGTCGTTGGCGGGTCTCGCCATTGGTATCGGCATGGTGGTTGATGGTGCGGTCGTGATCACAGAGAATTCATTTCGCATCATGGCCGAGCGTCAAGCCGAGGGTCGAGAGGTCAATCGCGTCGAGGCCGTGCTGGCTGCCGCTCGTGAGGTCGCCAATCCGGTCGCGTTTGCCATCATCATCATCATCGTCGTTTTCTTGCCGCTGTTCTCTCTCGAAGGTCTCGAGGGCAAGCTCTTCAAGCCGATGGCCTTCAACATCAGTTTTGCCATGGCTGGTTCCTTGTTGCTGACGTTGACCCTGATTCCTGTTCTGGCTGCCTTGCTCCTGAAGCCCCACGAGGAGCGTGATACGCGTTTGGTCAGCTGGCTCAAACGCGGTTATATACCATTGTTAGACTGGGCATTGGGAAACAAGAGAAAACTCATCGGCACCGCGGCAGCGTTGCTCCTTGCGAGCTTGGCCATCTTTCCGTTCCTCGGCAAAGAATTTATGCCCACGATGCAAGAGGGGGCAATCATCTGGCGCATCGCATCAATACCTTCAACGTCATTGGAAGAATCCATTGCCTTGTCGAAAAAGGCCTCGGCAGCGCTCAACGAGTTTCCTGAAGTCATGACCAGTGTGGCGATGATCGGCCGAGCTGAAAAGGGGGAGATCGCCGACGTGAATTCCATGGAGGTGTACACAGAACTGCTGCCGTATGAGGATTGGCCCACAGAGCGCGACTTTGACGACCTACGTGAAGACATGGAGGCGAGTTTGAAGCAAGTCGCGCCCGCATCCGTGGTGGCCTTCACACAACCTATTCAAATGCGGGTTGAAGAACTGATTTCCGGGGTGAGAGCAACGCTAGCCGTTAAGGTATACGGCCCCGATCTCGGCGGCCTCGACCGTCTGAGCCAACGGATCAAGAGCGTGATCAGCGAGGTGCCTGGAGTCGAAGATCTGTCCCTTGAGGCCAACCTCGGAAAGCCTCAGATTCGCATAGAGGTTAACCGCAGCCAGTTGTCACGCTACGGGCTGAACGCAGAAGATGTTCTCACACTGGTGCGCAACGGTATCGGCAATGAGGCTGTGAGTACCTTGATTGATGGTGTCCGTCGATTCGATATCACTGCGGGCTTGCACTCGAAAGCTAAAGTAGACGTCGAAGCGATTGGCAATATTCCACTACGGACCGATGACGGCGCGATCGTGTTACTGTCCAAAGTGGCCGATATAGATGTGACCGAAGGCTTCTCGTTTGTACGGCGCGAGCAGCTGCAGCGCTATGCCGTGATCCAGATGGACGTTGTAGGGCGCGACGTCGACGGATTTGTCGAAGCGGTCGAGCAGCGCTTTGAAGCCGAGCTGGACATACCGGCTGGTTACTGGTTTGAGTGGGGCGGCGCGTTCGAAAATCAACAGCGTGCGTTGACTCGCCTTTCCCTTATCGTGCCGGTAACGATCTTCTTCATTTTCTTATTGCTCTACACAGCTTTTAACTCGGCGAAGTTCGCCACCATGATCATCGCCAACGTACCGTTTGCGACAATTGGTGGCATTGTCGCGTTAGCGATCAGCGGACAGTACGTTTCCGTACCCTCCGCGGTTGGTTTTATTGCCGTGTTTGGGGTCGCGATGCTCAATGGCGTCGTACTCGTTTCCTACATGAATGAGCTGCGAGCAAAGGGGCTTGCATTGTCAGATGCGGTACGCCAGGCCTGCGTGCCGAGACTCCGGCCGGTCCTGATGACCGCATTCACGACGATTCTGGCTATCATGCCCCTTCTGCTGTCCACGGGTGTCGGCGCGGAGACGCAGCGGCCCTTGGCGTCTGTCGTCATTGGGGGCTTGTTCACTTCCACATTTCTCACACTGGTCTTGTTACCAGCCATCTACGAGTGGGTCGAATCACGAAAGGAGGATCTGTTGTGAGTTTGAGGGAAATCAAAGCCTACATACATCGAAGCCGCGTTGTTGATGTTGTCAGTGAGTTGACTAGCGCGGGATTTAAAAACCTGACGGTTATTGATGTGCAAGGATTACTGAAAGCTTTGGACAGCAAGGAGCAACAATACTCCGTCGAGATTGGTCAGCAAGTGGTGACAGAAGTGAAACTTGAGCTTGTCTGCGAAACCGAAGCTGAGACCACCAAGGCAACTGAGATCATTCGTAGACACGGCAAGACCGGTCAGGCGTCCGCAGGCTGGATCTACGTAAGCGACGTTCAGGCCGCTATCGAGATAACGGACTGATTCCGTGAGTGCACGGCAAAAACACCTGACCCCATCGGAATAAAACTATGACTGACGATTGTTGCGACGTAGAAATCGAGTCAAAAGAACAAGCCCGAATGCTATGGGTTGTTTTAGCGATCAATGCATCGATGTTCGTTGTAGAGTTTGTACTCGGTATCATTGCCCAATCGACAGGACTGATTGCTGATTCGTTGGATATGCTGGCGGACGCCACCGTTTACGCCATCAGCCTGTACGCAGTGGGCAGAGCGACTACGGTTAAGACACGTGCAGCGCTGCTGAGCGGGTTTTTCCAAATAGCACTCGCGTTTGGTGTGGCCGGTGAAATCCTACGCAGAATAATCTGGGGTAGCGAGCCTGAAGCGCTCTATATGATTGGCGTCAGCGCCATTGCTTTAGTTGCGAATGTTATTTGCTTGGCATTGCTTGCAAAACACCGCGATGGGGAAGTGCACATGCGCGCCAGTTGGGTGTTTTCCAAGAACGATGTCATAGCAAACTGTGGTGTGATCCTATCCGGTGTCTTGGTGGCCACGTTAGATAGTCGTTGGCCAGATTTAGCGGTGGGAGCGATCATCATCTTTGTAGTTATGCGTGGCGGCTTAAATATCATCGCTGATGCTAGACGAGAAGGTGCCACTGAATCATCAGGCCGATAGATGGTGTGGTCTGGGGAGAATTGTTTCGGCAACACGTACGCCGTGCGCAAAGGTCGAACCGATGTAGGAGGTTCGATAGTGAGGGACGGCGTGTCTGCGTTGAACAACTCGAGCCAATTCTTTGCACGCTTAACGGAACCCGAGGATATCGTATCTGCCCTGCAAGCGTACAAGGGACTAAATAGCTTGATCACCGCCCTACTTCGGATTAAAGGTACTCGCCGAGGCGCGGGAGATGTATCGTCTCTCCGGGATCGCCCGTCGCCGCGTTCACGATCAGCCAACGCATACGCATCCATGGCATGCGGGTGTGGATCGTTGCTGGTGGCCGCCAATCAACCTTTACTTAACGGTCGGTGTGATGGACGAAGGTCGGCAAGGAGATACGCTGAGTGGAAACGTAGTACCGGATGGCAACCCATTTCCACAAAACCAGGATACTGACCGTCTCGATGGTGGCTTCGTGTTACAGCATCCTATCAATGATCAACTATCTACTCAGGTTCGCGCTTCCGCTGTGCGGCAACAACATGATCATCTGTTTGGCGATCTTCTGGAGGAAGATCGTCATCAGACGAATCTCACCGAAGCGTCTCTTTCGGGTGACTTACCCAATGCTTCATGGGTAGCAGTCGTAGCCTTCCAATCAGATGAATACGACTCGGACACTTTTTCGCTTCATGATTACAAGTATGAATCACCGGCTGCATTTGCCCACTTTGACCAGGATCTTGGTGAACGTTTAACAGGCGCGTTGAGCGTTCGGTGGGATGACCATAGTGAATACGGCGGAGAACTAAGCCCTCGGATGGCGTTGTTGTTCCGAGAAGGTGCATGGACGATTCGAGGTTCGTGGGGTAGAGGTTTTTTTACCCCAACGCCTTTTCTTGAGGAAACAGAAGCGGCAGGACTCTCGCGTTTGCAACCACTTGCCAACTTGAAGGCCGAAACGGCCGAGACCGCATCAATTGATGTCAGCTATTCAGCAGGCAATCTTGAAACGGGTCTGACGTTTTTTGGGTCGAATATTGATGATGCGGTTCGACTGGAGACGTTGGCCGCAGACCGTGTTCAGATGGTTAATGTCGACGGGGTTACGTGTACCCGTGGTATAGAAGCGCTGATGCGCTGGCGGCTCGATGACCTGGTTGTCACTGCAAGCTACCTTTACACAGATGCCAGCGAGCCAGATGAAAATGATGTGGGCCGGCGGACTGTACCGCTCACGCCGCGTCACTCCGCAGGGTTGGTCGCGATCTGGGAGGTAGAGGAAAAAGGCCGAACTGGCTTCGAGGTCTACTACACAGGTACCCAGTCTCTTGAAGACAATCCCTACCGTATGGAGAGTGATCCGTACTTTGAGGTAGGTTTGCTCGGGGAGATTATTCGAGGCCGATACAGTTTCTTCCTCAATCTAGAGAACCTGCTTAACGTGCGTCAGACGCGTGAAGACGTGCTGGTTCGTCCGAATCGAACGCCTGATGGGCGCTGGACGGTTGACGCTTGGGCGCCGCTGGAGGGGTTCGTGGCTAACGCGGGTGTTCGAATTCGGCTCTGAGATTTCGATCTTGATAGCGATTTGGATCTGGGGATAGGTATCGCAACATTCACTAGTCGCGGTGAGCAAGCCTTTGTGCCGAGAAAGCACCTGATTTGATTGGTAGCTACGGGTGGACTTGAACCACCGACCCCAGCATTATGAATGCTGTGCTCTAACCAGCTGAGCTACGTAGCCATAATGAACTTAGCCTGGCAAATTGCCAGAGGACGCGCATTTTCGCTACCCATCAGGCGACTGTCAATCACATGGAAGTGCCTCTGCGCAGATTTATTGGTGGTTGGGACAGAGAGCGAACAGTTATGAATTCGCTCAGGCGTAGCCAATCTTCATTGGATTGTTAGGATTAGATGCGCGCGTCCAACTGCCACCACCCTTGAATATAGAATGAAGGACATACCTCTAAAATTTCTAGCCGCGATAAGTCCTCGTACCTGGCAGATGCCCCTGGCGCTGTTTGCCATCCTGGCCTCACTGGCAACGACCATGTTTTTCTACAGCGATGACAAAATGTTGCTGCAGTTTTTGACCCCACACCTGCTGGGCACCCTGACTATGCTTGCCACGCTACCACCTTTCCTCCTGGGCAGTTTGTTCTATCTGCATCGCTGCACCCTCGATCTCATCACTGAGCTGCAACCGGACAGCGATGATGCAACAGCCACGGCATTGCGCCACCGTGCGAATAATCTTCTGCCTGCCGCATTGACGGTCGTGGTTCTCTCTGCCTGCTTTGGCCTTTACCAGAACAATCAAGCGCTCAGCGCTATCCTGGATGGGGCCGACTTTGCCGCTTTGGACCTCACCATCATCGCAGGCAACTGCATACTCTGGAGCATGATTGGGCTATTAATGGGGTGGCGAGTTCCCGTCAGCCTGGCGTTATCCCGCTTTGGTCGCTATCTGAAAATCAATTTGTACAAAGCTGAATCCGGTCACCCGCTGGCCAATCTTGCTGCCAAAGATGTGCTGATCGTGGCGGGTGCCATGTCCTTCATGTCGCTGCAATCGTTGGATGCTGAGTTTCGCTGGGTAAATTATGAAGCCGGCGTGTACGTGGGGGTCCCCAGCGCAATTGCCTTACTGATCCTACCTTTGTTAGGACTCCACCAAAATATCAAGGCACACAAAGTGCAGCGCTTGACAGAGATAGACGCACACGTGCAGGCGACCGACCACAACAACATAGCAGACCTCGAACTTCTGAAGGCCCATGCTGAACGGATCAAACACTTATCAAACTGGCCCTTTAATGCACCTCTGGTTACAAAAATTCTTGGCTACGCGATAATCGCGCCACTGGCCTGGGTGGGTGCAGCACTGGTGGAAATACTCATCGATCGCATGGCCGGTTGAACATCACATAGGGGTGAGGCTATGTCGCTACGCACCATTACAATCCTTGTTTGCTGGCTGGCTAGTGTAGCCCTCGCTTACTACCTGGGCGTGTACAGCCGTGGCACTGAAGTGCCCAGCGCATCAGTGGCGGCCGATCAGCCCGTGATCGAGCAGCAACGTGAATTCCAACCAACGCCAGCCCGCGAACTCTCGCAACAGGACATCCTGGCGCAACTGCTGCTGGGCAAGCGTCTGTTTGCAGCCATCGATCAGCTCAAGCAGATGATCGCCGCGGAACCCTCGAACATCGAGCTGCGGTTCAAACTCGCTGAACTGCTGGCAGACACCGGACAGCCACGCGCGGCCATTGCCGAACTGCTGGCGATCCGTTCCTTGAGTCTGGAGAGCAATGATCTGCAGCAGGCCCGGCAGACCATGGATGAACTGATTGCTGCGGCCAACAGCGACTTCGAAGACAGCAACAATACTGCCGCTGCGATCAACTTCTTTTCTGATCTGCAGACACTGGAACCCAGCCACGACCGCCATCGCTGGCATCTGGTGCAGTGGTATCTGGCAGCGGGCGAAGATCAGAAAGCCCAGCGCTTGTTTGATGAAACCGGGCTGGTGGGCATCAGTCAGGAAGAGTGGGACCAGGTCGCCCAACAGCTTGAGCGCCACGCAACCCGCCTGGCTGTGCGACGCAAGGGGGGCGCCATGTTCGCCGACGTACACATCACCACCGCCCACAATGTGGGCACCCTGAATATGCTGCTGGATACCGGTGCCACTGTGAGCGCGATCTCGCTGGACAAACTGCGTGAGCTGGGCGCGCGTCGTACGCCGCATATGGTCAACGTACAGACCGCCAACGGCATGATTCAGCTGCCCATCTACCGGGTGGACCAGCTGGACGCAGGCCCCCTGTCGCTCACCGATGTAGCGGTGGTGGCGCTGACCGATGCGCTGAGCCAGGCAGACGGCCTGCTGGGTCTGGATGTCCTGGATCAGTTGCCCACGCCGATCATGCCGGAAAATTGAATCTGGCATCGGCCGATAGACGGCCATCTGGTCAAGTGTACTCTCACCCACAACCACATTAAGCTAACCCCAGCATTGTGAGGGGGACATCATGCGAACTGTGTTGATCGGGTTCTTATTGATCTGCATCTGGGGTTGCAGCCCGGCCGAAGAGGCAACAGCGCCTTCCGCAGCCGCACCTGCAGCCAATGAGGAAAGTGTTCAGGTAGGCGGGGTAACGGACGAACGGCTGATCGCGGCAGACAGCGAAACGCACAACTGGCTGACCCACGGTCGAACCTACGACGAACAGCGCTACAGCCCGCTGACCCAGATCAATCGCGAATCCGTCAACCAGCTGGGCCTGGCCTGGTACTGGGACACCGGCACCACGCGCGGACTGGAGGCGACACCCATCGTTGTTGATGGCGTGATGTACACCACCGGTACCTGGAGCGTGGTCTACGCCCACAACGCCGCCAGCGGCGAACACCTGTGGACTTACGACCCCCAAGTAGAGCCGGAGTACGGCTGGAATGCGTGCTGCGATGTGGTCAATCGCGGCGTCGCGGTGTGGGGTGACTCTGTGTTTGTCGGCGTGTTGGACGGTCGCCTGGTCGCACTCAATGCCGCCAACGGCGAAGAACGCTGGTCACAGCAGACCACTGATCCTGCTAAACCTTATACGATCACCGGCGCACCCCGCGTGGTGGGCGGCAAGGTCATCATCGGCAACGGTGGCGCTGAACTGGGGGTGCGTGGCTATGTCACCGCCTATGACGCAGCCAGCGGTGAACAGGTGTGGCGCTTCTACACCGTGCCGGGCAATCCCGCGGAACCCTTTGAACATCCGGAACTGGAGGCCGCGGCAAAAACCTGGCGGGGCGGCAAATGGTGGGAAGTTGGTGGCGGTGGCACAGCCTGGGATGCCATGGCCTACGATCCCGAACTGAACCTCTTGTATGTCGGTGTGGGTAACGGCGCACCCTGGAGCCGCTACACGCGCAGCCCCGGCGGTGGCGATAACCTGTACCTGGCCTCTATCATCGCCCTCAACCCGGACACTGGTCGTCTGGCCTGGCACTATCAGACGACGCCGGGCGACAACTGGGACTACACCGCGGTACAGCAGATGATTCTGGCTGACCTGGAGATCAACGGCGAGCAGCGCCACGTGATCATGCAGGCACCCAAAAATGGCTTTTTCTACGTGCTCGACCGGCGCACGGGGGAATTTATTTCGGCTGAGACCTTTGTACCCATTACCTGGGCCTCGCACGTTGATCCTGAAACCGGCCGACCGGTGGAAGACCCCAGTGCCAACTATGTGGAAGACCCGCGCGAGGTGCATCCCGGCCCGGCTGGCGGCCACAACTGGCACCCCATGGCCTACAGCCCCCAGACCCAGCTGGTGTACATCCCCACCGTGGACAATCGCATGGTTTACGCCCAGGAGCGCAATTTCGAACACAACCCGGACACCTGGAATACGGCCATTGACTTCAAATACACCGAAGAGCTGGAAGACGACTATCAGGTGACCACCAAACTGGTGGCCTGGGATCCGATCCAGCAGCAACCCCGTTGGATCGTGGATCACCAGCGTCCGGGGGCATCCGGCGTACTGGCCACGGCAGGCGGTCTGGTGCTGCAACCGGGTACCGATTGTACGTTTTCGGCCTACGACGCCGAAAACGGTGAACGGCTATGGCAAACCGAAACTCAGATGCACACCATTGCCGCACCCATCAGCTACGCGGTGGACGGTGAGCAATACATCGCCTTTGTGGCGGGCTGGGGTGGTGCCGAGGGGTTATACGGCCGGGTGCCCTGTGCCACCCGGAACATTGCCGCTACTGGTCGCATTCTGGTCTACAAGCTGGGCGGTACAACGCTATTGCCACCCGCACCTGAGCTGCCACCAGTACATGCGCCTCCGCCGCGCATCACCACCGACACCGCCGTGCTGGAACACGGCGAAGCGCTGTACCGCCGCCATTGTGTTTTCTGCCACTCACTGGGACCGGCGGACGGCGGCGTGGTGCCTAACCTTGCGCATATTGAGCCTGCCAGCCACGCGGCGTGGGATGCCATCGTGCTGGGTGGCGCGCGGCGCAACAAAGGCATGATCAGTTTTGCCCACCAGCTGGACCAGGACGATGCCCGGGCGATACAGGCCTATGTGATCGAAACCGCGCACGAAGCCGTGCCGCTACGTGCCGAATTGATGCAGACACAGCAAGCCCAGAACGAATAGCGTTTTACCTGCAGCGCGCCCTCAGCGCGAAAAACATGCCTGCCAACGTGCTACTTGACCGCTCCGCTGCTAAAGAGGGCATCTACTTCCGCGGCCGACAACCCTTGCTCGAGCAGCACTTCTCGGGTGTGTTGTCCGGCATCGGGTGCCGGTCCACGCACTTCAATATCGGCATCACGTATATGAAACGGGGCTGACACAATCTCCATAGCCCCGGCGCGCTCGTGCACCACAAAGGAAAAGGCACCCCGTTCACGCAGGGCTGGATCTTCGACCACCTCCGGCAGTTGGGCAACCGGTTCCCAGATCAGGCCGGTCGCATCAAGCCTGGTGCGCCAGTACGCCAGGTCTTCGCCGGCAAAGATGGCCGCCACCTCAGGCATGATTTCGTGGTTATGTTCCATCAGACCCAGTACCGTCTGGAAGCGTTCATCGGCAGCCCAATCCGGTCTTTCGACCATTTCACAGAATTTCGGCCAGTAGGCGGTTGGCATCGGCATCACCAGCAGAATCCAGCGCTCATCGCGGGTTTTGTAGCAGTTCCAGATCGGGTTGGGCGGCAAAGCGCGGCTGGTCTTGTCCGGTTGGACACGATCGAACAAGGCGGTGCAGACATCACTGGCCAATGACCAGATACCCGTGCGCTGCAAAGTCACTTCTACATACTGGCCTTCGCCGGTGCGATCTTTGACCCGCATGGCAGCGAGGATTGCACTGAGCATGTTCAGGGCAGTGGTGCGATCGCCATAGCCCCCTCGGGAGATGAGCGGACCGTCTTCGCGATCACCGAATACCGACATGGCGCCGCTGCGCGCCCAGAACGCCGTCTGATCGAAAGCCTGGCGGTCACTGTCCGGCCCCACGGTGCCGTAACCGGACAGCACGGCGTAAATGCAATCCGGTGCCACCTGGCGGATGTCCTGTTCGGCCAGGCCATAGCGCTCCAGGCGGTCCTGGGTCAGGTTGGTGAGGAAGATATCCACATCAGTGGCCAGCTTTTTCAGTGCCTGCACGCCGGCTGGGTCTTCCAGATTGATACAGATGCCCCGCTTACCGCGATTGTCGAACTGATAACAGGGGTGCACTGAATTGTCACCCAACAACGCATCGTACATACGTCGATAGGTATCGCCACCGGGTGGCTCCACCTTGATCACTTCGGCGCCCATATCCGCCATCAGTGCTGCACAACTCGGTGCGGCCAGCCAGCTGGCAACTTCCAGCACACGTATCCCTTCCAGCGGTGCCACCATGTATCTCTCTCCTGTAAAAATTTTCGTACCGGTTCAACAAGGACTCGGTTAGACTTTAAGGCTCCCCGGCCAGAAAAAGAAAGTTAACATGCCCGGCGCACCCAGTTCTTCTAACACGACCAATACAACGTCTACTGCCTCAACCCCGCTGATCAGCGATACCGTCAAGCGTTATACGCTGGGCGTGCTGGTTGTGGTGTATACCTTCAACTTCATCGACCGACAGATTCTGTCCATCCTGATCGAGCCAATCAAGGCCGATCTGGGGGTATCCGACTTTGCCATGGGCTTGTTATCCGGCACGGCCTTTGCGGTGTTCTACGCCACATTAGGCATGCCGCTGGCGCTGATCGCAGACCGCTGGAACCGACGTAATCTGATCGGTCTGTCGCTGGCCATCTGGAGCGGCATGACCGCCCTATCCGGCCTGGCGATGAATTTCTGGCAACTGGCCGTAGCGCGCATCGGTGTCGGTATTGGCGAAGCAGGCTGCAGCCCGTCGGCGCACTCCATGCTGGCGGACCTTTACCCGGCTAAAGAACGCGCAACGGCGCTGGGTATCTACTCACTGGGTATTCCCATCGGCATCATGTTCGGCCTGTTCGCCGGTGGCGCTATTGCCGATGCGTTCGGTTGGCGTATGGCCTTCTTTATTGTCGGTATCCCCGGACTGGTTCTGTCAGCGGTGGTGTTTCTTACCGTGAAAGAACCCCCGCGCGGTCATGCCGATGGCCACGCTGCCGACGCCGTGCACGATCATCCCTCCATCATTCAGGTATTCCGCTATCTGCTTGCGCGGGGTTCCTTTGTCCATATGGCCGCCGGCGCAGGTCTGACCGCTTTCGTCGGCTATGGCCTGATCACCTGGGCGCCGACATTCTTTGTGCGCAGCCACAACATGAGTCTGACCGAGGCCGGCTTCTGGCTGGGTCTGGTGCTGGGCATCCCGGGGGGGCTCGGTATCGTGATGGGTGGCTGGTTATCCGATCGATTCGGCGCCCGCGATACCCGCTGGTACCTGTGGGTCGTTGCCCTGGCTTTGGCGATCGTCGTGCCCGTGGGTGCGGCTGCGTTTCTGGTCGACAGCTGGTGGCTGGCGCTGATTCTGCTGTGTCTGCCCATCATGCTGGGCAACTTTTACCAGGGCACCACTTTCGCCCAGACCCAGGGTCTGGCGCCGGTGCATATGCGTGCAGTGGCGGCTGCCATACTGCTGTTCATCATCAACTTTATCGGCTTTGTCTTCGGCCCACCGGCGGTAGGCATACTGTCGGACATGCTGGTTGACTCCTTTGGCGACAACTCGCTGCGCTACAGCCTGTTTGCCTGGGGCTTTGTAAACCTGTGGGCGGCCTTTCACTTCTGGCGTGGCGGAGCCAAACTGCCAGGCGACCTGGCACGAACTGACTGAACTGGCTGGCTGAACTGCGAACTGGCTGAACTGTAAAAAGAGGGGCTAAACGTCGTCGTTGGGTTTGTCTACCAGACCCATGCGCAGCCCCTCAAAGACCGCTTCGCTCTTGGAATGAACCGACAGCTTCTGGTACATGCGCCGCGTGTAGGAGCTGATGGTACTGACCTTCACTTCCAGCAAACCAGCGATGTCCTGATAGCTGTAACCCTTGGCTGCCAGCTGCAGCACCTCCAGTTCGCGTTCACTGAGAATCGATTCACCCCTGGTCGTAGCCGGGCGCAGTCGTTTGATCAGATGGCGCGCGATACCCGCAGAGATGGGCGCGCCACCCTGCACCAGCTGTTGCAGACATTGTTCGATGGCCAGGCTGGTATCTGACTTCAACAGATAGCCCTGGGCACCCGCCTCGATGGCCTGAATAACACTTTTCTCATCGCCGAACACCGAGATCACCAGGATCGGCAGCTCTGGATTGAGGTCGTGCTGCTCACGAATGATCTCCAGACCACTGCCATCCGGCAGTTGAAGGTCGACCAGCAGCACATCGGGTACCGTATCCGACAACGCCTCACGTGCTGCGGCCACCGTGGCCACGGCGGCACTGACGGTAAATCCATCCAGCGCGGTGAGCTTTTCACACAGTCGCTCACGGGTGTGTGCATCATCCTCCAGCACCGCCACCGCGATGTCTGCCGCAGCCGCCATCAGACCTTCCCTACCGGCACCGCCAGGCGCACCAGCGTGCCCGGTCCATCAGACTGCGGGGACACGCAGACCTCGCCACCCAGCAGCGCCGCCCGGGAACGCATGTTTTTCAGGCCCATACCGCCTGCGGATGAACCGGCTGCCTCTGCCATTCCGCAGCCATCGTCGGCAATTTCAATCACATACCTGCCATCCTGAATGTCGACAGACAGAGCAATATTGCGTGCGCGAGCATGTTTCAGAATATTGGTCAGCGATTCCTGCACCACGCGCAGCACATGGCCGGCGTGCTCCGGACTGAGCACCTGAGCCGCAGACAGATCACCCACGTGCCAGTGCAGGCTGATGCCCTGGCGCTGCAAGCGAGGCTCCACCCGCTCGCGCACCAGCGCCAGCAAATCGATCAATTCTGTTTCTTCCAGGTCCAGGGAGTGCACCATCATGCGCAGATCATCCAGGCTGTCGCGCAGAGCTGCCTCAATCTCCTGCTCACTGAAGCGGCCACTCTCAACCATGGCCAGCGTGGAAACCAGCTGGCCACCCAGACCATCGTGCATCTCGCGAACCATCCGTTCGCGCTCGCTGAGCACAGCTTCGCGCCGCTGTGCCTCGGTCAGGCGTTCAAAGTTGGTCTGCAATTCACGATGCTTGGCCTCAACCCGGGCCTCGAGCTCCTGATTGAGCACCAGCAACTCTCCGGCGTTCTGTTTCGAGCGCACCACCAGCACCATCATCAGTGCGAAGGCAAACAGGGCTGAGTTATAGATGCCCAGCATCTGGTCTGCCCAGAACTCACCTCTGTTCAACACACCCACCCAGTCGTGGACTATAAAAACCGGTACCAGTCCCAGCGGCAGCAGATTGATCCAGCGGCGCGGCGGCGCCAGTGCGAGCCGGGTCACCTGCACCAGCAGGTACAGGCCAATCCCGTAGGACAGCATGACCCACAACGCTGATATCTGGTTCACACGGATCTCCGGGGCCACCAGCACAGCACTGAACAACACGGCGGACACGGCCAGCACCCCCTTGGTACCCCAGCCGATTGGCTTAGCCTGCATGCGCGTGATGGCCAGCAGAAAGCAGACAAATGACAGGTGAAACAGCGAGGGTCGGATCCGGCTGGTTATAAATGAAATCGTCTCAGGCAGCGACAAATACAGGCCGAGAACCGACAAGGTGCTGGCGATCAAACCCATAGCCAACCAGCTGAAGCCGGCACCGGCCGGATCCTTGCGATAGGCGGCAAAAAACACCAGCGCGATCACCAGACTGATCAAACTGAGTGCCACCGGCAGATAGACCAGCAGCACAGATTTGCGCACGTAAATGCTCTGCGCCATGTCCTGCGGCGCGATAATCGGCTCACGCAGAAAGCTGAGCTGGCTTATGCGACCGATGAACTGCACATCCAGCTGGTGGGAACCAGGGGCGGCCAGCTGAGCGGGAAGGGTCAACATCAATGGCCCGGCGACCACCGGTGTGCCGACCCCGGTCAAGGGCAGGCTCTGACCCAGCTGCTGACCATCCCAGTACACCGTTGCACGACCGGACAGGTTGGGCAGCAGCAACGCCCACTGCGCGTTGCGCTCTGGCAGCACCACGTTAAAGCGGTACCAACCCTGATGAGACTGCTGACGCCGAGCAATGGGCCAGTAGTCGGGGAAGGTGACCGCGATCGGCGTCGCGGTCGATGTTTGCGGCGGCGTGGGGCCGAGCCACAGCTGGGCCGACTGCAGAGGAATGACCCCAGCATCAGCATCCACCTCTGCCAGGGCCACCAGTGGCAAGCACGCCATCAGTAACAAACCGCAGCACAAGCCGGGGAAGCTCTGCTCAAGCGCTTGCCTAGATCTTGTATTTAGCCGCAAAGACGATACCGTCACTTTCTAAGTCTCGACCATCGTGGTCTTCACTGTAATAGCTGAGCGCCAATGATAGTTTGTCCGTGACAAAGTAGTTAGCCCACAACTCATGGGCATCTATGTCGCCGGCATCGCCACGATCTTTAGCAGAGTACTTTGCACCCACGCCCAGACGACTGTTGAAGTAGAAGCTCATATCAATTTCTATATCAGTGCCGTCAACATCACGCCACAGGTCGTGATCGCCAGTGACATTGCCGAGTAGTGCCCTGGCCTGCCAGGTCATGCCGTTCTCAAAGGTGGTGACGTGATTGACCTGTACCGACCAGCGGTCATAGTCTTCAAAGTCGGCGTCTTCGCGGTCAACGCTGACCTTCACTTCAGTCGTCTCACCCACGTAGTAGCCCACCGCCGCGCGATACAGATCGATGTCCGTATCCGCACCCAGTTCATCTACTTCACGCCCACCCAGCTCAGCCTCCAGTACCCAGCGGGAGGCAATAACCAGCCGCACATCGGCATCCCAGAACGACGTTTCCAGATCGGTTTCGTCCGTCTCCAGACGCCCATACTGACCGCCCACGCTGGACGAACGCGTAATGAAGGGGGCGAGATCAATGGGGCCGTGAGAGGTATCCACCGGCGCAAAGTAGTAACGGCCGGTTACCGCCCAGCCATCGTAGTCCTCATCACCACTGCTGGCGGGCGGCGTGGTTGGAATGGTGGGCATTTCACCACCCACCGGCGGCTCGGGATCATCGGTCTCTGGCGGCACATATTCGCCGGGCGGCACATAGTAGCTGCCGCCGCCCATATCTATCGATCCACTCAGCCACGATATCCCTACATCGCATTGATAGTCCGCATGGGCCTGCACACTGACGGCGGCAGCCACACAAAATAGAGCCATTCTTTTTACGCTCACCGGGCACTCCTTGTTTCTTTACTCGCAAACGAGGACACAGTGTAGAAACAAGGCAGGGGGGAGCCTGCCACCTGAACAGGTGACAGCTGCGCCGATTAAGCGGGCGGCAGATCAGTGCGTTGGGTTGCCATGACCACCACCTGACCGCCCTGCTGCAGATGCGGTAGCGCCCTGGCCAGCTCCAGCGCCTGCTCCAGACTGTCTGCACGCAGGAAGAACATACCGGACAACGCACCCTGCCCGCCCGGTTGATTGACCCCGGCGATCACGTCATCGCCCTCCAACAGCCAGCCGGTCTGCATGTCAAACGCCTCACCGGTGATAAACATCTCCTGAGCATAAGCCTGGCTCACCCATTTAGAGTACGCAGTGTATTCCTCCTGCGATTCGATGATGCTTTGCGGCGAGCGGAATTTTTCCGTCTCATACATCAACAACGCATAGACCTGCTTATCCGGCTGGGTCTGAGCTACGTGATTAGTGATGCTGAAATCCGGGTCCTGCCCTGGCACCGCGGCGCTACCCATCATGAAACCCAGACCCAGGGTCAGCAGGCAGGCGGCGGCGGTCAGCCAGGGGCGCAGCCTGGAATGTTGTGGCGCTGCCAGCAACCCCTGGTCATGCAATGACGCCACAACACGGTCTTCCAACGCCGCAGGTGGTGGTACGGCAGTCTGCAAATCCTTCAGTGGATTGTCTGCGGGTGTCTGATCACTCATCTTGCATACACTCCTTGGGTGCGGCATCCGGTGTGTCACGCAACAGTTCACGCATGCGCGCTCGCGCGCGGGTCAACTGGCTCTTGGAAGTGCCCTCCTGTATTTCCAGCAACTGTGCAATCTCGCGATGGGTATAGCCGTTCACATCATGCAGCACCAGGACCTCGCGAAAACCATCCGGCAGGCGTGCGATGGCCGCGTCCAGATCCAGCGCCTGGGGTATATCCTGCGACAGAGCACTCTCTGAGCCCACGCTCTCTGTAGCGGCGCTTGCTGTGGCGGCGCTTGCTGTGGCGGCATTCTCCAATGCCGGTGCATGGCGGCGTTCACTGCGGACATATTCGCGATAACAATTCACCAGGATCGCCGACAGCCAGGTACTGAACCGGGCCGTGCCTTGAAACTGATCCAGCTGTCGGACCGCACGTACCCAGGTTTCCTGCACCAGATCTTCGGCCATCTGCGGCGATCGGCTCAGACGCAGCCCCAGGCCATAGATGGGCGGTGTGTGGGCTTTGTACAGCTGGCGAAAACTCGCTTCATCCCGGCGTCGGGCGAAGCGTCGCACGTGCACATCTTCGACAGTCTTACTGTTCATAGGAGTTAGTGCACTTTGAGGGGCAAAGGGTTGCACGCACCCGTATTATTTTTCTGGCAGCTCAGCAACCGGCGTCGATCAGGCCAGTCCACCGCAACGCTACACCGTGAATTCCACCTGGGTCGCTTCTTCAGTGACGGCCCACAGTTGCCGGGCCAGTGGCTCTGAGCGGGAGAGAAAACTGGAAGACACCTTGCGTGGGTTACCCCGCATTTCGCCTAAACCGTCCGGACCAATGTAGTCACCGCCGTCCGCTGCCGGGGCGAAGCCAGCGTACAAGGTCGGCAAAGCACCATCTGCCGCAGACTGAGCGACAATGGAGGTATAAAACTGCATCAGCGTTTCACCAAAGGTTGAACCCATCATCCGTGGACCGGCATAGCCCAGGTTAGTGGCGGCAATACCGGGATGGCAGGCGTTAGAACGTAGGCTTACGCCAGCGGCTCGGCAGCGGCGGTCCAATTCAAAGGCAAACAGTAAATTGGCCAGCTTGCTCTGCCCGTAGGCGGCCCAGGGATCGTAGAAGGCCTGACCATGCAGATTGATGAAATTCAGGTAACCGAACTGATGAGCCAGACTGGACACCGTCACCACACGCGCATCCGGAGTGTCGCGCAGCAGCGGAAACAGCAACGCGGTCAGCGCAAAATGGCCAAAATGATTGGTCGCCAGCTGGGTTTCAAAACCATCCTCGGTCAGACGCCGGGGAATGGCCATCACACCCGCATTGTTGATCAGCACGTCAATCTGGTCGTAGCGGTTCTTAATCGCGTCCGCAGCAATGTGCACGGACTGCAGACTGGACAGGTCCAGCAGCTCAGTACTGACCTCGGTGCCCGTCTCTTTTTTGATGCTGGTGCAAGCCTCTTTGCCTTTAGCAATGTCGCGACAGGCAATCACTACCTGCGCGCCACAGCCCGCCAGGGCTTTGGCGGCCTCATAGCCGATGCCGCTGTTGCCGCCGGTAATGACCACCACGCGTCCACTCTGGTCCTGTAGATCTTCCACTTGCCATGCCATCGCGCTGCCCTTTTGTTAATAACCTCGGTGATCATGGCAAATAGACGGCTCCAGTGCACTAGCAGCGGTACAGCAGCGCTGCCCTTGCAACCCATTGCTGGCCGCGTCATATTGCAGCTCGACAACGTAGTGGCGTAACCCATGGCGCATCCCTCGCTGAGTTCAAGCCTTCATCGGAATCGGTGCTGCCTGCTCGCGCTGGTGAGCTGTCTGCTCATGCTGTTGCCACTGGCCAGCGCAGCCAGCAAAGCTGAGTCCGATGCACTGTTTCAGTCCCCGACCCCGCTGTCGGCGGAACTTGCGTTACCTTTGAACACGCTGCTGCGGAACAAAGCTGACAAACCCACAGTGAACGGAACCTTAACCGTGGACGGTGTCACGTTTGCAGTTGAGGTCACACCGAGAGGCAAATCGCGACTGGAAAAGTGCTCGTTTCCACCGTTGTGGCTGGCCTTCGACAAGGCGCAGGTCAAAGACACCCTGCTGCACAAGCAGAAGCGACTGAAACTGGTCACCCACTGCAAACGCAACCTGACCAGCAAGGGTTATCTCGCCGCCGAAATGCTCGCCTACCGTTTGTTTAATCTGCTCACCCCATACAGCTACCAGGTACGTGCGGTGACCATGCACTACGTCGACAGTGAGGGCGGCAAGTCGCAGACCCAGCCCGCCTTTCTGCTGGAGCACAAAAAACGGCTGGGCAAACGTCTGGCACTGGAGGAAGTAGAAGAAGCCAAGGTGCCGCGTAAGGCTCTGGCGGCGGAGTACACCGCGCTGGCAGCGCTGTACAACTACTTTCTGGGCAACACTGATTTTTCCTTCGTGCGCGGACCCAGCGAAGACGAGTGCTGTCACAACAGTGTGCCGATGCGGGATGCCAGTGGCGCGGTGTATCCCCTGCTGTACGACTTTGATTCATCGGGTTTCGTTAATCCACCCTATGCGGTGCCGGCTGAGTCGCTGGGGCTGCGTCGACTGACACAGCGCAAGTTTCGCGGTTATTGCGCGCACAATGCCGAGACCACAGCCGCAAGACAACAATTCATCGCACGCAAGCACGAGGTGCTCAGTCTGGTGGAGAATTTCGACGAAATTCCCGGGCTCAATCGCAAGAAAACACTGGGGTTCGTCAGTAAATTCTATGCCACGCTGGAAGACGACAAGTCATTCGAGCGGCGCATCCTCAAGCGTTGTCGCGACTGATTTGTTCAGCCCGGCCAGCGAGCGCAACAAAGAGCCGATTCTGCAAGTGCTCAAGCAGCACCTGCCGCAGCAGGGTTCGGTGCTGGAACTGGCCTGCGGATCGCTGCAACATGCGCTGCACTTTACCACCCACTTCACCGAGCTGAACTGGATACCTACGGACATCGACCCGACCGCACTGGCCCACGGCCAGCAACTCAATTCGTTGCCGGCCAACCTGGCGCGGCCGGCCTATCTCGATGTGCTGGAGCTACCCTGGTCGGTGCAGACGGCGGACGCCATTTATACCGCCAATCTGCTGCATATATCGCCGGCAGCGGTCTGCACACATCTGTTTGCGGGTGGCCACGCCGCATTACATCCAGGTGGACCACTGATTGTTTACGGCCCGTTCAAGGAAGAAGGCCGCCACACTTCAGAGAGTAACGAACGATTTGATGCGGACCTGCGTGCGCGTAATCCGGAATGGGGAATACGCGAGCTGGAAGCCGTGGTTGCGACCGCTGCCTCCCATGGTTTTGTGCTGCAGCAAGATGTCCACATGCCGGCCAACAACCGTATGCTGATCTTCAGTCGCACTCCGTAGCACGGTCTCTGGTCAGCCATTCCGCCAGCAGTTCCGCAGTTCGTGGATGCGTCAGGTAGCCGCTGGAATGGTGGGGATTGGAACGACCATAGCGCACGGCCAGGTTGTAGATGGTGTAATCACGGATATCTCCGATGAGACGCCGGTCCAGCATGGCGCTGAAATCATTTGCGACCGTCTTGTCGTGACACACATAGTCGTCTTCGGCGGCCAGGTTGTGCCACTCCAGGATATTCGGTGGATAGTGCGCGTCGCTGCCGGTGGGCGCCTGCAGCAGCCGATTTCTGATCGCGTTTGAGGACAGCGGCGAACCCAGCGTCAGCCAGCGCGACAGACGATGCTCTGTATTCAGTTCACACAGGGCATCGTAGCTGATCACGGCACCCATGCAGTGGCTGATCAGCACGACTTCACGACCCTGGTCGAGATGCTCGGTAACTACTCTATTCAGGCGTGCACGGATATTCGCAGCCCAGCTGTTACTGTCCTGCCAGTAAGCCGCCAGTTCCGGCATGACCCGCGGCCAGATCAGACCACCCAGGCCGGCCATGGCCGCACTGTCCATGAGAAATTCTTTGAGCGCGGTTTTGCCGGGTAGCGCATCGTAGTGACGACGGCGAAATTCGCGGGTCTTCTGCAGCTGGCCGAGGCGTTCGAGCACCTGTTGCCGCTGCTGCAGATCCAAGGCCAGATCATAGTCATGATGGTCGACACCGACTTCATCAGCCCAGTACAGCATCTGAAAATGGGCCGTTTCGAAGTTCTGCACGGCTTGGGGATGACCGCGCTGGAGTCCCTGAACGATGGCATCCCGCCAGAAAGTCAGCAGTTGCTCCCGGGGTGGTTTGGGGCCCGCGCCATGTACACAGACAATCGCCTTCTCAGAAGCCATGTTTATACCGGGTAATTGTGGCGGGGCCACCGACGCCCTCGTCGGCAACAAACAGCGTCTCACCCACCCACAGCGCGCCTTCCGCCTGTGGATGAGGCTGCGAGCCAGGCAGCCTGCCCGCGCGCTTAAGTTCACCGGTGCGGCTGAGGAAGACAAATGCCTGCTGACGGGCCGCCACCAGAAAGAAGGTCTGTCCGTCAGCGGACAGGGCCAGGCCGGAGGGTGCCAGCTTGCCGGGCAGACCAAGGCGCTTGAGCTTAGGCGTCAGCGACTGTTCCACCCGCACCTCGTTGGCCACGCGATCCCAGGCGAACAAGGTCAGTCTTTTCTTCAATTTCTTGTCCAGCGGTGTTTTGCACAGCAACCACAGCACAGGGGTGGTCGGATCAGCAGCCAGACCTTCGAACTCACAGTGTTTGCCCAGTCCGGTTTTGACTCTAGTGAATTCGTCATCCCCGGGATCGAGGCTACGATGATAGATCACGCCGTTGCTGGTCAGCGCATAGATTCGACCTTCCGCGACAGTAAGGCCTTCAAAATCTGCGTGGACAGATTTCGTGCCGAAACTGACCTTTGGCACGATTACACCTGCGGCAAAATCGACCGCGTACACCTGCCCGCGCTCATCGCCGATGGCCAGCAACGTGCCATCGGCCAGCATGGTCAGCCCGGACACTTCGGCCAGCACAGCCGGTAACGGCAGCACCTCGACGTCTGCGGCCGCGACCGGCGTTGTGGCCAGTCCATCCGCCGCCCGACCGGCGCCACAGGCAAACACACAACTCGCCAACAGCAGCAGGCAGGCGGCTCTACAGCTCGTTGTCATCCCTGCCCCGCCCGGTGATAAAGGAGAAAAACGGCGTTGTCAGGTCAGCGCCATAGTTCAACTTCCACAGCAGCAGCGTGATGTAGACGAAACTCAGCGACACAACAAAGGCGATATCCACTGCGCTGATACCGGCCCCGAGGCCAATGGCAATGGCGGCAAAGATGTACAGCGCATGCGCCGGTTCGCGCAGGGCAAAACGAAAGCGCACTGCTGCCACCACCCCGGCCAGGCTGAAGGCCAAAGCCAGGCTGTTCTGCACAATGATCGCGATACCCGCTACAACCACCGGCAACACCATGATGGTCTGCGCAAAGGAGCGGTCTACCAGCTTGGCCCGCGTGGTGATGAAATACACCCAGGTGATCGGCGTGGTTACGAGAATGGCGCCTAGCATAGCGATGGCGAGGGTGATGGCTTTGCCCGCCTGGATTTCGGGCGGGTTCATAATGCTGGAAATTATCTCCACATCGTCCGGCTCACTGAACAACCCGTCAACGCCACCAAAGGGCAGATCAGCAGAGATTTCAGGAAAAGCGGCCCGCAGCAGCCAGAACAATCCTACCAACACAATATAGTAGAGCGTGATCGCAAAAACTGGATTCAGAATCGGAGCTGATTTTCTCAATGCTTGCCTCTCTGCCAGTCGAGTATCTTGTCACGCCGCTGGAGTATCGCTTTGATCTGGGCTGGCTTCAACAACTCTCCTGCCAGCGCCTGCAGCTGCGCCTGGTCAAGACTGCGCAAGCGCGCGGCCAATGCCTGACTCAGGGTTGGTTGTTGACGATAAGCTGGCAATCTCGCATGGGTGGGAAAGCTGCCGTGATTGTCAGCCAGGACAATCTGTCGCATCCTCGCATCGTAGCGCAGATTTTCGGCGGTACGGTCGGACTTGCCGATCAGACTGTCGAAGACGGACACCAGATCGTACTCAGTGCCATTTGCGGACGCGCGGTAACAATAACTCTGCGGCGCGAAATCTCTTTCCCGCTCAGGCACCGTGGCCAGCGCTTCACGCAACACCCCAGTGCGGCCCGCATGGCTGCGGATGGCCAGCGGCTGCAGTAGACCCAGGTTCAGAGCGCTGTCCAGGCGGTACGCAGCCAGCTGCTGGCGGCGCTTTTTCTTTGACAAAGGTTCAAACGTCACACGCAGATTGTTTCCCTCGTATGCCGCCGACAGGCCATCTTCCCCCGGGTTGATCGAGCCCTCTTCGAGCAGGATCTCCTGGCGCTGTCTGGCCGCAGTACGCAAATCCGCTGCCAGCGTGATGCGCGCTACGTCCACCGGTAGGGCACGTACGGTGGTTGCGTCGCCCTGCAGCGCCAGCTCCAGCGCACGCGGTTTGCCGCGGTAGACACTGGCCAGCATCCCGGTATCAATCATCCACACCTGGCCGTTGAAGCGATTGACGATCTCCCGTGTGGGCGTCGGGGTATGTCCTACTACGACGCGTTCGACGCCCAGTCTGGCCAGATTGGCAGCCAGGTCGGGCTGCTCGATCAGTGGATGACAACGGGCATTACCGCGATACCACATCGGCCCATCGATGCCGAAGACCGGGTCGCTGGCGGCGGCAAAAAACTCGGGCGATAACTGTGGCTGAATTTCAGCTGTGAGCTCCAGCAGCGGCGTCGCGGCTGGCCACGCAAGCGCAGCTTCCGCCTGGCTTTTGAGCAGTGACAGGTGCTGGCGGGTACGCTGGTTGATGTCATCCACTGAAGTAAAAACGTCGCTGAGCCCCCCATGCACAAACAGCGTGTCGTTGATCTGCAGCGCCGCTGGCTTGGACAGCAACCACTGACCGTATTCACCATTGGCAGCAAACACGGCCAGTAGACCTTCGCGACCACCAAAGGCGGCAAACTCGGCCGCACTGACATCACGCAGGTCGCCAGTCAGGTTCATCAACTCATGGTTGCCCAACAGGACATGCACCTGTCCGCCGTCCCGTGCGGCCTGCTGCTCCAGCCGCCGCAGCAGATCCATTACGCGGCGGGATTCAGGACCACGGTCCAGCAGATCACCCAGGCTGACCAGGTGCGTATTACCACCGCGCCAATGGCCGGCTTCATCCATGAGCTCAATCTGCACCAGCAGTTGTTCAAGCGCGGCATAGTCGCCATGCACATCGCCGATCGCCACCACCCGTTCCACGTCTGACAGTGGTGCGGCCAGAGCCGTCATCCACATTAAGCCGATCAGACTTACGCACACCCTGCTCATGACACTGACAACCTGCATAAACCCTCAAGATTCTTGTTGATCTGCCGACATTAGTTACGAGTGACCACGCCATGTGCGCCCGTGCGCCGCTGAAAAGGACTTTCGTATGTCGACGTCAATTCAAAAACCGAGATTCAACCTCGGCCTGCAAGACACTTTGCGCATCATCTGGCCGTACGTAAAGCGCAATTTTCTTAACCAGGTCCACGGCATCTGGTTCATCGTGACCTACCTGGTGGTATTCCAACTGCTGGTGCTGCAACTGCCGCTTATGTACGCCGCCATGATCGCCACCGGCATCTTCATTGTCGCACTGGGCCTGATGTTCTTCATGGAAGGTCTGCGCCTGGGACTGATGCCGCTGGGTGAAGTCATCGGTGCCACGCTGCCAAAGAACAGCAGGTTGCCGGTGATCCTGGTGTTTGCCTTTCTGCTGGGTGCCGGTGCGACTTTCGCCGAACCGGCCATCGCCGTGCTCAAGGCTGCAGGCAGCGGCGTGCAGCCTGCTACCGCACCACTGCTCTATTCGCTGTTAAACGATTTTTCCACCCAACTGGTGATGTCGGTGGGTGCCGGCGTGGGCATCGCCGTACTACTGGGTGTACTCAGATTTTTCTATGCCTGGCCGCTCAAATTCCTCGCCATCCCATTAGTCAGTCTGGTGCTGGGCATTTCCTTCTTTTTCAGTCAGGAACCCCTGCTGGCCGACATTCTGGGTCTGGCCTGGGATTGCGGTGCGGTAACCACCGGTCCAGTGACCGTACCGCTGGTCCTGGCCCTGGGTATAGGCGTGTGTCGAGTTGTCAGTTCCGGCAGCGGCGGTGGCGGTCACTCCGGTTTTGGCATCGTGACGTTGGCTTCGCTGTTTCCCATCCTCGCCGTGCTGTTGTTATCGCTCTATCACTATGTAGCGGAAGACTTTTATGGCGCGGCCAATTACCAGGGTGATCCTGTTGAGATCACCACTGACCAGACAACGGAGCAGCAGACTCGGCTGGCCAAGAATCTGAGCCCGATCAGTGATGTGGAGTTTGCCCACTTCACCAGCACAGGTGAACTGCCGGATGATTACGAGCTGGAGTTTCGTGGTGGAACTGCTCATCTTGAAGACGGCAAGATTACCCTGTCCTCCCCTGACGTGGTGGTTAAAAAACTCTACAAGCGCGACTTTGAAATTCTCGGTACAGAAACCTGGGACGCATCACTGGGCTTTAGCGACGGGCTGAAACAGGCTGCGCTGGATGCCTTACGCGCCATCATTCCGCTCTGTCTGTTCCTTTATATTGTGCTGCGCATGGTACTGCGCCAGCGCCTGGAACAGAGCACCGACGTGGGCATCGGCGTGGGTTTTGCCCTCTTGGGCATGGCCCTGTTCGGCCTGGGTATCGCGCTGGGTCTGACGCCACTCGGTGGTCAACTGGGCAGTAACATCCCCATCACTTTCGCTGAAATTACCCCCTGGGGCCTGGACCACGTCGAAGGTCCGTTTTTCGATGGTCATGCCGGTAAATTTCTGGCCGTAGGATTCGCCTTCTTCCTGGGTTACGGCGCCACTCTGGCAGAGCCCGCGCTCAATGCCCTGGGTGACACCGTGGAACGCATTACGGTAGGTGCATTCCGCAAACAGCTGCTGATGCAGAGCGTGGCGCTGGGTGTGGCTATGGGCATCGCCGCTGGCATCTTCAAGATGGCCTACAACCTGCCGCTGTTCTGGATGCTGCTGCCACCCTATCTGGTGGTCATTGTACTGACCTGGATCTCACCCCACAGCTTCGTCAATTTCGGTTGGGACAGCGCGGGTGTGACCACCGGTCCGATCACGGTGCCCCTGGTGCTGGCCATGGGGCTGGGCGTTGGCGCGAATGTTCCGGGCGTCAGCGATGGCTTCGGTATTCTGGCGCTGGCCTCGGTGGGGCCCATTCTGACGGTCCTCAGCGTCGGGCTCTATACCCAGCGGCAGGAACGCAACAACACGCTGGACGAGGCGGCTGCGCTCGAACAGGAACTTGAGCCTCAGGAGGCCTGAACCATGTTTAATAATGATCACAAACTGGCAACGGTTTCAGCGGTACTGCCCAGCCGGGCGGCAAGCCAGGTTGTCGAGCAGGTAACCCACGGCCAGGACACCCATGCGCTGATCTGGCAGGCACGCGGCACATTGCTGCACGATCACTGGCTGAAGCGCTGGCTGCCGCCTATCAGTCCGGCCAAGAAGATGCTGCAGATGGTGGTGCCCAACAGCCAGGTCGACGAGCTTGTCAATCTGGTGGTGGACGTGGGCAAGTTGAATTATCAGGCCACCGGCGCGGTGTTCTCGACACCGCATGATCACGCCTATCTCGGCAGTGAGTTTCATGTCTGGCCCGGCGAAGAACTGGCACAGCCCAGTAACCATCGTCTGTCGAACAGCTTAGTCGCACTGTACTGCATCGTGCCGCATAACATGAGCGACAAGGTATCCAAGGCCGCCATCAACGCCGGTGCACACGGCCCGGTGGTTTATTACTGCGAAGGTCGCGGCCTGCGCGACCGCCTGGGCTGGCTGCGTATCACCAAGGAGCACGAGAAAGAAGTACTGATGGTGATCTGCGAAGAAGCAGAGGTCGAAGACATCTTCGACGCGATGGCCAAGGCCGGCGAGCTGCACCTGCCTGGTCGCGGCTTTATGTTTCGCCTGAACGTGGACAAAGGCATGTTCAACCTGCCCAGCCGCGTGGCACATCATCACTACGATGCATCCATGCAGCAGATGATCACGGCCATCGACCACCTGCAGGGGCATACCCACTGGCGCGATCAGTCGGTGTTCAGCATCGGTGGCCATGGCAAGGCGTCAGGTATCGTTACCCGTCAGCCGGACAATGAACTGCAGGATCAGACCTGCCTGACTGCCATCGTCAAGCGCAGCGATATGCAGCAGCTGGTGGATATGTTGCTGGACCAGGGCGCGCCCGGACTCAGTTTCAATTTCGCACGCTTTACCGAAGAGCAGCATGACGAACACAGCCTGAAGATCAACGATGAGTACGCGCTGGTGCGTTCCATTACCACCTCAGAACTGGCCGCCCGCATCTGTCAGCTGATCGAAAGGGACGCCGAAGGCGTAGGCTTACGCGATTTCTGTCTGTTGAGCAATGACGTACAGCGGGTCGCCACCTATATTCCAGGTCGCATTGACTACCGCAACCAGCAGGACGTCGCCTAATCTCGGGGCACAGGGTATGCTCGCCCTGTGCTTACCTTTGCTGACATCGAGGCTGCTGCCCAGCGCCTGGCGGGTCACGCGACCATCACGCCCGTACTGCGTACCGAGCAGGACGACACACAGATCTTTATCAAGTGTGAAAACCTGCAGCGCACCGGCTCCTTTAAATTTCGCGGTGCATTCAACACCCTGGCACAACTGACTGCCGCGCAACGCCAGCAGGGTGTGGTCGCCTGTTCCTCCGGCAATCATGCTCAGGGGGTCGCGCTGGCGGCGCAGATCCTCAAGATGCCGGCCACCATCGTCATGCCACACGATGCACCGCAGGCGAAAATTGACCAGACCCGGGGCTATGGCGCTGAATTGATCCTGTACGATCGTGAGCGCGAAAGCAGGGAAGAAATTGCCGCAGCAGAGGCATCCCGGCGCAGCGCAGAACTGGTGTGGCCCTACGACGACTATCGCGTGATGGCTGGACAGGGCACCTGCGCACTGGAGCTGATGTCTCAGCTGGCAGCGCTGGACAGCAACATCGATGCAGTGCTGGTCCCCTGCAGTGGCGGCGGCCTGACGGCCGGCGTAGTTACCGCGCTGGCGCAACTGGCGCCCGCTTGTCAGATCTTCACCGTTGAGCCAGCCAACTTCGACGATCACGCCCGTTCACTGGCCGAGGGACAGCGAGCGGTGAACGACCGCCGCAGCGGTTCCATCTGTGATGCGTTGCTGGCGCCGACCCCCGGCGAGCTGACCTATGCGATCAACCGTGAACGCTTGAGTGGGGGCCTGGTAGTCACCGATGACCAGGTGCGCGCCGCCATGCGATACGCCTTCTCACAGCTGAAACTGGTGCTGGAACCGGGCGGTGCAGCCGCGTTGGCCGCTGTGTTACACCACACCAGGTTCAAG
>JAVKCL010000030.1:0-19860 GCA_040222775.1 Pseudomonadales bacterium
GCTGGATGACCAGCTCAGGCTGTTCGATAAAAACCAGAAAGGCATCCCAGAAGGCGGGCACGATATTGATGTAGACCCAACCATCGGCGCAGCGGAAAAGGTCGCTGGGTGATACAAACCAGAAGTCACTGCCGTGGCGTGTGCGGATACTGCCGGCACAGTGCCAGCGCACGGTGGTGAACTGCGACATGGACATCAGGGTCTCGAACATACTGACATCGATCAGTTCGGGCTGGGCCGCCAGCCGCGCGGCATTTACTGCGGCATAACCCAGCGTAGCGGCCTGAAACTCGAGGTAATGACCGGGCAGATTCAGGGGCGCTTTGTCCGCATCGCCGATGAGATAGGTATACCCCCCCATGGCCAGTAGAGTGCTGGGGGTGGCGTGCCAGTTGCGTTTGGGGCCGGTCAGGCCAAAGGGTGAAATGACTACCGCGTATTTACCTGCCAGCTGCGCTCGCACAGCCTCCAGTTCGTCGGCACAGGCGACTTCACAGACCACCACATCGGCCGCTGCGATCAGACGATCGATCTGCTGTTGATCCAGGCCCGCGACTCGGCGTTTGCCAGCATGCAGATAAAGCTGCATGGCCTGGCCGGAAACCCAGGCAGGCTGTTCTACCTCACTTGCCAGTCTGACCACATCCGCACCCGCCCGCAGGAATAGTCGACCGGCATAACCCGCGGCATAACCGCCCATCTCGAACACCCGCAGTTGTGCAGTCATAGGGGGTTATGCCGGACTAGAGTCTTCGTCGATGCGAAGTTGTACTCGACGCATACCGGTCAACCAGCGTTCGAGGTCGGCGTTTTTGCGCTCCATCCAGGTCTGTGCCAGCGGATCGGTGAGGATCAGAAAGCGTTCCTCGCTGATGGCATCAATCACCTGTTGGGCCACTTCCTGGGGTTCCTTAATCGGCCCCAGCACCTCTTCCAGACCTTCCGCGTCGCCAAGCATGGGCGTACGCACGCCCAGCGGCGCCAGTAATGACGTGCGAACGCCACGATCGTGATAGGTGATGGCCATCCATTCGGCCAGCCCCACCACCGCGTGTTTGGTGGCAGCATAGGTCAGGTTACCGTGGGTGGTGAGGATGCCCGCCATGGAAGCTGTATGCAGAATATAGCCTGACTGCCGTTCGAGCATGCGCGGCAACACAGCTCGAATGGCATAAACATGTGACATCACGTTGATCTGCCACTGGCTCTGCCACACGGCTATGTCGGTGGAGAGCGGGTCGCCACCGGTGGCGACACCGGCGTTGTTAAACAGTACATCCACATCGCCCAGGGTCTGCTGCACTTCAGCTACCATGTCGTTGACCGCACTCTCCTGGGCAATATCACAAGCCACGCCAAGGCCGCCGATCTCCTCGGCGACAGCCGCCGCGCCCTGGCCATTCAGGTCCACTACGGCAACCCGCGCGCCCAGGCGCGCCATAGCCTGTGCCGACGCCTTGCCGATACCGCTGGCGCCACCGGTCACGATGACGACTTTGTCCTTGAGCTCCATAACCTCTCCCCTGTGCCTGAATCCAAACCCCTCTCAGGGCTGATAAATCAACCGTCCCGCACTGCGGCGTTCATACAGATCTCTGAGGGCCTGCAGTAAGCCATCGTCGCCCACCACCCGGTCGATCAGCGGATGCAACTGGCCCTCCGCCGCCATGGCGTAGAGTTCTGCATAGCACCGGTCGAAGACACTGTTGTCGTACCGTCGATAGCCCCCCATATGCACACCCACCAGATCATAGTTCTTGACCAACGCATGGTTCAGCGCCGCTTTGGGAATTTCGCCGCTGGCGAAACCGATGATCAGCAGGCGTCCCTCCCAGGCCACCAGCCGCCGGGCGACCTCAAAGTATTCACCCCCGACCGGGTCATATACCACATCCACGCCACGACCCTGGGTCAGGGCCATCACCGTGTCGTACCAGTCGTCGGCTCCGTAATCGACAAATTCGTCGGCCCCCAACTGCAGACAGGCCTCGCGTTTGCTGCCGGAAGCCGCTGCAATCACCCAGCAGCCGTGAATCTTGGCCAGCTCCACTGCCGCAGAGCCCACGCCGCCGGCAGCCGCCAGCACCAGCACGGTTTCGCCGGGGCGCAAACGGCCACGCAGATGCAGCCCGAACCAGGCCGTGCCATAAGTGACATGCAGTGCCGCGGCGTCCACCGCCGCAACCCGCGGATCCACCACGGTAGATTGCTCGGCCAGCAGCACCGCCTGCTGAGCAAAGCCCCCGTGCTCGGCGACCGTCGGCCCTACCACGCGGGTACCGACAGCGATGTCCACCCCCGCGCCGGCCGTCAGCACAGTGCCACAGGCGCCCATGCCCGGCACAAAGGGTGGCTTCAGTTTGACCTGATACTTTCCCTGGCATTGCAGGATATCGGCAAAGTTGATGTCAGCGGCGTCCACCTCGATGACCAACTGGCCTGCCTCAACCTGTGGCTCGTCCAGCTCCAGCTGAGCCATCTGCTGCCAGGGGTCACCAAGTTCGTTCAGTTGCCAGGCCCGCATGCGTGTTTTCCAAAAAGGTTGGTGAAAGCAGTAGCTTGAGTTATAACGGGCTATGACTCAAGCCAAGGCACAGAACCCGTCTCCAGAGCAGGCACGCATAGATGAGCTGGAAATCAAAGCCGCTTTTCAGGAACAGCTCATCACCGATCTCAATGATGAGCTGGTGAAGCACGGGCAGCGTATCGCTGAACTCGAACAACAACTGACCCGCCTGGTCGAAAACCTGAAAAGTCCCCAGGAAGACACGGAAGCAGCAGACCAACGCCCCCCGCACTACTAAGCGTCGTGGCGGTTAACTTCAAGGAAATTTCGACCCTGTGGCGGCTGGCGCTGCCCTTGATGGGTGCTCAGATCGCCCAGATGGGCATGGGCGTGGTGGACGCGGTGATGGCCGGTCACTACAGTTCCACCGATCTGGCCGGTGTTGCGTTGGGTGGCAGCATATTCTGGCCGGTGATGTTGCTGATGATGGGGTTGCTGCAGGCGGTCACCCCCACCGTCTCGCAACTGCACGGCGCAGGCCGTCTGCCAGAGGTCGGCGAGGTGATCCGTCAGGGGCTGTGGCTGGCGATCATCGGCGGACTCACAGCGTCCTGGATATTGCGCCACATCGGGCCGATATATGGCTGGATGGGTGTCGATCCTGCCGCCACACCCATTGCCATCGAATATCTGCGTTATAGCTCCTACGGCATACCCGCGCTCATGTGCTTTCTGTGCCTGCGATTTCTGGCCGACGGCACTGGCTTCACCCGACCGGCCCTGCTCATCTCGGTCAGCGCGCTGATCCTGAAAATACCGCTCAACTATGCGCTGATCTACGGCAAATTCGGTCTGCCGGAAATGGGCGGCGTGGGTTGCGGCCTGGCCCAGGCCATCATCATGTGGTGCCAGCTCGGTCTGATCATCCTGGTGGTGACCCGCAAGCGCTTTCGCCCGACCCAGTGGCTGAGCAAATTTTCCTGGCCCGCCTGGGCGCCGATCAAGCAACTGCTGCGCATCGGCATTCCCATCGGCGCGACCATCTTCATGGAAATGGGCTTGTTTGCGCTGACCACCCTGCTGCTGGGGAGATTCGGCGCTGAAACCGTCGCCGCCCACAACATCACCATGAACCTGAACGGCGTACTGTTCATGCCCGCATTGGCGCTGGGTATGGCTGCGACCATCCGTATCGGTTTCCGCATCGGTGCGACCGAAGTCACGGGCGCGCGCACCACCGCGTTCATTGCCATGTTAACCACCATCGCTGTGGCAGCCGCCGGCTGTCTGGCGATCTTCCTGTTCCGCTTTGAAATGGTCGAGTTCTACACCAGCGAACCCGACGTCGCCAACCTTTCGGCAACGCTCCTCTTGTTCGTGGTCGCCTTTCTCACCTTTGATGCCTGCCAGGCCACCGCACTGGGCGCCTTGCGCGGTTACAAAGACACCAAGATCCCCATGTTCATCGCCTTTTTCAGCTACTGGCTGATCGGCCTGACCACAGAATGCGCGCTCGGCTTCGGTTGGTTCGGTGAGCCCATGGGGGTGTTCGGGTTCTGGGTCGGGCTGGCGTTGGGGGTTGGTACGGCGGCACTGTTGTTGACTGCGCGGTTGTGGTCCACGAGTCATGATCATGAGCGGATCGCGGCGTTGTCGGCGGCCCGCGGATAATAGCGGGTTGGTGACTTAGCTGGACTGAATTGAGCGGGTAGTTAACTGCAGCCGCAATTCCGCGCAGTTAGATTCGGAGCCTGGGTTTGGGGACAGCAGAGCGTTAGCTCTGCTGTGGCGAGGATTGTCTGAATCCCAATTTTTGCGCAGCAAAAATGGTTGAGTTCCGCAGCCACCAAATCCAGGCTCCGAACCAGCGGCTGAGGCAGCAGTTAACTACCCGCTCAATTCAGTCCAGCGGAGGTTTTCAGCTCGCTAACCACCCTCGCGCCGCACCGGTTCTACGCCGGCCACGCTCATCAGTGACTCAACACAATCCCGGATGGAGTCATCCAGCGGTCGAAACGTGATGGGCAATATGGACTTGATGCGGTCGTTGCGCAGCTCTACCTGCGCCCAGACGCCGCGCAGTTCTGCTTCTCTGGCCTGAATGCGCTCGGGGAAGGGGTCGGTGACCTCGGGCGTGGCATGCTGTATCTCCGGCAGCAGCCGGTCGATGTCTGCACAGATGTCTTCCACATTACGCATGTCGGTGGACCAGGCGATATAGCGCTCGCCGTTTTTGACTTCGGTGGTTTCCAGCAGGCCGACGTGACAGGCGGCGTCGTCACGTACGTCGACGGTCATCCATGGTCGGTAGGCGCCGTTCTGGTAGTACTTGCCGAGCAACATCATTTCGACGTTGTGTTGCCATGGGCCCATGTCTTTCTGGTGGGCGCTCAGGATCGGGCCGACATTGTCTGCCGGACAGACGGTGATGGCGTCCCAGCCACCATGTTCGGCCGCCGCATCAGAGAACGCACGCTCGGCGATCACCTTACCCATGGAGTAGCCCTGACCCCGTTCCGGGGTACGTTTGGGATTCTGTTCATCCGGGTAGCGGTCTTCGTAACAAACCGGACGCCGGACCAGCTCCTGCAGGTCAGCCTCGGAGATCACCGCGGCGATACTCGAGGTGACAATCACCCGGGTCACCGTGGCTGACTGGTTGACCGACGCGATGATGTGGTTGCATACCCGGCTCACATATTCGTGATCGTCATAATCGCTGACATGAGAAACATGGGCCACGCCATGACAGCCTTTGAATATCTCATCAAAACAGCCTTCTTCATCCAGATCAGCATCATGCAGGGTCAGACGACCTGAGGCATAGCCGCGCATGGCTTTGAGAAAGCCCACCCGCTCGTCATTACCGCTGTCGCGTACACACGCCCGAACCCGATAGCCCCGTTCCAGCAGGGTGTGTACCACCCAGCCACCAATAAATCCCGCACTGCCCGTGACGGCCACGGTGCCGCCTTTTGGAATAGGTGCCATTTTCTCCCCCGTTTGCAGTTTATCGCCTCACCGTTCACCGCAGTTTCGGCGCACGCGTGCCAAAGTCCCGTTCGAAGTATGAACGGCAGACTGCTGTTCGTCGACCGCAGTAGACCCCTACAACTGTCTTTAGCCGAGCGCCCCGCTGTAGTAAGTTGATCACTGCAAGGGGGGAAACATGTCCTGGGAAGAAGAAGTCAGCGAACTGCGGCGCAGGCAGGCACTGGCCGCCGAAATGGGGGGTGATGAGGGCATCGCACGCCAGCGACAGCGTGGCAAGCTTACGGTGCGCGAGCGCATCGACGCGATCAGCGATGCCGGGTCATTCCGCGAATTTATGGGTCTGACGGGTGATGCTCAGTATGACGGGCAGACGCTCAAGTCATTCACACCCAAGGCCAGCGTCGAAGGTACCGCCCTGCTCGACGGCCGCAAGGTCGTCCTGAGCGCCAGCGATTTCACCGTGCGCGGTGGCTCTGGCGGGTCGCGCGGCGGTCTGGGCCAGGAGCTGGCGGCCAATGTACGCGCCAGAGAATGGCAGTTGCCCTATGTGCGCCTCCTGGATGCCGCCGGTGGCAGTGTGCGTTCCTTCGAAGAAATGGGGCGTACCTATCTGCCCGATGGCAACATCTGGTCCCAGGTGGATGTCGAACTGCTGTCGCAGGTACCCGTCGTCTCTGCGGTGCTGGGCTCAGTTGCCGGTCTACCCGCCATCAACGCCTGTTTTGCCCATTTCAATCTCATGCTGAAAGACAAGAGCCACTTGTTTCCAGGGGGACCACCCGTGGTGAAGGCTGCACTGGGCTATGACATCAGTAAAGAAGAACTGGGCGGCGACAAAATCCATGTCAAAAAGAGCGGCGTGATCGACAACCTGGCCGTGGACGAAACAGATGCCTTTGCGCAGATTCGGCAATTCCTGTCGTATCTGCCCAGCAGCGTGTGGGAGCTGGCACCTAGGGGTGAGACGGACGATCCGGTGGATCGAGCTGAAGAAGCGTTGCTCAGCATCGTGCCCAGGAACCCACGGCAGGTGTACAACGCGCGCAAAATCATCGAAGCCGTGGTGGACCAGGGTTCGTTTTTCGAGATCGCGCCCCACTACGGCCGCGCCCGCACCGTCGGGTTGGCGCGCCTGCACGGCTATCCGGTGGCGATCATGGCCAACAACCCGATGCACAAAGGGGGTACCACAGACGTCGCCGCTGGCAACAAAGTCATGCGCCTGCTGCAGTTGAGCAACACCTTCCATCTGCCGCTGATCTCGCTGGCAGATGAACCGGGTTTTATGGTCGGTCTGGAATCTGAGTTGCAGGGCATCGAACGGGCTGGCGCACGTCTGGTGGCGATGACCACCACCAGTTGGATGCCCTGGCTGACCATCGTGGTGGGCAAGCTGTACGGCGTTGCTGGCCAGTGCCAGCACCGTCCCAGCGGCATGTTCAGACGCTACGCCTGGCCGTCTGCCAACTGGGGTTCGATGCATATCGCCGGGGGCGCGGCGGCGGCCTACCGCCGGGAAATCGAAAGTGCCGCAGATCCGCAGGCCAGACGTGCCGAGATCGAAGCACGCCTGAACGCGTTGGCCTCACCGTTCCTAACTGCAGAGGCCACCGGTCAGGACATTATTGATCCACGCGAAACCCGTGCACTGGCTTGCGAGTTTGTTGCGGATGCCCAGCGCGTGTTGCAGACGCAACTCGGACCACCCCGTATTCCCTTCCTGCCGTGATCGCAGCGATGCTCGTCGAGTCCAGGCTTATTCAGCTTCCCGTCGATCCCAGCTCGCCTGCATATAACGGCCGATGAGATCGACCTTGTTAGTGAGTACACCACCCGCGCGGGCCTTGGCTTCGGTATTGAATTCCATATAACGCTCGCGGTCAGCGTCATATTGCGGCCACTTGTCCCCCTGGGCGGAAGTGGGAACGCCGGTCTTGGCAAAACTTACCCAGTAGTCCGATAACACTTCGCCTAAGCGGCGCTCTTCCTCGGTGGCCGGGTTGGCATCGAAGGTGATGTCGGCGTTGTCGAAGACATAACGTATCTCAGCCGCATGATAAGCACCCAACTTGCCATCCATGGGCGCAGGCGGTACGTAGGTGAAGTAATAGAGATAAGTATTGTTGTCTTTATGCTGAGACGCATGACGCGCCCATTCGCGCATGTTCCAGGTGAATATCATGTCGCGAAAGATACCGTAGTAGGCACTGGCATAGTCGTCGTCGTAGTCATAGGTAGCCTTCAATGGACCCGCAAAGCCACCATAACTCTGATCCAGCACAGCGGCCACCGATTCGGCGTCCTTGGGCGGTGGCATCAGATTGGTACCTTCATCCGCATTGGAGCCGACAATCAGATCCACTTTATTGAATGTACCGGCGGCAAACAGATTAGCGATGTGATCCGGGTAGACATAACCATCCACGTTGGGTTGCGCAAAGCCCTGCACCTGAAAACTCTGCAGGCCAGCGAGTACCTCAGCCGCAGTCAGCGCTCGCAGTTGTGGCAGGCTGGTCTGGCCCAGGTGCGCGGCAAATTTCACGCCACGGCTTTCCGCGCTGGGCTGGTCCGGGTAGTCCCGCGCCAGTTCCGGCATTGGATCGAACTTGGCGCCACTCTGGCCGATGGCGCGATGAAATAGCCCGGCAGCCAACGGCGTTGCCGTCATGTGATTAACACTCCAGGATCCTGCGCTTTCACCAAAGATCGTCACGCGCGAGTTATCACCACCAAAGGCAGCGATGTTGTCCTGCACCCACTTAAGGGCTGCTACCTGGTCGAGGGTGCCATAGTTACCCGATGAACGGGCAGCACCCATGGCTTCGGCCTCGGCACTCAGGGCTGGATGGGCCATATAACCAAAAGGACCCAGACGGTAGTTGACGGTAACAACCACAACGCCTTTCTGCGCCAGCGCTGTGCCATCGTAAATACTTGAAGCGCCGCTGCCGCGGGTCAGCCCACCACCGTGGATCCAGACCATCACCGCCTGGGGCTGCTTGCCACCGACGTTGGATGACCAGACATTGAGGTAGAGGCAATCCTCACTGGCGGGTTCCGAGGGTCGGGTAAACATGGATCCTTCCGGATAAGCCTCCTGAATGCATTGGGGCCCGAACTGGGTCGCCATGCGAACGCCCTGCCAACTGGCAGCAGGTTCAGGCGCACGCCAACGACGCACACCAACCGGTGGCGTGGCGAAGGGGATGCCTTTAAAGACTGCCACCTCCGCCGTCTTTTCACCCAGCAGGGTACCTTGCTGAGTGCCAATCTGGATGGGATCCGCCGCAGCCAGCCCACTTTGTATCGACACCAGCAATAAACCAACAACCCACAATACTTTCATATCCCTTCCCAAAAAATCGAACAACGTTCATTCTGCCAAAAAAAAGCCCCTCACAGGAGGGGCTTTGTGCTCACTGCAAGTCCAACACTACATGCTGCCGGACATTCTTACGAAGAAGATACGTCCACGACCGTCGTGCAGCGTTCCATCGAACGCGGTAACGACAGCGATAGCTGGCGCTTCTTCATCAAAGATGTTCTGCGCACCAATGGTCAGGTTGGTGTCATTCAGGAACCCGAACTCACCAAAGTTGTAGTTGTACTGCAGATCCACGGTCAGCATATCTTCGATCTCTTCGTCGAGCAGATCCCGCGCGATCGAGTTGTTACCGGCAAGCGCTGCAGTTGAGGAGAAGAAGAAGCGGGTACCGAACGGCACGTCCGTTTCCAGCTCATCCACCCAGCGGGCCATCAGGAACAAACGATGGTTGTCCTTACTCCAGCCGATGGTGCCGTTCACTTTCCATTCAGGCAGAGGACGGGCAACCGGATTGGTGCTGTTGTAGTTGCCTACGCCATCGATGATGGTGGCACCACCAGAGCTGTTGGGCACCTCAACCTCAAAGGTATCGATCCATGCGGCCTGAATGCCTACGCGGAAGTTACCGATGTCGGTATCGAAGCGATAGGACGCATTCAGATCAAGTCCGCTCACTTCCGCACCGTTGGCATTCGCAAAGTTAGGCAGCAGGCGCACCATGATGCCGGAACCGTTGCGAATCACCTGATCGAAGTTACGACCTGAGGCCGGATCAATCGCTGCTTCCGCCAGGGTCAGACCATTGGCTGCAGCATAGGCCGTAATGACCGCATTATCTGCGGCTATGATGTTGGCCGAAGATTCCCGCGTAATGATGTCGGTGTAATCGTAGTCATAGTAGTCCAGGTCAATAGACAGACCTTCCAGCGGTCCATCCTGAGGTACCCAGGAAAGGCCGATGTTCCAGGTGTCCGCCGACTCTGGAGCCAGATTGGGATTACCCTGAGTGATCGAAGGCTTGAAGGCAGTACCGCCAACCACATCAACCTGGTTGGCCACTGTGGTCAGTGCACCGAAGGATTGCAGCAGAGAAGGTACACGGAAAGAACTACCTGCCGAGGCGCGAATCGTCAACGAATCGGTCGGCCGGATCAGCACCGTGACTTTGGGATCAACGGTGTCCTCACCAATTTCGTCAAAATCTTCGTAACGACCTGCGATGTTCACTTCCATCCAATCGGTGAACGGAATGTTCATTTCGACAAAGAACGCGGTAGTGGTGAGTTTGCCACTCCAGTCGTCGGCCCCGAACACGAAGTCCAGGTTGTCGGAAGTCAGTGCTGAATCCAGCACGACCTTACCCTTGTCACGACGCTGCTGGAAACCCACCGCCAGACCGACGCCACCGGCATCCATCTGGAAGATGTCACCCGCTGCGACCACGTCGATGACCCGCTGGCGATAATCGGTATCGCTGCTGGCTCGACCGATCAACCAGTCATACAACTCGGCTGGGTTGACCAGGGTCAGATCCGACTGCCCGACATTGCCGCTGCGATCGAAGTGTGCATTACCGAATGGATTGAAGAAGTAGCAGTTACCCGCGGCAAAATCACCGCCGGAAGTTGCGTAGGTCAGGTTGCCGTCACCCGGTGTGCCGTTGACCTGATCACAGTTGGGACCGCCATAGCCGTTCAAGGCGGCCCGCATATGCGTAGACAGCGTATCCTGCACCTGAGAAGTCTGCGAGCTGTGATTGCTGGCCGTATAGGTGGCGTCGATATGCCAGGCATTGTCGCCCAGTTCGAAATCGTAGCCTAAGCCAAACACCAGGCGCTGATCGTTTCGATTGGTGTCAGTAAAGGTCTTCTTCGGTCGCAACGCAGTGCCGTTTTCATTCGCAGAATAACCCTGCAGGCGAGTCAGGTTGGCATATTCCACCGGTTCGATACCCCTTCGGAAGGCATCTTCCACACTGCCGGGATTCGCCACGGTTACCGCCATACCCATATCGTCCAGGTAAGTGGTACCGGTCGGTATGGTCAGCGCAGGCGCGTTCGGGTTCAACGAATTCAGACGGTTAAACTCGGACTGCGTGGCTGCAAATTCAAACTTGGCTTCCAGCTGATCGGTGAGGTCATAATGTCCTTCGACAAACATGTTACGCAGACCTTCTTCAGCCTGAATGGCGAAGAATGAGGCATAGTCGTAAACACAGCGGTTGAAGATATTGCCCAGGGCGCCGCCTCTGCCGGGTGACACGTTGACCGCGTCTTCACAATTGACGTCAGCCTGACCGAAGTCGGTACCGGCAGCATTGCGTGGCAGGTTATTGAGCGAGGTTTCGCCATTGGCACCAACCTGATCGCCTGGGAATGCACCATGCGGCGCCCAGGTAATGGTCTGACCCGCGATAGGCAGCAGTCGTCCGGGCTGGCCAGTGGAGGAAACCGTCGTGCCACCGAAACGACCAAAGTTGTCATCGGTGCGAATCTCATTCCTGTTCAGAAAAGAGGCGGAAGCAACAATGCCGCCACGGTCACCCTGCACCCCCCAGATCATCCCGACCTGGTTCGCACTGCCTTCGCCAGTCTCGTCGTCTACCGTGTACTGGTAGCTGAAATCAAAACCTTCGAATTCACTTTTGGTCAGGAGGTTAACGACACCGGCTACCGCGTCTGAACCATACAGCGCGGAAGCACCGTCCTTGACGATTTCAATCCGCTCGATGGCGATGTTCGGCACCAGCGCATTAACGTTGGTCGACGCGTTACCGCGCGGGTTGTACCACGAAGGCACATGCCGTTTGCCATTAACCAACGGCAGCGTGGCACCATGGCCTAAGTTGCGTAAGTTAACATTGGCTCGACCATCTGCGCCTTCGCCCTGGAACGTAGCCGCACGGGTCTGACTACCGGAAGACCAGGGCATTGAAGCAATGACCTCAGCTACGTCGGCAGCACCAATGTCTTCGATGTCAGCGGATGTCACCACGGATAGCGGTGATGGTGAATCTTGAGCACTACGCTTGAGGTATGAACCGGTGACAACGACTTCTTCTATGGTGTCATCGTCGTCAGCAGCTAACACGCTCGGCGCGCCGAACAGCGCAAGCGCACAACTCAACAGGACAGTTGTGTATCTAATCAAAAGAACCCCCTTCTCTCGATCTTCTGATCTGTCGATCTTACATACCGTCAGATTCGACTAATTTCACAATTACTCCAATCTGCAGGTAGCACCAATCTTCTGATCTTCTGATCTTCGATCATATTTATCGACATGAGCGAAGAGGCAGCAGGCGACGGCATATCGCATTCGGACCCCTCCCTTGCTATGCCTTACCTTGAACTCCTACTGCTGGATGAAGTCCTGTTATTTAAACGTTTCAGAATGTTTCAAACTGAACGTTGTGATCTTAGTAACAAGCACTCCCGCTGTTGTCAAGCTTCTACTGGATTCTCTGCACCCGGGTAGACGCGTCGTTTTCACTGCGCATGATGAATCCGCCGATGGTGCCGGACTTGATAGTGACCGTATCGCCTTCTTTTATGGGCACGAAACGGGGGGCGGTCTGCATCCAGATCTGCTCATTGTCCAACAGGAAAACCATGCGTTGTTCGTCTTTGGCACGTAGTGCTTTGACCTTGGCGGTAAACTCCACCTTTTCGTCACGATCAAACATACCGCGTGACCGTTGCCCGGGGGGAGCGGCGGTGCCTTTGCGCGCGGTGGGTGCAGTGGCCTCATCAACCGCCGCATTTATTGCAGGGACCTCCGCTTCAGCTGCGGGCGGTGTTGCCGATGGCGCCTGACCCAGGGTCCTGGGGGCAATGACTTCGGTTCTGATCTTCGGTTGAGGGACTGTATCGCTGCCGTACGCACGGTCATAACAGGCCAGGCGCTCACGTGCGTTTTCAATCTCAGCGCACAAGGGCTCACCCTGTTCTGCTGCCGCTTGCTGTGCCAGCAATGGCATGGTGACAACGGCGATCAGCAACACGGACAGGTACTTCATATCAACCCTCATTCTTGAAATGGAACGCGCAAGTATTACTCAAGCGGCATCCCGTTGCATGGCGATTTTTTGTCGGACCGTGGAGACCCGGTGGACCAGCGCTCTGCCGAAGTCTCTGAGCGGCACCACATAGGCCCGCCACACCGTTGCATGCGGATTGGTCTCTTCACCCAGCCCGATGGCGAACTGCTCATAGCCATCTGGAATGTACAGCGTGCCAAACGCCCAGTCCCAGAGCGCGAAGATCTCGCCATAGTTTTTATTCATACGCTTGGGGTCATGGTGGATCTGGTGCATGGCCGGGCTGATAAACAGGTAACTCAACGGTTTCCCCCAACTCAGCCAGATATGGGAGTGGCGCAGGTTGGCACCAAAAAAATTGTAGGCCATATACAGCGTGTTAAGGCCAAAGAGAACTTCGACTCCCGGATTGCCGAAAAAAACAAACACGAAAAGGCCCTGAAACAAGCCCGTCATGGCCAGGTTCAGGAGGTTAGACGTGACATTCCACACCGGGTGTTTGCGAAACAGCGTCACCGGCGTCAGCACTTCAGCGGAATGATGCAGGGCGTGCAGCGGCCAGAATACCGGGCTGGCATGGTGAAAACGATGGATCAGGTAAACCGATAGATCCGCCACCATGGTATAACCCAGGATAAAGCCTGCGTAGGTCGCCACGCCCCAGTCGCCGCGCACCAGTGGCTGATCGCCGTTGAGTCCGATCAAGCCACCGGCGACCTCTGCTGACAGCCAGGCCTGTAGTCCAGCACCTACCAGAATCAGTGGCGAGAGCAGCACGTTAATGACAAACACCGCGTAGTCTACGCGGGCAGATCGACTGAGGTAGATTTTGCGCGGGAACAGGAAGCTGAAGAAGTTACGTCGAGTACGATGGCGGTAGTAGCGTCGGTAGCTGAAGTAGGCGAGCCCTACAAAGGTGCCCAGATAGAGGATATAAAATTTTTCACTGGCCACAATCGGCATGGAGATCAGCGTCATCCCCACATCGGTCAGATACTCTGTCAGGGAAACCAGGACATCCACTGGCGTCACCCTATGCCGTTATGCCTGGGCATTATCATGCCACTGCTTCATCTGCGTTGGGAATCTTAACGATCAGACTGACCACCCCGGCCAGTAGAAAAGCCCCGCACCAGATTTGAAACGCGGGCAGGTAAGAACCGGCCTGATCGGCCACGTAACCGGTAATCAGCACCCAGAAGGTAGCGGGGGCGATGAAAAACGACAGCAGGCCGTTGGCGCGGGAAAACCTGGCCGCGCCGAAAATGCGCGAGATGACCACCGAACGCACCGGCACCATGCCGCCAAAGCCCAGCCCGAACAAAGCAGCTGCCACACTCAGCGTGGCGAAGCTGGCACCGCTGAGGATGGCCAGGGTTGAGCCGATATAGGCCACCACGCCGGACAGCACGGTAATCTTGGCCGGCAGGTGGTCCATCATCCAGCCGAACACGATCTTACCGCCAATGGCAAAACCACCCGCCAGCGACAACAACCAGGCAGCATCGACGATGGTGAAGTTGAGTTCGGTGCTCATGTAGGTCGGCAGATGGGTGGCCATGGCACTATAGACGCCGTTCATCAGACCGAAGGTCAGCACCACACTCCAGAACGCGGGGTTGGTCAACACTTCACGGTAGACCGCCCAGCCCTGGGTATCCGGTGCCATGCGCGGTCGCGCTGCTGGGCTATTGTCTGCAGACGACCCTTCCACGGCCGGCGCTATGCCATCGGGATGCTGGCCCAGCTCGGACGGATGTTGCCGCACCAGTAGCAGCGTGGCAGGTATCACCAGACCTACCAGCAGTCCCACATAGATCAGGTAGGCGTTGCGCCAGCCGATGGTCTCCGCCAGAAACGCGTTGATGGGCGGCACCACGACGCCGGCCACAGACATACCCATAATGGCAAAACCCAGCGCCATACCCCGGTTTCTACTGAACCAGTTGACCATCAGCTTGGTATGCACCAGCGGCCCGACGCCCGTCCAGCCGAGCCCCTGAAAGGGGATCAGCACCAGAATGAGCCCCCAGTAACTCTCCACCCACTGCATCAGCAGATAACCGGCACACAGCCACAGGGAGGCCACCGTAACAATCCACTTCACGCGCAGATGGTCGATCAGATAACCCATGATCGGCGCGAACATGGCGCCAGAGAACAGTGTCGCCGTCACCACCGCCGACAGTTCGGTCTTGCTGACCTGGAAGTCGGCCATCCAGTAAGGGAAGAAAACACCCCGCGCGTGCAGGAAGAACGACGTAGCCAGAAAGCAGACAACGAACGAATAGGCAACCAGTCGATAACCGTAGAATACGCCCATGATCGCTAGTCGCGGTCGGTCAAACCGTCATCACCATAGCGGTCGGCAGGGCCTCGCCCACCCGGGCCCAGACGGCCGCCCTGACCAAAATGGCCCCGCCCCGGCACGTGGTTGAACTCGACCCGGATGCCATCCGGGTCTTCGAACAGAATCGAATAATAGCCCGGTGCGAATTGCGACCCCTCTTCCGGCCCATGGATGATCTTGACATGGGGCTCCTGTCTGACGTGCTCAAAGATCGCGTCCACGTCCTCGTTAGACCGAGCGCGGAAACAGAAGTGGTGCAGACCGGCCGTGTCCTGATCAAATCTGCTGGACCGTTTCTCCTCCGGCGCGCCACGCACCAGAATGCCCGTACGACTGCCGATGCAGTAAATGGTGTTGTCGTTTCTGATCAACGTCTGCATCTGAAGGAAGTTACACAGTCGTTCCCAGAAAGGGATGCACAGTTGCGGGTTACTCACCGTGAGCTGGATATGGGCGATGCCATTGACTTCAACGGTCATGGGTTTTTCTCCAGCGGAGTACGATCAGATACGCGGACAGGTTGCATGCTGGCGCCAGTCTGAACATGGTCATGCTCCGCACAGAAAGCGTTTCGGGTTGTCGACGAACAGCGTATGCAGCTGCTCGTCGGTAGTACCCATCTCCTGCAACTGCGGGATCACATGGTTATGGATGTACAGGTACTGGTCCGGATTGTGAATTTGAAATTCGTGCATCTCCGGCAGCGAGCCGTCGGCGCGCTCCTTGTGAATGTGCAGGCAGATGCAGTCGTGGCTGACGCACAAGCGCTCGGTATGCCCGGCATCGATCAGCCGTTTGAGCGTGGTGGTCCGCATCTCCGGACTCACCAGCCGCCCCGGATAACGGTCGAGGCCCAGATAGCACCCCTGGTCCAGAATCCATTCCAGATACTCCATATCGGTGGTGTCATTGGAGTGATCAATTTTGACCCGGGTCAGATCGACTCCCTCCTCCTTGAAAATCTTCAGCTGACGTCGCGCCACCTGGCCGGTGGGGTAAGAGTGCACCATGATGGGCACACCGGTTTCCAGATGGGCGCGAGCCACCGCCCGCGCCATCACTTCCAGCATCGGCGTCACGCCTTCAAAATCTGCCGCGCATTTCAACAGACCAGCCTTGATGTCGGTGCCGCGAAAGCCTTCGGTGAGATCGCGTACAAATTCTCTGGCCATCTGATTCGGCCCCACGCCGGTCAGGAATCGCGGCACATCCAACCACCAGCCCGTGACATTGATGATGTTTACCCCGGAATCACGTGCCACGTCGTGCAACAGCTGGGCCTTGCGTCCCAGATCAAAGGTGGTGGCATCCACAATGGTGTCGATGCCCGCCGCCTTGGCCCGTTCAAGTGCCGCCACTGCCCGCGCTTCGCGCTCATCGCCGAGCAGATCCGGATAACTGTCATACAGGCCGCTGGCACAAACCATGACGTGTTCATGCATGAGCGTAAAACCCAGGTCATCTCCACTGAGCGGCCCGAGCACGCTGTTTACTGTCCCCATTCCCCTTCGCCTTATCGATGGCTTAAGTTGCATCCTAACCTGTGTCTAACTGCGCGTGTAGTCTGCGCGTGTCATCTGCCTACATCGTCTGCACGTGTAGTGTGCCCGGCCGATCTCAGCTAGTATCTTCCACCCAGGGTATGGAAGGTAATATGGCCGAATCAAGCGAACAATCCGCAACAGACGCAGACGCCGTAACGTCAACAGGCGACGCCACTGACACGGCCAGCAGAACGCAGCCCGATCTGCTGCCGATCGCGCTCAAGGACCTGGCCATCGTACTGGCCGCACTGTCATTGTGGGCTGCAGCGGACACCTGGTACCTGGTCACCGGTCTGTGGCTGGCCCAGGTGGTGGTGATCGGCGATGCCATCCTGGTGGGATTACTGTTGACGGCTCTGGCGCACGAGTGGGGGCACTACGCCGGAGCGCTCGCAGCCAAGGCCGAAACCCGACTCATCACACCTGCACGATTCTCGCTGTTCCGCTTCCGGTTTGCTTACGATGACAACAGCACGGAACAATTTCACTGGATGACCTATGGCGGCCATATCGCCCACTGGGTGATTACCCTGCTGATCTTTATCGCACTGCCGATGGATAGCCTGGGGCGCATCGCACTGATTGGCGCCATGGTCGGTTTTATCGCCTTTGCCACGTTCTTCGAATATCACATCGTCAAGGACACCTGGGCCGGGGCAGATCCCGGCGAACGCCTGAGCGAGGTCACCAGACGGGACTTTCAACACGCCGGCGTAGTCGGTGCGCTGGTGGGTTTGTTTGTGATTGCCGGGCTGGCTTGATGCGGGCCTGAACTGACATGGGCTTACTGCACGATCAGGGTGTTCTGCGCGGTGTCGAAGCAGGCCCCTATCCACTGGAGGCCCTGGCTGCCGGACCACAGTTTGCACCAGCGACACGGCTCAGCGCGCACAGTGAGCCACTGCCGGAAGCGACCAGTGAACTGGGTCTGGCTGCGGTCAGATACCAGAACATTTTTGCCAGCTGTACCACTCAGAACAGCGCACCACGTGGCGATGGCAGCGGCGACCCTGCGGTACGCGCGCGCGAACTCAAGGGGGCCGGGTACTATCTAGACGCCGCCGGCGTCGGAATCTGCGCGCTTTCGCCCCTGCACTGGTATGGGTCGCCTGAGGCGGGCCACAGCCACGCCGTGGTCATACTGGCGGCCCACGGCGCGGCCATAGAAGCAGACAACCTGGCCGCCGGCTGGGTCTCCGGTGCGCAGGATCACATTGCCCTGATGCGGGCGCTGGAGATCAGCACATCACTGCTGGGTCATATCCGCGCACTTGGATTTGACGCCACCCTGCACTATCCCGGAGCAAGCACCGTATGCCTGCCGACCCTGTGCCTGAGTGCGGGTCTGTGTCAGCCCCACGCTGACGGGCCGCGACACCCCTTTATCGGGCATGACTTTGTCGCCGTGGCACTCACCACCGATTATGCAATGGCGGTGGATCTGCCGCTGGACCCTGCCGCGCGTGTAGCGGCCCGTCGCTATCGTGCGGGCATCAATGGCGCGCTCAGCGGCCGGGAAATAGAGCGGCGCAAGCGTAGGCCCTCACACTTGAGCCGCTATCCGATGGAAACCGTGCGGCGTGTGGACCAACCCACCACGGCAATCTTTGCAGACGAAATACCACGGGTACCCAAACGCGCTGAGTTTTTCATGCGCGCGCGCAAGGGTGATCTGGGCGCTAAAGCCCAGCGTGAAGTGGCGCGCTTCGCGTTCAAGCATCCATTGACCGACGGCATGATGTATCCCCTGCGCGCCATGGTGCCGCACCAGGACGGGCCGATCGCGGCTCAACAATCACCTGACCTGGCTGATGCAGCACAGAACAGCCGCGCGTTGAAATCTCTCAGCTACCACCTGGGCGCCGATCTGACCGGCATCTGTGAGCTGCCCGACTACGCCTGGTATTCCCACGGACCAGATGGCAGCGTGATCGAACCCCGGCATAAATATGCGGTGGTTATGCTCATCGATCAGGGCTACGACACCATGGAAGGCGCCAGTGGCGATGACTGGATATCCGGCTGCCAGAGTATGCGCGGCTATATCCGCGGTGCAGAAATCGCCGGACTCATGGCGGATTTTATCCGCAGTCAGGGCTACCCTGCCCGCGCCCAGACCAATGCCGACAGCGAAGTGCTGCAGATTCCACTGGTGCTGCTGGCCGGACTGGGTGAGCTCAGTCGCATCGGCGAGCTGGTGCTGAATCCCTTTGTCGGGCCCAGGTTCAAGTCTGTGGTGTTAACCACCAACCTGCCACTGGAGGTCGACCAGCCAATCGACTTCGGCCTGCAGACCTTCTGCGGCAATTGCCTGAAATGTGCGCGCGAATGCCCGGTCAACGCGATCCCCTTCGGCGACAAGGTGGTGTTCAATGGCTACGAGATCTGGAAACCGGACGTGGAACGATGTACCCGCTACCGGGTCACCAATCCGCGCGGCTCCGCCTGTGGACGCTGTATGAAAACCTGTCCACTCAATAAAGTCGTCACTAACGACGGTGCCCTGCTGCACCGCATGGGCACCTGGCTGGGCATCCACGCACGCTGGCTGAAGCCGGTGCTGGTACCCATCGCCGTGTGGCTGGATGACAAGCTGGGCTACGGCAAACGCAACCCGGTCAAACGCTGGTGGCAGGATCTGGAACTGATCGACGGCGTCGCGCGCAAACCCGCCGCCACCAACGAAAGAGATCTGGATCTGAGCGCAGACACCTCAGGCGCCAAGTCGCCGGTCGGTTATTACTTTGCCGCCGACATGCCAGCGCCGGACAACCGCCAGGCCCACCCCGCCAATCACCGCGCCGCCATCGAGCGGGCCGTGCTGGTGGAGACTGTGGCCGAGGCCAGGCAGCGACGCAAACTCTCTGCTAAAGTCCCAACCCACTATATACCTGTCACTGAACTCACATCTGAGCCAGAATAATCCGGGTCAGAGACGTTGGTGCCAGAGACGACGATTGGCAACCTGCCCGTCTGTATGCCGTTGAGCTCGGTGGCGGTGGGCCGCACTTGGTATTACCGGGCGTCGCGCCCATGGACGGGCGCGCCGCAGCTTACATGGATGTATTCACCGCGGCCGGAAATACCATGTGCGGCCCACCG
>JAVKCL010000031.1:0-121130 GCA_040222775.1 Pseudomonadales bacterium
TTTTTAAGGTTTACCGGAGGCTCGCGGACAGGAAGTCCGCGCGCCAGCGGCCATGGATGGCGAAAAGCGTTCCGGAAAACCTTAAAAAAGCCCACGAACCTGCCGGTGCTCATATCGAAGTCCTAATCGACTGCGAAAACTCAGGCAATGCGTTCAATAATGGTCCCAGTACCAAGACCGCCACCACAACACATGGCAATCAGCCCGTAGCGGCCTTCGCGACGCTCAAGCTCATGCAGGGCGGTGGTAATCAGCCGTGCGCCGGTTGAACCGGTGGGGTGGCCGAGGGCGATGGCGCCACCGTTGACGTTTACCTTTTCCGGGTCGGCGTTAACGGCTTTCTGCCAGGCCAGCACGACGCTGGCGAATGCTTCGTTCACTTCGAAAATATCAATGTCATCGATACTGAGACCGGTTTCTTGCAGTACTTTCTGCGTCGCAGGAATCGGCCCTTTCAACATGGTGACCGGGTCGCAGCCAACCAGCGTGGTGGCCAGCACCTTTGCGCGTGGCTTCAGACCATACTTTTCAACGGCGGCGCCGCTGGCCAGCAGCACAACGGCCGCACCATCGGAGACCTGGGAACTTGATCCTGCAGTATGCACATCCTGTCCGGGGACCGGATCGAGCCCGGCCAGAGAATCCAGATCGGTGGCGCGCAAGCCTTCATCCCGGGCGACGGTATGGGTTTCGCCGGTGGGCTTGCCTTCTTTATCCATAACCGGGGCTTGTAGCGGCACAACTTCGCGATCAAAGCGCCCTTCTTCCCAGGCCTGAATGGCTTTCTGTTGACTGGCCAGGCCAAAGGCATCGGTGTGCTGGCGGGTGATCTGATATTCCTCAGCGATCATCGCCGCACCCTGGAACTGGCTGGTGGGCTGATAGTGCTGCATGTAGCTCTCACCCATTGGGGCACCACCCGCCATATTGGAACCCAGCGGAATGACCGACATCATTTCCACACCGCAGGCCATGACAATGTCTTCCATGCCGGAGCCGACCATGGCAGCACCCAGTGAAGTTGCTTGTTGTGAAGAACCACACTGGGCATCAATGGTGGTCGCCGCGACATCTTCGGGAAAACCCTGCGAGAGCCAGGCCACACGAGTCACGTTAAACGACTGCTGATTGATCTGTGACACACAGCCACCGACCACCTGCCCCACATTGGCGGGGTCAATGCCCGCGCGTTCCAGCGCAGCTTTCTGCACACCACCCAACAGATCCGCCGGCATTAAACCAGCGAGACCCTTGCCACGCTTACCAATAGCACTGCGGGCAGCGCCCACGATATATACGTCCTGCATGTTATCCTTCCTGAAATATTGAAGCCCGAATTCTACTTGAACTGCGCTAGGATGCGCACATGAAAATCTATGCGCATCCGGCCAGTCAGCCTTCCCGCGCCGTCATCTGGGCTTGTGTAATGCAAGCGCTGCCCATCGAGCTGATCCCCAACACGACGCCGGTGTCGTCGATCAACCCGCGGGGCCAGTTGCCGTGCATCGACGACGACGGTTTCCGTCTGACGGAAATGCCTGCGATTCTGATGTATCTGGCCGGCAAGTACGGCTGGACAGACCTTTATCCAACAGACCTGCGACGGCGCGCGCGTATCGATCAGTATCTGCATGCCCACCACAACCTGACCCGCCTGGCGACCACCCAGCTGATGGCCCCTCATGTGCTGCGTGCTTTTGCACAACCGCCGCTGGACAACCCGCTCAGTTTTATCAGCAATCTCTGTATCGGTGCAGCCATGGAGAGCCCTTCGGGCCTCAAAGACGGCCAGGCACAGCTTACCCACGTGGTGGGGTATATCGAACGTCACTACCTGAACGATGGAGATTTCATCGCCAGCAATGACCACCCCACCATCGCCGACCTGGCGTGCTATGAAGAGTTGGGGCAACTTGTCTCAGCGGAGCTGTTTGATTTCAGCGTACATCCTCAGGTGGTGGACTGGATGCAGCGTATGGCGAAGTTACCGGGCCATGAGGTGGTGCACCGCTACAATCAGAAACTGGGTGACATTCGGACCACCGCCAACAACATGGCGCGGTTTTCCGCGGCTATTCAGGTTGCCCTCGACAGTCTGGCAGAGGTACCGACCGTTACGCTGTCCTGACCCGCTCGTCTCTGGCACCAACGTCTCTGACCCTACTGTCTCTGACCCCAACGTCTCTGACCCCGAATCAGAGGTTAGAGAGTTCGGCCTTCAGGCGTTTCAGGGCGGAGATGTTGGCCTGCTTGATGGCTTCCATCTCGGGTGCCTGCTCACTGATGTCTCCGAGTTCAGTCAGCACCAGGTGCACTGCGTCATGGCCGTCGACCTGCTGCATGGTCTGCAGCCAGCGTTGTACGTTGGCAAAGGGGGAGAAGTCATAGACGTTGGTGAAGCCGGGTTGCAGTTGTCCGATCTCCACATAGGCTGCGAAGTCCGCCAGTGTTAAGGCATCCCCGGTGAGGTAGGTATTGCCCTCCAGCCAGCCTGTGTCCAGTGCCTTGAGCGCATTGGTCAGCGTGGCCCGGGCCGCCTGTTGCATAGCCTCCGGGATATTCAGATCTTTCCGGATCTTGGGCGCCACCAGGCCTATAGAGGCGTCACGCAGATTACGGTGGTGGTAGTTCAGATACCAGTCGACCCTGGCGCGGGCTTCAGGCGCTTCTGGGTAGACATCCGTCCAACCATGTTTGTTGGCCAGGTAGCACATGATGGCGTGCGCCTCGCCCAGGCAGAAACCGGTTTGCGGATCTTCCAGTGTGGGGATGGTACCGGCCGGATTCTTTGCCAGAAAGTTCGGATTGCGGCTGCCGTTGTCGCCCTTGGAACCGGGGTTGGTCAGCACCAGCTCAAAGGGTGTGCGCTTGTACAGCATCAGCCACATGACGGCCCGTACCGGCTGTGAAAAGGGTACACCGTAAATAATTGGCGGTTGCATGTATTTTGCTCCTATCGGGTTTCAGGAAGTGGCAAGCCCAGCGCTTCTGCTTCCAGCAGACGGGCACCGCGCAGCACATTTTCCATCGCATAGTTGCCTTCATGGCAGGCGTATTCGTAGACCGACTCTTCGCTGGCCCGCCACACATACTGACCACTCCAGGGCGCGGTCCAGGTCTCGGGATCATCTACAGTGAACTGATAAAGCACATCACCACTGGGCATGCGGGTAAATTTTTCCACCACATGTTTGGCGCTCGAACCACCTCCACGCAGGCCTTCATGGGGTCGAAAATTGGTGGTATCCACCACCAACGTTTCGCCGTCCCACCAGCCGATGGAGTCACCCAGCCAGAACTGCACATCTGCCGGCGGATGTTCGACAGTGCGGCCCTCACGTTTCATCCGTACGATGCGCGCGTCGTGCACCATTTCCAGCAGGATCACCACGTAATCTTCAGTCTGTTCGATTCTTTTATAGTTGTTGTACAGCGCCGGCAGCGTCGGCGCCACACCGGTAAAGCCAAGCAGACAGCGCTCGCGCAGCGGCAACGACTCCGGCCCGTCGTAGGGCGCAGCACCTTCCACCTTCACCCACCAGGCGGTGCCGTCGTTGGGGCGGGAGATACTGGCTAACTGAGTGGCGATTTTCTGCTGGGCCGCCGCGGTCATCGACGGCAGCTGGCCATTTTTTGGTTGAGTGAGAATTGAAGTCGGTATCTTGCCGTCAATGATATTCACGTCAGTGCCGCGATCCATCCAGAACAGGTTGTAAGCGCCAACGTTACCCGCGCCGAATTCGTTGCCGCCGGTTTCTGTCTCTTCCAGTCCGACCACCTTGGATCCGCCTTCCGGTGGTGCTTCGCGATCGGAAGACGATTGTGCCGCGCCTTTTTCCTGCAGGTGTCGTTCGCGCTCGGCCACGGCTTGCGCTTCCTCCGGGGTGAGAAACGCTTTGTCACCAAACTGTGCCGGTCGCTCAAAAGGTGTGAGCGTGGCCGCATCGTAGTTGCCGGTAAGATCAGGCAGGCCGCTGGCGGTGCGTGGCAAAGATTGGTCTTGCGCAAAGGCTGGTAGACCCGCCCACGCCAAAAACAGTGGTACCAGACAGTACATGTAATTCTTCATCTTCCTCTCCCCTCATGAAGTCAGCTGAGGATAGCAGCCATAGTCTCAGCCTGCATAGTCAGGTGAAGATAACGGCCAGGCTCTCGGACTGCATAGTCAGGCCATGGCGCTAAGTGACTCTTTGGCGTGCCTTAAACTCAGGATTGAGGTATTCGCCCGCGCTGACAACCCTGTCCAGCGTATCGACCAGGCGCCAGACATCAGCGAAGCGCAGGTAAAGTGGTGCAAAGCCGATACGCAGAATGTCCGGCGAACGGAAATCAGCCACTACATCGTGGCTGATCAACGCCTGACAGATTTCATATGCCGCCGGGTGACGGTAAGAAAGCTGGCTGCCACGCGCGGCAGGTTCCAGTGGCGAGGCCATCGTCAGTTTCTGCAGACTGTCACGTGCCTGGATCAATTGCTGACATAACACACCCAACGCCATGGATTTTTCCCGCAGCTGCTGCATATCCACCCCGTCGAATACCTGTACCGCCGCATGCAGCGCAGTCAGCGACAGGATGGGCGGCGTCCCGCTGGCGAAGCGTTGCACACCAGCCGCCGGGCGATAGGATGCATCGAATGCAAAGGGCTGCGCGTGGCCCATCCAGCCCTGCAGAGGCTGCTGTACCTGCGCCTGATGCCGCGTGGCCACATAAACAAAGGCCGGCGCGCCTGGACCGCCATTAAGAAACTTATAGCCACAACCTACGGCCAGGTCGACCTGATCGGCATCCAGCGTCAACTGCAGAGCACCGGCGCTGTGCGCCAGATCCCACAGTACCAGCGCACCGCTGGCGTGAGCTGCCGCAGTCAGGGTACGCATGTCATGGACCTGGCCACTGCGATAGTCGACATGGGACAACAACACCAGGGCCACCGTTTCATCCAGCGCAGCCGGAATTTCGCCCACCGGGAGCGGTTCGAGGTCAACCCGGGTCGGACCGAGCAGTTCAGCCACGCCCTGGACAATGTACTGGTCCGTGGGAAAGTTAAGTGCATCAGTGAGGATGCGCGTGCGTCCGGGGCGCATCTGCAGCGCTGCGCAGATGAGCTTGAAGAGATTAACGGAGATAGAATCCGTAACCAGCACCTGGCCCGCGTCAGCACCCAGGAGCGGCGCAATTTTTTCACCCGTCGCCTGGGCAAGACCGATCCAGTCATGCTCATTCCAGCCACCGACCAGACTTTGACCCCACTCCAACTCAACTGCGCGGCTGACCCGTTCTCGCGCCACTCTGGGGAGTGCACCGAGCGAGTTGCCGTCAAAGTAGGCCACCTCAGCAGGCAGTTCAAAGGCCAGGCGATATTCCGCCAGCGGATCATCACGATCCATGGCGAGGACAGACGCCGGACAGGCCTGTACTTCAGGAGCCATCAACAATTCCGGCGATAACTTGTGACAGCTTGTCAAACGCGGCGGTTTGTGGATGCAGCCAATCGAAATGACCAGCTCCGGCGACTTGCACTAAAGGCACCCCATCCAACGCACTGAATTCACTCGGCACAAGGCTGTCCAGATCGCCACTGAGCAGGAAAGTTCGCGAGTGCGGTTGCAGATAAGCCGGGTCAGCGGCGAGATAATCGTCTGCCAGGTGCTCAGCTTTACCGCCCATAAAGCGCGGTACCATCTGCTGACAACTGTTACTGCCCGTCCCGTAGCGGGTGAGCTGAGCTATGGGTGCGAGGCCTATAATGGCATCGAGGTCCATCCCGTCGCGCTCGTCCAGCGCCCCCAACAAAAGGGCCAGATGTCCGCCAGCAGAATGTCCCATGACAAGCATCGGTCTTACCGCCCCTCGCTCAGCAACGGTCTGCACCGCCCGTTGCACATCGTTCAGACTGCCAGGCCAGCCACCGCCAGGATCACCCACCCGACGATACTCGAGCGACCAGACATCACAGCCCGCGACTGCCAACGCTGAGGCCAATCCGCTCGTGTGAGTCAGATCATATTCGTTAGACCAGCATCCCCCGTGCACGATCAGCAGCGTCGCACGGGGGCTTGGCGCGCCTGGCCAGAAGGACATGAACTGTTGCGGTGCCGCGCCGTAATTTACGGTCAATGCCGGTTTTTGAGCTTCCAGCCCAACGACATCCGCAAAAGAGACTTTGCTTTGCGTTGCTATTGGCGGATGCCTTCAACCACCAGATAGACCTCTACATCGCCGATCCAGGCCGGCAGATTGTAGTCAGCCGCGCTCAACATGACAGTGCCTTCGAACCCGGCCCGATAACCACCCCAGGGATCGTCGCCCTGACCAATGTGCTTGACGTCGATACTTACGTCGCGCGTCACACCGCGGAAATTGAGCTTGCCGTGCAGTTGACCGGCCTTGGCATCACCGCTGTAACCGGTGCTGGTAAAGCTGACTTCCGGGTAGCGTGCGGCGTCCAGATACTCATCACCCTTAAGATGCTTGTCGCGCTCGGCATGGTCGCTGTCCAGGCTGGCCGTTTTGATGGTGACCTGGGCCGAGGACGCCGCCGGATTGCTTTCATCGTAGGTAAATCCGCCGGCAAACTCTTCGAAATGACCGATAATGTAGGAGAACCCCAGATGACTGGCCTTGAAAGTGACATAGGCATGCTGGCCGGGTTTGTCGATCACATAGTCAGCCGCCTGAGCGGTCATGCTCCCAGCACACAACAGCAGGCTGGCGAGGGTCATTCGGGTCTTATTCATCTGAACTCCTTGTGGGGTGTAACATTCTTCGCAGCGTCTGGTCACGGTCGAAAAAATGATGTTTGAGCGCCGCCAGGGCATGTGCCGCAGCGATCGCCAGGACAAGATAGGCGACGTACATGTGGATTTCGCCGGCAATGTCTTCCTGATTGGCTATATTCATCGGGCTGGCCGGTAGAGTAAACCAGCTGAACACATCGATGCCCTCGCCTGCCGCAGTGGAAATAAAGTAGCCCGATAACAACACCGCCACACAACCGAGATTAAGGCTCCAGTGGGCAGCCCGGGCAACCAACCGCTCATAGTCTTTGTGTCCAGCTACCGGCTGCGGCCGAACATTGAGCACTCGCCAACAGATGCGCACCAGCACCACGGCCATCAGCAACACGCCGAGGCCTTTGTGCCAGTGGGGCAAGGTCACGTAAAGCGCGTCGTAGTAGCCCAGGGTCACCATATAGGCGCCCAGGGCAAACAGCCCAAGATAGCCGATGGCGACCAGCCAATGCAGGGCAATAGAGGGCCAGCCGTAATTTTTTGTATCCTCAAACAAGAAATCAGTGCGCCTGAATTCGACCCGCCCATGATGCAAGGGACTGACCTGACTGTCTATCGGGCGACCAGCAGTTCGTCATAATCTTTGCAACCCAAGACCGGCGTTATCTTTTCCAGCCAATGCGCCTGCATTTCTGCCAGCACCGCAGCGCTGATGAAAGTGCGCTCGCCCACCTCGCCTCGCCGGACTTTTGCGCTGTCACTGCCTGGCGGCAGCACGCTTTCCTCAGATCGGGCACGCAGCAGCGCATCGTCAAAGCGGTCTTTGTACTGTTGCATGAACGCCAGCGAAGCATGCTCCTGTGTCAGCTGCATCAACTCTGCATCCAACGGCAGATCACAAAACTCAGCCACAGCTTGAATGGTGCCATCCAGATCGTCCTTCATGTGTTCATAGTGCATGAACAGCACGTCAGACTGGCCCCGACGTGGCCACCAGCTCAGCAGGTGATCAAAGTAGGCATTGCTCTTGAAAAATGTCCCGCGCACAAATTCATCCACTTCGATGCTGCCGGGTTCGATGAACCAGCCTTCCATGAATTTGAAAGAGGAGTAGGCCACATCCGCCGGATGACGCACCGAAACAATGTACTTCGCGCCGCGTGGCAGGTCTTCCCATCTGGCGTGGCTCTTGAATCCTCTGGGCGCGGCCCGTTGCTCGTCATTCAGATCGATGCCCAACATGGGGCTGACCTCGAACCAGGGCACCACGGCGGAAATGTCGGCGAAATCCATATCACCCCGTGTGCGCAACGTATGGAAAATCTGTTGCAGCCAGGTGGTGCCCGATTTGGCGTAAGAGGCGATGAATACATCAGTGGCACGAACCTGCAGGTCTGGTGGTTGTGGTTTGCCACCGGGAGGTGGACCAAACAGCTGTTTCTGGATGGCGAGAAATTCTTCCAGGGTGGTAGCTCGGCGTTTTTGCGTCATGGCGACTCAATTTCAGACTTAGAACCCGGCATTATTCTCGATCAGGACGCTCCGCACGACCCCTGGACAACATTTTTATTGTGCAACATCACCTCACCTCGAGGGTGCCGCAGGTTACAATCCTGTCTCTGACCCCAACTGGAATGACCTTTGGTTAGCAAACTCAGCCTGTTGTGTTGCCTTTCCTTGTGCCTGCAGGGCTTCGCCTGCAGTGCCCAGGCAGCCGCCAATGAAACCGCGCCAACCGCTGCGCTTGCCGTTAGTTGGGTGGATTGGCCGGATGAGCAACGCGCCACTGCTGGCGCTGAGCAAGCGCACACCTTTCGCGACCGGCGTCTGGAACGGGAAGTCATCCAGCAACTGCAGCAGGTGCTGGGCCGTCAGGGCATCGCCGTGGCCGCTGGCGCGGAAGTCCGCATCAACGTGACGGTCAAGGCAACACGGGTAATCAGGCAGTACACCGATTCGCTGTTCGGTTCGGTGCGCACCAGACCCACAGAATACAGAGGCGAGTTCACCATCACCGTGTCAAAGGGCGATCAGCAGCAAACGACATATAAAGATGATTTTTCGATCAATCATGGACGCACGGTGGGGGATACCACGTCCCTGGCCCAGGCCAAGGTGCGCGGCATGATCAGTAAGTGGCTGGCGAAACACGTACAGAGCAGGAAGTTTCGCAAGCTGTTTCCGGCAAGCTCTGCTTAAGTCTCAGAGCTCAGAGTTTCTCGGACTTGGGGACCACGCCCCTAAGACGATCCCTTGCGTCGCAGGTCCAGCGCATCGCGAATGCCCGCATAGCTTTCGCGGGTAATGCCATAGCGGGCAACCAGTAACAACCAGACCACGTTGAACAGCGGCACCACGTAGGCATCCATAACGGCCAGGCGCAAGCGTATATCGTCGGTGACCTGATGGGACTGGGCGGATTCAGGCAGCTGTACCACCAGATCAATAATGAGTCCGGCCATCAACAGACCCGCACCGCTGGTGGCCTTGGACGAAAAAGTGATCACCGAATTGAACAGCCCTTCCTGACGGTTGCCGGTTTCCAGTTCCTGCAGGTCCAGGGTATCGGCCACCATGGAGGCGAACATGATGATCACAATAGTGACAAAGTAAGCCACGGCCCCTTGGGTGCCCACCACCAACGCCACCAGGCCAGCACTGCCTGCAGGGGGCGCCAGACCCATCAGTTTCAAAGTCACCGGAAACATGCTGACCAGAGCGATGGCAATACTGCAGCTGATCAGCAGGTATTTCTTGTCAAACAGGTTCTGCAGCGGCAGCACGGTGAGAAAGGCCAGCAGTCCGCCGGTAATGGCCAGCGACATCCAGCGCAATTGCTCACCGGCAAACCCCCAGAAATAGGTGGTCATATAGATTTCCAGTGCCTGACTGGTACCGGACACCACGGCGCTGGCCAGTACGGCGAAAAAGAGAATGCTGAACTGCCGATTCTGCATGGCGGCACGTACATCACTGAGCAACGCAGTAAGTCCGAAGGCGGGCGATTCCACCACGGGGTGTTTCAGGTACGGAATCTGGTCGCGAGTCAGGTAGGTAGTCAGAAAAGCGCCCAGGCCAACAACGATGGCCAGCATCAGGGCAAAGTCTGCATACAGGTCCGGGTTCAACTGTCCCTGGGGATGATCCTCGCTGGCGGTAAAAATGAAGGCAAAGGTAGAGAAAGTGAACACCAGACCCGCCACCCACACCACGGCGAAGCGGTAAGAGATAAGTTCCGAGCGTTCCTGGTAGTCCTCAGACATTTCCGCATAGAGGGCATTCCAGGGCACGGCGAACAGCGTCAGGCTGAGCCGGGTGGCAATGGCGAAAAAGCCCAGCCACCACAACAGATGGTCCATCGCCCACTGTGGCGGAGCGAACAGAAAATAGATGCTGAAGGTGAGCGGCAGCACGGCGGCATACATCAGGGGATGCCGTCGGCCCAGCCGATGGCGCAGATTATCTGAATACGAACCAACGATGGGGTCACTGACCGCATCGAAAACCAACGCCACCAGCAGCACCAGCGATGCGCTGCTGGCGGTCAGACCGAGCACCTGGTTGTAGTACAGCAGCAGAAAGGTGCGGAAGGCGTAGTCCTTAATGCCACCCGGAATGCTGCCCAGGCCCTGAAAGATTTTGGTGCGCAGCAGAATCGGCCCTGGCCGCTCTGCACGCCGTTGATATCTCAATGGCGCATTGTTCACCCTGCCAACTGCACTATTGTGCTGACATCCATCCTGAAACTTCCGCTCATGTCGACACCACTCCCTCCCCGGTGACTGGACGTAAATACTAAAACGCGGTTTAATAAATTACTACAACGCGTCTTATTTATTCTAGAGAGTGCATGAACACCACATCGGTACGGGAAATGGCCAAATCAAAGCGCCGCTCAGACATTCTGCAGACGGCGCGCAAACTCATGCTGGCATCTGCAGATGATGGGTTTTCCATGCGCGCACTGGCGGAAGCGGCGGGGGTCAGCTCGGCCACGCCCTACAACCTGTTTGGCTCCAAACACGAAATATTGAAAAGGTTGCTGGCCGACGATCTGGCGTCCTATCAGAAGGCGCTGTCGCAACTGCCCAGCACCGGGGTCGAACTGATGTTCGATGCGGTGGGGCTGATGCGCCAGTTTCTGGATGGGCAACCGGGCTTCTATCGCAACATCATGCGCGAGGTTAACGCCGACCCGGGCTCCGGCATGCGCGAAGTGGCGGGTGGTCCGCGCTACAAGCTGTGGCGGCAGATGCTGAAACAGGCAACGACAGACGGCTATCTGGTGCAGGGCTTCGACCCGGATGCGCTGACCGTGACGCTGACCCAGATGATCGCCGCCAATGTCCGCGAATGGGCCAGCGGTCACCTGGACCTGACCGAAATGGAAGCCCGCATCCGCTACGGCATGGCCATGCTGTTACTGGCACTGGCCACTGAAGCCAGTCGCGAGGCGGTCCAGCAGCGCTGGCGTACGGCCGAACAGGATCTGCAGAACTGCTGGCGCGCGGCGCTCAGCAAACGCCTGCAGCAGGACGATCTGGACGACGATGCACGCGCGATGCTGGTTAATCAGCTGCAATATTTTCAATCACTTCAGTCAGCCAACGCAGACTGATCCCACCATTATCAGAGGCAAACCATGAGTGATAACAGCCAGACCATACGCCGTTCCACGTTTCCCCAGGAGGGCGACAGCTGGGAAAGCATCGCCGCGCGGGAATTTCCCGATCAGGAAATCGACAGCATCGTTGCTCAACTGCAGAGCTGGAACATGCATGTCTTCATGCGCCCGGCCGCGCCGGAAGGCTCACCCCGGGCCGGTAATCCGATACTGCCCAGCGACGTGATATTTCTGGCCCCACCGACGCCGGCGACGGCGAATGTCTGAAGCGGTGATCGCGGGGACCCGGGTAACCGCAGCTCACGAGGGCGTGGCCGAGCTGGTGGTGCAGCTCAAACATGCTAATGGCGGCGTGTCCGAAGTCGCGCTGGACAGCCTGGCGACCAACGCCCTGCTGCTGGCCTGTGACGCTGAGGAACCTGCCCAACTCATCGGACACAGTTGGATGAAAGTCCGCGAAGCGCTGGCCGTGTCCTGGAACCGGTTTCACTGACAACACATTAACCGCTCTGCACAGAGCGACTCGAATTGACAGCAAGAGAGGAAGATTACAGATGTACGATTTAGTCATTAAGAATGGCCTGGTAGTGGACGGCACGGGACTGCCCGGCTACGTGGCAGACGTGGCCATCAACAACGGGCGCATTGCCAGAATCGGCCAGATTCAGGACCCCGCCACCCAGACCATCGACGCGGCGGGCAAGGCGGTCAGCCCAGGCTTTATCGACCCGCATACTCACTTCGACGCACAACTGTTGTGGGACGGTTATGCCAAACCGGCATTATCCCACGGCATCACCACCATTGTGCCGGGCAACTGTTCACTGTCCCTGGCACCCTTGAAAGAGAGCCACCGGATGAAGCTGGTGGGTATGTTCAACCAGATCGAGGAAATGCCCTACAAGGCCTTTGCCGAGGGCGTGGAGTGGAACTGGGAAACATTCGAAGACTATCTGGCGCGCATCAGCGAAGCGCTGGCGATCAACGTCGCACCGCTGGTGGGTCACAGCCTGCTGCGATTGTGGGTCATGGACGATGCCTCCATGCAGCGCACGGCCAACGACGAAGAACTGGCGCAGATGCAGGCGCTGTTACGCCAGTGCCTGGACGCCGGTGCCATCGGCCTTTCCACCAGTTTCGTAGACATGGACGAAACCCTGCAGCCGGTGCCCAGCCGCTACGCAGATACCCGCGAGCTGCATGCCTTAGCCAGTGTGTTAGGCGACTACGGTCGTATGCTGCAGATCGTGCCGGAGTTCTATGACGCGGATCTAACCATCGCCAGAGTGGATCAGCTGGCCGAGATCTCACTGCAATACGGCATCCCCACCACCTTCTCGCCGTTATTTGTGAGTGCAGACAATGTCGACGCGGTACAGCGGGTGATGGCACGGGTCGACGAGCAATTCGCGCGTGGGGCGCGGGTATGGCCCCAGGTGCAGACCCGACCCATCGACATCAGTTTCAGTTTTGCGGTGCCCAGTCTGCTGTTTATCCGCTTTCCCAGCTGGTATCAGATCATGCGCTTCGGCAGTCATGACGAGATCGTGGCTGCCTTCTCTGATGCCGAACGTCGTAAGGCGCTGGTGGCGGAGGCGGCCGCGCTGGAGGCCTTGTGGCCACAACTGGTGTTACGACAGGTAAACACGCCAGCCAATCAGAGCCTGGTGGGCAAGACCCTGGGCGAGATCGCCGAACTGCGTCAGACCACGCCGGTAGAGGCGATGATCGATCTGTCCCTGGAAGAAGATCTGGACGCGCACTTCCTGGCCGCTGACATGGGACACAACGATGATGTCGCGGTGAGCGCACTGCTCGGCCATCCGCGCGTGCATATCGGCGCCAGCGACGGCGGTGCTCACATCCTCTCGTTTTCAACCTACGGCGACACCGGTTACCTGCTGGGACATTTCGTGCGCGAAACTCAGCAGCTGGGGCTCGAAGCTGCAGTGAAAAAGATCACCGCTGATACCGCCGCCATCTGGGGTATTGCTGAACGGGGTCAGCTGCAGCCTGGCTACGTGGCGGACATTGCCATTTTTGACCCTGAGGCTATCGATCGCGGAGCGGAACACTTCGTGCAGGACGTACCCGGCGATGGCAGCCGCTACGTCCGCGATTCCATCGGCGTTGATACGGTGATTGTCGGCGGTGAAGTGGCCTGGTCCGCAGAGGCAGGCTATGGCACGAAAACCCGTGGACAGATTCTGCCCGGAGCGCGCGTATGAATCAGAGCGACATTACCCAGCGACGCGTTGCCACCAACGGCATTGAGCTGAATATTGCCGAACAGGGCCCGGCAGATGGCCCCCTGGTGCTGATGCTGCATGGCTTTCCGGAATCCTGGTACTCCTGGCGGCACCAGTTTGCCCCCTTGGCGGCGGCCGGCTTCCATGCGGTAGCGCCCGATATGCGCGGCTACGGCAAAAGCGATAAGCCCGAGGCGATCAGTGCCTACAATCAGGTCGAGGTCATGCGCGATATCGTCGGCCTCATTCCTGCGCTGGGTTATGAGACCGCTATCGTCATCGGTCATGACTGGGGTGCGCCAACGGCCTGGGGCTGCGCCTTGAACTACCCTGATAAATTTACCGCGGTGGGCGCCCTGTCCGTACCGTTCTCGCAACGTTCGCCGGTGCCGCCCATGGCAGCCATGCGCGAGATGTTCAAGGGCCAGTTCTTCTATCAACTGTACTTTTTCGAACCCGGTCCGGCAGAAGCAGAGTTCGAAGCAGACATTCGTACCTGTCTGAAGAAGTTTCTGGTGATGGGTGCAGGCGAAACCGACCTGGCCAGCCTGCCCCAGAAAGGTGCGGATGATGACCTGTTGAGTAACCTGCCCGACCCGGACGAGTTACCACCCTGGCTGAGTGAGGCAGATCTGGACTTCTATACCGGGGAATTTACCCGCTCCGGTATGCGCGGACCGCTCAATTACTACCGCAATCACGATCTGACCTGGGAACTGACTGCGGATGCACCCACTGAAATCCTGCAACCCGCCATGTTTGTCGCCGGTGATAAAGACGGCGTCATCATGATGGCCGCCCAGGCGCTGCAGGACATGCCCAAGTACGTTAAAAACCTGCGTATCAGCGAACTGATTGCGGGCATCGGTCACTGGACACAGCAGGAAGCACCCGACGAAGTAAATCGGTTCATCCTGCAGTTTCTCGAGGAGGTCAGTTGATGAGTGAGAACATCGTCGTGGTCGGTTCAGGGATTGCCGGCATGTGTACGGCACTGGCCCTGGCCAACAAAGGCATGCACGTGACCGTGCTGGAGCGCGACACCCCGCCGCCGGAAGGTGATGCGGATCAGGCGTTCTTTGCCTGGCCCCGCCGTGGCGCGACCCAATTCCGCCATCCCCACGCTTTCCTGGGCCTGATGTGCAATCTGCTGGCCGATAACTACCCGGATCTGCTGGAAGATTTTTACGCCGCAGGCGCCCGGCGGGTGGATTTCTCCGAAATGCTGTCACCGGAACTGCAGCCCAAATACAAGCCCGTACCCGGTGATGAAAAGTTGTGGGTGCTGATGTGTCGCCGCGCCACCATTGAAACGGTGTTGCGCCGCTACGTGGAACAGCTGGATAACATCCGCATCGTCAACAACATCACCATCGATGGTGTGATTACCGACCGTTGCGACGGCCACCTGGTAATGCGTGGCCTCAAAGTACGGCGTGACTGCACCGAACTGATGGGGCCTGAGATTCGGGCCGATGTGGTGGTGGACGCTTCGGGGCGCAACTCGCGCTTCCCCGGCTGGTTCGCCAAGCAGGGCGTGCAGATCAGCGAAGAGAACGACGACGCAGAGATTGTTTACTACACCCGTCACTACCGCTTCAAAGACGGTGTTGAGGAGCCGCCACGCAACGGTAAAGACCGACCGGGAGGTGATCTCGGCTACATAAAATTTGGTGTTTTCCCAGGGGACAACGGAAATTTCGCGTTGATCATGTGCCTGCACAACATCGAAACCGAGATGCGCGCCGCGATCAAGGACGGCGATAAATTCGACGCCATCTGTCGCAGCATTCCAGGCCTGCAACCCTGGCTGAAGGAAGGTGATGTAGAGCCCACCACGCCCCCCTTCGGCATAGGCGATATCCGCGCCGTGTGGCGTCATTACGTACAGGAGGGTGAACCGCTGGTGCACAATTTCTTCCCGGTCGGCGATGCCGCATTGCGTACCAACCCGCTGTACGGTCGAGGGTGCAGCACCGGCATTCTGCATGCGCACATTCTGGCGGAGATACTTAGCGGAGAGCAGGACCCGCGCGCCCGGGCGCTGGCATTCGATGCGCAGACCGAAGAGCGTCTGCGTCCCATCTTCGACACCAGCCTGCGGGAAGACCAGAACGGTATCCGTCGTTCGCTGGCCGCAGCGGAGGGCAAACTGGTGGAAGAAACGGATTCCTGGAAAAAACGCTTTGGCCTCGCCTTTGGCGATGCCCTGGCGGCAGCAGCCCGCTATAACATGCACGTCAACCGCGGCATGATGCGCACGGTCAACCTGCTGGAAAAACCTGGCGAATTTCTGCAGGACCGCAAGACGCGGCTGATTATCCTGCTGTATATGTTGCGGGGCCGCTCGCGCAATGCCTCGGCACGCATTGTGCGTGGGCCGGACCGCGAGGAAATGCTGAACCTGATCAAGCAGATGCCGGCGTCTGGTTGAGCTCAACAACGACCGCTCGGCAAACGTGGGTAACCGCTGCCACGCTCGCGTCAATAACGGCCTCTCAGCAAAGAACGTGGTAGGCTTCGCAGCTTGCATGGGAGAGTAAAACAATGAACGACACGGCCCCGGTCACTGAGGGTGGCAAGCCCCCGACAGCCCTCTGGAAAAAAGCATTGCCATGGCTGATCACCATTGGCTGTTTCGCGTTTCTTTATACGCGTATCTCCGGACCCGCGGCAGCCCAGGGGATGAGTGTCCTCGGCTATCTCGGCAGCGTTTTCGCGGACGTCAACTGGTTCGCCTGGCTGGCCATCATGATTCCTTATTCGATCGCCTTTTTTCTGATCGACTCGCTGATCGTGTGGCGCATCATCAACTGGTTCAACGCCAAGGTCAGCTACAAAGAGATCCTGCCAGTGCGCGGCAGCGCCTACATCATCTCCATACTGAATGAACAAGTTGGCAAAGGGGCGATGGCTCTTTATCTCAACCGGCGCAATGGTGTACCAGGGTGGCAGGTCGGTTCGAGCATGCTGTTTATTATGGTCTGTGAGCTCTTGTATCTCTGCGCTTGGGCAAATATTGGTCTGTTCCTGCAATACGACGCTCTGCCCCCGGTGTTTCGTGCCCTGCCCTGGGTCGGGCTTGGCATTCTGCTGATCTTCGGGGTGCTGTACGCCTATTTCCGTGGCTACATCCTGCCGGAAAATACCTTCCGCGATGGTCAGCTGCTGAAGGCGTTCAAAGAAGCAACGCTGTCCCAGTACCTGATCATCATCGTACTCAGATCACCCGCCCTGCTGCTGGCTGTGGTGATGTACAGCGAAGCATTGTCCCTGTTCGGCGTGGAGTTCAGTTACCTGCAGATGCTGGGTATTCTGCCGGTCATCTTCTTTGGCGCGTCCATCCCGGGGCCGTTCAGAGCCGTAGCCGTATCCCTGTGGGTTATCCTGTTTCCCGACTATCCCGCAGAAATGTCCGCCTTCGGCCTGGTCCAGCACAATTTCTTTATTCTGTTTAACGCGGTAATCGGCCTGTTGTTTATGGGCCGGGTACAGAAGGAACTCTTCTCGGGAAAGCCAGAGGTCTCTGCTGAGACAGAAGCTTCCGATAAACCGGAGGTCTCTGGTAAGACGGAGGTTTCCAATAAGACGGAAGCGACGGACTAGCTGAACTCAGACAAACCGGCAGGCTACCCCGCCCAGCGGGCCATAGTCCACGTGGATGGTGTCACCCGCAGTCACGGCAACCGGTGCGGTAAATGAACCGGACAGAATGATCTGCCCGGGTTCCAGCGCCACATTGTGGGGGGCAAAGCGCCTGGCCACCCAGCAGATACCATTGGCCGGGTGATTCAGTACCGCGGCCGCCAAGCCAGTCTCTTCGACCACACCATTCAACGACAGAATGCCACCGCACCAGCGCAGATCCATGCTGTCTGGTTTGATGGGGCGTCCACCCATGATGATGCCGGCATTACCTGCGTTATCCGCCACGGTGTCTTCAACCTTACGCGTATAACCTGTCTGCGGATGGCGCCGATGGCTGCGCGCAGCAATGATTTCCAACGCAGGCACCACATAGTCGGTGGCGTTGAGCACATCGAAGATGGTGACATGCTCGCCTTCCAGACGGTCTTTAAGGACAAACGCCAGTTCCGCCTCGATGCGTGGATCACAGAATCTGTCTACCTCTATTTCGCCGCCGTCGGCGAATACCATGCTGTCCAGCAATACTCCGAAATCCGGCTCACTGATATTGAGGGCTTTCTGCATGGCTCGGGAGGTGTAGCCGATTTTATAGCCCACCAGACGCTGACCGTCCGCCAGCTTGCGATCAACGATGCTTTTCTGAATCGCGTAGGCCTCATCCAGGGTGATATCCGGGTGTCGCAGACTGACCGGATCCACAGGCGCACAGTTCTGCTCCGCCTCATACAGCTCGCTGGCCGCGCGCTCAATGTCCTGTTTGCTCAACATGGTCTGTCTAGGCCTCGTCCAGATAATCGCGAATGTTGTTGATGTTGCTCTTGTGCTCGGGCAGTTCGCTCATCTCGAACGAGATCGCCAACCCCTGGCGTTCTGTGAGGGGCTGAAAATACGCCTCGAGCAGCTCGACCAGTGCTGTCTGTACCTGACTTTTTTCTGCAGCCGACCTGCCCGCGCCCAGCCTGACCTCAAGATGCACAAAGGCAAAGTCAGCACGACCGTCAGCGATGTAATAGTCGTCACAAGGGTGCGCACGGGCACGACAACCAGCCCGGGGAAATACACCACTGGCCACCGCACATTCCACGATTTGCGCCAGCAGCTCACGGGGTTGAAAATCCGCCGCGGTCAGGTTGGTCGAATACTCAAGAATAAAGTGCGCCACGGTTATCCTTCACGCTCTGACATGAGCACCGTACCAATGGTGCAGCCGACAGCAAAGATCGGAATGGGCTGGTAATAGTGTACTTCTGCACGCTGGCCGGCCGTCGCACCGGACACGGCGATATAGGTGCGGATCTCGAAGCCCCCCTGGCCGGCCTCCGCATAGATTTCCGCATCGCTGTATGACAGCAGGGCTTGTTTGTCGTTGCGTTGCCAGCGATCGAGGAAGGTCCGGTCCCAGGCCTCATTTATTTTTCCGGAGTCCGGCGTTGCCGGCCAATGGGATATGCCGCCGGTGCCAATCACAGCGATGCGTTCGGGCACCCCATCACAGGCCTTGCGCAAAGCTTCGCCAAAAGCCCAGGCGCGATGCAGCGGCGTCAGGGGCGGTCCCTGGCAGTTGATGTTGACGGGGATGATCGGCAGGTCCGCTTTGGGTACAAGAAAATGCAGCGGCACACTGATGCCGTGATCAAATTTCCATTCTTCGGCATAGGCAACGTCGACCTCAGCCATAATGCTCTGGATCAGCCGTTTGGACAGCTCCGGCACACCGGGAAAGCGGCTGGGCGATATGCCCAACCAGGCCGGGTCTTCGATGGGACCGGTGTACTCCTCCGCCATTCCCACGCAATAGGCCGGCATATTGTTCATAAAGAAATTGGCGAAGTGTTCCGCAGCGATCACTACCAGAGCATCCGGTCTGCTGGCCTCCAGTCTGCTGCGCATATCATCGAAGGCGGCATACAGTGACTGCACATGTGCCGGGTCGGCCATGTCTTTGCGGCCGGTAATGCCGGGACCATGTGAACACACCCCGGCAAACACGAGGCTCATATGGCCCCCTTGCCGTCAGTCGTAGCGTAGATACCCGCGCGCACGTTGCCGTGCTGCGCCAGCGCGTCGCGCATGGCCTGTATGTAGTCCGGCCAGGCATAGCCACACATGGCGGCGAAGTGCATCAGAATCTGTCCATTCACGCCGAGGATATAGAGCAGGCCGATGTCCTCCTCTTTGACCGCCGTCGCTTCTTCTTCATCGAGCTTGTATCTGCCGATCACCTGATCTTTGTCTGCCTGGAATCGTGCCCGCATTTCGGGGTCGCGGTTCAGTTCGTAGAGCAGCTTCTGCAGATAGTAGAGACTCATGTCAGATCCTGCTGCTTGCCCAGCTGGGGTACGCGGTGGGTACCGTGCGCGATGCACACATTCTTGGTTTCCATATAGAAATCAAAGCTGTAATCGCCCCCATCGCGACCCATACCCGACATTTTCATGCCGCCAAAGGGCGAGGGCAGGTTGCGGTTGTTTTCCGAATTCACCCACAGCATACCGGCTTCCACCCGGCGTGCCATACGCATGGCACGACCGGTATTTTCCGTCCAGATGTAGCCCGCCAGACCATAATCGGTGTCATTGGCCAGTTGCACGGCCTCATCCTCATCATCGAAGGTCATGGCGGTCAGCACCGGACCAAAAATCTCCTCGCGCGCGACGCGCATGGTGTTGTCTGCGTCGACCAGCAGGGTGGGCGCCACATAGTTACCCAGCCCGAGATCCTGGCGGCGTGCGCCACCCACCAGCACCCTGGCGCCTTCCTCGCTGGCGGTAGCAAAATAGCCACAGACCTTGGCGCTGTGATCTGAATGAATCAACGGCCCTACTTCGGTTGTGGGATCCAGCGGATGCCCGACGGACAACTGCCCCACCCGCTCCGCAACCGCGGACACGAAACGATCGGCAATAGAACGCTCTACCAGCAACCGACTCGAGGAGGTACAACGCTGCCCGTTCAGGCTGTAGATCATGAATACCACCGCATCCAGCGCACGCTCAAAGTCAGCGTCGGCAAACACGATCACAGGATTTTTGCCGCCCAGCTCAAAGTGCATGCGTTTCAAAGTGTCTGCGCCCTGGCGCATGATGTGGCTGCCGGTGGCCGATTCACCAACCAGGGCCACGGCTCTGATGGCCGGATGTTCGGTCAGTCGCTTGCCCACCACTTCACCATAGCCATGCACGGTATTCCACACACCAGGCGGCACTCCCGCCTCACTGGCGATTTCCGCCAGCAGACTGGCACTCAGCGGCGACAATTCGGCAGGCTTATGCACCACTGTGCAGCCAGCCGCCAGCGCTGGGGCTATCTTCCAGGTGGCCAGCATGAACGGCGTGTTCCAGGGCGTGATGATGCCCACCGGTCCGATGGGAGCGCGCATGGTGTAGTTGGTGTGTTCCAGCTGATACAGGGCTTGACCGTTTTGCGCTTCGGGGGCCTTATCCGCAAAAAAGCGGAAATTCTCCGCGCCTCGGATCGCCGCCTGCTGCATGAAGCGTATGGGCTGACCGCAATCCATGGATTCGACCAGGGCGATCTCTTCCGCCCGTTCGACAATCTTATCCGCCAGGTGATGCAGTATTTTCCTGCGCTCGGCGCCGCTGACATCGCGCCAGGCTGGAAAGGCGGCCTCTGCCGCAGCGCAAGCCTGGTCCATATCCTGGCAGCTACCCGCCACCACATCGCCCAGCGAAACGTTATCCACCGGTGATAAATTGGTAAACAGCTCAGCCTCGTCCGGCATCACCGATTCACCCGCGATCACATGTCCCAGTGGTTGCGCTTGGAAACGCTTGAGATAGTCTTCCGCTAGCGCGATATTCTGCTCGAACGCTGTAGCCATTAAAGCTGCACCTGTAATCTATTCGTGATTTAAAAGTTAACCTGTTAAGTATTATTGCCGATCGCTCGAGGCATGGCAATGGACGTGACCGGCAATATGAGCGACGGTCGTTGAATGAATTTACTTAACGTGTTAATTTGTTTACCGATTCTTTTGAGAGCCTGTCATGCGCTTCGTAAGCTGCAAAATCGACGGTGAAGACTGCTGGGGTGTCGTGGTCAACAGCGACACTCCGCAACCGCAGATCGTGAACTTAACACCACACTTCAAGGGCGACCTGAAAACCGCCATCGCCACAGGCCGGCTGCAGGAAGCTGCCGAGTGGGCCGCTGGCCGCGAGCAGACGATCCCGCTCGCCGAAGTAGAACTGCAGGCGCCGATCCCCAACCCCGGCAAAATCATCTGCATTGGCGTGAACTATGCCAATCGCAACGCCGAATATAAGGATGGTTCAGCGCCGCCAGAGTATCCGAGCGTCTTCATGCGCACGATCGAATCACTGGGTGCGCATGGTCAACCGGTGTGGCGTCCGCCGGAATCGCTGCAATTGGACTACGAGGGCGAGATCGTAGTCGTCATTGGCAAGCCGGGGCGTCGCATCGCAGAAGCGGACGCCTATGACCACATTGCCGGTCTCACTATCATGAATGAAGGCACCATTCGCGACTGGCTGCGCCATGCCAAATTCAACGTCACCCAGGGCAAAAATTTCGTCAACACCGGCGCCGTGGGCCCCTGGCTGGTCAGTGCTGATGAGTTCAGCGCCGAACACTACGAAAACATGCGCATCCGTACCTTTATCAATGACGAACAGCGGCAGAACGACACCACCGCTAACATGATGTTTCCGATCAAATACCTGATCAGCTACTGCTCGAAGTTTTATCACTTAAAGCCGGGCGACATGATTGCCACTGGCACACCCAATGGCGCTGGTGCGCGCTTCGACCCGCCAAAGTATCTGCTACCCGGGGATACGATCAGGGTGGTGGTCGAAGGCGTTGGCGAACTGGTCCACGGGGTCATCGACGAACCCCTGTCCGCCCAGTAGCGCCCGGCGCACACGCACACGCAGAGGAAAATAGCTTGCCGCCCACTGCCAAATCACCACAACTGCCAAAGTACAACGACGGCATTGCCGCGGCCCTGCTGGCTGCGCGGGAAGCCGTGATGTCACCGATCCGTCCGATTCTGCGTACACACGACCTCACCGAACAACAGTGGCGTCTGCTCAGAGTGCTCATCGACGCCGGCCCGATGGAAATATCCAAAGCGGCTGCAGCGTCCATGATCATGGCCCCCAGCGTCACCCGCATCGTTAAAGAACTGGTCAGCCGGGGCTTGCTGGTCAAATCTACCGATGCGAACGACAAGCGCCGATCTAACCTGACCATCACACGAGAGGGGCGCCAGCTGGTACGCAACACCGCCAGCGAGACCGCCGCCCTGCTCGCCACCTACAAAAAGCAGTTTGGGGCCAGACGCTTTAATGCGCTGGTTACCGAACTACAGGACTTTCAGAGCGCTATCAGTCGCACTTGACCGTTGTTCCAGGGTCAGTAACAGTAAGCCATGTTGCTGCGATCTACATTGCCGAGGCGTGCGCTGGTTCCTGTGCTGGCGTGTGTGCTGGTGTGTGTGAAGGCGTGTGTGCTGGTGTGCGGGCTGATAGCTGGCCTGGGTTACGCCAGTGCCGCTGCTGCGCAGATTTATCGCTGGGTGGACGAGAACGGCAAGGTCCACTTCAGCGATGAGAAACCAGCAGACAAAGCGGCCGACGTGGTGCAACCGGCCATTGCCGACCCTGCGCCGGAACCCGACGAAGGCGAACTGCGGCGCAGAAGCTATCTGGAAAGCGCCAACGATCCCCGCTATACCCCACCGCCGAAATCCACTCCCAGGCCAAACAGCGACATCGACCCCGAGCGCTGCCGCCGCGCCAGGGTCGAATACGGCATTCTGGACGAACCGGTACCCGCCTACCGCACGGCGACCGGCGAGCTACGTGCGTCGTGGTCCAACGATACGCATAAGGGTGAGCGCAGATATATCAAGGACAGCGAACGCCGCGCTGAACAACAGGCGGCCTGGGCACGCATGCACCAGTACTGTGCCGATCCACAGGATCAGACCGCCTATGTGGATGCCTGGAATGATTATGTAGACAGAGTCTTCTGCGACGAGCATCAAGCCAGGCTGGAGCATGCCCGCACACGACGGGCGCGTACGCCACGCGGTGATCTGGAACGCATGGAAGCCGAATACCGGCGCAATTGCAGCTAGCTGAAGCTCTGCTGCGCTGGCCTGCGGCGACTAGCGCCCGGTATACACCGGGTCGCGTTTCTCCAGAAAGGCAGTCATGCCTTCTTTAGCGTCCTGGGTCTGAGAGCACAGAATCTGATTGCGATTTTCTATCGCCATGGCTGACTCCAGGCTGTTGGCATCAATCGCCATATTGAGGCCTTCCTTGGTCAACCTCAGGCCCATGGGAGAGGTGGTCAGCATCTCTTTGAGATAAGGCTTTACCGCATCGCCCAGCTTGTCCTGGGCTACCACCTCAGATACCAGACCGGTGGCCAGCGCACGTTCGGCATGGATAAAGCGCCCGGTCAGCATAAGTTCGGCCGCGACCGAAGTGCCCACCAGGCGGGGCAGAAAGTAAGACGTGCCCATATCACAGGCCGACAGGCCGATGCGGATAAAGGCGGCATTCATGCGCGCATTATCCGCTGCGATACGAACGTCGGATGCCAGCGCAAAGGCAAAACCACCGCCGCAGGCCGGACCCTGAATCAACGCGATGATCGGCTGAGGGCAGCGGCGCATGAGAATATAAACTTCTGCCAGATAGCCCTGGAAACCCCAGCCCTGCCCAACCGGCTTGTGGCCGCTGCTGTCAGGCTTACCCGCCGACTTGATGTCTAACCCGGCACAGAAAGCACGCCCGGCACCGGCCATCACCACCACTCGCGTATCGGTGTTCTCCAGCAGCGAAGAAAAGTAATGCCGCAGATCGGTCACCATCTGCGCATTGATGGAATTCAACGCTTCCGGTCGATTCAGCGTCAGATAATCGACCCCACCGTCATGGTTGACTTCGATGGTTTCGTAAGTGTGTTCGGTCATGCTCATGCTCCCCCATAAAACGCACAAGTATAGTCTGTTGTCTGCCCCCTAAACACAGGGCAAACCACTTCAGCGCTCCTCGTTACTCACTCTGCAGGGTATCCCCCGAAAACTTATGCAACTCAACAGGCAATAACGGAGCCAACTATGAAAATCCTGATCTCTCTCGCTACCAGCACTTTGCTCGCTGTGTGCGCTGCCAGTTACGGCGCAACCATCGACCCCATCGAGTGCCTCGTGTGTGACAAATTCGACCTGCAGATCGTCGAAGTTAAACCCACCCTCAATGCAGTCACCCCTGATCCGCTACCGCGCAAGGAAATCGGTGAATCGCAGGATGTGACGGTCAACTGGACTCTTCCCAGGACAACGGGAACCATGCTGAAGCAACGATTCTCGCTGTGTGTGACCGGTTCAGACCCGGCTGTGCGGCTGCGCGACGGGTGTGCACAATTGCAGAACACCACCACTCTTGCCACGGGCAAAGAGGGTTACACCTATCAGAGCACGGTCACACTGCCGGGCACCTTTCAGCGCTTCAGTGCTTACTTCTATATCCGCATGCAGCCGGTCATCATCATAGGCAACGGCGGATTTACCGCCTCTAATCTGGTGCCCTTCAACTGGCCGTTGCATATTGCCGAACTGGAGGCCAGATCGGTGAAGGTAGACATTGGCCTGGGTGGCATAGTCACTGCCGAGCAACGGGTCACCAATCGCGGCACACGGGCTTCTGCACCTTTTCAGAACCGCTATCAGATGACCATCTGCAGCCAGATCATTGACCCCGCACGTACCTGTCACCTGTCCAGTCCGGAATACCTGGATTCGCTGGTGGTATTCGCCCAGTCCAGTGGTATTGCGGCAGGGGTGACGGAAAACCTGGCGGTGGACATCTCCAGCATGCTGCCTGCCACACCCGCAACCCTGACGATCACCATTCGCGGTGATGTGGACTACTACAACGAAGTACGCGAAGAGGATGAGTTCAACAATTTCGACTCCGGCACCGACACCCTCTATCGCTGATCCGCTGCTGGATCGCAGCGGGAACTGTCCGGCGACAGTTCCCGCTTTTGGTGGTCGCGTGGGAATGGTAGATTGGACTCATGAGCCAATCTGTACCACCCCCCGCTCCTCATCCAGATTCTGCGGACCTGCCTCAGGCGCTGGCGGGCATGCGTATCTGCGATTTTACCGGTCAACTGGCAGGTGCCGGCGCCACCAAATGGCTGGCAGCCTTCGGTGCCGAGGTGATCCGCATCGAAGACCCGGTTCGTCAGGGTCGCTGGGACATCCTGCGCGGTACCGGTCCTTTCAAACCCGGCCAGAGCGGACTGGAATACGGTGCGGGCTTCAACAATCACAACACCGACAAAGCCGGTATCACCTTGAATCTGCGTCGTTCCGAGGCCAAGCATATTCTGGTGGAGCTGATCAAAGTGAGCGATGCGGTGACGGAGAATTTCGCCAAGGGGGTGCTGGAAAGTTGGGGCTTTGGCTACGACCGGCTGCGTGAGATCAAACCGGATATCGTCTACGTTTCCAACTGCGGCTTCGGCCATGTGGGCCCCTACAGCGAATACAAAACCTGGGGGCCTATCGTGCAGGCCATCTCGGGTCTGACCTTCAGCTCGACGCTCCCCCACCAGCCGCCGGCGGGCTGGGGGTATTCCTACATGGATCACACTGGCGCCTACTACATGGCCATGGCCATCATGCTGGCACTGCTCCACCGCCAGAAAACCGGTGAAGGACAGCGGGTGGACCTTGCCTGTACCGAAGCGGCGTTGTCGTTAAACGGTCCGGCACTGCTGGATTGGACGGTCAACCAACGGCCCATGCGGCAAGCGGTGCAACCGAGCTCTAATCGCAGTCAGTTCAAGCCGATGGCGCCCCATGGCATCTACCGTTGTCTGGGCGACGACGAATGGGTCGCGATCAGCTGCCGGGACGATGAGGACTGGGCAAAACTGGCGCAACTGATCGATGCAGCATGGACAGCCTCGTTTACTACCCTGCAACAGCGACTGGCAGACCAGGACGGCCTGGACACGCAGATTGAGGCGTGGACCGCCGGGCAAACCAAGCAGGCTGTAGAACAGGCGCTGCGTGACCTGCCCATCCCGGTGGCGGCGGTGGCCCGTCCAGCCGAACGCATCAATGACCCCGCTAACCAGGGCCTGTGGCCCACCGTTACCCACTCCGCCATGGGCGAGGTGGTGGTGGACGGCCAGCCGGTGAAGTTTTCGACCACGCCCTGGCGCAGCCAGCGTGGTGCACCTTGTCTGTCTGAGCATACCCGCGACGTACTGACCCGCCTGTTAGGCTACAGCGATGAGGAAGTCACGGTGCTGTACGAGGAAGGGGTGTTGTGACAGTTCTGCAGGGCATCCGGATACTCGAATTAGCCAACGAACGAATCAGCTTCGCGGGTAAACTGATGGCGGATATGGGTGCAGAAGTGATTCTGATCGAACCACCCGAGGGTGAAGCCAGTCGTCACTACCCGCCCTTCGTCGATGATGATGAAACCAAGCCCAGCCTCTACTTCTGGCACTACAACACCAGCAAGAAAGGCATCATCCTCGACCTCACCCAGGCCGACGGACAGGACACCTTTCGACAGCTGGCGGCCAGCGCAGATGTGCTGCTGGAATCCGAACCTATCCAGCGCCTGACTGAGCTGCAACTCGACTATGCACAGTTATCCACCCTTAACCCCGACCTGATCCATATCGCTGTCACCCCCTACGGTCGCGACAATCCACTGAGCGACCTGCCGGTAACAGACCTCACCCTGATGGCTGCGGGTGGCCCGCCCTGGAGCTGCGGCTACGACGATCACAACCTGCCGCCGGTGCGTGGCTGGGGCAACCAGGGCTATCAGACCGGCTGCCACTTTGCGTTCATGTCCATGCTCACCGCGCTGATGGCCAGAAATGCAGGCCTGGGCGGCCAGTTTATCGACGTGTCCATGGTCGCCTCGCTCAATGTCACCACCGAAGCGGCAACCTACACCTACCACATTAATGGCGGCGAAGTGCAGCGACAGACAGGACGTCACGCGGCGGTGTTGCCCACGGGCGAATCCCAGATGCGCTGCGCCGATGGAAAATATGTGAACACCGGGGTACCACCGCGCTTCCCGGATGAGTTCGGCAAACTGCTGGACTGGCTGCGTAAGCTGAAGCTGGAAGATGAGTTGCCGGAAGCGGTATTCCTGCAGATGGGCGCTGAGTGGCAGGGGCATTTCGACCTGTCCAGAATCGGTGAAGATGACGAGATTACCGCCATCTTTTCAGCAGGCCGCATGGCCCTGACGCTGATCGCCAGCCGCATCAGCGCCTACGACTTTTTCATCGGCTGCCAGAATGCCGGGCTGGCCGTAGGCATCATCTACAGTCCGGAAGAAGCGTTCGAAGACCCGCACTTCATCGCCCGGGGTTTTCAACAGGAAGTCATGCACCCGGACAGAGCTGAACCGGTACGCTACCCCGGCGCGCCTTATAAACTCGCCGCCAGTCCATGGCAGATCTACGGCCCGGCGCCGGACTTGGGACAGCACACCGCAGAAATACTGGCCGCTCTGAAGGACTGAGCTGCAGGGCGTTGCCGGACTCAGGCTTTAGAGCAACGGCACCCCACCGCGCCAGGTCTGCTGTACACAGACCGCAGTTAAGTCTTCACAAGCCCGCTGCCAGCTGCGATCCAGCAGGCACATATCAGCCTCGGCGCCAATGGCTAGGCGACGCCGTTCCGCACGGGGCGTCGGGCGCAGATAGCCGGACAGCGCCTCATCCGCAGACACGCGCTCGCCAGCGCCGATCGGCTGGCCCGAAGACGAGTGACGCTGTACGGCTGATGCCATCACCCGCCAGGGGTCGAGGGGTCCGTAGGGTGCATCAGAACTGGCCAGCACCCGCACACCACCGTCGAGCAGGGATTGATAGCGATAAAGGTCTGCTAACTCCTGCGCCGGGATCGCCGCCAGATACTGATCACCCCGGCTGTAGATAAAACCCGGCTGGGTAATCACCGGCAGGCCAAGCTCCGCCAGCTCTTCGATCAACGTCACAGGGATCATGCCGCCATGCTCAATGCGGTCGGTTGGTGCGACACCTGCTTCGCGCAGGGCGGCCACGGCAAATATACTTTCAACCCGACTGACGCAGTGAAAGGCCACGCCACGATCCTGCTGGTGGGCGTGATCGATGGTCTGCACCAGCTGGCTGAAATCAGGCAGCCGATCTTCGTCCAGCATGACTTTCAGATTGCCGTTTACATCGGCGCCCATGCAGTTCACCTGCAAAGGCGACAATGCAGCCTTCAGCGCCGCCTCGTCGGTCCTTAGATTGGTGTGAGACGCATCGGTCAGCTGGGTGACCCCGTAGCGTGCCAGTTCATCGCGCACCGCTTGCAGATTTTGTGTCGTGCGTGCCAGCCGCTGGTCCAGCCAGGCATCCATGCGGAACAGGCGACCCGTCGCCAGGCCGAGGCTATCCCGCTCCACACCACGCTCAGTACTGTGTTCCACGCCCAGCTCGGCGAGCGCGACATCATTCAGAATCCACACTTTACCGGACCGATGTTGAATACGGATGGGGCGCCCGAAACCGGCCAGTTCAGCCTGGGTCAGTTCGCCGAGAGTCGACTCATGGTAACCAACACAGCGGATCCAGCCCTGCCCGGGCTGGCTGGCTAACAGCGCACGCAGGGCTGGCAGGCCCTCGACCGCTGCCGGACCAATGTCTACTGAGGTTTCCAGCGCGGCATAGGCACGCACATGCAGGTGGTGATCGGTGAGACCAGGCAGCAGCGCGCACTGGCGGGCATCGATCACCGCCACCCCGGCAGAAGGTTGCAGCTGCCCCATATCGAGAATCACATCGCTGAACAGCACATCAACCGGCTGCCCTTCCACCTGAGCGGATTTGAGCAACACCGGAGGTGGTGCGTTGTGGTTATACTCCGTCATATGGCGGAGTTAATCAGTTTCGAACACTACCTGGCAATGCTGGCCCAACCTGCGTTACTGGAAGAATACAGCGCGGTCAGCGACAGACCCTGTCTGTGCGTTTCGTTAACAGGGCATGAAACGGAGATGCTGCCGGTCAAACTGCGGGGCCGGCTGCCGGCCTGTCCGGTGATCGGCGTATCCGCCTATGCGGACAGGCTACCGCAGAGATCACCGGTAGACCTCTGCGTTACCGAGCTTGAGGCCGAGCAGGTGATCGGCGTAATAGACGCACAGCCGTTGGCGTGTGCTGCCCTGGTGCAACTGCTGCGGCATAACGAAGCCGCAGATCTGAGCGATGGTTTACTGGCCGAATCCATGTGCTACTCCATGCTGCAGCAGAGCACCGGCTTTCAGCATTGGCTGCGTGAACGGGGTCAATCGACCAGCAGGTCTGACCCTGAACCACCGCTGTTAACCACCCAGCAAGGCGCAGTGCTGCAGCTGACATTCAATCGCCCACACGTACATAACGCCTATTCCATGACCTTGAAAGACGAATTATGTGCCGTTTTAGCGACTGTTTATGCCAACCCGGATATCGAGTGTGTTCGCTTGTCAGGCAACGGGCCTTCTTTCTGTGCCGGGGGTGACCTTTCGGAATTCGGCCAGGTGACTGATGCTGCCAGCGCCCATCACAGCCGTGTTACGCGCAGTGCAGGCGCGTTGCTTGCCCGCCTGCCCTGTCGCAGTGAAGCACAACTGCACGGCGCGTGTATCGGTGCAGGTATTGAAGTGCCGGCCTTCGCCGACCATGTCAGCGCCCGCGACGACAGTTATTTCCAATTGCCGGAAATCGCCATGGGGCTGGTACCGGGTGCAGGGGGAACCGTCAGCATCAGCGCACGCATCGGGCGCCAGCGGACGGCCTGGCTGGCTATTTCAAATCAACGTCTGGATGCACCAACCGCACTGGCCTGGGAGCTGATCGATGCTATCGACGGCTAGCCCTCAACGGTCTTTGTCAGCTCAGCCTTAACAACCCTGCGCAACAGCTTGCCGGTTTCGTTATAAGGCAGTTCTTCCCACACCTGCATAAGCTGAGGTACGCGTGAACTGCGCATGTGTTCACGCACGAAGGCCTGCAGCGTTTCGATTTCGATGTTCTGTCCGGCTTTCGGCACCACCGCTGCGGCCACGCCCTCGCCCCACTGCTCATCGGGGATACCTACCACTGCTGCATCATTCACGGTGGGATGGGCCAGCAGCACATCCTCAATTTCACCTGGCGAGAGATTTTCACCGCCGCGTACGATGACATCGTCCGCGCGACCTTCCAGAAACAGGTAGCCTTCCTCGTCCATGCTGCCGGCGTCACGGGTGGGGAACCAGCCATCGGCATCGACCACACTGCCACGATCTTCATATTCACCGGACACCTGTTCGCCGCGCACATAGATCTCACCCCGCTCGCCAGGGCCCAGCACGCGGCCCTCTTCGTCACGGATCTCCATTTCAATGCCGGGCAACGGCTGACCCACAGACACCAGGCGACGGCGCACCCCTTCATCATCGCTGGCTACCGCGACACGATGGTCTTCCGGACTCAACAGGGTCACGGTGGAACTGGTTTCCGTCAGTCCGTAGGCGTTGGAAAAGTTGGTGTCAGGGAACAGGGTCATGGCGCGTTCAATCACGCTGAGTGGCATCTTGCCCCCGCCGTAAGACAGATTTTTCAGATGCGGCATATTGGCTGACGACTCGCCTTCCAGCGCCTCGACGATCCGCGCCATCATGGTCGGTACCACAAAGGCGGTGGTGATGGCATGTTTACGGCAGAGCTCAATCCAGGTTTCGGCCGTAAAGTTAGGCAGTTGCACAACATGCCGCCCGGAATAGACCGAACTTAGAATCGCCGCGATACCCGCAATATGATAAGGCGGTACACACACCAGCGCGGCATCACCCTCGGCTGCGCCGGCAAACTCTACCGAGCCAAGAATGTAAGACACCAGGTGTTTGTGGCGCAGCACTGCGGCCTTGGGGATGCCTGTGGTGCCGCTGGTGAACAACAGCACCGCAATGTCTTCCGGATCCATCCCCCAGGACTCAACCGGCGCCAGCGAGTGGCCGGCCGCAGCGACAAAATCCGCCGTGCTGCTGGCGCTCACATCCGACACCTGGCCCAGGGTCGCCACCCGATCTGGTTCGGTGATCAGGTAGGCCGGTGTAACCCGTTTGAGCAGGGCTTCAATCTCTTCATCGGTCAGCCGATAGTTGAGCGGCACATAGGGCACGCCTGCTGCCGCACCGGTAAACAGACCCAACGGTGTACCCAGATTGCTGACATCGAGTTTTACCAGCCGCGATGCGCCATTGGCCTGCACGCTGGCCGCCCGTACTTTGGCCGCCTCAAACAATTGCGCATAGGTGAACGACTGGCCGGTACTACCGTCGGTGAAGGCCGGCCGGTCTGGAAATGCGCCACTTGCCATTTCCAGCAACATCATGATGTTCATCGTGTTCCCCTGCTTCGTACTGCCCTTTCGAGCAACCATTGTATGTTATTGCCCAAACTTGACAATGGTGTCCGCGCCGCTGAATCTGGCCCCTGACAATCACACAGGGGGAGACATGCAGACAGGTATATCCATAGGCTCGGCCTACTACAACGGCGAAGAATGGGATCAACTGGTGGAGTACACCATGGCGGCCGATCGCATGGGTGTTTCCCAAGCCTGGTCCGCCGAAGCCTGGGGCATGGATGCCATCGTGCCATTAGCCTTTCTGGCAGCCAGGACCGAGCACATCAAGCTCGGTACCGGCATTATGCAGATCAGCTCGCGGGTGCCTTCGATGATCGCCATGACTGCCCAGAGCCTGGACACGGTGTCCAAAGGCCGCTTTATTCTCGGCCTGGGCGTGAGCGGACCTCAGGTGGTGGAAGGCCTGCATGGCGCGGCCTTCGCCAAGCCCCTGTCGCGCCTGCGGGAGTGTGTGGAAATCCTGCGCCTGGGCTTGGCGGGCGAAAAGCTCGCCTACGCAGGCGAGCACTACCTGCTGCCGCGACCGGGTGGTGAGGGTAAGGCCATTCGCCTGTCGCAGCCGCCTCGACCGGAGTTGCCCATTTACCTGGCAACGCTGGGTCCCAAATCTCTGCAGATGACCGGTGAACTGGCCGACGGCTGGCTGGGCACCTGCTACCTGCCGGAACATGCCGATGTATTTCTTGATGACCTGCGGGCAGGTGCTGCCAGAGCCGGGCGCAGCCTCGCTGATCTGGACATTCAGGCTGGCGGGTACTTCGAGATCGGCGACGATGTAGAGCGACTGATTGCCGAGCGTAAACCCGCGCTGGCCTTTACCCTGGGCGCCATGGGCTCAGCCAGGACCAATTTCTACAACGATGCCTTCTGTCGCGCGGGCTTCGAGGGGCCGGCCAAAGACGTGCAGAAGCTATGGGTGGACGGCAAGCGCGATCAGGCTATTCAGCAGGTACCGGATGAACTGGTGCTGATGGCCAACCTGATCGGTACCGAAGATATGGTCAAAGATCGTCTCAAGGCGTTTCGCGATTCCGGCGTTAATACCCTGCGTCTGGGTACCGGTGGTAATACCTGGGCTGAGCGCACGGAAGCGCTGGAAGAGGCTATGGATCTGATCAACCGGGAAGCGCGCGACAGCTGATTGCGAACAAGCTCTGATTAAGCCTCAAGTGCTCAGCGCGTCATACGGAATCTGTGGCCCTAGCGTAGCTTGACCGGTAGGCTCTGGTAACGGTGCCAACCGGGTATGGCCAAGGCCTTTAATTGCTCGCGTGGCACGGCCAGCTCTATTTCCTGCGCCCGCTCCAACAAGGTGGTAAACGCCACCTTGGCTTCCATACGGGCGAGGAAGGCACCCAGGCAGAAATGCGGGCCCTGAGAAAACGCCAGGTGCTTGTTGGGATCGCGGGCAATATCAAAGACCTCAGGGTCAGCAAACACGCGCGGATCCCGGTTGGCAGCACCCAGCAGGGGCATGACCGGCCAGCCTTTATAGATGGTCACGCCGCGCAGCTCAAAATCTTCCAGGGCGTAGTTCATCTTGGTGCCGTGCACCGGACCGGCGTAACGCAGGATCTCTTCTACTGCAGAACCCATCAGTTCAGGGTGGGTACGCAGCCTTTCCATCTGCTGGGGATGATCCAGCAGCGCGATCACACCATTGGTGACCAGATGCACGGTGGTTTCAAATCCTGCCACGATGAGCAGAAACAACATGCTGACCAGCTCATCTTCGCTGAGCTTATCCCCTTCTTCTTCGGCGTGTACCAGCTGGCTGAGCAGGTCGTCGCCAGGATCCTTGCGCTTGCGCTCGATCAGTTCACGAAAAAAATTCGTGGTTTTACGCAGATCCCAGGCCACCGTGCGCAGAATCGCCCACCCTGTCAGACCCTCACTCAGCACACGCACACAGTTCTGAATTGTAGGCATATCCTCGGCGTCAACGCCGACCATTTCACTGATCACCCGGGTCGGTAGCGGCAGGGCGAAGTCTTTCTGCAGGTCTACCTGACCGGCGGCCAGGCACGTATCCAGCAGCTCATGACAGTATTGTTCTACACGTTCGGTCATGCTCGCCAGACTCTTAGGCGCAAAGGCTTTCTGCACCAGACTGCGCAGCCGCCGGTGTTCCGGATCGTCGGTAACGATCATGCTGTTGGCCAGAAAGGACAGAGATTTGGGTATGGGAATGGGGAACGGCATTTTAGAGCCACCCGTCGCCGTCGAGCGATCGCGTACGAATCGGTCCGACTTCAGTACCGTCAGACAATCTTCGTAACGCGATGTGACAATCAGATTCACACCCATGATGCGCGCCCGATGGACCGGCAGATGCTCACGCAGATAAGCATAGTAGGCAAAACGGTCGGCGGCGAACTCAGCGGAGTTCAGTCGCAGTGGCTTATTGGCTGGAATGTGTACCGCGTTCATCCTGCAAACCGTTGCTGTGCTCTCAGTCTAGCTTTGCGTGCTTCCTCTTCCCGGTTCTTCGGCGGTGCATGGGTGGTCAGTTGCGCCAACAGGTCGGTGACCACCTCACTGATACGTTCTACGGCGTCGTCAAATACCGGCTGATTGACCTTGGAGGGTCGGGTGGTACCACTGAGCTTGCGCACAAACTGCAGCGCTGCGGCATGAATTTCCTCGGCGTTGGCCGGCGGCTCGAAGTTATGCAGTGTTTTAATATTTCGGCACATGTTTTTTCTCGTTACCCATCTTGAATTGTCCGGTCGCTTTCGCCATTACCAGTTGCTGTTCAAGCGCATTGCGGCCCGCGACCCGTTTGCAGAATTGCACCGCCTGGCGGCCGCGCAGTGTGGTGACTGGGCGGCCCTCAAAGCTGATGGTCACCACACCGCCCTTACGCTCCTGATAGGCGAACGGACAATGCGCCAGAGGATGTTCATCCACCATAACAATACGTCAGATCGCCGTCGCTATTAACCGTCACCGCCCACACTGCGGCTGCTTTTCTCTTTTGCGTATTCAACACTTTCACGCGCCTGGTCACGAATGCGATCCCAATCACTCTGCTTGCGACAAACCCGCTCGGCGATGCGCGAACCGGTCACTTTCTGGCGTTTGCAGACGCGCTTGTCTTTTTTTCTGTCCTGCTTGGCCACTTTCGCCTTGGCCTTGCTGTCTGCAGCTTCATCCACCTGCGCCAGTTGCAGCGTGCCACTGTCAGCGGTGGTACTGACCGCAGGCACATCGGCGTAGCCAGCCGACATCGAAGCCAGCGCTATCGTACAAGAGAGGGTCAGGACGGATCGTCTAATCGGACTCAATGTACTTCTCCACAAAAATTTTGTCGGGGCAATCTACACCCTCGGTTGGAGTTTGCAAGATAGCAACAAGTGACTTCAGAGTTTGACCATACCACCATCCACCATCAGCGACTGTCCGGTGATGTTCATGGCGGCCTGTGACACCAGAAAAACCACCGCATTGCCGATGTCTTCTAGTGTCTGCTCTCTGCGCAGAGGCGTGGTGTCGAAAATGTCCGGATAGTCACCGCGCGCGATGCCTTCGAACCAGGCACGAGGATCCTGACCTTTGAAACGCTCAATGTGCGCGACCACCCGTTCTGCATTGGCTTTCCAGGCATCGGTATAGACGATGCCCGGGCACACTGCGTTGACATTTATGTTTGCCGGGCCGAGCAGTTCAGCCTGATTCTGGGTATAGCTCAACAGCGCGGCCTTCATGGCGCCATAGGCAGGGGGTACGAACATCTTCAGTGCCTGATCGGTCATCGAGGTTCGAGCCGCAATGGATGAGACATGCACGATCTTGCCCTGCTTGCGCTCCAACATATGGGGTACAACCGCTTCACTCATTAACACGATGGGCAACAGGTTCTGCCCGTAGAGTGAATTCCACATGGCCATGTGGCCACCCAGTTCATGTTTCGGTGGCTGCACTGCGTCTTTGGAACCCGCACCTACGTTGTTAACCAGAATGTCGATCTGACCCCACTCGCTGAGTGCCTTGTCGCGCATGGCCAGTATGGTGTCCGGGTCTGTGATGTCGCCGACAAAGGGTTCGGCCTTGCCACCCGCCTCCTCGATTAACGCGACGGTCCGCGCAGTAGTTTCGGCACCATAGGAATTGACCAGTACAGTCGCACCGGCGGCAGCCAGCGCGCGTGCGATACCCTGACCAATTCCCCGCCCGGCCGCCGTGACCAACGCCACCTGATTCTGCAGAGCGGTCATGCTGTCATACCCGCATCCACGACAAACTCAGCGCCGGTGACGTAATTTGCCTCGTCTGACGCCAGATAGAGAATACAGTTGGCGATGTCCAGGGGCTCACCATGCCTGCCCAGGGGAATGCGGGCGCTACTCACCTGCAGACCCGAAGGGTCATTAGCACCGGTTGCCTGGGCCTGCATGTTAGTCCAGATCACGCCAGGATGAACTGAATTGCAGCGTATGTTGTATTGCGCCGCTTCCACCGCGACTGCCTTGGACATGGTACGTACCCCGCCTTTGGCCGCGCCGTATGCAGTGCAGCGCGCCAGGCCGGTGATGCCCGCCACCGAAGAGAGATTGATGATGCTGCCACCGCCGCGCTTCTTCATGGCTGCAATGGCGGCCTGACAGCCGAGAAAAACGCTGGTCAGGTTGACTTCGATCTGCCGGTTCCACTGCTCCAGGGTCATCTCTTCCAGCGGTACCAGCACAGCAATACCGGCATTATTGACAACCACGTCAACACCCCCGAAGTGCTCCTCGGCAGTCGCCATCACGGTATTCCAATCACCCGGTTGCACCACATCATGGTGCATCGCCATGGCCTCACCTCCAGCCTCGTTTATTTCCGCCGCGCACGCCTGCGCACCTGCCAGATCGATATCGGTCACCATCAACCTGGCGCCTTCTTCCGCCAGACGCAGCGCTGTGGTTCGGCCCAGACCGGGGTTTGAGGCCGCGCCGGTTACCAGCGCTACTTTTCCTGCCATTCTGGCCATGCTCTTCCCTTTATTTCATTAGCTGAGGGGTTAGATTAGGATAGAACGACCGCTAAGACCAACCGCAAACACGGAAACCTGCCATGGCGAACCCGCTGAATTTCGATCTATCCGGCAAAGTGGCCGCCGTAACTGGGGGCAGCCGCGGCATCGGGCGAGGTATCGCTGAGGCGCTGCTCAAAGCAGGCGCCAGGGTAGCGATCAATGGCCGCAACCAGGAAAAAGGTGATCAGGCCCTGGTCGAAATGGCAGCAGGCGACAACGCCATATTCCTGGCGGGCGACGTCCAGCAACAGGCTGATGTGGAAGCATTTATCGATGGCACCATCGTGCACTTCGGACAGATCGACATTCTGATCAACAACGCCGGTGGTTCGTCCGGTTATGCACCGGTTGCGGAGCTCAGCGATGAGGCCTGGAATACCGCTTCAAACTGGATTCTGAATTCCTGCTTCTGGGCCACCCGTCGCGCTCTTCAGGACATGCAACAACGCAAGTGGGGCAGAATCATCAATGTCTCTTCCGTCGAAGGCCGTCAGGCTAACAAGGCCACCGTTGCCCACTACATCACCTTCAAGCACGCCATGAATGGCTTTACCAAGGCGTGCGCTTTTGAGTACGGCGAACAGGGGATTACCGTGAATGCGGTGGCCCCCGGTGGCGTGGAAACAGACATGATGCTCGAACAGGGGCCGCTGGCAGCGGAATCCATGGGCATTACGTATGAGGAACTCAAAGCCAGCTACGCCCAGGACTCGGCCATTAAACGTCTGGTGCTGGTCGATGAAGTGGCCGCCATGACCCTGATGCTGGCGTCGGACCTTGGTGCCGGCATCACCGGCGCCATTCTGCCCATCGATGGGGGCAGCGCACTCTAAGTATTACCGGCCCAGGCGCGGGCACTCTGCAGGGCACCACGATAGTGGCGCAGACAGAAGCCCAGGCAGATCACCGCGATGGTGTAGTTGACGACGGCGAGAATTGAGATGGACTGGCCCAGCGCCAGCGGTGAGGCGAATATACGGTCACTCATATAGGCAGGTAACGAAGGAGCAAACGTATAGGAGAGAAAGTTCACCGCAATCAGATAAAAGGCCACCATCTGCCCGCGCAGTTCGTTCGGCGACACGGCCTGCAGCGTGGCCATGATCAGCCCCGGTGGCATGGCCATGCAGAAGGTCACCGGGATGAGCAAGCCGATGGCCACCCAGGCATCGTCCACCCAGGTGAGGAACGGTGCACAGAGCAACAGCACCACAGTACCGTAGAGCACCACACGCAATGTGGCGTCGGGTTTTCTGGCCATCAGCGCACCCGCCCACAGACCACCGATAACGCTGCCAGTTATCCCAACCACCATGGCAATGGAACCGTAGACCAGACCGATCTCGGTACGTGACCACTCGTGATTGCGTACGTAGTACTCCACCAGCCAGGAAAACAGCGACCAGCCCTGGGTGGCCAGACACAGATAGGCGGTAAACAGAAAGAAAAAGAACCAACGCCGGGTGCGCACAAATTCCCACACCTGGGCAAAGCTGGCGCCTTCGCCAGCAGCGTTCATGGCGCCGGTACGCGCAGGTTCGCGCAGACGCCAGGCAGCCAGTGCAATCAGCAGGCCCGGTGCGCCCACGACGATGAACACCATCTGCCAGGAAAACAATTCACCAAACAGGGGCAGGACAAACTTGGGGGCGGCTTCCAGATAGTCGATCAGAGGACCACCCGCGATGTTGGCCAGACCCTGACCGATAAAGGGGGCCGAAGACACCACGCCAATGGCCAGCGGCAGCCGGTCCGGGGTGAAATAATCAGCCAGACTCGAGTTCGCTGCCGGGCCCAGGGTGGCCTCGCCTACACCGACGCCCATGCGCGCCAGAAACAGCTGCCAGTACTGACTGGCCGCACCACACACCATGGTTAGCACAGACCAGCTGAAGATACCTGCGGCCATCAGGTTTTTGCGATTGTAGCGGTCTGCTATCCAGCCGGCCGGATAGGACAGAATGCTGTACAGGAAGGTGAAGGCAAAGCCCATGATCAGCGACATCTGCAGATCACTGATGCCGCCGAGATCGCGCTGCACGGGTCCAACCATGACATTGAGGATCTGCCGGTCGATGATGGAGAAGGTGGAGGCGAGGGTCAGCACCCCCACCACGTAGACCAGATAACGCCCGCTATAGTCCTGCTTCACTACTTCCCCTTGTCCCCAGCAGAGCACATTGTATGCGTTGCATGCTTGGAGCACACCCTTTGAGAATGCTACTCTGACGCCAGGGAGGGATCATGATCAGACTCGTATTTGCTCTGCGCAGAAAAGCAGCACTGTCACGCCAGGCATTCCAGGAATACTGGCTGCAGCAGCACGCACCGCTGGTGGCCAGCGTGGCCACAGACTTGAACATCCTGCGCTATGTGCAGACCCACACGCTGGACGATCCTGCCAACCAGGCAGCTCAGACCGCGCGCGGTGAGATGGAACCAGAGTACGACGGTGTTGCCGAATTGTGGTGGGCATCGGAACAGGAACTGACAGACAACCTGGCCACGCCTGCGGCGCAGGCGGCCGGCGCCCTGTTGCTGGCCGATGAAGAGAAATTCATCGATCTGCCGAATTCACCGTTGTGGTTTGCTTATGAGTATCCGCAGATCAATCCATCTCCAGAAAACATCATCGCAACCCCTAAAAGCGGCATCGTGCGGGTGTTTTTCCCGTTGCGCCACCAGCCGCAGATCAGCGAAGCCGATGCCCGTCACTACTGGTTGACCCATCACGGGCCCATTGTGCGCTCCCATGGCGCGGCCACCGGCACCCTCTGTTACCGACAGGTACATCGCGCAAACTCGCCGCTGGACGCGGCCCTGCATGAAGCGCGCGGCACGCAGGTGGAATCTTATCTGGGTCATGCCGAAGCCTGGGTGGATCGCGGGCATGCACCCCGCACCGACGAAGCCAGGGCGGCTAACGCCGCATTTATTGCCGATGAGCACAACTTCATCGATATGCAACGCTCAACCATCTTTTTTGGTAAAGAGCACACCATCATCGACAGGCGTTAGACCGGCCATGTCATTTCCAACTCAGCCTGATGAACTCACCACAGCCTGGCTCAGTGCCACGCTGAAACGCGATGTGCGAGATTTCAGAGTAGAGGCATTCGGGGAAGGGGCTGGCATCATCGGCCAGGTCACGCGACTGCACCTGACCAGCGATGAAAGGCCGCAGACAATTATTGCAAAGTTCGCCTCGCCTTCGCCGGAGAACCGGGCTGTGGCGGCGACCTACAGCATGTATCAGCGTGAAGTCGAGTTTTACAACAACATCGCAGCGCACATCGATCTGCGTGTGCCGCACTGTTTCCACGCCGAAATCGACATACCTTCACAGAGCTTTGTCATCCTCATGGAAGACATTCAGGGCATGCAGATTGGCGATCAGGTGGCAGGGTGTACGCCAACCGAGGCTGAACTGGTGGTTACCCGCATTGCGCGCCTGCACGCCAGTGCCTGGGATACCGACCTGCCCCTGGTATCCCACAACAACCCGGCCCAACGGGACGGCATGATGGGCGGGTTTGCGGTGGGCTGGCCGGTGGTGTGTGAACAGTTTGCCGAATTTATCCCGGCCAATGGCGACTATCTGGGCGAGGCGATCCCGGCCGCTGTGCCGCGACTGCTGGAGGAGATGTGTACCCCGCCGATTTCCATCTGTCATGCAGATGTGCGGCTGGATAATATTTTCTTCGCGTCCGATGAGATCGCACTGGTGGACTGGCAATCTGTCTGTACATCCGCGCCGGAACAGGACCTGGCTTATTTTGTGACGCAGAGTCTGAATGCTGACGTGCGTCGCGGCAGAGATTGGGTGGCGCTCTATCACGACACGCTGGTGCAACAGGGTATCAGCGATTATTCGCTGGAGCAGTGTCGGCAACGCTATCGGGTCAGTGCACTTTATCTGGCCTGTTACGCGACGATTATTTCCGGCACCCTGGACCTGGCCAACGAACGTGGCAAGGCCCTGGGCCGCACGCTGTTCGGCAATGCCATGACCGCGCTGGACGATCTCGACGCCTTTTCACTGCTGGACCAGACATGACAACAAACACATCCGTGTTACTCGCGCGCCGCCCGGATGGCAATCCGGTGGCGGCTGACTTCAGGCTGGCGAGCGAAGAACTTGCACCTTTGGCCGACGGCCACTTTCTGATGCGCAACAGCTACGTATCGCTGGACGCGGGTTTTCGTAACTGGATGAATGAAGGTACGGATGACGCTGTGCTGCCAGCCATGCCATTGGAGCAGCCCGTTATGGGGCTTGTCATGGGCGAGGTGGTTGAGTCCAGGCACCCGGACTACCAGGTGGGTGAGTGGTTGATGGCGCGTACGGCCTGGCAGGAATATTCAACATCAGACGGCAGCCACTTCATTGTGCGTATCGATCCCAATGAGCCCTACCCGATGAACTACTACCTCGGCGTGCTGGGAGATACCGGCCTGTCCGCCTACTTCGGCATGCTGGACATCGGCCAACCACAGGCGGGCGAGACAGTACTGGTGAGCGCGGCTGCCGGCGCGGTGGGCAGCATTGCCGGTCAGATCGCAAAAATTCACGGCGCGCGCAGCGTCGGCATCACCAGCAGCGCGGCAAAGTGCCAGCGGATCTGCGCAGAACTCAAATACGATGCGGCCATCAATCATCGTGAAGACATCGACCGCCAGATCAGGGAACAGTGCCCCGATGGTATCGACATCTATTTCGACAACGTCGGCGGACCGATTCTTGAGCACGTACTGAACCACATCAATGTGGGGGCACGTATCGTTTTATGCGGCGCTGTCGCCACCTACGGCGAAGCCATGCCCGGCCCCAGCAATCTTTTTCAACTGGTCACCAAGGAAGCGCGCATGGAAGGCTTCTTCGCACATACCCGGGAAGCACGCTACGCCAGTGCGCGTGCCGCACTGGCGGAATGGCTGGATCAGGGCCTGATCAATGCCCCCGAATATATGCTGAGTGGCATCGAATCTGTCGGTCCAGCCTTTGCCGATCTATTCGCCGGCAGCAACTTCGGCAAAACCATCGTCAAACTCTAGCACCCTCAGGCGTTGTCACCGCCCTGCATGGAGGCCATGAACTCCTCGCCAGTTAAGCGCGGATGGTCACCGGCAAAGTTATAGCCCGACGGCTTTTCATCGATGAAGATTTCACCCGCGATGGCGAACTGTTCAACATCGTCAAAAACACCCGTGGCCATGATGTACATGTCCTGTTCAATCAGCCGATAAAACAGACTGCTGCCGCACTTCCGGCAGAAACCGCGCTCTGCCCACTCTGAGGAGCGGTAGCGCTCGATCAGTTCCTCGCCTTTAAATTCAATACGCTCGACAGACGCCGCCATCATCGGACCGCCGGTCCAACCACGACACATACTGCAATGGCAGGCATGCACGTGAGAATCGATCCCCTCGGCAACAAAAGTAACCCCGCCACACAGACACTTTCCACTGCTACTCATGATTCATTCCTGACTCGTAACACCCTCATACTGACAAGCTTGCACAAAAAAGTCTCGCCCAACCACACACACTCCTGACAACGTCCTGTCACCAGCATCCGGGTCAGAGACCTTCGTGCCAGAGACGATGGGGTCAGAGACGTTAGTGCCAGAGACGTTGGGGTCAGAGTCACTGGTGCCAGAGAGTTGCCGACAGCGTTCAGTCGGCAGAATTCGCAGTGTCGGTGTTGGCTACCCAACCGCTTTAAGCGGCGCGGATCGTCGGCCCCTCTTGTTAAGAAAAGAGGATGCCGCCGCGAAGCTTACATGGATGTACTAGCAGCGGTCCGCGAAGCTTCAAACGGTTGGGTAGACAACGTCGCCACGGGCAGCACTGTAACACCTGACAAACTGTCAGCTTGACTCCTATATAAAGCTCTCTGGCACCGGTGACTCTGACCCTAATGTCTCTGGCACCGGTGACTCTGACCCGGTTGTCTCTGGCACCGACGACTCTGACCCGGAATTGGGTAGAATGGGCGGGGGAGGACGTGATGGGTGATGCGGGAAACCATGTATTGATTGTTGGCGGCAGTGGCCTGGTGGGCAGTGCTGCGGCCAACAGTTTTCTGCGCGCTGGCTGGCGGGTGACGACGGCATCGCGGCGCGTACCTGAGTGGGTTACGGAAGCAGGCGCGGCGCATGAGTCCCTCGATCTGCTGAGTACAGCGGATTGTGAACGCGTTGCCCGTAAGGGGGACATCACCCATGTGGTGTATGCCAGCGTGTACGAACTGCCCGGACTGATTGCCGGCTGGTCAGATCCACAGCAGATCGATACCAATGACCGGATGTTGCGCAACCTGCTGGGACCGCTGTGTAAGCACAACCCGATACAACATATCACGCTGTTGCAGGGCACCAAGGCCTATGGCGCGAGCGTGCGACCTATGCGTGTGCCGGCCAGGGAAGATCACCCGCGGGTTGAGCACGCCAACTTTTACTGGCGTCAGGAAGATTTCTTAACCGAGATGGCGCAGCAGGCAATATTTACTTTCACTATTCTGCGGCCGCAGTTGATCGTCGGTCCGAACTACGGTGTGGTGATGAATCTGCCGCCGGTGATCGGTGCTTACGGGGCCATCTGTAAGTATCTGGGGGTGCCGCTGGGCTACCCGGGCGGTGCAGACTGGGTCTGGGAAGCAGTGGATGTGCGGCTGGTAGGCAATGCCTGTGTGTGGGCCACGGAATCACCTGCAGCGGAAAATGAGACTTTCAATCTGACCAATGGCGAAGTGTTCTCCTGGCGCGATATGTGGCCGGCTATCGCAGAGACGCTGGGCATGACTGCCGGGCCCGATGCGCCACAGCAGCTGTCCACTTTTCTGAACGACCACCACGCGACCTGGGATGAAATCGTCCGCCTGCATGGCTTGCAGCCGATTGGCCTGGGCGATCTGCTGGGCGAATCCCATCACTATGCAGATCTCTGTCTGAACTGTGGCGCGGATACGCCACCACCACCGACTTTTGTCAGCACCGTCAAAATCAGGCAGGCCGGCTTCAACGAAGTCATGAACAGTGAACAGAGCTTCTGTTACTGGCTGCGGGCGCTGCAGGATCGAGGCGTGTTACCACCCGGCTAATCAACTAGCTGAATTCAAAGCCGCGATAACCGTCAGCAACGACATCCTCACAGACCTCGCGATAAACCCCCACACCCGCCGCATAAGGCATGAATACCCTGGGCTTGCCGGCTACATTGGCGCCCAGATACCAGGACCCACCCTGGGGAAACAGAGTCGCGTTCGCGACCTCGTTAACGTGATTGACCCACTGATCTTCGGCAGTCGGGTCGCATTCGATCAGTTGGTGGCCCGCTGCCCGCATATGCTCTAAACAACAAACAATCCAGTCCACGTGCTGCTCAATGGAGACCAGCATATTGCTCAACACAGAGGGACTGCCCGGACCGGTGACCGTAAACAGGTTAGGGAAGCCATGCATATTCAAGCCCAGATAGGTGCGCGGACCAGCAACCCATTTATCCGCCAGCGATAAGCCATCACGACCTCGAATATCCATCTTCAGCAGTGAACCGGTCATGGCATCAAAGCCCGTCGCCAGCACCAGCGCATCAAACTCAAACACCTGATTCTCAGTTTTAAGACCTTGCGCGGTGATGGTGACGATCGGATCTTTTCTGAGGTTGACCAGCGCTACATCGGGTCGGTTGAAGGTGGCGTAATAGCCGGTGTCGACGCAGATGCGCTTGGTGCCAATAGGATGGTCGGTGGGACACAACGCCTCTGCTGTCGCGGGGTCATGCACGATGGCGCGGATCTGGTCGCGCACATAGTTCGCCACCCGCTCGTTGGTCTCAGGATTCGACAGCGAATCTGCAAAAGCACTGAGAAAAAAGGCGCCGCCGCGCTCCCAGTAGCGGTCGAGGATGGCTTTCACTTCTTCATCACTGAGCCCCGCTGCAGTTTCAGCCATAGGGGTGCGCTCTTTGGGCTCGATCTCCAGATCGCCGAAGCCCGAGCTCAAACCATGCTTGTGCAGATGCCGGTGCGCGCGGTAGTTCTTTTTGAACTGTTCCACCCAGGATTGATCCAGTGGCTGGTTGGCCGCCGGCACGCTGAAATTCGGCGTACGCTGAAATACCGTCAAATGCTCAGCCTCTGCGGCGATCACCGGCACGGCCTGAATACCCGACGAACCGGTGCCGATTAATCCGACCCGCTTGCCGCTGAAATCGACGCCTTGGTGGGGCCATAGACTGGCTTGATAACGCTCACCCTGAAAGTCCTCGATGCCCGGAATATCCGGCAGTTGTGGCACCGACAGACAGCCAGTGGCCATGATGCAGAAACGCCCGCTCACCTGCAGACCTGTATCGGTTTCTAGCTGCCAGGTCTGCTCTGCAGATTGCCAGGCAGCACGTGTTACCCGCTGCTGGAAACGGATATGCGGACGTAAGTCGAACCGTTCGGCCACATGTTGCGCATAAGCCAGGATCTCCGGCTGAGTCGCATAGCGCTCGCTCCACTGCCAGGTCTGTTCCAGCTCGTCGGAAAACGAGTAGGAGTAGGCCAGACTTTCAGCATCACAGCGCGCGCCGGGATAACGGTTCCAGTACCAGGTGCCGCCGACGTCTGCGCCCATTTCCAGAACCACCACCGAGTAATCGCGCCTGCGCAGCTCGTGCAACAGATACATACCCGCAAACCCGGCGCCGACCACCACTACATCAAATTTCTCGGGCATGTTACTTCACTGACTTCTGTTCACCTGACGGACGGTTTGCTTGCTGCCCCGCTACACTCTGGCTTCCGGCCAGAGACGCAGGAAATTCTCACTGTAGAATTTCGTTTTCACCGCCTCGTTCGCATCGCCAATGTAACGCTCAAATTTGCCAATCGGGTCTTTGGTGCCCTCAATATGCGGATAGTCGCTGGAAAACAGATACAGGTCAGGGTTTGACTGCTCGATCATGCGCGCCACGTTTTCGTTATGCATCGGCGTGAACCCCATCTGCGCGGTCAACTGCTCGGACGGTTTGCGTTCAAAACGCACCGACTCATCCATACGGCCGAAGATGCGGCAGGTTTCATCCAGACGATTGAGCATTTCGGGCACCCAGCCGGCACCCAGTTCCACCGCTGCACCCTTCAGCGTCGGATGCCGTTCGAACACACCGTCAATCACCATCATGGAGATGAACATCTCCGGTGCCTGATGCAGTACGGCTGCGTCCTTGGTGCGTACGTTTTCGCCACCCCCCAGCCAGTCGCGGGTCGCGGCGCGACCATTGTTACCCCAGGCCTTGTGCACCTGCAGCGGCGCACCACCCACGTGCAACACAAAAGGCACACCCGCCTCGGCCAGCATGGCCCAGAAGGCTTCCAGCTCTACGTGGCCCGGCGCGCGATCTATGGGCGCACGATGCGGCACCCAGATCGCTTCCAGACCGTTTTCAATACACCACTTTGCCTCAGCGATGGCATGCTCAGGATCGTCCAGCGGAATGGCCGCCACGCCCATCAGTCGATTGTCATCAGCGCAGAATTCCGCCATGTGCCGGTTGTGACCTCGAGCCGCGCCATAGCGCCACTTGGTACTCTTCTTGGAGCTGGGATGGAACGGCGCGGCCACACTGTGGGTGGCGAACACCAGCTGCTTTTTGAATCCCAGCAGATCCATGGCCTTGGTACGGTCACTACTGTTAAAGGCGCCCAGCGCTTGAATCTCTTTACTGTTGGCAATCAGCTCATCACCCATCGCCAGTTGCGCCTGAATGTGTTCATCGCTGTGGCGCCCGCCCTGATCCATGATGACCTGCACTTCTTCGTCAGTCACCACCGAGGCACTGTAGCTGACCTCGGGTAGTTCATCGCGAATGTCCGGATCGGCATAGGAGGTAATGAAATTCGGTAATTCCATGATATGACTGTCCGCGTCATAAAACGGTCGATCAGTTGGTGCATAGGCCATGTCAGTCCCCTTATCTAAATCTGTGCTCTCATTAACCAATAAGCATACCGCAATCTACAGGCCAAAGAGTGCTGCGGCGTTGTCCCAGAATATCTTACGTTTTGCCTCATCACTGATCGGCTGCGCCTGCAGGTCGGCCATACCCTTGGGCCAGGTGCCATCGGGGTGCGGATAGTCCGTGTTGAAGGTCAGGTAGTCAGCACCCACCAGCTCCACCGCCGCCGGCAGCGTCATTTCGTCACCCCGTGCGGCCACCAGAAAATTGCTTTTGAAGTATTCAGTGGGCCGGCGCAGCAGATCTGGATGCTCCGCCTGTCCGGAAAAATCATAGTGCTGCTCCATGCGCTGCAACCAGTAAGGCAGCCAGCCGGCATCGGCTTCTACATGCACGACTTTGAGCCCGGGATGGCGCTCGAACACGCCGAACCAGATCAGCGACATCATGGCCACCATGGCTTCAAAAGGATGGGCGATGATGTGTCCCGAAGTGTGGGTCTCCATCCGATCACCGAAGCTCGGCCAGTAAGGCGAGCCTGAGTCGTGCAGGCAGATGGGCTTGCCGGTACGCGCAATTGCGGCCCACAGCGGGTCATAATCGGCGTGATACAGGTTCCTGCCCGCAACCGGGTTCGGCCGCACATAGAAACAGGCACAGCCCCTGGCATCCATACGCGCCACTTCCTCAATGGCGAGATCAGGCGCCTGAATGGGCAGCATCGCTGCCATGCGCAGGCGATCAGCATCCGTCGCACAATACTCCAGACTCCAGTCGTTGAACGCCCGGCAACAGGCCGCCAGTAGTTCCGGATCATGAAAAGGCTTGCCCAGCAACTGGCCACCCACGGTGGGATAGATCACCTGGGCATCGACCCCCTGCTCGTCCATATCCGCCAGCCGGCTGGCGGCGCTGAAGCCCTCGGCGCGGGTGCGCGCAAAGCGTTCCATCGCCTTGCGGGAGGCTGCCAGAAACTCCTCTGAATGCATGGGATACGAGCCATCCTGTTTGGCCAGCGGTTCGCCTTCGCACAACATACCCTGCTCACCATTACCCAGATCGCCGCGCACTGGCGCGCGGTCAGCAAACTCCGCATCGATGTACTGCGCCCACATACCTGCAGGTTCCATCTGGTGCGCGTCGGTATCCAGAATCTTCAATCCGTCCCGCATGCTCCTCTCCCCTGGTGCGTGATGCACTAACTGTACGAAAGCTGATCGCCAAAGGGAAATCACCGCAGGCTTTGTTAGACTGGCAGAAATCTGATCCCGGAGCGTCGCTTGTCTGAAATTCTTGATCAACTGTGGTTGACCCACCAGCAGCCTGACGGCAATCACGCAGCAGCACTGGCGGATGTGCAGATCGACTTCGACGCCGGCCAGCAACTGCAGCTGGAACTGCTGGCTCGCTGGCAGAGTGCCGGTGAAACAGTCGGCGGCTGGAAGATCGGCATGACCTCAGGCGCCTCGCGCAATGCGCTGGGCGCGGGCCTGCGGCCCTTTGGATTTATCCTTAACAGTCGCATCATCCAATCCGGTGATTCACTGCCCGTGGCCTCGCTGTTCACCGGACAGATCGAAAACGAGCTCTGCTTCCGTATGCAACACGACCTGGGTGCCGGTGCGACCCGGGCAGACGCGGTGGCCGCCGCGGGCGCGCTGCTGCCGGCATTCGAAATCAACCAGAAACGCCTTGGCGGCAGCGCGAGCCCTGGCCTGCGGGTGGCTGACGATCTCTCTAACTGGGGTATCGTCGTCGGTGCACCCGCGCCGGTACACGATGAGCTGACCATGCTGAATGTCGAATTACACGATGCAAACGGTGTAATCGAGTCGGTGGCCAGTCCCGGCCATATCGACGACCACTTTGAATCGCTGGCCACCCTGGCCCGCCGGCTGGCTGAGTTCGGTCAACGCCTGCAAGCGGGCCAGTATGTGATCACCGGCGCCTATGGCAAGACGCCCTTCGCGCCGGGCACCTATACCGGCCAATTTGACTGCGGCATTGGCGACGTGACCATTAATCTGGTTTAACAGGGAGAGACCATGACCAATAGGACCGGGCTAAAAATCATGTTCATACCCGGCCTTACGCTGCCGGCCATGGCGGATGAGGACCTCGATCGTATCCGTCGCTCTGCAGGGGCAGACGCACAAGTGGTGGTCTGCGACTACCCGTCCGCTGAGGAACACATCGAAGACGTCGATGCCCTACTGGGTATTATTGGACAGAAGCTGTTCAGCAAGGCCAAACGGCTTAAATGGGTGCAGTCGATCTCCAGTGGGGTTGATTCATTCATGTACCCCGAATTCATCAACAGCCCGGTCATCCTCACCAGCGAAAAAGGTCTGGTGGGTGAACACCTGGCAGACCACGGCTTCGGTTTGTTGCTGATGCTGACCCGCAAGCTGGCTGCCGCCCACGATCTGGGTGCCGCAGCCTGGCAACATCGACCGGAGCTGCGTGCTGATGAAATTGAGCTGACCGGCAGAACCATGGGGATTCTGGGCTTGGGCGGCACCGGCCGCGCCATGGCTCGGCGTGCACTGGCGTTCGGCATGCAGGTGATCGCCCTGGATCGCGATCCTGTGGAGGACATGCCAGGCGTGGATCTTATAATCGGTCAGGATCAGCTGGAAGAATTCCTGGCCGCTACCGATGTGCTGGCGGTGTGCTGTCCTTTGACGTCAGAAACTCACAACCTGCTGGATGCTGCCACCCTGGCCAGACTCAAGCCTGGCGCCTTCCTGATCAACGTCACCCGCGGTGAAATCATGGTCGAGGAAGCGCTGGTTGAACATCTGCGCTCGGGGCATCTACGCGGTGCGGGACTGGATGTTGCACCGCGTGAGCCGCTACCTGCAGACAGCGCGCTGTGGCAGTTACCCAATGTTGTCATGAGCCCACACACGGCAGGTGCCAGCCAGTTCCGCGCGCAGCGCAATATCGACCGTTTTGTCTCGAACCTGGAAAAGTTCGTCGCCGGTGAGCCTCTGGATGGCATCATCGATAAAACGCTGGGATACTAGCAGGGCAAATTTTACGCAATCACACCAGGGGAGAGATATGAGATTAGCGGGCAAAGTAGCAGCCATTACCGGTGCTGCCAGTGGGTTTGGTGCAGGTGCTGCACGGCGCTTTGTCGCCGAGGGTGCCAAGGTCGTGTTGGGCGACATTCAGCAAGAGGCGGGGCAAGCAATCGCCGATGAACTCGGCGACGCCGCCGTGTTCGTCACCTGCAACGTGGCTGAGGAAGAGCACATTGCCAACATGGTCGATACGGCAGTCTCGCAGTTCGGTCGCCTGGACATCATGTACAACAATGCGGGCATCGTCGGCGCCGTCGGGCCCATTGCCACCACGCCGGCAGACGAATGGAAATTCACCGTGGATATTCTCTTGAACGGGGTATTTTACGGCTGCAAACATGCCGCCCGGGTGATGGTGCCACAGGGCTCCGGGGCAATCATCAGCATGGCCAGCACCGCCGGCATCATGGGTGGTCTGGGCCCGCACTGCTACACCGCTTGTAAGCATGCGGTAGTCGGCCTGACCAAGGGCGTGGCTGCTGAGCTTTGTGCCCACAATATCCGCGTCAACTGCATCGCCCCGGCGGGCATGGCAACGGCCATGGTGGCTAACGTCTCCACCGGCGATCCGACCGACATCGAAAAGACCAAAGAAATTCTCGCTCAGAATTCTCCGCTCAAAGGCCGACCTGGCCTGGCGGAGGACGTAGTCAACGCGGCCCTCTGGCTGGCCAGCGACGAAGCGGGCTACACCACCGGGCACTGCCTGACCACCGATGCCGGTATTACCACCGGTGCAACAACAGCGGGCATTGCATTTGCCGAGTATGAGCCGTTGTTCAGAGAAGCAGGTAAGAAAGGGCTGGACTGACATCCAGCCCAACGGCTGGCTCAGGACAACGCCAGGTCGACGACGTTTTCGATCAGCGCGGCGCCTACCCAGGTGAGTGGCGGGATCAGGAGGTAGAGTGACCAGCGCACCACGGTAGTCACTTTGAACGGCCACTCCGGACACGCCTGCAGATAGGCGCGATGATCCAGCAGCGCTTGTAATTCAATCAGTTGCTGCCCGGCCGGCGCATCATCGGCTGCGCCCTTCCGCAATTGCTGAAGGCGGTTGTTTATCAACCGCAACTGTTCTTCTTTAACCCGGGAAAGACGTCGATGTAACGGCAGAGTGCTGCGGATAAACAAGTAAACCAACGAAGCCAGGGTGACCAGGAATCCTGGCAGAGCAGCAATCAGACTGAGGTTGCCATCCAGCCACAGCAGAGGGTAAAGCGCCTGAGTGCCGATCAGACCCAGGGTTGGCAAAAGTGCTGCACGGCCGATCAGGTTGTGATTGTCTGGTTGCAGTAAATCGACCTCGACATAACGCTCACCAATGGTCGCAAAGGTATGTGCATTCTGCACAAAGGCAATGACGATATGGCTGACCACAAACCAGGACAACATCGTACCCAGCGCACCACCCAAAGCGATCGGCGAACTGGTGACGGCCGCGAATACGCCGAGCAGCGTATCCTGCAGAAAGGCATTGTGCGCGAGACCGGCCAGCAGGCAGATCAGCAATATGATCCCTGCCCGTCGGGTTGTAATCGAACTGACGCGAGCAGAGAGCTCTTTGCGTGTCTCGGCATCGCAGTTCAAATGCAGCGCTGAAACCAGTTCGGCACTGCGCCGGATAACCCAGGCACCTGCGACTACACTGAACACATTGATGGAGGCAAAAAACAAAGCCGTACCAACCGCGTTAGCCGTGTCTTCGGTCTGCTCTTCGGCAAATGCACCTAACAAATAAGCAAACAGAAGCGATAGAGCCATCCATACGGTGATGGCCAGCAGCAGCGCCATGGACAGGCGTTGCGGCACAATGTACTCAAACCAGTGTCTATGCATGGCCGCAGTATAAACGGTATGCTCAGCGATCACTCATGCAGAGGAGAGACCATGAGTCGTCTGGAAAGAAAAGCCTATGCAGACCTCAGTGCCGAACAGCAGGCCGCCTTCGACAAGGTCGTCGCCGAACGACCGGTAAAACCCACCGACGGCCATATCGGCGGACCGTTTGATATCTGGTTACGCAGCCCGGAGATGGGCACGCGACTGGTTGGCCTCGGCGGATTCTTCCGCTTCCGCACCAGCGTAGACAGACGTTATGTCGAACTCGCGATTCTCGTCACCGGCCAGTTCTGGCAGGCCCAATTCGAATGGTGGGCCCACGAGCCCATGGCCCGCGATGCCGGCGTGCCGGAGGACGTGATCGCCGCCATCAAGATCGGCGAACAACCCGAGCTGAACGACGCCGGCGATCAGGCGGCCTATAGCCTGGCCCATGAAATTCACAACAACCGCAAACTGAGCGACGCCACGTTCGCTGCCGCCAAAGCCCAATTTAGTGAAACCGGCGTTGCCGAGCTGATCGGGCTATGTGGTTTCTATGGTCTGGTGTCGATGACACTCAACGGCTTCGAAGTCGAACTGCCGGACGGCGCCACTAATCCCTTCTCCTAGCCCCAGAATTGGGGTCAGAGTCGTTGGTGCCATAGAGCAATGTAACTGGTCAGCATTAGAGTGCTGGCCGTGCCGGAGTCGCGTTCGCGCCGGTTAAGCTTCGCGGACCGCTGCAAGTACGTCCATGTAAGCTTCGCGGCGGCATCCTCTTTTTTTAACAAGAGGGCCGACGATCCGCGCCGCTTTAAACTGCTCCAAAACCGACGCCGACACTGCAGTCTCTGCTTACCTGGCTGTTGTCAGCAACTTTTTCGTTCCGTCGCCTTTGCTTTTGCTCTGGCTGATCTGCCAGTTTAGCCGGCTCCAGATACGCACCGCAACGACGTCTCTGCCGCCATGTTCGACGGCTGGGCGAAGGGGCCGGAAGCACTGTCCGGGCGTTCGAGATCGAGCCCGTTGGGCGTGATTGACACCAGGCTAAAAAACCACAAAGCCCGATCAGCTCGACTATGGCGGGTGCTGGATTCCATATCGATCCTTGAATCGGGGCCAGTGTCTTAGTGCCAGACCAATAGGGTCAGAGAGGAGAGGTAAATGCCATAGACGCACTGACATCGTGACGTGAGCAGAAGACGCAGTGTCGGTGGCGAGTTCGTGGCGGATCAAAGCGGCGCGGATCGTCGGCGGCAGGGATGCCGCCGCGAAGCTTACAAGGACGTACTTGCAGCGGTCCGCGAAGCTTTGATCCGCTGCGAAGGCGACGCCGGCACGGGCAGCACTCTCGTGCTTACGAGAAGATGCCCAATGCTCTCTGGCACCAACGACTCTGACCCCAATTCTGGGCGGGTCAGGTGCGCGGCGCGTCGAGCTCGTTCAGATGAGTCACCAGGTCGGCGCCTGCGGTCATCGGGTTCACGTCTTTGTCGATCTTTACGACGACGCCTTCAGGGTCGATGTAGTAGGTCCAGCGCTTGGCATAGCCGAGGGTGGCCAGCACCCCGTAGGCTTCAGCCGTTTCTTTGCTGGGATCGGCAAGAATCGGAAAGGTCGCGCCATTCTTCTTGGCGAAGCCGGTGTTGTCTTCGATGGAGTCGGTACTGGCCATGAAGAAGGCCACGTCGAAGTTGCGAATCTCTTTGTCACTGTCACGCAGCGACTTACATTCGATGGTTCAGCCCTTGGTGTAGGCTTTGGGGAAAAAGGCCACCACGACGTATTTGCCGCGCATTTCGGACAGCGTATGGGTCTGTCCATCCGAGCCTGGCAGACTGAAGTCCGGCGCCTGCTGGCCCACTTCGACACCTGCATGGCTCAAAGCGCTGGCGCAGACCAGCACCAGGGCACTCAGCATATTTCTGATCATGTTCAATCCTCCTGCTTAAAGCAGCTACGACTCTAACCGCTCTTTGAAGCGGCGCATACCCTTTAACCAGCGATCATAGTCGTTGGCCTTACGCTGGAAATAGGTTTCCACCTCGGGATGAGGCAGTACCAGGAAGCGCTCGCTGATGACCGCATCGATGCATTCGTCGGCCACTGCGTCCGGCTCCAGCACACCATCCTGGCTGGCTTGACCACTGTTGGTGGGTCGGTCTTTTGCCGCCGGGCCGAGGATATTGGTGCGCACGGCCTGGGGACAGAGCACCGATACGCCAATGCCCTGATCGGCATAGTTGATCGAAACCCACTCCGCAAAAGCGACGGCGGCGTGTTTGCTGACCGCATAGGGTCCGGAGTTGATCTGGGTCAGGAGACCGGCGGCAGACGCGGTGCTCAGCAGGTAACCGCCGCCTCGACCGACCATGCGTGGTACAACCGCTCGTGCAGCCCACAGATGCGACCAGGTGTGCACATCCATCATGCGTTTCCAGTCTGCGGTGGAAAGCTCCAGGCCACCACCCTGGCCATAGCCTGCATTGGAAACGAACAGATCAATGCCACCAATGGTGTTTTCGACCTCTACGACCAGGGCCTCGATAGCGGCTTCATCCGCTACATCCAAGGCCTTCGCGCTGGCTTTGTCACCGATCATGGCAGCGGTTTCTGCGGCGTTTTCGGCGTTTAAATCCGTACACACCACGTGTCGCGCTCCGCGGTCAACCAGTCGCACGGCCAGTGAGCGACCAATGCCGGAACCTGCCCCTGTGACTACCGCTATTCGATCTGTAATGTCCAAGCCTTTCTCCTGCTGATTTAAAAATTTCTGGCGAACCCGTCGCCCGTCGCCTGAGTTGACTACTGCCCCCAGGCCACCAGATCTATGCTGATCGGATAATGATCCGACGCCCGCCGCAACATCTCGCCGCTGTGCAGTTCCGCCGTATCCTTATCCAGACGCTGTACAGTTTCCGGGCTGACCAACATCCGGTCAAGCCGCGTGCGTCGCTTGGGCCAATAGGTGGAGGGGTTGCGACCCAGGCGGGCATATTTTTCGCCATGAGGATCGGTCCAGCCAAGCCTCGTGAGGGGCGCCAGGCAGGGCGCGTCGGGCACGTCATTAAAGTCGCCAAGCAGAATAATCGACTCTTTCTGATGCTGCTGATGGTACTCATCTACGATCGCCGCCACCGCGCGCGCTTCGAGATGGCGGATGTCATCAGCCGCCACGCACTGCCAGGCCGGGTTCGCCTTGGACTTCAAATGCACACCAAACAGGGTGATGTCTCCCGTATGGACCTGCAGCACATCCCGTTGCAGTCCCACCGGCGTCGGGTTCTGCGCCAGCGCCGCGCTGTGATCGGCAAAAGCCGCGACCGTCGCACCATCGCCATCGGTCAGCACCCGATCACGGTGTGAATGGACTTCGATGGGCCAGCGACTGAGCACCGCCAGATGAATGCCCCGGGTGCTGTTGCCAGGCTGGCAGATGGCACAGGGATAGGGTTTTTTAAGCCTGGCATTGAACGCATCCAGACTCGCCTGGGAACCCACTTCCTGCATTACCAGCACATCTGCCGCGAGTCTGTCTACCGCGCGGGTCAGGGCACGCAGCGCTTTCGGCGGCTTGGGCTCCCCCTCGCCACAGAGGAAAAGATTACAGACGTTGTAGGTCGCGACTCGAATATGCAAGTCCAGAGCAAATTGGACTGTCATCTTCCCACATCTTTGGCGACAATCCCTATTCGATTTATACCCGGGGAGAGACCATGTCAGAAGCACAAGATTTAGCCGCAGACCTGTTTGAGTTAGCCATGTCGGCAGAGGCGCAGCCATTGATGGATGCGGTTAAAAAGCACATCGCGGAAAACGTCGATCCAATCACCGAAGAGTTCTACGCGCTGAACGAAGAAAAAGAGGACCGCTGGTCCTGGCACCCGCGCCAACTGGAACTGCTGGACGGTGCTAAGAAAAAGGCCAAAGAGGCCGGGCTATGGAACTTCTTTCTGCCTGATGCGGACACCGGCGAGGGCTTGAGCAATCTGGACTACGCCTATCTGGCCGTGGAGCTCGGCAAGTCGCCGCTGGCCTCGGAATCACTCAACTGCAGCGCGCCGGACACCGGCAATATGGAAGTTCTTGAGCGCGTGGGTACGCCTGAACAGAAAGAACAATGGCTGAAGCCCCTGTTGAATGGCGAAATCCGCTCTGCCTATGCCATGACCGAGCCCGCCCTGCCTTCCTCAGATGCCAAGAACATCAGCACCAGTGCGGTACTGGATGGTGACGAGTGGGTCATCAATGGCGAAAAGTACTATATCTCCGGCGCCGGTGATCCCCGCTGCAAGATCATGATCACCATGGTAAAAACCAACCCGGATGCGCCGCCCTCCCGACAACAATCACAGATCCTGGTGCCCACGGATGCCCCTGGCGTAGAGATCATCGGACCCATGCATGTGTTCGGTAAGGACCATGCTCCGCGCGGCCATATGCACATTGCCTTCCGTGATGTGCGAGTACCGAAAGACAACATCCTGCTGGGTGAGGGTCGCGGTTTTGAGATTTCCCAGGTACGCCTGGGTCCCGGACGTATTCATCACTGCATGCGTTCTATCGGCAAGGCCGAGAAAGCATTGGAATTGATGGTCAAGCGGGCAGGTACCCGGGTGGCGTTTGGTAAGCCCATCGCCAAACTCGGCAAGAATGTCGAAGTGATTTCCAGATGCCGCATCGAAATCAACGCCATGCGCCTGGCAGTGCTGCAGGCGGCCAAAGCCATGGATGTGCTGGGCAATAAAGAAGCCCGCGTCTATGTCAGTGCCGTGAAGGCGATGGTGCCGGAGAAGGTCTGCGAAATTATCGATGCCGCCATCCAGATTCACGGCGCCACCGGTGTTTCACAATGGACACCCCTGGCGGATCTATACACCGATATGCGCCACCTGCGCTTTGCTGACGGTCCGGACGAGGTGCATCACATGGTGGTCGGACGCGCAGAACTGCAACGCTATGACCTCTGGTAGGTCAGACCTGCCAAGTGGAACCTGGCAGTAGATTAAATGTCATAACCACAAGGGGTAGAACAGGGACCGTCTACCTCTGCCTGAACGGCGCCCTCACCCTGATCGGCGCCGTCTTTCAGTAAAAAGGAGCTTTGCATGCCCAGCCACCATACCAGTCGTCTTCTCTTCACCTGCGCTTTGCTGTTCATTACAGCCTGTGGCGGCGGCGGTGGCAGCAGCGGTGGTGGCGGGCCGGTCATTGGTGGTGCGCAAAGCGACTTCGACCGCGGCATTTTCAGTGCCTCCAGCACGTACAAAGATCAGTGTCAGAACCCACGCGCCGGCACCTCGGATATCCAGGGCTCCACCTCGGACGAAAACAACTGGTTGCGTGCCTGGAGCCACGATCTGTACCTGTGGTACGACGAGATTGCCGATGTAGATCCGGATCTGCACACCACTCCGGCGTACTTCGATCTCATGCGCACCTTTGAAACCACTCCCTCCGGTGCAGATAAGGACCAGTTCCACTTTTCTTACGACACCGAGTTCTGGATTCAGCTTTCCCAATCCGGCACCTCGGCGGGCTACGGCGCGGACATTGTGTTGCTGTCTGCCACACCCCCACGTCGCGCAGTTGTCGCCACCGTACAGGTAGGCTCACCCGCTGACATGGCGGGCATCACCCGCGGTACAGTGATCGTTTCGGTAGACGGTGTGGATGTGGCCAACGGCAGTGATGTGGATACGCTGAACGCCGGTCTGTTTCCCTCCACCACCGGAGAATCACACGACTTCGGCATTGAAGATTTTGACGGTTCCAACGCGCGCACGGTGACCCTGGTGTCTGCTGATGTCACCATCGACACGGTGCCGGTGGCACAGGTGATCAATACCGGTGCCGGGCCTGTGGGTTACATGGTGTTCGATGCATTTCTGGCACCCTCGGAAGCGCGCATCGTCGATGAAATGCAGAACTTCGCCAATGCCGGCATTACCGAACTGATCCTGGACCTGCGCTACAACGGCGGTGGCTTTCTGGACATCGCGAACGAGCTGGCTTACATGATTGCCGGCCCATCCGCTCAGGGTTTGATTTTTGAAGAACTGCAGTTCAACGACAAGCACCCCAACGTTGATCCGGTCACCGGACAGACCCTTACACCAGACCCCTTTCTGACCACCGCGCAGGGCTTTTCTGTGCCCAGCGGCACACCCCTACCCACTTTGAATCTGAGTCGGGTGATTATCTTAAGCGGGCCGCAGACCGGTTCAGCCAGCGAGTCGGTTATCAACGGTTTACGCGGTATCAACTTTCCAGTCATCCTGATCGGCGAAACCACCACAGGTAAGCCCTATGGTTTCTATCCAACGGACAACTGCGGCACAACCTACTTTTCTATCCAGTTCCGCGGCGTCAATGCTCAGGGGTTTGGTGACTTTGCCGATGGTTTCATACCCACACTCACGCCGGTGGAAGACTATGAAGTGCGCGGCTGTGAGGTTGCTGACGACTTCAGCCGCGAACTCGGCGACCCGGATGAAGATCGTCTGCAGACCGCTCTCGGCTATGTCATTTCCAACGACTGCAGCGCGGCGCCCATCACCGTCAGCCAGGCGCAGTTCAGATCTGCAGTCAGCAACGGCAACAGTGGTCCTGCCCTGCACAAGCCCACCCGCATACCCGGCGCGATTCGCACACCATGATCCGGTATATACAGCGCACCCGGGACTATTACGCCGCGCAAGGCTATGCGCCTTATCACTGGGCGCACAATGAACAGACCGCTTTCACGCCGCTGTCACGGCCACTGGCAGAGTCACAGCTGGCACTGCTGACCACCGCTGCCCCCCATCGCTCGGAGCTTGGCGATCAAGGTCCAGGCGCGGCCTACAATGCTGCCGCCAAGTTTTATGAGGTCTATACGCTGCCCACAGATCCAGTACCGGATTTACGTATTTCCCATATCGGCTACGACCGCGTTCACTGCAAGGCAGAGGACCCACGCACCTGGCTGCCCGTCGAAGCGCTCAACCAGGCAGCCGCAGACGGCCTCATCGGCGCGTTGTGCGAGCAGTTGATCGGTATTCCAACCAATCGCTCCCAACGTACCACCCTGGAACAGGACGCCGTTGCAGCACTGGCAGCGGTCAAAGCCCAGCAGGCCGATGTCGCGCTACTGGTACCGACCTGACCCGTCTGTCATCAGTCGGTCAGTCTGATCGCCCGTCATCTCGAAGCACACGGTATACCCACGGTAGTCATGGGCGCGGCTCGGGATATCGTCGAAAGTGCCGGTGTGGCACGCTTCTGGTTCAGTGATTTCCCGCTGGGTCATTCGGCGGGCAAGCCTTTCGATGAAGCCTCTCAATTCGAAACCGTGCGGGGCGCTTTACGCCTGTTCGAGGACGCCACGGAACCCAACACCACCGTGCAGTCACCCCAGGTGTGGGCAGACTCTGATGCGTGGCAGGCTGACTTCATGGATGTAAGCAAGCTCGACCCGGAAAAGCTGGCGCGCCTGCGGGCCGAGCACGAGCAGGTCCGCGCCATGAAAGCCGCCGAACAGGGTGACACCCAGGCGTAATCAGATCGACAGGTCTTTCAGGTTGTAATCTTTGATGACGCACTCGATATTAGCGGGGCAATACCGGTACTCATCCTCCCGCCCGCCGAAGGCTGCATAGCTGAAGCGCGGCTGATCTGGATAGAACTGGGCACGGGCATCGATGGCCACGGCGATGACCGCGCTGCGCTGATCAATCCGCTCTGCGTCATACACTTCCTCAGCCGTCTGGCTCAATGCGCCACGCGCACCGAGTACCGACTGATAGCGATGGAAACCGAAGGTGATGGAAATTCTGGGTGTTTCCGAGGTATTGGCGAACGAACCGTGCAGCACCTGCCGGTTGGCAATGGTGACATCACCCGGCTGACACAACAGCGGTACCGCGTCCGGTAGATACTCAGAACCGTTTTCACGGACACGCTGTTTGATGTCGATGCGACCCTGTTTGTGGGTACCCGGCACCACCCACAGACAGTTGGCCGGCGTACAGGGGTAAAGCTGCACCTGAAAGTTGAAGCCATGAATGCCTTCGTCCCACTGGGGTGAGTCCCAGTGCGTGACGCCATCCTGATGCCAGCTCACCGAGCCACCCAGGCCAGGCTGTTTGACAAAGGTCGCGTCGTTGTAAGGCACAAAATCATCACCATTGATCCCTGCAGCGATGGTCAGCAGGTCCGCGTGCCCATACAGACGCAGAGCTGCTTCACTTAACTGACACATGCCGGAAATCAGAAATACCACTTTGCGCGGTGCCTGAGCCGCTGCCTGGGGCTGGGTCATACGGGTCGGATGGCGGCCACCCAGCAGGTCGGTCCCACCCCAGGGGTCTGACAACGGCCGGATAAGGGTATACGGCGAGCGGGCAAATTCCTGCCCCAGGGCGGGTCTGCCCCGGGCATCGAGGTCGGCACCATTATCTGCCGGGGCGCGTTCGATCAGCTCCGCGAAGTCTGTCCGCAACAGCTCGATTTCTGCCTGATCAACCAGGCCTTCAAACACATAAAAGCCGTGTTGCCAGTAGGCCGCCAGAATTTCCTCACTCAGCCGCCCCTGTGCATCCCGCCGCATCGGCCCACGGTTTCCCAGAGCCTGCGCTCGCTCAACCCCTGCTGCGCAGTAGGTCGACATCTGTTGCGCGTGCTGGCTGGCGCTGAGCTCAGACATCGTGCAGATACCAGCGGACGCCGCAGATATTCACCTGATGGTCATCCACGTAGGCACCACGCTTATCAGCTTCGGCCAGGATCGCTGCGCGGTCTGCGACGGCAAGATCCACCCCGCCCAGGCCGGGGCCGCGACCGTCGGTGGCCTCGACAAAACGCAGCGTGGCATTGTTCAACTGCATGTTCAGAACCTCACCATCCCGCGCCACCGGCAGGCCCGCAACCTTGCCCCATAACTCGGCCAGTTCTACCGGGTCCGGCCCCTGCAGTTCCACCGCTGTGAAGTCGACCGTGACATCCTGCTTCACCTTGTCTTCCCAACCCAGCCCGCCGACCGGGTGCCAGAAGCCGTTAAAATCGTTCTGACCGTCGGATTCGATCTCAAAGAAGGCAGCCTTGAGGTCACCGGGATGCAGCTGACACAGATGCCAGTCGCCACGCTGTACCTCATGGGCGACTCTGACCCCATTATCCAGCGCGTTCTGTCTGACCTGTTGCTGGGTTTCACGCGAGTCCGCCTGGGTGATGACCATATAGCCACCATCGCCCTGGCGCCGATCCAGATAGCGTCCGCCGGCGGTGTTTTCTTCCACCGGTGCGACCACCTCCAGAAAGTTGCGCCCCACCGGCATCAGTGTATTTTCCAGTCCGAAGACACCCACACCCGGGTCGACGTAGCAGCGATTGATGCCCAGGATCGCCGTGAGGTCTTGAATGACCGGTTCCAGTTCACGCGCTACCAGCGCTATCTGACGTAGTTGAATCGACACATTACCCTCCCCGGTCATGATGCGGGAAAGCTAGCACACCTCATTTGGCGACGCCAATGCCCGCATCATAGCCACCCCGCCACATCTTCAGGCCTTTGTAGATGTCCCACAGCGTAAACAGGACAATAGCGATCACAATGGAACGGATAATCTTATCGATAAAACCTGCTGCGCCCGCCTCAGCCAGCTCGCTGGAAACCACGACCAGCGGATCGCCGGTGATCAACACCAGGCCCAGGCCAACGGTCGCCGAAAACAGCACCACCTCGGCAATCATCGCGAAGCGACGCCAGTGGCCAATAACCAGAATATAGGCGTGCAGCACAAAGCTCAGCCCGAAGATCAGGTTTAACGCCAGGTCATAAGGCTGCCAGACCGGACTCAGGGTAATGAACTCGCCAAAGTCGAATACATCATTCCACCACAGCAGAAAAAAGCCCTCACTGAGCAGGTTAGTGAAGACATCGCTGCGATCGATGGGTCCAACCGCGTTGCGGGCGATGTCGGCTGGGTTCCACCGTTCGTACCATTTCAGCTTTTCACCGCCGAATTCGATGGCGATACACACCGCGGTAATACTGAACACCAGCCACATGAGAATTTCCAGTCCAGTACCCAGCAACTGCCAGGCACCCATCTGCCAGTCCCCGACGAAGCTCATCAGCAGACCGAACCCCACCAGCCCCACCACCGCCAGGGTCACAAAGGTACGCAACAGGCGGGTGTAGATAGGAAACATGTCCGGTCCGATCAGGTAACGCTGAGGCAGATAGGAATTGGCCACTTTCAGTGGATGCCCGAAGCGCCCGATCACTGCCAGCAGGTCCGCCTCGGAAACCGGCTCACCCGTCTGTTCGACCATAGATTCTATTTCTTCATAGATGGACTGACGCAGATCGGCAGAGATGTCTGCACGTTGACTCTCAGGCAGATATTGCCCCACCAGATAAACAAAGCTGTCGATCAGTTGATATTTTTCTTCAGTTTCCTTTTCCATCAGGTGTTCTCCTTACCTTCGATGCTTTGCAGAGATGCGGTCAACGCATCCACGCTCTGGCTCAATTCGTGCCAGTTGCTGAGCAATTGTTGATAAACCCCCCGACCCACGTCGGACAGCTGATAAAACCGTTTACGGCGGTTGTTGTCCTCGCGCCACTCGCTGTTCAATAAGCCCTGTTTCTCCAGGCGGCGAATCAGTGGATAGAGGGTGCCCTCTTCCACATCCAGACCTTTTTCCAGCAGTGTTTTGCGCAGCGAGTAGCCATAGTGCTCTGTACGCAACTGACCCAGCACCGACAGCACCAGAGCCCCACGGCGGATTTCTGAATTCAGGCGCTCGCTGATTTCCAGCGCCTCGGCACGTTGCCCTTCATCCAGGGCTGCGATGGCATCGCTCCCGCTCTGTTGTGACATATAACGGCTCCTCACCCCTGTTCGTTGCATAGTGTGTGTTGCATACTATGTATTACACAGTATAAGTTGGGAAGCCGTCAAGGGAAATTTTCCGGCCATGTGATCCCTGTGTTGCATCCGTATCCTCCACGCACACGAAAGCACCGGCAGAAGCCCGCCAGGCAAGCCTTTAAGCTACACTGTCTACTTGTCTGACGTGCTCACCGGGGGATGGGGTGCCAGAACAACACAATGCAATGATCGTCAGCGCGCAGCCGGAAGCTTCAGAAGCCGGCGCTCGGGTACTGATGAACGGCGGCAACGCCTTCGACGCGGCCATGACGGCCGCCCTGGTGCAGGGCGTGGTGGATCCGCAGATGACCGGCATTTGCCGGCTTCGGTAACTGCCAGATCTACATGCCTGACAAAGGTATCCACACCTGTATCGACTTTCATGGCAAAACCCCGTTGGCGGCAACGCCGGACATGTGGGCTGACCGCCTGATCGCAGAAACCCGGGACGGATTCGGTTTCATACTGCGAGGCAACATCAACGATGTGGGCTATCAGGCCATCACCACACCTGGCAGTCTCAAAGCCTACGCCGAAGCCGCGGCAGAATTCGGCACCTACGACTGGACTGACATATGCCAGCCAGCTATCGACTACGCGGAACACGGATTTATCATTCGACCGGCGGTGTACAACTGGTGGGTGTCTGGTGCAAGCCTGGGCAGAGTGGATGTTTCCGAACGGCTCAGCCACACCCCTGCCTCGCGCCGACAGTATTTTCACGCCGATGGCAGCTTGCGTCGCGTTGGCGAACGCCTGGTCAACCGTGACATGGCCCGCACACTGCAACGCATCGCACAACATGGGGCTGACGATTTCTACCACGGCGAGCTGGCCGAGGAAATTGTTGCTGACATGGCGGCACACGGTGGGCTGCTGAGCAGCCGGGACCTTGCCGAGTACCAGACCACTCGCACGGAGCCGCTGCGCTCGAGCTATCGCAGCTACCAGATCGCGACCAATCAACCGCCGGGCGGCGGCGTCATGCTGGCGGAGATGCTGAATATCCTGGCGCAATTTGATCTCCGTGCCATGGGTCACAACAGCAGCGAATACATACGTGTGGTGGCCGAGGCGATGAAAGCCGCGACCGCCGACAAAGAGGCCCACGTGGGCGATCCGGCCTTTGTCGATGTGCCACTGGATCATCTTTTGAGCGAGGAACTCGCCGCGAGCTATGCAGAACGGATCAGGCGCGGGGAAAAGATTCCGGTGGAACGCTTCAACATGCCGGAACCGCCGGACACCACTCATGTCGCAGTGGTCGACAGCGCGGGTAACTGTGTCACCATGACCCACAGTCTGGGCATGCCTTCCGGCGTTGTCACCGAAGGGCTGGGCTTCATGTACAATGGCTGCATGGGCGTGTTCGATCCGCGGCCCGGCCGGGCTGGCTCAATTGCGCCGGGCAAATCACGCTTCAGCTCACTCTGCCCCACCATCGTGTTTGCTGACGATCAGCCCAAAGTTGTGATCGGCGCGCCGGGCGGCACACAGATTGCCATGGGCGTGCTGCAGGCACTGCTCAATCTGCTGGATTTCGATATGTCCATGGTAGAAGCGGTCAGCGCGCCACGCTTCTCGGCCACCAGCAACCTGATCGATGTGACCAACCGCATTCCCGACTATGTGCTGAATCCCCTGCGCGAGCAGGATTATGAGGTCGTTCGCTCACCGCTGACTTTCGAATTCGGCCGCGTACACGGCATCGCTATCGAAGATGGCAGGCTGCAGGGCGGCGCAGATCCCGGCTCTGATGGCGTGGCCCTGGCTGTGGTCAGCAACCCTCCGGCTGACAAAGGAAACAACGGCTAGATGCAGGAAGCGCCACCCAGTCTGGCACCAGCTTTAAGCCGGTGGTCCAAGCTTGCCTTCGGGGTGGGTGCCATCGGCGAACTGGTTTATCTGGGTATGTTCAATACCTTTATCCAGATCTACTATATATAACCAGGCCATCGGTCTGTCCAATGCCTGGATCGGTACCGCTGTCCTGCTGGCCCTGTTCAGCGATGCTGGTTCAGATCCAGCGGTAGGCATCATCTCCGATCGCACCCGCTCGCGCTTTGGGCGACGCCATCCCTTCCTTTTTCTGGCACCTATCCCGCTGGGTGTCTCTCTGTGGCTGATTTTCAACCCGCCGGAGCTACTGACCGGCAAAGTGCTGCAGACTTCGCTGGGGCAGATTCAACTGTTCATGTGGCTCGCGCTGTGGACCATCATCAGTCGCCTGTGTCTGACCCTCTACGTGATTCCGCATCTGGCTCTGGGTGGCGAACTGGCGCGCACGCAACACGAGCGCTCACAGATTTTCAGTATTAACTCCATCTTCGGTTACGCCACCGGCGCGCTGCTCACCTTTATCGCCTGGTCATACTTTCTGAATGGCGAAACTACCACGGCGGATGGCGTAACCATTTCCAACCATCTGCGCGCGGCCTCCTATGGACCGTTATCGCTGTTCGCCTGCGCGGTGGTGCTGATCAGCGTATCGCTGTGTGCGGTGGGCACCTATCCACGGGTAAAGTACCTGAGTAAACCTGCCGACAAACTCGCTAACCTCACGCTGCTGACCTTCTTTCGCAAGATCCTGAGCACACTCAAGAACCGCAACTATCTGTTTCTGCTGATCGGCTTTTTCTTTTTCATGATCTCTGCGGGCCTGTACGAAACCTTTAACATCTTTGTGATGACTTACTTCTGGGAACTGGGACCTGAGCAGATCCGCTGGGTGGCGCTGGCCGCGCTGCCGGGTGTCATTGTCGGCGCTTTTATGTCACCCATCCTGATGCGCCGCTATGACCGCAAACCCGTGCTGCTGGTGGGCATCTTCGGCATGGTAATCTTTACCCAGCTGGTGATTGATCTGCGGCTCTTGGACTGGCTGCCCGCCAACGGTGCACCCATCATCCTGCCCCTACTGATCGGCAATGCCTTCGGCATCGCTGTGTCGCTGGGGCTGGCCTCGGTGGCCGTGCTGTCCATGCTGGGCGATGTGATCGACGAGAACGAACTGGTCAGCGGCCTGCGTGAAGAGGGTCTGTTTTACTCTGCCCGGGCGTTTTTTGCCAAGACCTCCAGTTCCGTAGGTCACTTTGTTGCAGGCCTGGTGCTGGACTGGTTCGTGCGCATGCCGTTCGAAGCGGTGCCTGGCCAGCTGGATGCAGACATCGTCTTCAGACTCGGTTTCTCCGCCGGCCCGATGATGTCCCTGGCGGCTGCCGGTTCGCTGCTGTTTTACGCGCAGTACCATCTGCCGCGTTCGCGACATGAAGAGATCATGCGCGAACTTGCCGCCAGACAGCGGCCCCGCTCAGTCGTCGGCGACCAGGACTAGGGTGCCTGTAGTAGACAGACTGCCACCGGTGCCATTGACCACACAGGTACGTGCGCTCTGTTGTTTGCCGGGATCACCGTTGACCCCGTCTTCGGCGGTGCCGGACAACTGACGATAGGCCTCGATCAACAGCGGCATGCCATACATCCCGCTGTGATTGAAAGACAGGCCACCCCCATTGGTGTTGATCGGCAGATCACCACCCGGCGCCGCGCGCCCACTCTTCCACAGCTCATGGCCCTGTCCCAGTGGCGCCAGCCCCAGCATCTCGGCAGTCATCGCTGCGGTAATGGTGAAGGAGTCGTAAATCTGCGCCATCTCCATATCGCTGGGACCCAGTCCGGCCATATTGTAGGCCGCCTCAGCCGACATGGCGGCACTGGTGCGGGTGAAATCCGCCATCTCCAGCATGTTGCCATGACTCATGCTCTCGCCGGCACCGGCGATCCACACTGGCTTGGTGTCCAGACTGGCAGCCACTTTGGGGCTGACCACAAACACAGCACCGCCATGATCGGCCACCATACAGCAGTGCAGAATGGTCAGCGGCCAGGTAATCAGGCGCGATTCTTCCACCTGCTCAACGGTGATGGGGCCACCGAATGGATGTACATCTTTAGAGTACATGGCGGCGCGCGGGTTCAGCGTGGCCCAGTCCCGGGTCACCTTGGCAATATGGGCGTAGTCTTCGCGTGAATTACCATACTCATGCATATGCCGCACCATGGCGTGGGCATAATTGGACGGGGCGCTGCCCAATCCGTAGGCCATGGTCATTTCATAGCTGGGTGAAGCGTTGCCTGCACCGCGCCCGTAGTTGACTCCGCCCTGGCCCAGGGTGCGGGCAGAGTGGCCGTTCTCACCATGGCTGACCAGGGCGATGTCGATGATGCCGGCGTGAATCGCTGCCATGGCATGATGCACGTGCATTTCAAAAGAACAGCCACCCACCGCCGTGGTGTCGATAAACTTCGGCGTTATGCCCAGGTGCTCACACAATTCAGTAGACCAGCCGGTGGAAAATACCCCCTCAATTCTGCTGATCGGGATGCCGGTCTGTTCGGTCAGGTTTTTGATCGCCTCGATATGCAGTTGCAGTGAAGTGACCGGTTCTTGCAGAAAGCCGATCTGATTGGCTTCTGCGGCGCCGACGATGGCTGCGGCTTTGGATAATTGATGTGCCATGTCTATGCCTCCACCACGCGCCAGTACGGCACAAATGTCTCGTCATCCGCCTGCTCGAACTCAACGCGCACTGCGGCCCCGATCTTGATCTCCTCAGGCTTGTGCGGATCTACCCCGCGCAGCACAGTCAGCATGCGATCCCCTTCCTTCAGATCAATATAGGCAGTCACAAAGGGCGCCTGTTCCGCCCATTTACCGAACACCATATGCTGTACGGCATAGGTGTAGATCGTGCCCTCACCACTGCCTTCGACCCAGGTCAGGTTCATGGAATGACAATGGGGACAGATATGGCGCGGGTACCAGTGCACCTGGCCGCAATCCTCACATTTCGGCAGCATCAGCTTGCCTTCTCTCGCGCCCTGCCAGAACGGCCTGGTATGGGTGCCCTGCCGGGGTATGGGTGTGGTGTAACTCATCCTCTTTCTCTCTCCCGATACAAATCTCTGCTACTCAAGCCCGATATGTTAACCCATTCGCTCAAAGATTCGCGCCGCCAATCACCTCTGCCTGATCCTTCGGCACATAGAAGTAGGATCCAGGGCGGAAGTCATAACCCAGATCACCCAGCAGCCTTCGTTGCCGGGGCGAAGCCTGCTGGGCCACCGCCGGTATTTCAGCATGGTCATAGCTGCGTACCCAGAGCTGGCAGTAGTTATAAAGCAGAACTTTGCGAGTCTGGTCGCCGGCATTGCGCGCCGGGCCGTGCCACAACGCATGGGGGAACAGGTAAACATCACCCGCCTTGCCCATCAGCTGCACAGCGCCTGGGGATTGCGGTGTCATGGCGCGATGTTCGGTCGGGATCTGACGCAGGTGGCTGCCAGGAAATACCGTCAGGTTACTCTGGTTTTCAGCCTCAACATCGGTGAGCAGATACATGGCCTTCATGGCAATGGGCGGGCTGTCGTGCGCGACCCGGATCTGCCGCAGTGATTCGCCGCCGTCGGTATGGGTATAGCCCGGAAACTTGTCGGTGGGCGGGCGGGCTATGGCCTGAGTCATGGACAGCAGAATATTCACACCCATGATATCCACCACGTAGTCAAAGACTGGTGAGGCGTCCATCAGGTCGATAAAGGCCTGGTGATAGCCAAGCAGATCACGCCGATCCATAAAGCCTGCCGGATCCAGGTCTTTGGCGTGTGGCAGATAGGCATAGTGGCCGATATTCAGCTCCGGGTTGTTGTCCGGCTCCCAGCCAGGCAAGGCCCGAATACGATCCATTTCGGCGCTGAAGAAAGCCACCTGCTCTTCATTCAGAACACCGCGCAGGTGCAGGTAACCCTCACTTTGCCAATGTTCACGTTCGGCCGCTGTCAGTGTGCGCATGCCTCTCTCCTCTGTCTCTGGCCCTGGTGCTGGCCCTGGCCCGTCTCCACCGCCTATTATACGTCGCGACAGTGAAGGAAGCTCTGATTAAGGCGCACATGCTCAGCGCCTCATCGCAGAGTCTCCGTAAGACTGTGATCAGGGAAAGGGGAACATATGAAGGTTATCGAAATCGGCGGCGGGGTCGCTGCCGGTTATACCACTAAACTGCTTGCCGATACCGGCGCCACCGTGGTCAAACTCGAACTGCCCGCGGGCGATGCCGTGCGAGCCACGCCGGGACTGTTCAGCGCGCTGAACGTAAACAAAGACAGCATCTGCCTGAACTATGCAGCGGACCCTGCCCAACTACGTCCCTGGCTGGCCTGGGCGGATGTACTGGTACACAGCCTGGATGCTGAGCAGGCCACCCTTTACGATCTCACGGCTGACGCGCTGACCAATGCCTATCCCGGGCTGGTGACCTGCGCCGTCACCCCTTTTGGTCAAACCGGGCCCTACGCACACTATGCGGCCACCGAACTGATCCTGAGCAATGCCGGTGGCTGGGCCAACCTGTGCCCTGCCACGCATCAGGATCCTGAACTACCGCCCCTGAAAGTTTATGGCGATCAGTGCCAGCTGATGGCCGCCATTTCGGCCGCGGCCACCACGCTCGCCTGTGCGCGACACGCGAGCCGATCCGGCGTGGGTGAGCACATCGACTTCGCCATCCAGGCCTATGTTGCGTCTGTGCTGGAAGCCGCGATACCGGCCTTCAGCTATAAAGAGGAAGTAATCAATCGCAGTCATCCCCGTTCGCTGATCCCCTGGCGCATTTTCCAGGCCAAAGACGCGCCGGTGTTTATCGTCTGCATCGAACAGGATCAGTGGCAGCGGTTGGTGCACTTCATGGGTGATCCTGAATGGGCCAGTCTGCCGACCTTTGCCGACCAGCCGGCGCGCCAGGAAAATCAGGACCTGGTGCATACCCTGGTGCAGGAATTTGTCAGCGACTGGACAGCGCAAGACCTTTATCACGCCGCCCAGGCCGAGCGGATCTGCGTCGCGCCGGTGATGGACCTGGCGCAACTGGCCGCCAGCGAACACCTGGCGGCAAGAGATTTCTTCGTCGACTTTGCCGATACGTGCTTTATGGCGCCGGCAGTGCTCGGCAATCAGGGCCGCGCTCGTCTCCGCAGCGCTGCCCCTGCTCTGGGTTCAGCGGATGCCGACACTTATCTGCAACAGACAGACAGCCATGTATCCGCCACGCCAGACGCAGACGCCCCCGTGGCAACCAACAATGTGTCAGCTGCACCACTGGCCGGCGTACGCGTGCTGGATATGACCTGGGCCTGGGCAGGACCCTTCTGCTCGCTCAACCTGGCCCACCTGGGCGCAGAGGTCATTCGTATCGAGTCTGCCATGCGACCTGACCTGTACCGCCGCTTGCCGATCTATCCGGTAGGCGTGGAAGAAGGCCTGAACTGTTCCGGCATGTTCAATCAATGGAATCAGGGCAAGGCCAGTGTCACCGTCAATTTAAGTGACCCTGCAGGCATCGAGCTGGTCAAAGCCATGGTGCGTGAAGTAGATGTGGTGGTGCAGAATTTCGCTACCGGGGTCATGGATCGGCTGGGGCTAGGCTATGACACGCTGAAGGCGATTAATCCCGGCATCATTCTGGCTTCCATTTCCGGTTACGGCCAGAGCGGTCCCTACAAAAACTACATGGGCTACGGACCCGCTATTCCACCGTTGACTGGACTATCAGCCGCTACCGGTTATGTCGGTGGCGAGGCTGAGGAGTTCGGTCTTTCCATGCCGGACCCCACCGCGGGCATCACCGCCGCCTACGGCATCATGGCCGCGCTCATAAAGCGGGATCACAGCGGCGTGGGTGACCACCTCGATGTGTCACTGTGGGAAGCCACTGCCGTGCTGAACGCCGAGGGCTGGATGAATTATCAGACCAGCGGACAGCAACCCACGCGCCAGGGTAATCGTCATCCTGACATGGTGCCCCACGGGGTGTTCCGTTGTCGTGGTGACGACAGCTGGCTGGCCATCGCCTGTCAGGACGATGCCGCCTGGGGTCGCCTGGCCGAGCTGATGTCGGTAGAGGAACCGCGGTGGGCGAGCCTTGCCGGACGTCTTGCGTCTATTGACGAACTGGAGGCACTCATCACCCAATGGAGCCGCGACCAGGATCGCTGGGCGCTCTGCGAACTGCTGCAGGCCAACGGCATCGCTGCCTTCCCGACCATGTCCACCGCGGACATCGTCAACGACCCACACCTTGCACAACGGGGATTTATCGAGCGTTTGGCGCATCCTGAAGTGGGTGTCCGCGCGCATACCGGGATACCGTGGCGCCTGACCCGGGGACACAATGGCGTGCGCGCCCCGGCACCCTGCATCGACCAGGATACCGATCGCTACCTTGAGGACCTGCTGGGACTCGACACCACTGAAATTAAAACGCTGCGCGAACAGGGCATCATAGGTTGTTAGATACCACACCGTTAGCGGGCGGTCTGCGGCTGCTGCGCAACCCCAATATCCGTCGCCTGTTCGTCGCCTATATGACCACCTATGTCGGCAACGCCATGGCACCCATTGCCATGGCCTTCGGTGTGCTTGATCTGACCGGTTCGACCCGCGACGCCGCCATTGTCATCGCCGCGCCCACGTTGGCGGCCATTGTCGTGCTGCTCATTGGTGGTGTGGTCGCGGATCGATCGTCCCGCCATAAGATAATGTACCGCGCAGAGTTCGTCTCCATGGCCTGCCAGTTGGCGATGGCTTATCTGTTTATCTCCGCTCAGGCCAGTGTGCCACTGCTGACCGGATTGATGCTGATTAACGGTGTGGCCATGGCATTTCACGTCCCGGCGGCCACCGGCATCATCATTCAACTGGTACCCAGGGAAGAACTGCAGAACGCCAACGCCATCCTCGGTATTGCACGCAACGGTGCCTTTGCCGGGGGTGCAGCCCTGGGCGGCCTGCTGGTCGCCACCATCGATGCCGGTCCCACCCTGTTGCTGGATGCCATCACCTTCGGCATCTCCGGCATACTGGTCATGCGCATGCGCCCTGGTGCCCAGACCAACGAAGCCCGCACTTCGGTTTTTAACGAACTCAAACTGGGCTGGCGGGAATTTACCCGGCACACCTGGCTGTGGGTCATCGTCGTGCAGTTTTCATTGATCGTGGGCGCTATGGAGGCACTGCTCGGCCTGGTCGGACCGGCCATTGCGCGTGAATCCATGGGCGGTGCCTCAACCTGGGGCTTTATTGCAGCCAGCTTCGGCGCGGGCACCCTGCTCGGCGGGCTGATTGCCATGCAGATTCGACCTCGCTACCCGATGCGTCTGGGTACCTGTCTGGTATTCGCGTTTGCCGCAGTGCCTATCGCGCTGTTCTATGCAGCACCGCTAGCTGTGGTTATAGGCGCAGCCCTGCTCAGTGGCATAAGCGGCCAGATTTTCGGCGTGCTGTGGTACACCACTCTGCAGATCAAGGTGCCGGGCGAAATGCTGTCCCGCGTGAGTGCATACGACCACCTCGGCTCTATTGCGCTGGCTCCGCTGGGTATTGTCACCGCGGGGTTTTTATATGAGGCGATCGGTCCGCAGGCGACTCTGCTGATCATCATCGCCACCATTGCCCTGCCCACTTGTGCGGCACTCCTGGTGCACGACGTCCGACATATGCAGCACGCGCCTTAACCTAACGCCAGCGTGACGGTCGTGCGCCCATGCCGCCCAGCTTCTGCACGAAGGCTTCAAACTGCTCCCGGGGTGCACCCTGCCAGCGTAAGCTTTCCAGGTCTTCGGCCAACGGCACATCCGTGCGCAGGACCGCCAGATCACGATACAGACACGCGTCCTGCAACTGGGCAGCCAGGGTTTCCGCCAGACGCTGTGCACCCCGCACCTTGACCGACCACTGAGCCGGATCCAGCGGGATATTTTCGATGTGCTGATAGGCGTTCAACAGGGTTGCTGCAGATTTCGCACCAAACCCAGCCAAACCGGGAATGCCATCCGCGCTGTCCCCCACCAGGCCCAGCCAGTCCGGAATAGATGCAGGGGCCACGCCGTTGCGCTCCATCACACCAGCCTCGTTGAAATAGCGTTCCCGCATGCGGTCAACCTGTACCACCCGATCGCCGCGCACACACTGTCCCAGGTCTTTATCCGGGGTCATGATGCGCACCTGTTCGACCTGGTCGGCATACTTTGCCGCTGCGGTAGCCAGCGCATCATCCGCCTCGAATTCGTCCATGGACCAGACCACCACGCCCAGCGCACGCACCGCCTCCTCCACCAGATCCATCTGCGCCACCAGCGCAGGCTCCATACCCTCGCCGGTTTTGTAGCCGGCAAACATCTGATTGCGGAAGGATTCGATGGGGTTATCAAACGCCACCGCCAGATGGGTGACCTGTTCATGATTGTCGGCCAGCAGGCTCAGCAACGAACTGAGTACACCCGCAGTACCTTTGACATCCTGCCCGTCGGGCGCCAGCTTGGACGGTCGTTTGGAAAAGTGCGCCCGATACAGCTCAAACGTGCCATCTACTACGTGAAGTTTAGTCATACGAGTGAACTCTATTCATTAGCTGCAAAGTACTCCGTCATATCCCAGTTCGGCCAGCGCGCCTGGGTAAGGTGCAGGGTTCGCTCGGTCCAGAAGGTATCGCCTGGCGGAGGAATCCCCAGCACAGCCAGCTGTTCTGCGCTGGCATGCTCGATGATCAGATGCCACGGACGATCCGGCGCGAACTGCCAGACATGAAAGCCGATCATCTCATTACCAGCGGCCTTGTAGCTGACTGTCATGGTAAACCGTTTACCGTCCGGCCGGGTCAGATTGGTACCACGATGCAGGGTATCGATGCCATACGCCACCAGCGTGCCCGCTGGCCCGGCGGCAGAACGCTCACGCGCCTTGAGGGCCGGCTGCATCGAGTCTGATGGATTCAGCACATCTGCGCCGAGCAGCTCGCTGGCGTCCTGTCTGGTGAGATAGTGCAATGCCCCCAGATCGTCGGTGACATCGTTTAAGTAGATCACGAAGTTCACTGTGCGCAGAGACGCCTCATCTGCCGGTACCGTCAGCGTGTGGTTGCGGTAGTCGCAGTGGAACATCTGATCATAGTCCGCTTCGCCGGTGTATTTGGCCCAGGTATGAGACTGGTAACAATGCACCTGATCCTCACCCAGCAACGCTCTGGCAAACCTGATCAGGTCGGGATGCATGGATATCAGGTTGATCGCGGGCGAGGCCGGGTAAGGCATCTGATCAAAATTCAGAAACTGCTGTGCACTGAAGGCACCGATCTCACCCGATTTTTTCAGGTCCTTTACCTGTCCTACCCCTTCTCCCTGGCCCCGCTCGGCGTACAGCGTGGCAAAGTCCGCCAGCACCGGGGCTATCTCAGCCGGCGAAAAAAAATCCTCCAGGATGACAAATCCTGTGTCGTGCCATTGCCGCACATTCGCGCTGCTGAAACGCGGTGGTTCAACCCGTTCAGTACGCTGCATAACGCCTGGGCCTGTGCATCCTATTCATATCATCTACCGCAAAGCTCGCCACGCCACACCCGGCACTAGCTGGCCAACGCCGCTGCCCGCCGCGCAGAAAGTTCACTGAGAATCTCCTTGTGGCGGGCCTTGTTAATTTTATAGCGGCCGTAAAAATAGATGGCGAACAATGTGGGTATCCCCGCAATGACCCCGTCAAACAGTCCTAACTCGAAGATCACCTGGGGCGGTACTTCGCCCACCACTGCCCCGGGCGGAAAGCCAATAACGTCGATGGCAATGCCCGCCACCAGGTGACCGATGCCATTGGACATCTTGCCGAAAAAGGTGCGCACGGCATAAAAAATGCCTTCCTGGCGTTCACCCGTGGCCAGTTCGTGTTCGTCCACCACATCGCCGATGGCCGAATAAACCGTGGTGGTCAGCACCGCCAGACTGCCGTAGTAGCAGAACACACTGATGCCAACGATCCAGAAGATGGCCGGGTGACCGTTGGCCGGAATCAGCTCGAAGGAACGCAGCAGCACGGGAATGGCTGCGGCAGAGACACAGAGAAAAACCGCGATTCTCGCCGTACCGCCCTTCTCCAGCACCTGATTGGCCTTGGCCACAATGACCACCGCGACAAAATAGCTGGTCATGGAAAAGAGCGGCATATAGCCCATCAGCGCGGGTGGCAGCTCCCAGTAATACAGGCCCATGTTGGCATTCAGCGTTTCACGCACGCCCACCATGATCGACAGGCATAACAAGCCAAAGAACAACATCAGGTAGTTGCGATTCTTAAATACGATGACAGTCTCAGCTAGAAAGGCCTTAATCGTAAACCTGGGCAGGTCATCCCGGGGCTGGGCCAGTTTGGGTATCTGATCACGCGTCCAATGGGCTGTGAGAAAGATCAGCAGAGCACCGAAAAGGGCGACAGCGCCGGCAAACCAGGACAGATCCATACCCAGGGTCGGACCTTCAGGGAAGAAGACATTGTAAAAGGTCCAGGACAGACTGGCGCCGCCGCCGAAGGAGAACAACATGTTGTAGCGGAAAATGCGGGTGCGTTCGAGATAGTCGTTGGTCAGCTCTGAACCTAATGACAAGTGTGGCAACGTGTAGCAGGTATGAAAGAACTTGAATACGCTGGCAAACAGAAACAACCAGAAGGCCAGCCCCCACTGCTCCGGCGTAGCGGCCACACCGAACAGCGACCAGAGTTCATTGGAGTTGGTCAGCAACAGATCCGGGGGCATGTAGATCGCAACGATACAGGCACCCAGCGGCAACGCCGATATGTAGATGAAAGGATGGCGACGCCCCAGTTTTGACCGCCAGCGATCCGATACATAGCCAATCAGAGGGTCTGATACGGCATCCAGGATAATGGAAAGAAACACCGCCAGGCCTGCCAGCGTGCCCGGCAAACCAAAGCCAATGGTATAAATGATGAAGTTGAAACCGGTAAAGGCCCAGGTCATGGCACCTTCTGCGGCACCCCCGATGGCAAAGCTCAACTTGGTTCGTAACGCGACGTGGTCCCCTACCGTGGAGACTCTCCCCATCGAACCATTGGCCACACACACCTCCCCTGTCAGTGTCTGATATTCTCTTCCCAACCACGGATCATATTACCTGCAGCACAGTGGAGTCCATGTCATTGAGCGCCAACCCGCCCGGAGCCCTTACCCAAGCCGCCATGCGGCTGGCAAGTACCCGTCTGGGTGGCTGGTTTTTTACTACGGTGACACCGGGGCTGGACCGCTGGCTGCTGCGTCGCACTGTCGGACGCTACAGCCTGGCCGGACTGGGTGTGCCGACCCTGCTGTTAACCACCATCGGCAGAAAATCCGGTCAACCGCGCTCAACACCGCTGTTGTATCTGGCGGACGGAGAACATCTGATCATCATCGCCTCCCGCGGCGGCCGCCGCGCACCACCCGCCTGGCTGCTGAATCTGCAGCATACCCCGGAGGTCAAAGTGCTGGTCGCGGGTGCAACCCGACACTGCATCGCACAGGTCTGCAGCGGCACTGAACGAGCGCGCTACTGGGACATGCTGCTGACGATGAATCCGTATTTTGCCCGTTACCAGGCACGTCTGGAACGCACAATCGCCGTTATCAAGCTCACACCCAGTGACCTGTCCTGTTAACTCGATGAGTTGTGATGATGGCTGATCAACCGGTCGCGCTGGTAACCGGCGCTAATGGCGCGCTGGGACGGGCCATCGTCGAGGCGCTGCTGAACATGGATTACCGGGTCATCCTCGGCTGTCGCACTCAGGCCACCGCCAACGAGTTGAGTGACGCTTTGCGCCAGCAGTATCCGTCTGCACAGCTCGACCACGCGGTGCTGGACCTCGCGAATCTCGGGTCAGTCGCAGCGGGCGTGGAGTTGCTCAAAGCACGCGAACATCGCCTGGATCTGTTGATCAACAACGCGGCGGTGCTGTTACCGTCGTTAACGCGTACCGTAGATGGCCTGGAAAGTCAGTTCGGCATCAATCACCTGGGCCATTTCGCCCTGACGGTGGGGTTGAAAGACCTGCTGCTCAGTACCACGAACTCGCGCGTGATCACACTGAGTTCTGCCGCGCACCGTCTGGGACGAATGGACTTCGATGATCTCGATGCCGCACGGTCATTCGCCGGCATGCGTGCTTATGCACAGAGCAAGCTGGCCAATCTGTTGTTCACCTTGTCACTGCAGCGCCGTTTGGGATCGCACGGACTGGCCCAGGCCGTGCATCCCGGCTACGTGGCGAGCAGGTTGACCCGGCACATCCCACTGGCCGCACTGGGTAACAGATTCATCGCTCAAACACCCCAGCAGGCCGTCCAACACGTGTTGATGGCTTTAGACGCCAACGACCCCGGCGGCTACTTCGGTCCCCGTGCTTGGTTTGGTCTACGTGGCACCACCACCCGCCTCACTCCCGCCAGCCACGCACTGGATGCGACCAGCGCGGAACGTCTGTGGCGCCAATCAGAAGAACTGACCGGCCTGCGCTGGCCGGCCGCATGATAGTTTCGCGGCCACGCTCCGTGTAAAGTCACCGCCAGGGAGGGTTTATGTCCACAGCACTTACAGGTCTACGCGTCATCGATCTATCGCGCGGGCCGACCACCGGTTTAAGCACCATGATACTGGCCGACTTCGGCGCCAACGTGGTGACCATCGACCATACAGACGATGACCTGTTCGAACAGTTACCGGCAGCCCCCATGTGGGCAAGAGGTAAAACACGTCGCGCGCTCACGCTGCCGCAACAGTGCGACGAATTGAGCGCGCTGTGCGCTGAAGCCGATGTGTTTGTGACCAACCTGGGCACCTCTACCCTTCAGCAGATGCAGGTTGATCTGGACCAGCTGCGCGCTGACAACCCACGTCTCATCACCTGTCGCGTTACTGGCTTTGGTGATCGGGGCCCGCTGGCCAATCTGCCGGGCTATGAACATCTGGTGGCGGCCGCCAGCGGCCGCATGATGACCTTTCAGGGGCTGGTAGACCGACCTGGGCCGGTGTTTTCCGCCTTGCAGGTCGGCGTCCATGCAACCGCGCAATCTGCGACCACCGGCATTCTGGCCGCGCTATGGCAACGCGCGCAGACCGGCACCGGCAGCAGCGTAGAAACCAGCGTGTTGCAGGGCATGCTGCCCTTCGAACAGGGCGCCATGGTGGCGCGACAGTTCCCGGAGCGCTTTGCGCAACTGCTGCCGACGGCCATTCCGCCACAACCACCGCTGCCGACCCTGTTTTATCATCCAACCCAGGCTGGCGACGGCAGCTGGCTGCAGTTCGGTAACCTGTTACCGCACCTGTTCGATAATTTTCTGATGGTGACAGAGCTGATCGACGTACTGGCAGACCCTGACTTCGATGCTAAACAGCTGTCTCTACCGGCGGACAAGCACGAAGCCTTTCGCGCCCGGATGCTGGCGCGCATACAGGAAAAAACGGCGGATGAGTGGCTGGACCTGTGCATCGAGAACGGCGGCGTGGTCGCGGGCAGATACCAGACCACCCAGGCCGCCATGCAGGAGCCGGACATCATAGCCAACGGCCATGTTTATACCGACGCAGATGGCGTAAAGCAGCTCGGACCGTTAGCTCGCCTGTCAAAAACACCGGCACAACCCGGCAAAGCGTCGAAATCACCTGAACAAGCGGACACAGCCAAGACACAGAAAGCAGCACCCCCAACCACGCAGACTGGCAGGAGTGCACAGCCACTGGCCGGCGTACGGGTATTGGAGCTGGCCACCATCATTGCCGCGCCGCTGGGCACTTCCTTCCTGGCCGACCTCGGCGCTGAGGTAATCAAGGTCGAACAGATCGGCGGCGACCCCTATCGTGGCTTCAGCTATGGTGCAGGCTCGGCGCGCGTTAATGCAGGCAAACGCAGTATCAGCCTCAATCTGAAAGCAGAGCTGGGGCAACGGGTGGTGGCCGAGCTGGCCGCCCAGGCAGACATACTGATTCATAACTATCGCCCCGGGGTACCGGAAAAACTGGGCTTCGGCTATGCCGACATCCAGGCCATCAATCCGCAGATCGTGTACCTGCAATGCAATGGCTACGGCCCCGATGGCCCGGGGGCACATCGGCCCTGCACACACCCGATCCCTGGTGCCGCTATGGGCGGTGTCCTCTATCAGATGGGCGAGCGGGTACCACAGGAATTACAGGATTTCGACCAGCTCAAACTGTGGACTGCACGGCTGATGCGCGCCAACGAAGTGAATCCAGACCCGAATACCGCCCTGGTCATTGCCACCTCTGCCTTGCTGGGCCTGGTGGCACGGCCCCAACATGGCGGACAACAAGTGTTTGTCGACATGTTTGGCGCTAATGCCTATGCCAACCATGACGATTTTGTCGACTACCCAGGCAAGCAACCTCGCGCACTGCCGGATGAAGGCTTATATGGTCTACACGCTTTTTATCGACTGTATGCCTGCGCGGAAGATCAATGGATTTTCCTGGCTACGCCTCAATCCCACGAACAGGCGCATCTGCAGGACGCCCTGACCGCGCTGGGCGTGGAACTGGACCCAGAAGATCTGCACAGCGACGCGCAAACCGCCGCGCGGCTGGCCGCGATATTCAGTCAGCAGACCGCCGACTACTGGCAGGCCGAACTGACACCCCACAACATCGGGTGCGTACGCGCCGATCGCCATCACCCGGCTGATTACTGGCTTAACAATGCACAGGCACAGGCTATGGATCTGACAGCGCCTGCAACACATCCCAGTTGGGGTGACTATCGCCGCCACGGCGCCAATGTGACCGTGAACGGCAATGCTGGCGAACTGGGTTCACCACCGCTGGCTGGACAGCACAGTGGTGAGATCATGACTGAGCTGGGCTTCAGTGATGCAGAAATAGAGGCAGCATTCGACGCTGGCGTGCTCTGGTCGGAAACCCGCTGAGCTGATCCCGATCAGCGGCGGCCATGCCGCTGACCGGCTTATTTCAAACTACGAGCCTACGCGGGTAAAGTCAGGTGGACGTCGCTCAACAAATGAAGCCACACCTTCCTTGAAGTCATCGCCTTCCAGCGAGGCAGCCATCCATTCATTGCTTTCACGCATGGCATCACCCAGCTCCATATTGAGATGGCGGTAGACCTGCGCCTTGATGGTGCGAATGGACTGCGGTGCTGCTGTTTCCGCCAGCATTCTGATGTAGTCCGCCGCCTGGGCAGCGCTCTCGCCCTGTTCGCACAGGCGATCTGCCAGGCCCAGACGTTCGGCTTCTTCACCGGTGAACTTACGACCGGACCAGAGTATGTCCAGGGCGCGCGCGGGACCGATCAACCTGGGCAGAATCCAGCTCGAACCATGCTCGGCAATCAGGCCACGGTTGACAAAGGCGGTGGTAAATTTGGCCTGGCGCTCGACAAAGCGCATATCACACAGACAGGCAAAGACAAAGCCGAGACCAGCACAGGGTCCGTTGATGGCAGCGATCAAGGGTTTGCTGATGCTCAACAGATAGGAGAAGGTAACGGAAAAGTTCTCTCCCATGGCCGGGTTGCCGGGTGTGGCTTTGAATCCGCTGAGATCTTCAGCCGCTCGCTTCTCACCACCGGCAGTGGCCTGTAAGCCCCCGATGTCAGCACCCGCAGAGAACCCTCGTCCCGCTCCGGTGAGCACAATACCCACCACAGCGCTGTCCTGTTCGGCAACCGCCAGGGCATGTTTCATTTCCGCCTGCATGCGCGCGGTGATGGCATTCAACGCATCCGGCCGGTTAAGGGTAATGGTCGCGACCGGGTTTGTGACGTCGTATTGGATGTGTTCGTAGTTCATGTATTGCGCTCTCCTCTTATTCCCTGCAAGGTAGGTTATCACAGCTCGATACAGGTGCGGCAAGTATGGCCATCAACCCCTTCTGTTCTGCGCTGGAACTGGCGCAATCGATTCGCGACAAAGAATTCAGCTCAGTCGAACTCACCCAGCATTACATCGACCGTATCGAACGCTACGACGGTGAGATCAACGCGGTCGTGGTACGCCGCTTCGAGCAGGCACTGGCAGAGGCGGCAACAGCCGATCAGGCACTGGCCCGAGGCGAAGCCGATGGTCCCCTGCATGGGGTCCCCATGACCATCAAAGAATCCTATGTCATCGCCGACACACCGGCCACCTGGGGTCTGGAAGCGTTCAAGAACAACATTGCAGACGAAGATGGCCTGGCAGTAAAACGTTTCCGCAAAGCAGGTGCGCACTTTCTGGGTAAAACCAACGTGCCCACGGATCTGGCCGACTTTCAGAGCTACAACCCGATCTATGGTACAACCGGCAACCCCTGGGACACGACGCGCACGCCAGGCGGCTCGTCCGGTGGCAGCGCGGCTGCCCTGGCGGCCGGCTTCACAGGTCTGGAAGCCGGTTCTGACATTGGCGGATCGATCCGCAATCCGGCCCATTTCTGTGGCGTGTACGGGCATAAACCGACCTACGGCATCGTGCCGATGAGCGGCCATGAACTGGTGGCCAATATTCCCGAAGCCGATCTGGCGGTGTGTGGCCCTCTGGCGCGCAGCGCCGAAGACCTGGCGGTTGCGCTGCAGATCATGGCCGGACCGGCACCGCGTGAGGCACTGGGTTGGTCGCTCAATCTACCCAAAGCGGATATCAACAGCCTCAATGGTTTACGCGTGGCGATCTGGGCCACCGATGAGCTCTCACCGGTCGCCACCGAAGTCGCCGAGCGAGTGGCCCAGGTGAGCGACGCGCTGGTGCGAGCCGGTGCAACCCTGTTTGAAACCGCACGCCCGGAAATTGATCTCAACCGTGCGCATGAAAACTATCAGACCCTGTTGAACTCGGTGATGAGCGCTGCCATGTCAGATGAGGCGGTGGCTGAGGCGGAAGGTATCGCCCGTGATCTGGACCCGGATGATCACTCCAGTGCGGCGGTCAATGCCCGTGCGGCAGTGCTGTCACACCGCGAGTGGATCCGTGCCAACACCCAGCGTGAACGCCTGCGCCTGGCCTGGCAGGACTTTTTTCAGGACTACGACATTCTGCTCTGCCCGCAGATGGCCACACCGGCCTTCCCCCACGACCACCGCCCATTCTCCGAACGGACTTTAAAGGTGGACAATGTGGAGCAACCCTATTTTCAGCAGCTGTTCTGGGCCGGCATGATCGTCAACAGCTATCTGCCCAGCACGGTTTTTCCAACCGGTCCCTCCAAGGAAGGTCTGCCCATTGGCCTGCAGGCCGTGAGTGCTCCCTATCGCGACTATCGGTGTATCGAGTTCGCCCGGCTGATAGCGGAAGAGATTGGCGCCTTCAGCCCACCGCCGGCCCTGGCCTAGCGAAGCTCTGCTTAAACCTCAAAAAGCTCAGCCCCCAGCTTCGGGTGGGGCATCGCTCACCACCAGCGGTTAAGCACCGATCAGCTGAGCGCCTGCAGAAAGGGACCGTCGACGCACAGCCTCCGACCATCCGGCGCCGTACACGCGCCACACACGCCGACGCCACACTTGGTCAGATAATCGATTGCAGAATGAATCTGCTGCGGCTGACAGAATTCCTTCTGTACCGCTTCCGCGGCCAGCACCATGGGCGCGGGACCACAGTTATAAAATACCAGCTTATCCAGTTCACTCTGATCGAGGGCGGCCAGATAGTCGCGCAGATGTTCTGTCACCAGACCGTGATAGCCCATACTGCCGTCGTCGGTGGCCACATGCACTTCTGCGCAGGCGATGCACTCATCCAGATAGTAGAGGCGCTCGGCGCTGCGCGCGCCGACAAAGACATGTGCACCGCCGAAATCTCTGACAAGCTGATAAACGGCCGCCAGGCCAGTGCCACCGGCTACCGCGACGATGTTGCCGCCCGAGGGAGGGGCTGCCGGTATGCCATAGGGACCGCGTACATAACAATCGGTGCCGGGCTGGAGTGACATCAGCGCATCGGTAAACTCACCCACATTGATCACCACCAGGGAAAACGGATCATCGGTCAGCGCGGAAAAGGGTTTTTCGCCCACCCCCGGAATCCACAGGAAGACAAACTCGCCAGCCTTGATGTCGATTTTGCGATCAAACTCAAGAATAACAATGTCCTCACAGACTTTGCGATTGGTCTGCAACACGACAGGGTGAAAATCCATATCTACGTCATAGCGCACCATCTGGCCGGCGCTGTCGCTTTGTGCGGGGTTGCCACTCTGTGCGGCGCTGGACTCGGTGGTCTGCAGGTCCTGCAGCAGGAGCTGGAAGTAACTGGTGATCTGTGGCGAAGTGAGTCCGGTCAGGGCGGAGCCCACGCCAAAAATATCGGCGCCGGCATCAGCAAACGCGCGCACGTCGTCGGCGCTGCTGATGCCGCCGCAACCAATGATCGGCACATCCACGGTGGCGGCAATATCGGCCACACATTTCAAGGCAATGGGGACCACCCCTTTGCCGGACATGCCGCCCAGGCCATTGGACAGCACCGGCGAACCATGCGCGGTAAAGTATCCCGGCCCCAGAGTATTGATGGCACATAGCGCGTCTGCCCCACCGGCCACAGCCGCTTCGGCGATAATGGCGATGTTGTCGACATTCGGGGTCAGCTTGGGTACTACCGGAATGCTGACCGCCTCTTTCACCGCCTGAGTAATCTCCTGCACCATGGATGGGTCCTGCCCCATAGCCATGCCATAGCCTTCCGCGTGGGGACAGGACAGATTGAGTTCCAGACCATCGGCAAAGGGCGCCAGTATGCGGGCCACGTCGACAAATTCCTGTACGCTGCCGCCAAAAATTGAGATCAACAGAAAACGGTCCTGCGGTACGGCGAGCTCGGCAAAGAGTTCCGCTGAACGCTCGGCACCTGGATTAGTGAGTCCCACGGCGTTGACGAAACAGCCCGGGGCGTACTGACTGTAAACCGGCTCGCGATTACCCAGGCGCGGCACCGGACCGATACTCTTGGTGGTCATCACGCCGATCTGCGGAATTTCGCGAAAGATGTACTCAATGATCGGAATGGCAGTCGCCACGATGCCAGACGGGATGGTGAAGGGGGCACTTATCTGCTTGCCGAGAAAGGTCACGCCAGCGGAAAAGTCAGCACTCTTGATGTCAGTCATTTAGCCTCGCATACGAACCGCGCGGATATTACCACGGCGGCAAGTCTAATTCTGACTGTTGCGGAAAAATTCACTCATGCGGGCGACCAGTTTCGGCACCACGTCTTCGGGAAAATCATGGGCCATCTCGGCATAGACCTCATAAGCCGAATGACTGATAGTCTGGTGGGTGTGTTCACCATGCGCCAGAGGTAACAGTGGATCTACAGCACCATGTACCACCAGCGTCGGGGCGCGGATGCCGGCGACTTCCGCGGTGCGGTCACCGGCCGCGATAATGGCCATCAACTGGCGCGGCATCGCTTCCGGGTACATGCCCATGGCGCGCAGATTGGCCGCCACCTCACCGGCACTGTCGCCCAGATTCTGCAGGCCTTCGCCCGCCTCATCTTCCGCCTCGGGTAAATGAGGTGCCCCGGTGGTAGACATGATCGAGACCAGTGATCGAGTACGCTCTGGATAACGCGCGGCGAGGGTCTGGGCAATCATGCCACCCATGGATGCACCCACGATATGCGCCCGTTCGATACCCAGTTCATCCATCACGCCGATGGTGTCGTCTGCCATATCGCCCAGGGTATAAGGTGCATTGACGTCAAAACCCAGGGTGTTCTTGACCATCTCCCACCACAGGACTGGCGTGCCCAACTGATCAAGGCGGGCTGAATCACCCGTGTCGCGATTATCGAACAGCACCACGCGATAACCGGCGTCAACCAGACCGTTGACCAGTGCTTCGGGCCACAGGCGATGGGAAGCTGTGAGCCCCATAATCAGCATCACAGCCGGGGCATCCACCTCACCGGCGACCACATAACCGATGTCGATGTTGTTGATCACCGCTACATTCATCGCCTTGTCGTGGCTGTAAGGCGCGGCCCAGACTGCGCTGCCTGCCAGAGCTACGCCGCACACGAGGGCTATGCCCCAGATCTTGTTCAGTCTCATTTTTCTTTCCTGCCGAGGTGCGGTAGGTTAGCTACCGGGAAATTTAAGGTTTACGAAGGGGAGTAATTTAACGATGAATTCGCCTATTTGCGAGTTGCTCGGCATCGAGTTTCCGCTGGTCGCGTTTACCCACTGTCGAGATGTGGTGGTAGAAGTCAGTAAGGCCGGTGGCTTCGGCGTACTGGGTGCCGCCGGTCACAATGCTGAGTCGCTGGAGATTGAGCTGAGCTGGATCGACGAGCACATCAACGGCATGCCCTACGGCGTCGATCTGATTGCACCTACCAGTATGGCGATTACCGACCACAATAACTCGCCGGGTGAAATCGCCGCCATGGTGCCCGAGACCCACCGTGACTTTGCCATCAATGTCCTGGCCCAGCACAACATCGATACTGCCGATGTCTATGCCAAGCAGCGCATGGGCGCAGGTGGATTTCTGACCAAGGGTAAGGCCAATAACATCATCGATGTGGCTTTCGCACATCCCATCAAGCTCATCGCCAATGCGCTGGGGGTGCCACCCCAGTACATGCTGGAGCGAGGCAAAAAGGCAGGCGTCAAGGTCGCCGCGCTGGTCGGCGCCAAAGAACATGCCGCCAAGCAGGTCGAGGCCGGGGTCGATATTCTGGTGGTGGCGGGCACGGAGGCCGGTGGACACTGCGGCGAAGTATCGACCATGGTGCTGGTGCCTGAAGTGTGTCAGTACATCGAAGGCAGCGGCGTACCGGTGCTGGCCGCAGGTGGCATCGTCAAAGGGCGGCAGATGGCTGCGGCCATGGCCATGGGTGCAGCAGGCGCCTGGACCGGCTCCATGTGGCTGACCACCGCGGAAGCGGAGACTTCGCCGGTGATCAAAGAAAAATATGTGCAGGCCAGCTCACGTCAGACGGTTCGTTCCAAAGCGCGGACAGGGAAGTATTCCCGCCAGTTGCGCTCACCCTGGACCGACGCCTGGGAATCCGGTGAAGCGCCAGAGCCCCTGCCGATGCCACTACAGTCGCTGGTGGCAGAAGCACCGTTAGCCAAGGTCACCAAACTTGCTGAAGGCGGGCATGAGGGCGCCCGTCAACTGGCCACTTCCTTTGTCGGTCAAGGTGTGGGGCTGATGGACGCGATCCAGGACACACGCACGGTGGTACGCGAGTTTATGGAAGACTATCTCGCAGCCGTGGAGCGGCTCAACAACAGCGTAACAGAGGACAGCTGATGACCAATCAGACCGCAACCGAAGGGTTCGTCATGAACCAGACCATGCTGCGCATCAAGGATCCGGCAAAGTCTACGGCGTTTTATCAGGATGTGCTGGGCATGACGCTGCTGGATAAATTCGACTTTCCAGCCATGGAATTTAGCCTGTATTTTTTCGGTTATCCGCAGTCTGAAATTCCCAGCGAGCCACGGGCGCGCGCTCGCTGGCTGTTCGACCAACCAGCATTGCTGGAACTGACCCATAACTATGGCACCGAAGATCAGGCTGACTTCAGCTATCACAACGGCAACGATGAGCCGCGCGGCTTTGGTCACATCGGCATTTCAGTCCCGGACGTATACGCCGCCTGCGAGCGTTTCCAACAACTCGGCGTCAAGTTCGTCAAACGCCCGGACGACGGCAACATGAAAGGCCTGGCCTTCATTCAGGATCCAGACGGTTACTGGATCGAAATTCTCTCCAGCAGCGGCCTGCGCGACCTGATCCTCGGCAGCTAGCGAGATACGGGGTCAGAGACAGTGGGGTCAGAGACAGTGTCTCTGACCCCACTGTCTCTGACCTCAATATTCAGTTGATTGCGCCGGCGGCGTAGGCGGCGGCGACTTCTTCGTCGCTCAAACCCAGCTGCTCGCTGAGGATCTCGAACGAATGTTGTCCGAGGCAAGGTGCCGGGCCGCGCGGCCCGTTGTCGTAGCCGGCAATCCGGTAGGCGTGGCCGGCATAGGGGATGTGGCCCATTTCAGGATGGTCGAACCAGCGATAGAACTTGCGATATTCATATTGCGGGTCGGCCAGCAGATCGCCGCTGCGTTGCACAACGCCGGCGGGGATACCCGCCTGCTGCAGGGTGTGCATGACCTCCCGGGGTGAACGCGTCCGTGTCCAGCGGGCGATGGCGTCATCAATTTCATCGTGCGCAGCCAGACGTGCCGCGTGTGACGACAGGCGTTCCTCCGTGCACCAGTCTGTTTGCCCGATGGTGCGACACAGGGCCTGCCATTCATCTTCAGTTTCTACTGCCACCGCACACCATTGGTCATCGCCCAGGCAGGGATAACACCCCTGTGGCGCATGATAACGGGAGCGGTTGCCATTACGCGTTGCTTCATGGCCGCTGAGCTGCAGATCCATCAGTTCCGGGCTGAGAAACTGCAACGCAGTTTCCATCTGCGCCACATCGATGTAGCAGCCCTTACCGGTACGGCGACGATGATCCAGCGCGGCCATCAGGATGGTGGCCACAAAGCGCGGTGCGATGGTATCGGTGTAGGCAATCCAGGGGCCGTTCGGGCCGCGATCGGGCCATCCGGTCACCTCATAAAAACCGGCAATGGCACCGGCGTGATAGCCATAACCGGCAAGCCCGGCAGCAGGTCCGGTCTGCCCCATCAGACAGGTGCTGATCATGATCAGACCGGGGTGTTCCTTACTGAGCTCGGCATAACTCAAGCCCATTCGTGCGATGGCGCCTGGCGCAAAGCTCTCGATCAACACATCCGAATCCAGAATCAGGCGTCTGGCCAGGGCCAGTGACTCGGAATTTTTCATATCCAGCGTCAGACTCTGTTTAGACGAATTGAAATCGCCAAAAAACTGCGAACGATTCCAACCCGGCTCACTATCCTTGAACGGCCCTGCAGCGCGCAGCACATCCGGCCGGGACTCGGATTCAACCCGCACCACATGAGCACCGTGGTCAGCCAGACACTTGGCGGAAATCGGGCCTACCCCGACCCAGGAGAAATCCGCCACTTTAATACCAGCAAAGGGCAAAACATTGCGCTCACCGCCCCATGTGTCAGGCATTCCGAGTGCTTCATCTGCTTGCGCCCGAATGGCAGCCGCATGCTCACCCAACGAGGGTGCATCACCTCGCCATGCGAGCTCGGAACACGACGGCTTGGCCCACAGACCAGGCGTGCGTATGCCTGCCTGGTCCTGCCAGAACTCACGCACCTGCAGATGCTCCAGAGCTAACAATTCACTCAACGTGTTGACCGGCGCCAGTGACAGACCATGCTTGAGGCCGAACTCAAACAACTCGGCTTTGTTATGTAACGCGAAGAAACGACTGCACAGCTCAATGCCGTCCTTTATGGTGAAGCCTTCGGCGTGAGGATTCTGCATATTCAGGTCATATTCCTGCCAGTCGAGTTCCCGCAGTTCAGGGTCAGCCACTCCATCCTCGATCATCCATTCCAGACAGCCAACGATGGTTCGGGCATGAGGCAGCGCCACCAGATAGCCATCGGCCGTGGCATAGACCAACTGAGCGGCCATGGCGCCGGTATTCACAATGCCACCGCTGCGGGTGAACTCACGTCCCTGGATGGCTTTGGCATCCATAGCATTCAACAGCGTCCAGGTCATGGTCGCCTGAGCTGACAAATCAACATACTGGCCCTCACCAGTACGCACCCGCAGCGTATGCGCAACCAGCGCAGCCACGGCGGCTTCCGCCCCGGCATGTCGCCAAACCTGGGGTACACTCAAGCGCACCGGCGCCCGTTCCGGTACACCCTGCAACGCCACCGGCCCTCCCATGGCTGCGATGACCAGATCATTGCCTTTCAGATCCGCGTGTGGGCCCTGCCGCCCGAAAGGTGACAATTCCACGAACACGACGCTGGGATTCAACGCCTGGACCTCAGCATAGCCGAGCCCGAAACTGGCAAGGCCACCGGCCGGGCTGGATTCAAACACAAAGTGCGCGCGCTGCAGAAAGCTCTCGAGCACCTGTCGATCTACTTCTGCATCTGGTGACAGGACAATGGAACGCTTGTTGCGGTTATAGGCCTGAAACTGCAGGCTGCGCAAATCATCGCTGAACCCTTCAGCATGTGGATACTGACTACGAGCGCGGCTGCCGGTGGGGGTTTCAACGCGAATCACATCCGCGCCCAGGTCCCCCAGCATCATGGGCCCGACTTCACCTCGCTCATCGGTAAAATCGAGTACCAGATACGATTCAAGCATGATGACTTCTCAACCGAAGACCGATTGATAGACCTCTTCATTGAAACCTACCAGCAGGGTTTTGCCGACCACGATGGCCGGGGCACGGAGATTGCCGGTACTGCCCAGCATGGCATCGACAGCCTCATCTGAAGCCGTTTTTCCACCTTTGAATTCGCTTACCTTTTTGCCTTTTGCCACGGTCATGGTGCTGGCTTTGGCCAGCAGCGCTTCGGCGTCCTCGCGCTGTAATTTGCGACTGGCAGGAATCTTCTCTGCCACCTTTATATTTTTTGCCTCCAGAAACCTGGATGCTCGGGTACAGCTGGTTCAGCCACCCCGGAAGTAATACCAATCAACCTGTTTCGCCACGTTTCCTCCTGCAAGTGTGTCTAGGCTGGACATTACTCGATCTGCTATTGTCCCCGCAAGGGAGGTGCTCGAATTGTATAAATACGGCTTGAATACAGAGCTTTATCTGGGCGCACTGCTGCTCTTTGCGCCAGCGTCCAGGGCTGCTGAGAACATTCCATGGCCAGCCTACGGCGGCGACAAGGGCGGCGGGCATTACTCCACCGCCGTCACCATTGACAAAGGCAACGTCAGCAACCTGACCGAGGCCTGGCACCATCGCTCCGGCGACTTCACCGAAGGTGCACTGGACGTGTTCGCCGAAAACCTGGCTGAGGACGCCCGCGCCAGACCTACCACATTCATCGTCACACCGATCATGGTGCGCGACACCCTCTACTACTGCACCGCCTTCAATCGCGTTTTTGCGCTGGACCCGGGCAGTGGCACGGAACGCTGGGTATTCGATCCCGAAGTGGACATCAGCAGCGAAGGGCTGACCAACTGTCGGGGTGTCTCAAGCTGGGAAAGCCCGACCGATGCGGAAGCATTCTGTGGTCATCGTATTCTGCTGGGCACCCTGGACGGCCGCCTGTTCGCCCTGGACGGCAGGACCGGCCAGCGCTGCCCGTCCTTTGGCAACAACGGTGAAGTGGACCTCACCGTCGGGCTGACAAAACACGAAGCACAGGAGTACCAGATCACCAGCGCACCAGCCGTCATCGACAACCTGGTGATCTCCGGCGCCATGGTGATCGACAGTTATCGGCCCGATGTCCCGGCCGGTGTTGTGCGCGCCTTCAACGTGGAAACCGGTGAGTTTGTCTGGGGCTGGAACCCGACCCACCCGGATCATGAGCAGGCCGACGAAACGGGCACTTATACTCCGGGCACAACCAATGTCTGGTCGACAATCTCGGTGGATGAAGCGCGCGGGCTGGTCATCGTCCCCACCGGCAACTCTTCTCCGGACTACTATGGCGGTGACCGCGACGGCCATCTGGATTACTACTCAAGTTCGGTGGTAGCACTGAAAGCCGCCACCGGAGAGATCGACTGGCACTACCAGACCGTACACCACGACATCTGGGACTATGACATTCCAGCCCAGCCGACGCTGGTGGATCTGACCATCGACAATCAGACCCGTCCGGCAGTGGTGCAGGTCACAAAGATGGGCATGACCTTTGTGCTCGATCGCGAAACCGGCGAGCCGTTGCATCCGGTGGAAGAACGGCCCGTACCCCAGGAAGGCGCGGTACCGGGTGAATACCTGAGTCCAACCCAGCCCTTTCCCGTGCGTCCGCCGCCGCTGCATCAGCTGGGTATTACACCGGATGATGCCTGGGGCGTGACTTTCATCGATCGCGGACACTGCAGACGTCAACTGGAAGCACTGCAAACCGGACCCATCTACACACCTCCCAGTCTGGTCGGATCCACCTACTATCCATCGCCGCTGGGTGGCAACAACTGGGGCGCGCCCGCCGTCGATCTGCAGCGCAAAATCATGGTCGCCAACACCCACCATATGGTGATGTCAGTACAACTGATACCTCAGGACCAGTGCAACGAACCCACCGGCTTTCCGCAGAAAGGCTCACGCTACTGCGTGGTCATGAATCCGGTGACTTCGTTTCTGGGTGCACCCTGCTCGCCACCCCCCTGGGCAACGCTGTCTGCCGTGGACCTGGAAGCCGGTGAGCTCCTGTGGCAGGTGCCATTCGGCTCTCTGGAAGGTGTCGTACCCTGGCCTGTTCACACTTTCTTCTCCAGCGGCTGGCAGCAGGGCGGTCCGCTGGTGACAGCCAGCGGTCTGATTTTTATCGGTGCCACCATGGACGGCTATCTCCGCGCCTTCGATATCGATACCGGTGAAGAGTTGTGGAAGACGCGACTGCCCACCAGCGCCAACGGTGTACCGATGACCTATACCTATGAGGGCGAACAGTTTGTCGTGCTGGCTGCTGGCGGTCATTGGTTGTCGCCCCTGCCCGCCGGGGATCATGTCATCGCTTTCAAACTGGCACAGTGACAGGGAGGCGGAACCGATGAGCGAATTGCAGCATGTCTTCGAACTAGCGCCTTCCGCGCGCTCCAAATGCCGTGGCTGCAATCGCCCAATCGAAAAAGGTGCATTGCGTTTTGGTGAACGACTGCCTAATCCCTTCGGCGATGGCGAAATGACGCACTGGCACCATCCACTGTGCAGTGCCTATCGACGTCCACAATCACTACTGGCAACTTTGTCGGATTACCCGACTGAAAATGAACCTGACAGCGACGCGCTAAAACAAGCCGCTGAACTGGCCATCGCTCATCCCCGCCTGCAGCGTATGGGCGTCATCGAGCAAGCGTCCAGCGGTCGCGCACGTTGTCGTCATTGCGAAGAACTGATCACCCAGCACAGCTGGCGCGTACCGCTGATCTTTTTCAACGACGACGCCTACAACGCGTCTGGCTTTATTCACGTGGCGTGTGTCAACGACTACTGTGGTACTACGCAGACCTGGCCCACCATCGCCTGCTTTGCCGGGCAACTGGACTCCGAAATCAGCGCGGAGCTGGAAGCACTGCTCAGTACCTGAGTCGGCGGTCTACCCGTATCTCAGCAGCTGAGTCGACAGTCCACCAGAATCGCTAATCTTCCTGTTCTACTTCGTCGGGCGCTCGACTGCGCACAAAGATCTCCGCCAGGATAGAGGCATCGATAGTCTGCTTGTTCGCACGTTGCCACGCCTGGACCTGTTCGGGCTTCAAGTTGTGCGAAGCAGCCAGTGTCTCAAGATCAGCCAGGGGGGTACCCTGCCGCCGTTCCACATTGCGAAAGCGTAGATAGGAATAAAGTGCCCACAGCAGGTAGGTGCCGGCCAGTATCGCGATACCCAGCGCATAGAAACTCAACATCGACCACAGCTCGCTTACATCCAGATCCTGGAGCAGCAGGCGGTAGGCATACGACAGGCCGGTAAGCCAGGCCAGAAAGCTCAACAAGGGGACAAACAGATACAACCACAGCAACCAGCAGAATAATGTGACACTGCGATAACCCCAGCGCTGAGACAGCGTCTGCAGATCAGGACGCTCAATGATCAGCGGCCGCTTTGACTCTTCAGACGGCTGTTGGGGTGGGCCTTTGGGGAGGGTGTTGGGCATCTGGTTCCCTTAGCGCTCTGCATCCGTATCGAACTGCTCACCCCGGTCGGGTGACACCCACACCGCGCGCTGCTGCCGACCTCGCAGGATCGTTTTCGGTACTGCAGCAATGGTGGTGAAGACGTTCAACAGCCAGTAGGCGATGGGATACCAGATGATCCAGAAATAGTACTTCGACAAGCCACGTTCATAGCGGCTGTCGATCAACAGGCTGATACCAAACTGCGCCAGACAGGTCACGCCGATAATGGCGCCCCCCCAACTGGGTAGCCATTCGGTAATACTGGGTAGCGCAGGAATGTCGGTGATCTGATCAATCATCAGGCTGACGCCGAGGATGAGGATCGTGTAAGACCAGATCACGCTGAGACAGAACTCAATAAAGACCGGCCACATATGTCGCTGCCGCCAGCGCATCAGGCCACGGGCATGCTGCAGGATGACCTCCACGCCACCCTGTGCCCAACGCAGGCGTTGTTGCCACAAGCCCTTCAGCGTCTCCGGCATCAGAATCCAGCACAGCGCATTAGATTCAAAGCGAATCGCCCAGTGATCCATCTGCAGTCGCCAGCTGATATCGATATCGTCGGTCAGCTTGTTGAGATCCCAGAAGCCTGCTCGATAAACCGCGGTCTTGCGAAACGCGGCAACCACGCCGGAAACGGTAAACACCCGGCCATAAATACGTTGGGCCCTTTTTATCAGACCAATGATGGACGAGAACTCACCCACCTGAACCTTACCCAGTAAAGTCGAGCGGGTACGCACACGCGGGTTACCCGTAACCGCGCCGACCCGCGGACTCTCAAAGTGACGCACCAGCCAGACCAGTGCATGTCGGTCCAGAATCGCATCGCCGTCAATGCAGACCAGAATCTCGTGGTTTGAGGCCAGCGTGGCGACCCGCATGGCCGCCGCTTTACCCTGGTTGGTGGCCAGGTGAATGACGCGGATCTTACCGGCATCCGCCAGTTCATCGATCAGTTCCGCCGTGTTGTCCACACTGCCGTCGTTAACGACAATGATTTCAATGTCCGGATAGTCGAGATCGAGCAGCGCTTCTACCGTTTCCAGAATGGCATAGGATTCATTGTGCGCGGGCACGATGATGGACACCCCCGGGTAGTGCTCCAGCTGCGGTGGCTGATCAACCCGCTGGCGCCCCATTTTCTCCCAGTGAATGAAATAGGTGATACCGCCCACGATCCAAAGATAGGCCATGAACAGCGGGTAAATAAGGGCAAACTCCTGCAACAGGAAATAGAACACATCCACGCCCATCATGGCTGGGGCACCTGATTTTTAAGCGCCGGAAAGGAATTCACCGAAAGATGTTTACGCACCACGCGCAGGGCGGGTTGGTTGTTGTAAAAGTCGTCCGGGTAGTAGGCAATATGTCGCACACCGTGCCCCAGCAGCTGTGCAAACTTAGCCGCCAGTTCCTTGTCCGGGATCGGTGACTGGGTGCGCCAGTCTCGAGTCTGCAGGTGAAAGACTGTGCGTGCGTAGTCCGGATCCAGTTTACTTACCTTCCTGCGCAGTCTGGACAACCACGCCCGCGGATTGCTGGCCTGCTCCAGATATGGCATCGCCATCAACGCTGTGTAGTCGTAGCGCTCCAGAAAGAGGCTGAAGTTCTGAGCCCACCAGGCTTCACTGGCAGGATCGAGCACAACCTGAGCGTAGAGGTTGCGGGCGGTTTTCAGACCGGGCTGCCAGTCGCGCAGGACTGCGCTCAGTTCATCGGTAAAGTCGAGCAGGTATTCGGTTTTCTGACGCGCCGAAAGCTGATCGAGACCCAGCGATTGTGCATAAGCGCGCGCCGCGGCGCTATTGTCTTCCCGGTCGGTGAGAAAGGCATCGTCATGAAATAACACACCATCAAACGCCACACTGCGGCCCAGGTCTGCGTATAACTGACCGATGATACGGCGCGCTTCGGGATGAAAGGGTGACAGTCGGTGATAGCGCTTGAGGTGAGAACCATCCACCGAAGTCACCGTCAGTTGCTGGTTCAATTCGGCGTCAGGTAATTTAAAGGCCAGTACCGGCATCCAGGCATAGACCCGCACGCCCGCACGGGTACGTAACTGCCAGGCGACTCGATTGAACATATCCTTACGTACGGGCAGATGTCGGTTGGGGAAATAGACAGCGTCCGCCACGCCATCGCCGTCAGGGTCAGCAAACGCCTGCAGGTACACGGCACTCACCTGCATGCTTTGAATCCTTTCGACCAGCAGATCCAGATTTCTTACGAACTGCGTTTCATCCGCATCGTAGATGTAATCCATGTCCAGATGCACGGCCCGTACGGGTGCGTCGTGCAGTCTGTTCTGCAACATCCGCTGCAGCCCAGCCAGGTCAGTCTGGTTGCTGATCAGTTTGCGATGCACGCCAGCTTCGGAGCGACGGTTCGGTCGGTCTTCCAGACTGAAATACCGGTTGAAGCCAACTTCAGCCGCAGCCGCGTTGGACGCTATGTTGTAAGCGCCGTAGGGCCAGGCCACGACCGGTGGCACCTCCCCTGCATGTTCCGCCAGCAAGGCCCGGGAACGGGCCAGATCCTGTTTAACCCGGGCGCTGAACTCTGCTGCAGTTTCATAGCGTTGTTCTGCGCGCAGATAGGCCCGTGCACTGGCCATGGGCTGCAGGTTGCCATAGACATTAGCGAGAATACCCTGATGCATGTCATGGCTGTGCGAAACCACTTCCACCAGACCGGAACGGCGGATTTCCGCGACGTCCTGCCAATTCAGGAACTCCTCCCTGGGCCGTGGTTCGCCGCCGTAGTCAACAACAGCGTCGGCAGGTGTATCGACCCAACTGGTCACAGGCGCCAGCACCGCAGGAAAGCCATATAACTCAAGCAGCGGCAGAACCCGCGTACGGAAGCTCTTATAACCATCATCAAAGGTCAGCAACACCGGCTTCTCAGGTAACGGCTGATCCGAGCGCCAGTGGGCCAGAGAAACAGGGGTATAACCCGCCCCTGCCAGCCACGAGAGATGCTGCACCAGCATGTCCACGGTGATGGCCATCGGATCTTTTTTCATGGCCTCTTCGGTGTGCACCACATCGTGATAACACAGCGCCAGCAGATCAGGACCTTCCGCGACGGATTCCACCACCGGCACCCGTGCAGCATGGGCTGACACTACCAGCAGGCCTGGACCGCTCAGGAACAGACAGAAGATGAGTAAAGTACGCTTCACAATAACCCTCTCACGGTCAGAAATACGCTGCGTTGTTTTTCCTGGACACCGTCATAGGGTCGTCGCCCCACGCTACCGCCATAGCTCAGGGACAAGCCGTCTCCCAGCTGCCATTCGTGTTCCAGGGTGGCCTGCCAGCGTCCATCGCTGCCGAAGCCATCCTGTTGATAAGAACCCAGCCCGACCGTGAAACGCTGTACAAAGGCACGGTCATAACGCCGCCAGGGACGCCACTCATGTTCCAGATCTGCGCCCAGGTCCCGATCATTACGAGGAGAAAAGTAAGCCACGTTGTCGCTGTCATTGCGGCTGGTGTAGAACCCCGTAAGCACGGCGATCTTGTGTCGGGGCCAGTTCAGCACCCGTTGCCGGTAGCTCAGATTGAGCGATTGGCGTTGATTACCATCAGACAAGTCCAGGGCCGCGACCTGCAGGTCTGCCTGGCGACTCTCATGCCAGCGGTATGCCGTCCGCAGGGTCAACAGATCGCCTTTAACCCCCTGACGCGTACCACGCAGCGGTGTTTCGATAGAGTTCAGTTGTAATTCTGCACTATGCTGCCAGTAGTCGTCAGGCCGCCAGCTCAGACTCACGTCGGTACCGGCATCATCGTTCTGCTCCAGACCTGTATGTATACCGGCCGTTGCGGTCCATGCGCCATCGCGGTACTCCAAGCCACCACCCAGCCGGTGGTCACGCCCGACGCCCTCACTGAATTCGGCATAGCGCACTCGGTCACGGGCGAACAAACGGTAGTTTTCGCGTAGCGGGGCGCTGAACACCGTGGCATCGAGCTGATAGCTTTCGTTACCCAGCTGCCCCCCATCCGAGCGCGCGGATGTGGTACTGATTTCCCAGGCAGGTTGGTTGTGATGCTGCCACCGTTGCGCGGCATCCACTACCGCCTTGTCCAGCGGATCAATCAAGCGGGCTTTTTCCAGAGCCTCCTGCGCTGCGCTGAAGTGTTGAGTTGCCAACTTCAGATGCGCCATCTGTACCCAGCGGGCGAGCAACGGGTCGCTGCTATCCACCCGACCCAGTTCGTGCTCACTCTGCCGATACCAGCCGCGCCAGCGTGTGATGGCGGCGCGGGTCAGGCGCAGATCATTGTTGGCCGGCGCCAGGGCCAGCAGTTCATCGAGTTCATGGAGGGCGGCGTCATACTGCTCACGGTATGCTTTGGCCAGTACAGCCAGGTGCAGACTATCAGTATAGCGGTCATTCTCCAGCCAGATCCGCGGCGTGGGGCGTTCCCAGGCTTGTTCTGCGGCCTTCAGCTCTGTCACAAGCTCGGTCACTTCAGCAAATCGTTCGCCATCGGAGAGCGCATAGAACAGGCCTACCGAAGTCCTGAACCGCTGTTTGGCCGCACCCTGGACCGGTATTTTTTCCAGCGCCAGCCTGAAAAGGGCGATGGCGGCATCAGGGTCCTCAAGGTACATGTACGCAAACCCCAGTGATTCAAGCACGTAGGCCGGCAGGTCCTCACGCGAGACACCCTGTGCGCGCAGCAGGCGCGCTTTGGCCAACGCCTGTTCCATCTGAGCTATGGCGACATGGGCGACAATTTCATCGTACAGCAGCACGCGCCGCTGAGTGTCTGTCAACAGCGGGTCTCGCTGCTGCCGGCGTTGCAACAGGTCGCGCATCTCCTGACGGCGCTCCAGACCACTGCTCAGACCTGCCCAGCGGATGAGCATGGCATCAGCATCCAGTTCAATCTGAGCACGTTCCTCCGCCGTTACCAGGCCTGGTGCTTGAGCGACTTCCCCACTGGCAAACTTTGTCGCCCCCAGCGCCGAAGCCACAATAACGCGACGACGCTTGAGCTCCTGATGTTCCGGGTCAATGCGCAGACCCAGGTTATAACAATCCAGCGCACTGACGAAATCACGACCGCGCTCTCGAACATAGCCGCAACTGAAATAATATTGCAGTAGTTCATCCTCACTGAAGTCAGCACGCTCCAGATTGGCAAGCTTGTCCGCAGCGAGCTCGGTCTGGCCAGCGTCGGCCAGGGTCAGGATCGTGCCGAACGCGGCTCCAGGCTGGTACGCAGCATCCTGTTCCAGCAGCGTATAAACCGTCAAAGCGCGCGACCAGAGCTTAAGATTGCGCAACGATTTTGCGTAGGGCTGCCGTACGTAGGCGGGCAGAGCTGCCAGGTCGATATCAGCCAACGCATCCACGGCGTCCTGATCCTTACCCATCCAGCTGGCAACAACGGCAAAGTCAAAGGTGATTGTAAGATCAGCAGGATAGCGGGCATGCAATTCTGCCAGTTGAGTAAAAGCGTGATCGAGCTGTCCGGCACGCGCCTGTGCTACTGCAGCTGCTCTGCGTGCATCCACCGTGTTGGAGCCAGCCTGCCCATCCTGGGCAAAAGCCACAGGCAGCACCAGGCCCTGCACAGCGAGCGCAATCGTTAGCAGCATGAAAATTGACAAAATGCGGCAGAACCGCAGCCTATGGGCGGATGACAGGTCCAATTTGTACTCTTGTTAACGCATTCCTTAGCGTTATTGAATTATGGCCCCCAATGGCCTCACTACGGTCTGAAGGGCGGCAATTATGCCAACTTCGTCACACATCATTCGTAAAACTTTGTCGGTGTTACGTATTTTGTTGCAACTGCCAAGCTCAGGCGGATGGCGTACAATCTAACGCATCAGGGGAGGAGAACCATTATGACTATCAAGCTAATTGGCAGCTTTACCGTGGCGACCGCGCTCACAATCGCTGTAATGGGTTGCAGCGACACCAGCCAGCCACCAGCCAGCGATGCGCAGAGCGCGACGCCTGCGCCAACCGCAACACCGGCTGCGACCGAAAGCGAAACACCGGCGCCGCGCTTTGATGGCACGCAACTGGAAATGCCGGCCGACATGATTACCGCCGAGCCCGCCAGCAATGCACAGCGTATAGCGCTGTTTGGGGACCTGCATGTACACACCAATTATTCGTTCGATGCCTTCGCGTTCGGTACGGTCGCCACGCCCTACGATGCTTACGAATACGCCAAAGGCGCGCCACTACGTCATCCCGGCGGCTTCGATGTGCAGCTCAGCCAACCGTTGGATTTTTACGCAGTCACCGATCACGCCATGTTTCTGGGCGCGGTGAAGGCGGCAGCGGACACCACCACAGAGTTTTCCAAACTGGCCCATGTGCAGGGGTTGCACGATCTCAACCACAGCGACAATCAGACGCTGGAGAGTGTGCCCCAGCGGGTAACTGCCTTCACCACGTTTCTGCCGGAAACCCTGCGAGGGATTGTGGACGGCACGGTCAGCACCGACGCGGTCAATCAGATCGCGAAAGACGCCTGGTCAGATATTGTCCAGGCGGCCCAGACCCACTACGAACCCGGTAAATTCACCACCTTTGTCGCTTACGAATACACCTCCTCCACCGATGACCGAGGCAACCTGCATCGCAACGTCATCTTTCGCGATGCGGACAAACTGCCCGCCATGCCTTTCTCACGCTTTCACAGTCAGAATCCCGAAGGCCTGTGGCAGTGGATGGATGATCTGCGCAGCGAAGGCATAGAAAGCCTGGCCATACCGCACAACTCCAACGGCTCCAATGGTCAGATGTTCAAAATGGTGGACTGGGCCGGCAATCCATTGGACGACGCCTACGCACAGCAGCGCATCCGCAACGAGCCGATCATCGAACTCACCCAGGTGAAGGGCACCTCGGAAACCCATCCGGCACTGTCCGACGCAGACGAATGGGCGAATTTTGAGATTATGCCTTTTCGCGTAGCCACCACCCTGCCCAGCGAACCGGTGGGTTCCTACGCAAGATACGCCCTGCTCGATGGCCTGCTGCTGGCGGAACAGGGCATCACCAATGCCTATCAGTTCGGCTTTGTAGGCGCATCCGATACGCATACCGGGGCCGCTTCGCTGGAAGAGGAAAATTATTTTTCCAAGGTCGGCATTCTGGACGCCAACGGTGGCCGACGAGGTTCCATCCCGCTGTCATCGGGCGATGCCGAGATTATCGAAGCCGCCGGGCGGGTGGAAGTCAAAACCATTGGCGACAAGAAATACGCCACCGGAGCCTATGAGACCTGGGGCGCCTCCGGTCTGACCGGGGTCTGGGCAGAAGAGAACAACCGCGACGCCATCTACCGCGCCTTCCGCCGCAAGGAAACCTTCGCCACATCCGGCCCGCGCATCAAGGTGCGGCTGTTCGCCGGTTATGGCTGGCCACAGGACATGCTGGCGGACAACGATGCCATCACCCAGGCTTATCAGACCGGTGTCGCCATGGGCTCTGAATTACTCGCCCGCGAGGATGCGACACCCAGTTTCGTCGCCACTGCGGTGCGCGACCCCAACGCCGGCGCACTGCAACGGCTGCAGATCATCAAGGGCTGGATCGCCGATGGCGAGCACCAGGAGCAGGTTTTCGATGTGGCCTGCTCGGATGGTGGCGAGGTAGACCCACAAACCCATCGTTGTCCTGACAACGGCGCTACGGTTGATTTAACCGACTGTTCCGTCAGTCAGAACGTCGGTGCCGCCGAACTGCAGGTGGTCTGGCAGGATCCTCAGTTCGATCCAGCCCGGCGCGCCTTTTACTACGTGCGCGCGCTGGAAAACCCGAGCTGTCGCTGGTCTACCTGGGATGCTATCCAGGCCGGTGTGGCACCGCGCGAAGATTTACACAAGACCATTCAGGAACGCGCCTGGTCGTCGCCGATCTGGTATATCCCCTGAGTAACTGAAATCGCACCGGGCCGATCAGATGATCGGCTCGCGCAAGCGCTAAACCGGCTCGGCAACAAATACGGGAATCACCCGCTCGGTTTTGCCCTGGTATTCCGCGTAGTTGGGAAAGGCTTGCACGCCGAGATCAAACAAACGCTGGCGTTCTTCGCCTTCGACTTCACGCACTTTCATCTTCATGACTTCGGTCGCGTCACGGATCTCCACTTCAGGGTGAGCGCGTAAGTTATACACCCAGACCGGATTCTTCGGCGCTCCGCCCATGGAGCCTATCAGCACGTAGTTGTCGCCATCCTTAACCCGCATCAGCGCTATCTTGCGTATGGCACCGGTCTGATTGCCGGTATGCGTGACGATGATGCAGGGCAGCCCGGTGTCCATCAGCGTGGTGCCTTCGGTACCGCCACTGGCTTCATAGACTTCGATCTGTTTGCGCACCCAGTCGATTGTGGGGGGAATATATTCCGCCATGTGAGACCACCTTAAATTGAATAGAAGGGAACGCTACCCGGGCTCAATTAAAAAGGCAACGCGCTTCAGCGATGACTGGCATATTCGAGCTCAATCAGCAGTTCAGGTCGACAGATGTCGGCTTGAGCTACAACCAGCTGTACCTGTTCGAAGGAAAATGACTGCGCCAGTACGCCCTGCACCTGTGGCCAATGGCCGAAATCGCGCAGATAGACACGCAGATGCTGGTGCACGTGGCCGAGTTTTTCCGCCGCCACCAGGCTGAGCAGCGTGCGCACATTGTCAGCGGCCAGCCGTGTCTGGGCGACCGGATCACCCACATGCTGTGACTCGCTCTTGAGGATGCTCGCAGTGCCTGAGACCAGCACCCGGCTGTCGCCGATGGTTGCCGCCCGGGCAAAACTGGGTGAACGTGGACCATAGGTTTGTGGATACTGGTAGGCGGGAATCTGGTTCGGATTCTCTACCGGCACGACGCTTTCCCCACCACTCAGCACCACCGCGATGATTTGTTCACCCTGCAGCCGACCGGCGCGCGTCCGATAGCCCAAGGCGGAAGCCGCGGCGAACAAATCGGTGGCATGCCCGGCCTGGGTATAGGCATCAGCTCGACCCTGGCAGAAGCGCATATAGTGATCCAGTCCCACCGTGCCGCCATTGATATCCGGCAGAAAATTCCAGATACGATAGATGCTCGCCACCGGCACCTCGTCCAGAATTCGCTGATAAAGCGCCTGACTGGCGGCTGCGATCTGCTCTTGTCCGTGGATGGGATCGCTGAGATAGACCCGCATGGATTCGCCAGGCAACAGTGGCCAGACTTCTTCGACGCCTGCCTCGCAGTAAAGCCCTTCCTCGGGCACAGCGCTACCAGGCAGCGGCCGAGCTGCCTGCATAGGGACCTGCACGTGCGTGTTTACCGCACTGCTGGGCTGGGCGTGCGCATCGAAGTGGAAAGTAAAGGGAGACAACGTCCGTCCGGTGGCGATGTAAGGCCGGTATGATAGGGGCTTAACTCACTCGGTCAAGAGCCTGTCCACGGATGTGGGTCGTCGCTGTAGCATCAAGTCGCAAACAGCCCCAGGGGCGGCGCATCCACTGTCGGATTATAGAACCGTTCAATATTAGGCAACACCTGACTCACCTCGCCGGCAGCAACCCCGAACCACAGCGCCAGTTCAGCATAGAATTCGTCCACACTGGTGGTCGGCAGATAGCGGCCGCGACCCAGATCCAGCTCACCGCCTGGGGACAGGTCCGGGTACTGGCCAAACACCCGGCCGCCATTGATACCCCCACCCATGATCAGATTGTGTCCGCCCCAGCCGTGGTCGCTGCCCCGCCCATTGGAGGTCAGCGTACGGCCGAAGTCAGAGATGGTGAAGGTTGTGACCGCATCCAGCAGGCCCAACTCGGTCAGCGCGGCATGGAATTCAGCCAGTCCCTGGTCAATCCCGGGCAACATGTTCGCCTGATTGTTCAGCACCTCATCATGATGATCCCAACCACCCACGGTGATAAAGAACGTCTGCCGGCTGACGCCGAGCATCTGCCGCACGCTGATGAGCCGGGCTACCTGTGCCAGCGCACTGGACAACCCGCCTGCTGAAAACTGGGTATTCAGGGCGGGCGCGGCCGCCAACGCCGCGGCCAGTTCAGCGCCGGAATCAATGGCACCGCGCAGCCGCGCGGCATAAGCCCGGCGGAACAGACTGTCATAGTCAGCGGCCAGCATATTGTCCAGTGCAGTAGAAAATATCTCGCTGCCATCGTCGTACCCGGCGACCGAGCGCACGCCCTCGCCCGGGTCTACGGCATAGCCCGTCACCCCCAGTCCGGTCTGAAAGAGGTTGGTGCCGGACAGCGAAATGTTCATGGAGATGGGACCCAGATTGGAACTGGGACCGAGCAGGTCTGCCACCCGCCCACCAAAGCCGGTGGTGGCACGGTTGCCGGCATTGGCGGTCTGCCAGACGGCAATCTGATCTGCATGCGAAAACAGGCCGAGGGGCAGACGCGCCGCATCGTTGTCAAAGTCTGCACGCGAGGTGGGTTCTGCCAACGGACCGATGTTGGCCACAAAGGCTAACTCATTACTGTCAAACAGGCGTCTGGTTTCGCTCAACGCCGGGTGTACCGCGAACTGCTGATTGTCCGTCCCGCTGTAGTTAAGGGGCAGCACATCGTCCCGCGACAACGCCAGATCACTGCGTACCGACGCATAAGTGTCGTAACGATTCTGATCATAAGGCAGCAGCATATTGAATGAGTCCGCACCACCCGCAAGCAGGATACAGACCATGGCACAGTAGTCATCCCCAGGTCCGGCGTGGGCACTTCTGGCCAGCCAGCCCAGCTGACTGGAAGCCGCCAGGGCGATGCCACTGTGGGTCAGAAAAGAACGTCTGTTAAAGCGACTCATTGGACACCTCCAAATACAGCATAAGCGGGGGAACTGAGCGCCAGATACAATGCCAGCCTGACCTTGCCCGCATCATCCCCGGACAGCGGCTCCAGCGCTGTCGCCACCGCGTTGCGGGTGGATGGCCCCATCTCGCCGGCAAAAAACAACAACTCAATGCGATCGAGCAGCGCTTCTGTATCTGCAGCTACGCTGAGCAGCGGTTCCAGGTTCAGCGTAATCGGCGCAAAGCCTTCGGCTGTATCAATAGATTGCTCGCCGTATATCGCATAAGCCAACAGATTGGTCATGCCCACAATGGTGGAAGCATCGGTGATCTGAAATTCAGGCGCGATCAGGTCCGAATCTCCGAGCACGCCGGCGGGTCTGAAATCCGGCGAATAGAAGTTAAATACGCTGGGCGAACTGAGCACATGCTGTTGCGTCAGGAACTGGGCCACAAAGCCAGCCCCAGGAATGGTGCCGTCGTCCGCGCGTGCGGCCAGCACTCGATTCAGGGCCACATAACGTCGAAAGGGCTCGCGCAGCCGCTCAGCCTGATCCGCTTCCGGGTCGGTGAGAATCGCCCGCAGCACCGCCTGCATGTCGCCCCGCGCACTGCCACCACTGCCGGCAAACGCATCGCTGACCCGTGCGATATAGGCAGGCGAAGGATTGGACGTCACCAGTCGCTGGATCAACAAACGGCCAATAAAGGGGGCAGTATTGGGATGGTTGAACAGGTTGTCGATGGCATCATCAATATCCTGCATGCCGGTTTGCCCATCCGGCACCACCTGTCCATTCAACAGCTGTTTGCTGCCGGGCTCGTGGTAGTCCTCAAACATGACCATGGGCACATGCAACACGGGTTGCTGCTTGCCGAAAAAGCTCGCACCACCGGTGGGCTCAGGGCCGTAACTCAAGCCGGTGAATATTTTCGAAAACTCGCGGATGTCACCATTGTCATAGGTCTGTATCGGCTCACCGGTGGAATCCAGTCGACGGGAACCATCGGCATTCAGCTCAAACAAGCCGATAGAAAAAAGTTGCATGACCTCACGCGCATAGTTTTCATCCGGAAAGGTATTGGCTACCGGATCGGAGCGGCCATTGTTGACATGACTCAGGTAAAATCCCATGGCCGGATGCAGCGTAACCGCACGCAGTAGTTCGCGAAAATTACCGAAGGCATTGTCCAGCAGCATGTCGTAGTAACTGGACAACGCACGCGGATCGACAAACAGCGTGTCCACGTTGTCGCTGACGACGAAGATCTGCGACAAAGCATAAGCGGTCAGCTGGCGCAGCTGGTCCGGCGCGGTCAGAGCCTGCTCCCAGAACGCATAGCGACGATACAGACCCGGTGGAGGATCGGCTGTGATGTCGAAGCCATATTCAGTGGCGTAACGCTGCACCACCGGCAGGTGATGGCTGGCAGGGGTCGCAAACTGCTGGTCCAGCCAGGCGTCAAGGCCCTGGCGGGCCGCGCCATCGATCTCATCCAGCGTGGCACCAAAGGTGGCCATATCGAGCATTCTGGCCGCCGCTGCCAGTTCCTGAGCAGTAGGCTCTGGTGGCGGTGTGGTGGTCGTTGGCGGGGGATTGCCACTACCGCTACCATTATCTCCCCCACCTCCACCTCCCCCGCCGCAGCCGGCCACAACCGCGGCGAGCATAGTGACCAGCAGGGTATTCCGTAAACTTCTGTATGCACCTCGCATTTTAAACCTCCCGCGCTCAGGGCGCTTGCCAGCCATCTTTAAGCCGCTGGCGCAGCATAGCGATCTGATCCGCCGTCAATAAGTTCCGCACCTTTATCAGCAACCTGATCTGCTCGGTCTTGATATCGTTTTCAAGATCCACGGCCTCGCGTGCCACACTGACCGCACGGTCCTCATCGATCTTCGGTTTATCCAGCAGTTCGATGAGTTCGAAATAACTGCTCTGCATTGCCCATTGCTTCTCCGCCACGGATTTCTGCACCATGACCACCAGCTTACCGATCTCGCTGTGCTGCTCCGCAGTCAGGCCAATCTCCTGGCGATGGTGCATCACCAGTTCGATAGGCAGCAGGCGTCCATCAAAGGGATCATCCTTGTTCGCCCCGCCTTTCTCCGCAGCGAAGCCCGGCGCCATCCAACCGGCCAGCACCAGGCTGACCAGCAAAACCACTGTGTGTAAACGAATCATAGTACTTCCTCCATCTGTAGAGCATCTCGCCCGGGTAACTGCCAGCCCGGCAGGGGCCGGGTCTGATCCAGGAATCGATCACTGGGGGCGCGCCAGCGCGTGGTGCTGACCATCTGCTGCTGCATCTCTTCATCTGTACCATCCGCCCCATCCGCGCCATCCACCTTATCCAGCGCAAACTGTGCGATCTGCCCATCGGGCGGTGAATCCGTGGGTAACAGATCGGTGGCAACCAGCACGCCACCGACCCCCACCAGCAGCACGGCCGCGGTAGCCAGCCTCATCCAGCGGCGGCGGTGTCGCGCTTCTGCACGGCTGGCGACATCCTGCTCAGCCCGCTGCCACAGCTGCGCAAAATCCGCAGCCGGTGTGTTCTGCCGGTCAAAGTGCTCACCGATCAGGCGATCGAGTTGCTCATCTTTCGGCTTCTGCATGGATGTCCTCCAACTGCTGTTTCAGCACCGCTTTGGCGCGATGATAGTGGGTGCGTACCGTACCCAGTGACAAATTCATGATGTCGGCACACTCACTCAACGAAAATTCGCGGTAGGTATGTAACTGCAATACTTCCCGCTGCTGGGCCGACAGCGCCGCCATGGCCGCATCGATCATCTGCACACGCCGGTCAGCGTCGGCGCCGGATAGCGAGAGATCGTCAGTAACCGCCTGGCCGTCCAGCACCGCCAGTTGCGCAACCCCCACACGCTGGCGCTCGGCGCGGCGAGCCAGGTCACGACTGACATTGCGCACCACGCCAAAGGTCCAGGTTTTAAGGGTCGACTGTCGGTCATAACGTGCCTTTCCTTCCAGAATCAATACATAAGTGTGCTGCAGTACATCCTCAGCGTGGGTCCCGGCCAGCGAGTAGGCCCACTGGAACAGGTCCTGGTGCAGGGCACTCAGATCGGCACGGGAAACGTGCGGGTTATTATTGAGCGTGTCGTTATTCATCTGCACCTGTCTTACGGTCATGAGTGACTTCAGCGCAGTGTTTGTATGACACGAAAAGGAAAAAAACGCGGGGGCGCCAGGTAATTTCTGTCGCCCGCACGCGGTGTGACGAGCTAGCGCTTGCCGTAGTCCACCGTCAGCCAGTGCTCGGGCTGCAGACGTACAATGACACTGCCGCTCTCATCCCCTGCCCCGGCGGCATAGGCCTTACCCATTTCTTCACCCAGATAGCGCTGCGCCATGGCCAGCAGAGCGCTGTCCGTGCTCGGCTCAATGCTATAGGGCCCCTCAACCGAGACGTACTGATAGGGCGGCGCCTCGGTCTGAGCGCACAGACTGATGCGGGACACGCCTTGCAACAGTCGTCCCTTGATGGAATTTTCGTTGGTGATCATCCACACCGTTTCACCCGGGGTGTAGTCATACCAGATGGGCACGGTCAGCGGTCCTCGATCAGGGCGCGCGATGCTGACGACGCCTACATGTAACGCTGCCAGAAAGGCTTCACGCTCGGTCACCGACATGGACAGACTCATAGTTGCTCCTCAAGTTGGCTTGGTGGTTCAGGTTTTCTGATAGCGGACTTTCAAGCTGGGCATATTGCGCAGAATAAAGCTGATTTCAGTATCCGGCGGCGGCTCCGTCAGAGCAAAGTCCTGACCGGCGTCGAGCAGCGCCAGAAAGCTCAAGTTAAGCTCCTGCCTGGCCAGCGGCGCGCCGATACAGAAATGTACGCCGGCACCGAAGGCCAGCTGCGAGCCAGCCTTTTTGCGGGTCACATCCAGCGCGTCGGGATTTTCAAACTGACGCTCGTCACGATTGGCAGCGCCATAACGCAGCATGATGAGTTCGCCTGCCTTGAGTGGATAGCCACCCAGTTCGGTGTCCCGGGTCACCAGTCGGGGCAGACCCTGCACCGGCGCCTCCAGCCGCAGTACTTCCTCGCAGAACACTTTCACCAGTTTTTCATCGCCCCGCAGTTGTGCCTGCAGTTCGGGTTGCTGACACAGCATCAACATCCCCCAGCCGAGGGAGGACGACGTGGTTTCATGGCCGGCCACCAGAAACTGATTCAAAATGCCGATGCACTCGCCGTGGGTGAGCAGGCGATCTTCATCCTGCAACCGGCTGTTGGCCAGAATGGTGATCATATCGTCCGCCGGGTCCGCACGCCGCGCGTCGACCAGCCGTACCAGCAGATTCTGCAGGTCCAGCGCAGTCTGCGCCCGCTCCACCATCTGCTCGCCAGTTAACGGCGTGAGGCGCAGCGCCGAAGCTGCCGCGGTCGCCGCCTTGTTAAAAAAGGCACGATCCTGCTCAGGAATACCCAGTCGATCGCCGATGATGCGCAGCGGTACCGGATCCGCAAATGCGGTAATGAAGTCGCCCTGAACGACATCGCCAGCATTCGCCGCACCGGCCTGACTTTCCATATCGGCAATGGCGGCGGCAATCACACGCTCGACCGTGTCCTGGGCTTTGCGGGTCTGGGAAGCGGTGAACAGCTGATTAACCAGCGAACGGTACTTGGTATGTTCCGGCTCATCCAGGGTCAACATGGTGGGTGGCACTTCGATCATGGCCTCATTGATGCGCACTATCTCAGCCTGAATCTCAGGCGCCGCCGCCTCGAACATCATACGGCTGCCTTCCTGCAGAAACTGATCGAAACGACTGGAATACGTTTCCGTATCACGAATGGCCTCACGCACCAGATCGTAGCGGGTCACCACATGGATATTCATGCTTGGCTCGAAATGCACCGGCGCCTGGTCGCGCAACTGCTGATAAGTGGGATACGGGTTCTTCAACACTTCAAAATCAAAAATCGTCAGTTCGGCTTGCGCCATGGATCACCCGTTTACAGATTAGACTTTGGAATCTTGCAAGAAGCCCTGGAAAATGTCGACAAAAGCCCGCGCGCCCGGCGATTGGGGTCTTGAGCGCGAAAAAGCAATCCCCAGCACCTGCTGTTCCAGCGAGATTACATTTTCGTATACCTGGAATTCGCTGCGATAGCGCCGCCCCGGCGCCGCCAGGCTGACCACCGGCGATATGGCATGGGTGGCTGCCACCAGCATTCTCACCAGTGGAAAGTGATCACAGATGTAACGCGGTGGCCGTGGTGTCATACCGGCATCCAGATAAGCCTGGGTAAGCTGAGCTTCAGAGGTGAAGCCCAACGCCGGCATGATGACGGGATAGTCCAGCAGGGCCCGCGCGGTAGCCGTTGCGGCAGGCACCGGGTGCTCGAGGCAACCGATAAAGAAATGCTGCAGAGCGGCGACACTGACCGTTTCCAGCTCTTTCCAGGGGGCAAAATTATTGGCCCCACCGACCACCAGGTCGATCTGCCCATTGATCGCGGCACGCGCCATGTCATCCGGTGAGCCATCCCGCACCTCGATACTCACGCCTGGATAAACCTGGGCAAAGGCACTGACGGTGTGTTCCAGAAATCCGGCAAATGCGGCCGGCGCAATGCCGATCTTGAGATGACCAGCTGCCAGACTCTGCAGTTGATCCATATCCGCCATAAGGTCTTCGCTGTCAGCCAGCAGGCGCTCTGCGCGGGGTACAAACGCCTCGCCAATTTCGGTCAGACGCACGCCCCGGGGCAGTCGTTCAAACAGCTTGAGACCCAGCAGATGCTCCAGTTCTGCGACACTCTTGGTCAGCGCCGACTGGGTGATGTTCAACGCATGACTCGCGCTGGTAAAGCTGCCAGCACGGGCCACCCCCACCACATGGCGAAGTTTGCGCAGATCCGAAAGCCCTCTAGCGGCCATGGTATTCCTTAAATGAATACCACATAGAGTAATTTGAATTATTACGCATATCAAACATTCACTACAATCCGCGCCATCAACTTACAGCTGAGACGGACAACTCATGAACATGCTTACCAAACAACCGCGCGAACGAATGCTGGAGCTTGCCTATGAGCTGCCTCTGGAAGAACTGGATGTCAGCAACTGGCACCTGTTTGAGAACGACGCCATCTGGCCCTACTTTGAGCGCCTGCGTGCCGAAGACCCGGTGCACTTCCATGCCGACAGCCGTTACGGACCGTTCTGGTCGATCACCCGCTACGACGACATCAAGGCGGTCGATCAGGACCACAAGCGTTTTTCGTCTGCCGGCAGCATCGGCCTGGAAGACATGGCAGAGGACTTCCAGACACCGATGTTTATCGCCCAGGATCAGCCGGTGCACGACGTTCAGCGTAAAGCGGTCAACGGCGTAGTAGCACCGAAAAATCTGGCTGGTTTCGAAACCATTATTCGTGAGCGTGTGGGCAAAGTGCTGGACAGTCTGCCGGTTGGCGAGACTTTCGACTGGGTCGACCGGGTTTCCATCGAACTGACCACCCAGATGCTGGCCACGCTGTTCAACTTCCCGTTTGATGAGCGGCGCAAACTGACGCGCTGGTCAGACGTCACCACCCTGCCGGAACTCAGCATGGAACAACGACGCACGGAATTGCTCGAGTGCCTGGCTTACTTCACGCAGTTGTGGCACCAGCGCAAGCAGGAAGAACCTGGCTTCGATCTGATCTCCATGCTTGCCCATGGCGAAGGCACGCGGGATATGATCAACAATCCGCTGGAATACCTGGGTAACATCCTGCTGTTGATCGTGGGTGGCAACGACACCACGCGCAACTCCATGTCTGGCGGTGTGCTGGCGTTGAATCAGTACCCTGCCGAGTACGACAAGCTGCGCGGTGATCACAGCCTGATCCCCAATATGGTGGCAGAAATCATCCGCTGGCAGACCCCGCTGGCCTACATGCGTCGCACCGCGCTGGAAGACGTCGAACTGAATGGCAAAACCATCAGGCAAGGCGACAAAGTCGCCATGTGGTATGTGTCAGGCAACCGAGACGAGTCGAAGTTTGCAGATGCCAATCGCTTCATTGCCGACCGCGACAATGCCCGCAACCACATATCCTTCGGTTTCGGCATTCATCGCTGCATGGGCAACCGATTGGCGGAAATGCAGATCCGTGTGCTGTGGGAAGAAATCATGCAGCGCTTCGCCCATGTTGAAGTGGTTGGCGAGCCGGTGCGGGTACGATCCAATTTCGTCCGCGGTTATGCGGAGCTGCCGGTCAGACTCCACCCTCTGAGCCAGGCTTAGCCCAGCCGTCAGTCGGGCTTCAGCGTTGTGACCGTTGTTGGCGACGGTCCATAGCGCGACGTCGTTCAGTCTGCGCGCGGCGGCGTTCCATCTCGGCACGCCGCTGCATGCGTTGCAGCGCCCGACGCCGTTCCGGACCATCCATCTGTTCGAATTTCTGGCGCAACTGCTCGCGTTGAGCCTTGGGCAGATTTCGCAAGCGCCTGTGCGTCTGGCGCAGCTTGCGCTGTTGCGCGGGGGTCAGCTCCTGAAACTGTTGCCAGCGCTGCAGCAAGCGCTGGCGCTGGTCGGCATCCAGGCGCTGCCAGCGTGAGTAACGCCGGCGCATATTGGATCTTTCCTTGGGTTCCATGGCCAGCCAACGTTCGGCGCCCAGGGCCAGACGCTGCTGGCGATCGGTATCCAGCTTGTCCCACTGGTCGCGAAACTCACTGAGCACGGATCGCTGTTCGGTCGTGAGTTCCTCCCACGAGGTTGCCATGGTCGTGGCGGACACAGACAACAATATGATCGACAGCAAATATTTCATCACTTCTGCTCCTCGACAACAGGCGCCAGCTCGCTCAGACCATCGACTGCGACTGCTGTCTGCTCCTCGTCCTTTTCTTTCTGTTCGCTCTGTTCTTTCTGTTCTTTCTGCACATTCTGCTCTGTCTCGGCCGCCTGCTCGGTGGTCAGGTCGTCGAAAAAATCCGGATCTTCCATCTGCAGTGGATCCACCCAACCTTCTTCGTCTTCCACCATGCTGCCGAGATACTCGAAAAAAGACATCTCAGGCGGTACACGCAAGTTGGCAGCCTGGACGCTGCCCGCCGTTAACGACAGGCCCAGCAAAACCGGCGCATAGAAACTAACCCTGGGCTGGCTCATCCAGCTCATCCAACTCGGCCACCCAGGCGGCAAACTCCAGGTCTTCAAGCAATTCCAGTTCCTGGGCCGCCAGGAAGTCACCGGTTTCCAGATCCGGCATCTGCTCCAGTTGCTGGGTGTTCAACACCAGCCCTACCGCCAGTGCCAGTACCGCGAAAGCACCCGCCCCGGCCCACTGGTAGCCCACTACCCGCCTGGGACGATCAAGCTGGGCAAGGGCCTGGGCTCTGGCTGCACTCAACCTGGCCCGGGTTTCACCAGACAGCTCATCTTCCCGGGCGCGCAGATGGGCAGCGACGCGCTGGGCGAATTCTTCCTGCTGGTTGTTCATATCCTTGTCGTCACTCATTACCGAACTCCACCAGTACTTCACGCAGTGCATGCACCGCGCGCGAGTAGTGGGTCTTTACGCTGCCCTGAGAACAGCCCATGACTTTGCTGGTGTCCTTCACGTCCAGCCCTTCCCAGGCGCGATAGATAAAGGCTTCACGCTGGCGCTCCGGCAGTTGTGCCACCGCCTGGACAATTTCGTCTGCGGCCAGCGCCTGGCTGAACCGATCCTGGGGTTGCTCTACTGCAGGGCCGGCAACCTGGGTCAGTGGATCTTCGCCGTCTTCCGGGTCTGACTTAAACCAGGCAAACACGCGCTGGTGGATAGCACCACCGCGGTGATGATCGGTGGTGCGATTCTTCAGCATGCGGTAAAACAGAGGTGCCCATTGATCCTCAGGCTTATGGGCATACTTGGTGACCAGCGCGATCATCACGTCCTGCACGATGTCCAACGCATCATCCGGATTCTTAACACTGCTCAGCACCATGGCATACGCTCGCTTTTCTACTCCTGCCAGGAACCGATCCAGCTGTGCCGAGGTATCCATGGCGCTTAACTAACAACCGAGGTTTGCATACATGCGTCGGGCCCGCCACCTGGCGAGCCCAATTTCCCTGGTTAATACAGCAGCCGAACAATCGCTAACCTTCCTCGCCAGGCTGAACAAATACAAACCCTGCGCGCCTCGTGACTAATTCCTGTTGACCCGCATTGTAACGACCTTGGGCTGTAATGCGATGCAGCAGGTTTCCACCATCGAGCTGGGCCATGATTTCGTCCACCAGATCGGCAAAGTCGCGGAACAGGTGTAACTGTTGGTCACCGCGCACCCGTACGGCATAGACTCCGCGACCGCTGCTGGGTGCAGTAAGCGCGATGGTCGTCAGCGCGTCCAGGTAGTCGCGCGGCACACCCCGCAGCTTCAGGGCCACGCGGGCATCGGCCAGAGCAACGTCAATGCGCGCGGGTGTCAGACTCGTCAGGGCCGTGCTGGCCGGCGTCATCCAACCCAGATAGAGGGCGGCGGCAAGCTGATCAGTGCCCACATCCACCACGGTACGTGCATTAAAGTCGGGCGGCGCCTGACCGAAGTCGTGCACCAGACCACGACCGCGCACCAGATCACCCGGCTCAACCGTAGTCAGCGGCAGCAGGCCGGTAGACACTTCATAGCTATCTGGATCTGCATCGTGGTCGACGTCCATGCCGGTGCCACTGAAGTCATAGCGTTGCGGATTGCGTCCGCTCAGCGCGAAGAGATCAACGATCAGCGGATCACGCTGCACCACTTCGCCGCTGAAGCCGCTCAAGCGCATGCGTACGCGTTCGGCATCCAGGGTGACATCGTCAGTGAATTCTCCCCACACCAGCACTCGCTGGCCCACGGATATGCTGTCGATGGTCGGCTCATTGGACCCGGGTGAACTGACGGTGGTGTCCTCATCCAGCAGTACCGTGTAGCTGCCGCGATAGGCGCGACGTCCATCGGTAAACTCAATGTGCGCACCGCCCACGGTCAATACATCGTCCGTACGACCAACCACAACGCCGCGCAGCACATCTGCATCTGCCCAGGGTACCGAACTGCCTGCAACCACGGTTGTAGCGGTAAACATACGCTCACCCTCCGTGGCGGAAACCTGCCCGAGGGCCTGCAGTGGCGCGTTGGCATCCAGCGCTGCCAGTGCCGCCAGACCATCTGCGCCGATAAGACCGACACCGTCGACTTCGTATTCTGTATTTTCATCGACATGCACGTCCAGGCTGCCAAAGCTGCCCTGACGATGCCGAAAGGGGCGCACGGCCAGATTGATCAACTGCTCAGTCTGGTCAACATCGCGCACGATACCGCGGACTCGATGTTCACGGTCGGTTTCCAGTTCCGGGGTGGCCAGCAGAAAGGGCTCCACCGTCACGACAGGTGGGTTGGCGCTCATATCAACGCTGTTGGAAGCGGCCAGGTCAAAGTCCAGGCTGAAGGCCTGGGGCGCACCAGGACGGATGTTGATGACATCCGAGGTGGTCAGTTTGAGTTCCAGATCAACCACATCCAGTGCATTGCCTGCCGCGTCAAGTGCTTGCGCCACTACCCCGACACCATTTACGTCTTCCACTACAATGTTGGCATCACTGAAGTCCAGCTGCACATTCACCGTATGGTAGTTGCCCGCCGGAACGGTAGCGATGTTCAGAAATTCAGTGACCTCGGTAAGCTCAGCAAAGTCCACCCGCGTAGCCAGTGGCAGTGCGTCAACCACATCGCCATTCTGGCGCTCCAGGGTCAAACTCGACACCGTCACGTCGTAGATCAGAAAATCGCCTTCCGCATCGGTCAGGCCAATCATCAGCTGGCCGCTTTCGCTGGTGGTACCATTGGGGTTCGGGGCAGCGGCACTGGACCCGCCTCCACCGCCACAACCCGCAAGGGTGAGGAGTGCCACCAGCAGCAGGCCGCTGCAAAAATAGCCGAGATCGCGAAAAAATCGCCCAAGAGACTGCAAAATCATGGTCATTCACCCTGTTACTTCCACTGTGTAGAAGCTTTAACGGGTGAAGATCACTTTGGTTGACAGGTCCGGGGCTTTTTTTCCGCGCAGGTTCAGTTACTGAAACGCCAGCGCAGTTTAGCGATGACTGAATCTATGAATGGATCGCGCAGCACATCGTCGAACAGATCGTTAAAAGGCGAATCGGTCTGGTCAGGCAGCGCGTTGCCGCGGTTGTAGACCAGGAAGAAGTCCGTCAACGGTGCAATCTCCCAGCGATAGCGGAGTTGTGCAGTAAAGAGACTCACCGTGAAGTCATGATCAGCCCGGGTGCGCGGCGCGGGCTCAAGCTCACCATCGCCCACCGGGATGGCGAAAAAGCCTGCTTCGCGGGCTCGCACCCCCGCCCATTGCATGGACAGCCTGAGCTGATGGTTGTGCGACAGGAACCAGTTGAAGTCCAGCGAGGGCTGCCACTCAATAGCGTCATAGCGACCGAAGTTTCGGTCGCCCTGATAAACCAGCCACCCGTCTCGACGCCTGTAGCGCACGTCAAACTCCACCAGTATCTGATTAGACGGCCGCCAGGTCACGCCGGCTGACGCATTCACGGTCCAATCGCCCAGGTGTTCCTGCAGGCCACCGACGGAGGCCGACAGGGAAACTTTGTGCGCGGCGTTGGTGGCCAGCAGAAAATCAACATAGCCGCGCTCTTTTACCCGATAGGCACCATTGCCACGACTGTCGAAATCCTCCCAGCGCTCGGGCAGATAGGCAAAGGATACCTTCAAGGTATTGCGACCCGGCAGCACCATGGAGTTGCGCCAGTAGACACCACTGTCGATCAGATAACCGGCGCCGATGCTGTACTGCTGTTCCAGTACCAGGGTCGAGCGGTAGTTGGTAATGCTGGCGCTGACATTCTGGCGATTGTACAAGCCGATATAGCGCGCGCTGGCATAGTCATTGCGCCGCAGGAAACCCACATCGTTGAAATTGACGGTCTGGTCCATGTACTCAAGCTCAAATTTGTGTCGCCAGTTACTGCTCACGGCGTACATCACATCCACCAGGCCACCATAACCATCCACACCGTCACGCTGGGAAGCGACCAGTTGCGCATCGGCCTTGATGCTGCCCGACGCGCTGGTGTAATGCCCATCGAGGCTGTGCACATAGGCATTAAACATGGGGCCCTGCATGGCGGTACCCAGGTACCCCAGGGCGCGATGGTTGTAGCCAATGTCTTCGTACAGGAAACGTGCCACGGCGAAATCTCTGCCCTCGTCGCGCAGGTGCATAGGGCCCAGGGTGTCGTGCTGCGCGCGCCATTCCACATCATCTTCGAAAGCGGTCATGATGCCGTAGCGGCTGTCGCCTACCGAGCCGGTCAACTTGGCCGCACCCAGCAGGTCAGTGGGCCGATCACGCTGGCCGCGCGCCACAGTGACCTCCGCGGGCACCTCCACCTGGCGCGCGGTACCACCGATGCGCCGGGTGTTGAGCAGCGAGATCGGCGTGGGGATAAAGTCACGCAGATAAACCCGCCGCGAGGTGGAGGCGAAATCTTCGTTGGCAATGATGCGCGAGATGTAGCCGATACCCGCACGTGGATGGGCCTCGAATACCTCAGCGCCCTCTAGAAAAAACAGGCGTTTTTCGGGGAAATACGTTTCTGCAGCGGTCAGGTTGAGCACCACATCGTCGGCTTCCACTGCGCCAAAATCCGGATTGAGAGACAGCGTTCCTTCCAGTCGCGGCGAAGGTTTCCAGGATATATCCGCACCTACCCGCAACTCGTCATCCCCGCCGGCCTCATCGAACGTCATTGAAACGTAGGGAATCGCCGAAATCAGCGGCTGAGGCTGCACGCCGCGCAACTCGATCTCATTGAAGGCAGACAGAAACCGAGCTGAAGAATAGGGGTGGCCAGGCCACTGATAGCGTTCGTTGCGGTGGGAAACCTGCCGGTTGGCAAGAAAACCGATGGTGCGCCGGTCTTCGACCCGCGGCATGTTCATCATCGACCAGGGCAGGAACATCTCTGCGCTCCAGCCGTCATCCCGGCGCGCGCTTCTGCCGATCCAGGGACCATCCCAGTCACGCGAGTAATTACGCTCGCGCAGCAGTTTGCCATCCTGCACGCTGCCACTCAGCGCGATGATAAACCAGTAGCCCACCAGGCCTTCGCCGCTGGCGTCAATGTTCATGCCGAAGGTATCGCGGTCGAGGAAGTCATCGCGTACCGATAAGCGGCTGACCAGCGTGTCCGGCGGCTGCAACATGATGGCACCGACATACAGGCCCTTTTCCGTCGCGAACATGCGCAATTGGGTCTCGTATTCGCCGCGCGTACCCTTGGCGGGTACGGCCACTACAAATTCATCGTGATAAGGCAGTTCCAGCCACAAGGGTTCATCGATGCGCCCGTCCAGGGTGATATCAATTTCCGCCTCAGTGAAATCGGGCACGGCAAAACGATGACGTACGATCCCGCCGAGTTCGTCGATGGGGACGAGGTCCGTCGAGCTGGGCGCGGCCCCGGAGCCCGACTCAGCCAGGCCAATCCCGGCCAGCATAAACTGGGCGCACAGAACAAACGCTGCGAAACTGATTCGCACGAAAATTTCCCCTCTCCAGTAACTGAGCAATGCTTACCAGCCGGTCAATAATGCCGCAGCCGGCGTGAATTGCACAGCTGAAACGCCGCTGAGTTTGTAGTGGCGTACATCTGGAGCTATGGTGAGCGCCACCTTTACTGCTTCAAGGTCGGCCTATGGCTCAGCTGTCCACTGCCCGGGATTATCTGCAGATTGCCCTGCGCGCTGAGCGCTGGATCGACCAGCACCAGCATAAGACCGAGCATGGGGTGCTCTGGTCAGTCGCGGCGGAAGCACCCGGCAAGCGCTTCCACAACCTTTACTCCGGGGCGGCAGGCGTGGCCCTGTTTTACCTTGAGCTGTGGCAGGCGACAAAACAACAACGCTTCCTCGACGTGGCGGTACAGGCCAGTCAGGAGGTAGTACACCATCTATCCACCATCGAGCACCTGCCCTGCGCACCAGCCGGTGGGTTCGGTGGCTATCTGTTCGCGCTGACGGAAATCGGCAAAGCCAGTGGCGAGCAAGTCTTTCTGGCTGCCGCCAGCCAATGCGCAGAACGCCAGCGTGAGCAGGCGCAGTCTATCGGCGCGGGTATCGGCTGGGTGCAGGAAATGCCCTATGCCAAGTTGACCGGTTTCACCGGGCAGCGGGAAATCTATGATGTCGCTGAAGGCGCGGCGGGGGCTTCCCTATGCTGGCTCTACGCCCATGAGCAGGGTGTGCTTCCTCAGAGTCTGACCTGGGCACAACAGGCCGGTGAACGCCTGCTGGAGGTCGCAGAACCCGCCGAGGGTGGCCTGCGCTGGCAGTTGATGGACGATATTCCCTGGCCCTTTGACGCCCCCAACTTTGCCCATGGTACCGCAGGCGTAGCCTTCTTTTTCGCCCGCCTGTACGAACACACCGGCGAAGCGCGCTATCTGGAGGCCGCCAAAGCAGGTGCGGGGCATGTACAGGCGATGAGTGTCCCCCAGGGCGACGGACACCTGGTGCCGCACATCCTCAATGATGGCCGTCCCGATCGCTTCTACCTGGGTTACTGCCATGGTCCAGCCGGGACCGGACGCCTGTTCTATCTGCTGGGTGAGCTTACCGATGATCCGGCCTGGCGTGACTGGGGTCAGGGCCTGGATCGAGGGCTGGTTGCGCTAGGTGCGCCAGAAGAACGCAGTCGCGGCTTCTGGAACAACATCAGCCAATGCTGCTGCGACGCCGGTATCGGCGACCATGCCATCAGCATGTGGCGAGCGCACCAGGACGACTTCTACCTGCAACTGGCCAGACGGGTAGCTGTGGGACTGGTTGCGCAGGGGACCGTGGAGCAAAGTGCCGGTGACACACAGACCATTGCCTGGCCGCAGGCCGAACACCGCAGCCAGCCGGACTTCATTCAGACACAAACCGGCTATATGCAGGGGGCTGCCGGGGTCGGCAGCTTTTTTGTGCACCTCGCAACCACGCTGGAAGGTAAGCCGGTTAAGATCGACTTCCCTGAATCGCCTTATCGGCGGCTGTCTCGCTGACGCTGGGCGACTCGTCATCGGGCTTAAACAGGCCACCGATATCCTGCAGGATCAGATAACCGGCGGGCACCACCATCAGTGTCACGACGGTTGCGAACATCACCCCATAAGACAGTGAAACCGCCATCGGCACCAGAAACTGAGCCTGCACACTCTTGTTCAACATCAGCGGCAACAATCCAACGAACGTTGTCACCGAAGTCAGCAGGATCGGGCGGCAACGTGAGACCGAAGCGTGTATGACTGCATCGAATACGCTCTCACCCTCCTCACGCAGCTGATTGACTCGATGCACCAGCACCAGACTGGAATTGACCACGACCCCTGACGCCGCGGTCACACCGAGAATGGACATCATAGCCAGACCACTGACCAGGCCGAAGCTTTTCATGATCAGATGTCCCCAGATCGCACCGGTGAAGGCAAAGGGAATCACGCTCATGATGATCAGCGGCAGGCTGTAAGAGCGCAGCGGTATGGCGAGTAAGGCGAAGATTACAAACAGCGCGATCAGATACATCGGCCCCAGCGCGGCAATACTTTCACTCTGATCAGCCTGCGCCCCTTCCAGGCTGTAAGTCACCCGCGGAAAGGGTGCCATGATCTCCTGAATGGGGCCGGCGCGCAGGTTGGCCAGCACTTCGTTGGCGGTAATCTGCGTGCGGTCGACATCCGCCACCACGTTCACAACCCGCCGCCCGTCCGAGCGCCTGATGGTAGAAAATCCGCGGCCCAGTTCTGCTTTGGCCACCGTGGAAAACGGAACCTCGCTGCCTTGGGGTGTTCTGATGCGCATACCACCCAGGGCGCTCAGGGTACGGCGTTCATCACCGGTATAGCGCACCATGACCCGGATGTCGTCGCGGCCCCGCTGGATGCGTTGCGCTTCTTCGCCGTAGAAGGCCTGCCGCACCTGTCGAGCCAGGTCACCGAGCGTGAGTCCCAATGCCTCACCTGCCGGTAGAATATCGAGCTTCAGTTCCTGCTTGCCGGAACGAAAACTGTCGGTGATGTCTACCACGCCCGGATACTCGGCCAGTTTCAGCCGCAGGCGTTCAGCGATCACACGCAGATCATCCACGTTGCTGCCTTCCAGCTGAATGTCGATATCGTTGCCCGCGGTAAACAGCGACGAGTTGAATTTCAGCTCCACCGCGTCAGCGATGGGGCCGTTGAGCTCGCGCCACATGTCCGCCACCTGGCGCGTCTTCACCTCGCGCGTTTCGCTGGGGGTGAGCTGTATCACCACTTCACCCAGGTGGCTGTTAGCTGCGCTGCTGGGCGTTGCCGCCGCTGTCGAAGGCGGGCCATTGTTGGCACTGGGCTGCGCACCCAGTGCGGACATGATGTGCATGACCGGCGGGGCGTCCGGGTACTCTTCGTTCAGGCGTGTCTTGAGATCGGTCGCCGAGGTCTCCAACTGTTGAATGGCGACCTCAGTAGCACGCGCACTGGTACCCAGCGGCATGGTTAAGGTCGCAATCACCTGATCGGATGCCAGCGGCGGGAAAAACGAAAACGGCAGACGTCCACTGACCAGTATGGCCACCGCTGATAACAATGCAACGAACGCGACAGCGGCAGTGATATAGCGGTTGCGCATACAACTGGTAACAGCGCGACGAAAGCGGTTCTGTATGAAAGTCTCCAGGCCATCAGCAAAGCGCGCCTGAAACTTCAACAGGCGTACTGCAATGCCACTGAACAGACCCGCATAATGCAACGCGACAAATATCGACACTACGGCAATGGCATAGGCGATATACGAGCGGAATCCATCGGCGAAACCGAGCAGACTGATGGCCACAATCGGGATCAGCATCAACCCCACTTCAGCGCTGGGGCTCTCGATGCGGGTGTGCCCCAGATGCGAGGGCAGAATCAACTGAGATTCCACCAGCGAAAAGACCAGACAGCAGATCACCGTAGAGGCAATCACACTCATGACCTGACCCATAAAGCCCACGCCGAAAATCAACGGTAGAAATGCCGCCACAGTGGTCAATACGCCGAAGGTCACCGGAATGGTGACTTTCTGGGCTCCGGCAATGGCGCCCTGCAGGGGTGGAGCACCCTGTTGATGCTCGGAATGCACGTTTTCCCCCACCACAATGGCATCGTCCACCAGAATGCCCAGCACCAGGATAAAACCGAACAGCGAGATAGCGTCGATAGACAGACCGATGGTGTTGGCCAGAAACAGCGCCCCCATGAAGGCCACCGGCACTCCCACACTCACCCAGAACGCCAGGCGCGGACGCAGGAACAGCGCCAACACCAGCAACACCATGAGAAAGCCCTGACGCCCGCTGTCCAGCAGGGTCGCCAGGCGGTCAGTGAGGATCTTGGAATCATCATTCCACACGGTGAGTTCCGTGCCTTGCGGATAACGGTACGCTTCTTCTTCCGTGTAGCGTTTCACGTCTGCTGCGATCTGCTGCAGATCCTGATCGCCGATGCGACCTACCCGTATCAGCGCGGCCGGCTTGCCATTAAAAGTAAGTTTCTGATCGGTGTCGGCAAAGCCGTCCACCACTGTGGCGACGTCTTTCAGGTAGACGCGGGTGCCATCACCCCGGGTGGTCACCACCAGGTTTTCAAATTCTTCGCCAATGTAGGCCTGGCCCTGAGTGCGCAGCAGAATTTCGCCCGCATCCGTTTTGATGGATCCGCCAGGCAGATCCAGTGAACCACTGCGCACGGCACCCGCTACCTGGTCAAAAGTCAGGCCATTGCGTCGTAGTGACGATTCCGATACTTCGATGGAAATCTCATAGGCACGGGTGTTCTTAACGTCGACCTGGGTCAGGCCAGGCAGCTGCACCAGGTCGTCTCGCACCTGGTTGGCCAGTTCCTTCAAGGCGCGTTCATCTTCAGGCCCGGTAATGGCCAGCGACAGCACGCTGCGTTCCGGGGTCACCAGGTTGACGATGGGCTTTTCGGTCTCATCCGGAAAGGTGTCGATGGCATCAATACGGTTCTTTACATCATCCAGCGCCTTGAATTCATCGGCGTCTTCATAGAGCTCAACGCTCACCGAACACATCCCTTCCATGGCGGAGCTGCGA